>CAWKET010000040.1:0-17767 GCA_963848585.1 uncultured Alphaproteobacteria bacterium | reverse complement strand
TCATGACGGAGACATGGCGCTATTCCTGGTAACCGCCAGTCGTCTCCGACGCTTTTCCCAGGCAGGCGGAAATCCGCAACGCCACATCGGGGCTGGTGCAGACATAGGTCGGGCTCGGGTGCGGCATCGTCAGGCAGGGGATTTCGCGGGCTTCCAGCAGACCCAGGGCGGCCTCCGCCTTGCGTCCGGCCAGGACAGCCAGTTCCAGCCGTGGCAGCAGGTCCAGGAAGTCCGGCAGGTGGGCCAGTCCTTCCGCCACCTCAAGGCGTGACGGGTTGCGGTTGCGCTCGCCCGGCGTCTGGATCAGCCACGGCACGATGTTCCAGATCACGGTGTCGGCTCGGGCGATGCCGGCGTTCGTCAGAAAGCGGAACATGTTGGCCGCACGTGCCGCTGGGATTGTCGCGGGAAACGAAGCCCGTCCCCAGCACCCTCGGCCCCGGTGTTTCCAGCAGGATCAGCAGCCGGGCGTTCACCCCGCCGTCCAGCGGATCGACCATCCGGGACAGCCTTTCCGATCCGCTCCGCGAGTTGCGCGCCATAGGCCACCAGCGGCGCCACATGATCTTCGCCGAGCAGCGCTTGGCGGCGCGCACGCTCGTCCGCGTCACGGAGCGTCTTCGGGTGTTCCGGATGAAGGGTTAGTCACTGTTTCATTCAATTTAGTTATTTATTTTCAAAATAAAGCGGGGCCTGAAGTAAATAAGCCAAAATGACTTTCATCAACCCGCACACGACAAATAACATATTTGAAAATATGGGTAACCCGCATGAATAAGACTTCTCGCCGATTGGCGAATGTGCCCGTCTGATATCCCGACCATTGTCCGTTGCCACTGATTGAGAAGAGTTTGCCGACGGCATTTCCCGTGCCCGGCATAATTCCGGAGGATACATGAGTCAGATGCCTGCACGCCGTCTGGGCGTTGCAATAGTCGGTTTGGGTGGCGCGGTTGCTACGACGGTCGCCGCCGGGTTGGGAATGATCCGCCGTGGGGCTGTCGATCTGTCTGGACTGCCGCTGGCCGATTCCACCCAGACCGGCTTGGCTCCCTACCAGAACATCGCTTTGGCCGGGTGGGACCTTTATCCGGACGATCTGGCGTCCGCCTGCCGCCAGCACGGCGTCCTGGCCCCCGCCGAACTGGATCTCGTGCGGACGGAGCTGGAATCGGTCAGGCCCTGGCCCGCCATCGGCAACGTCAAGTTCTGCCGCAATGTCGCGGGACGGGAGGGCGCCAACCTGACCTCGATGCGCGACCAGATCGACAGCCTCAAGGACGATCTGCGGCGCTTCAAGGCCGATAGCGGCGTCGACAGCCTCGTGGTCGTCCATCTCGCCTCGACCGAGCGTCTGGTCGATACCAGCCTGCCGCAGTTCGCGACACCGGAAGCGTTCGAGATGGCGCTGGACGCCAACGACGAGGAGATCGGCCCGGCGATGCTCTACGCCTATGCCGCGATCACCAGCGGCATCCCGTACGGCAACTTCACCCCCAGCGTTTCGGCCGATATCCCGGCGCTGAAGGAGCTGGCGCGGCGCAACGGCGTGCCGATCGCCGGCAAGGACGGCAAGACGGGCCAGACCCTGGTCAAGACCGTGATCGCTCCGGCGCTGCGCGGCCGCTCGCTCCGGGTGGATGGCTGGTACTCGACCAATATCCTGGGCAACCGCGACGGGCTGGCGCTGGACGATCCCAGTTCGCTGGCGTCCAAGCTGGACACCAAGGGGTCGGTGCTCGACAGCATCCTTGGCTACAAGGTCGAGAACCATAAGGTCTTCATCCACTACTACCCGCCGCGCGGCGACGACAAGGAAGCCTGGGACAACATCGACTTCACCGGCTTCCTCGGCCACCGCATGCAGATGAAGATCAACTTCCTGTGCAAGGACTCGATCCTGGCCGCCCCGCTGGTGATCGAGATCGCCCGCTGCCTGGATCTGGCGAAGCAGCGCGGCCAGGGCGGCGTGCTGGAGGAACTGGGCGTGTTCTTCAAGGCGCCGCTAGATGGCCAACGGCGCCGAGCCCGAGCATGCCTGGGCCGAGCAGGAGCGCCGGTTCCGCGCATGGCTGGACCATGGGACCGAGCGCGCGGAGAAGTCCCTGAAGGCAGCGGCGGCGAGCCTTGCCGATGTCGGTTGACGCTGCCCTGATCCCGCTGCTGCGGGAAATCAACGACCTGAAGCGGGTACGCGCCGCCGGTATCGACGGCACTCTGGCGGCGCGGGCCTTCCGGCGTTCATGGGGGCGGCTGGTGGCGGGGGATTCCCCCGTCACCGTGGCGTTGCGGGAAACGGCGCTGGCCGTGGCCGGCTGCCCGGCTGGGCGGCATCGACCGCGCGATGCTGACCCGCGCGGGCTTGAGCGAGGAGGAGGCGACGGAAGTGCTTCAGTCCGCGTTCGACGCGGTCGCGGAACCGCTCGACCCGCTGCTTGCCGCGACCCTGCGGGATCACCTGAGCGAACCGGAACCCGCCGCCGCCGAAGCCGCCGGCCTTCGTCCATGATCTGGAGCGCCAGCCCCGCGCGGGCGCCACCCGGCCGGGACATCCGCGCCTGATCCTGGAGCCGCCGGAAAGCCATGCCGACCACTGCATGATCGTGGCGGTCTACGCGGTGCTGGCTGGGACCTGCCTACCGCGCCGATCCGGCGGTGCCGTTCCTGGCGGGATTGTCGCATCACTTCCACAACGCGGTCATGCCCGACAGCGGCTTTGCCGGCGAGATGCTGCTGGGGCGGCATCTGGAGCCGGTGATGGCGCGGCTGACGGAGGAGATCATGGCGACGCTGCCCGATCACCTCGCCCGCGCCTGCCGGGAGGCGAGGCGGATACTGCCCGATGCGGAAACGCCGGAGGCGAAGGCCTTCCACTCGGCGGACGTGATCGACCGCGTCCTCCAGATGGACCAGTACGCCCGCGTCGCGAGTTTCGAACTGCGGCATGCGGTCGAGGAAATGGAACTGGTCCATGCCGGCCCGCTTCAGGACTTCCAGACCGGGCTGCTGCGGACGGTCGGGCTGATCCGGTGACGGCGCTGCTGAGTCCCACGACCGGGAGGCCGCTTTTCGCCGACCGTCCCGGTTCGCTGACCGACGGGGCGGAGCGCTGGCCCGTCGTGGCCGGTATTCCGTACCTGCGGACGGGGCGGCGATGACTTGAGGGACGCGGCGCTTGCCGCCATCGACCGGGGCGATGAGCGCGACGGCCCTGGCGCTGCTGCTGCGTGACCAGGACGATTGGGCACGCATTCCGCCGCCGTCGCTCGACGATGCCGCCCGTCTGGTGGACGAGATCGACACCCTCACCCTGCGGCAGGCGATGGAGCGGCTGAATTTCGGCCCGGTGGCGCACTACTTCGCCCATCGCTGGTCGGCGCCGACCTTCCTGTCGGCGCTGGGATCTGCTGGAAACGCACTGGACCGATCCGCCGCTGGTGCTGGAACTCGCCTGCGGCATCGGCCAGATCCTGCGGGAAGTGGCGGGGCATGGCGTCGCGGTTGCCGGCATCGACGTGGTCTTCTCCAAGCTCTGGCTGGCCCGGCATTTCGTGGTGCCGGATGCGCCGCTTGTCTGCGCCGACGTGACGGCTGGTCTGCCGCTGGAACTGCCCGGAGGGCTCCACCATCCTGTGCCACGACGCCTTCTACTTCATGCCGGAACAGGAGCGGATCGCCGAAAGCCTGATGGCCGCCGCCGGTGAGCACGGCAGCGTCCTGATCGGCCATGCCCATAACATCCGCTTCGAGCACGGCATCGCCGGCCGTCCCCGCACGCCGGAGGAATACGCATCGCCTCTTCCCCGGATGCCGCCTGTATGACGACGCCGAACTGGCGCACGGGCCGGCACCCGCCCGGACGCCGGAGGAGCTTGCGACGGTGGAAGCCGTATCGCTCGCCTGGAGCGCCGGCGGCATCGGCGACACCCGGCCCATCGACTTGCACCTGCCGCCAGCCGGCACGCCGCTTCGGCTCAACCCGCTGCTTGTCCGCGACGGCGACCGCCTGAAGCCCGCATGGCCGACGCCGGCCTTCGCCCGCGAATACGCGGCGGCAACCTATCTGGAGACCGACATGCCCCGCGAGGATCTGTTGAGCGGCACCGTCGGCGGCGACCCGCTGACCGACGACCTTGCCCGCCGCCGCATCCTGCTGAACCTGCCGGAGCGCTGGTGATGCCGGAACGGCAACTCGGCTGGGCGGTGGTCGGCTGCGGCTGGGTGGCGCGGGATTACGTCATCCCCGCCATCCACGCCGCCGCCAATGGCCGCGTCGTGGCGCTGTGCGACCGCGACCCATCGCGGCTGGGCAGTCTGGGCACGTCCGACCTGTCCGCCGTCCTGAGCAACCCTGACGTTCAGGCCGTCTATGTCGCCACCCCCAACGACCAGCACAGGCCGGTGGTCGCCGCCTGCGCCGAGGCTGGCAAGCATGTGCTGTGCGAGAAGCCGATGGCGACCAACTCGGCCGATGCCGCCGCCATGGTGGATGCCTGCGCCAGGGCCGGGGTGACGCTTGGCATCGCGTATGATCAGCGCTTCCATGCGGCGCACCGGCATCTCCGCACCCTGATCGCGGAGGGCACGCTTGGGACCATCACCCAGGCCCGGATCTTCTACGCCTGCTGGCTGCCGCCGGACTGGACCGCCGACAACTGGCGGGCCGATCCGCGCAGGGCGGGGGGCGGCGCGCTGTGGGATCTGGCCCCCCACGGCATCGACCTGCTGGAAGTGCTGCTCGACACGCCCTGGACCGACCTGCACGCCCTGACCCAGCGGCGCGTCCATGCCTATGACGTGGATGACGGCGCCGTGCTGACCGGGCGGTTCGCCGACGGCACCATCGGGACCATCCAGGTCGCCTATAACTGCCCGGACAACTACCCGCGCCGCACGCTGGAACTGGTCGGCACCCGCGCCATGGCTATAGCGTCGGACACCATGGGCCAGACGCCCGGCGGCACATTGACCCTGGTCGATGCCGCCACGGGAGTCCGGCACGGCGGTTCCCGTTCCCGATCCGGACCGCAGTCCCTTCCTGAACCAGATCGAAGCCTTCAGCGAGGCCGATCCTTTCCGGCCGCCCCTTCGCCTTTCCCGCCCGAGCGCGATTTGCGCCTGTTCACCTTGATGGAGCGATCATGCCGCTGATCCAGTACGCCTGTGCCCATTGCGGGTTCTGGCAACCCTGGTTTGCCGGGCAACAGCCGATCGGCTGCCCCGTCTGCATGGATGTCCGCAACGCCCTGCCGCCCGATGGCTGGGATTTCCGCACCGTCGATGACCTGACCGGCAGTGTGACGACCCATTGGGCCGAAGCGATGCCCGGCATCGTCGGTTTCTCCTGCGATCCGGCCTTCGGCCTGGGTTCCACCGGCTGGCTGCTGCTGCGCGACGAGGGCAACATCGCGTTCGAGGGCGCTCCCTTCTACACGCCGCGAAGCCCTGGACGAGATCGAGCGGCTCGGCGGCATCAAGATCCTGGCCGGCTCCCACCCCCACGGCTTCGGAGCGCTCTGGCAACTGGCGGAGCGGTTCGACCCGACCGTCGTGATCCACCGCGACGGGCTGCGCTACACCAAGGCGTTCCGGGTGTCGTGGCCGGCGGACGACGTCCATCAACTGGCCCCCGGATTGACCATGATCGCGACGCAGGGCCATTACGAGGGCCATGCCGTGCTGCATGACTCCCGCGACCGCGCGCTGTTCTGCGGCGATTGCCTGAAGGTCGATCTGGACTCGGGCAGGCCGCCCGATCGCCCTGAGCTGCCACAAGGGTTTCCACTACCAGATCCCGCTCAGCCATGACGAAGTCAGGCGCTACCGCGCCGTCTTCGCCGAGCTTGATTTCGACCACGTCTTCACACCGTTCGAGCATGCCTCCGGCGTCACCCGAGCCCATGCGCTGGGCCTGTTCGACCGCCTGCTGGCGGGACCGCCGAGCACCCGCCCGTTTCCGCTGGAGGTCCTGGCATGAGCCTGCGCACCGTCATCGACGCCTATCGCGCCAACCTGCCGCCCGGAGACCTGGAGCATTTCCGGGTCGATGCCCTGGACCGCATCGGCGTTCCGGTCGTCTTCGCCTGCCACCGCCAAAGCGACGGTGCCCAGTTCGACGCCTTCGGCTATGGCGCCACGGAAGAACAGGCGCTGGTCGGCGTGCTGGGCGAACTGACCGAGAATGCCCAGGCCGACACCATCCTGCGCGGGATGGAGCGCGTCACCGGCAGCTACCGTGATCTCGCCGCCGACCCGAGGCGCATCCGCCGTCTGCGATCCGCTGACGCTGTGCCTTCCCGCCGGTTCCGGCTACACGCCGGATACGCGTCTGACCTGGGTGGCGGCCAAGCGCTTCCCCTCGGGTGAACCGGTGCTGGTGCCCTACGAGTTCGCCGCCTGCTACCGTTCCCAGCTCGACGGCATCACGCCGCTGACGACGCCGATCACCAACGGCCTGGGCGCTGGCGACAGCTTTCGAGCGGGCGCTGGTCCATGGCCTGCTGGAACTGCTTCAGCGCGACGGCAACTGCGTCAGCTTCCGCGCGATGGACCAGGGCAGGGTGCTCGACCTCGACGGCGTCACCGATCCTGAGACGCTTCGGCTGCTGAAACACCTGGACGGGCTTGGCATCGACGTGATCGCCAAGCTGGCCGCGACCGATTTCGGGCTGGTGAACCTTTACGTCGTCGGCTCCGACCGCGACGGGCGTTCCACCGTGCCGATCATGCAGACCGCCTGCGGCGAGGCCGCCGATCTCGACCGCGAACGGGCTTTGGCGAAGGCGCTGCTGGAGTTCTGCTCCAGCCGCTCCCGCAAGGCCATGTCCCATGGCCCGCTCGATCTCGTGGAGCAGTGTGGCGCCCCCCGGCTATCTCGACCGCTACCGCGCCCGCCATGTCGCCTCCGCCGAGGAGCCGCGCGCGGTCGAAGCGATGACCGCCTGGGTCAACCTGTCCGCCGGTGACCTGCGCGGCATGCTGGCCGACAGCGTGCTGTCGCGGCGGACCTCCACGCCGTTTTCCGAACTGCCGACTTCGCCGGCCGACACGCCGGCCAGCCGCCTGGACAAGATCGCGGGCAAGCTGCGCGGAGAGCGGCTTCGATATCCTGTATCTCGACCTTTCTCCGCCCGGCGGCGATGTCTTCGCGGTCAAGGCCATCGTTCCCGGTCTGGAATGCGAGACCATGAGCTACCACCGCATCGGCGAGCGCGGCATCCGCCGCCTGATCGAGCGCGGCAGCGATCTCGCCGGCATCGGCGCTCCGCCGCCGGGTACGCGTCCGGTTCCGCTGACGGCATCGGCGATCGACCGGCTGGGGGGACCGGCTTGGCTCGATACCAGGGCCATCGACCGGATCGTGGGGCGGCTCTATCCGCTCTACCGCGAGCCGGAAAGCCATGCCGTCCGCTTCGCCCTCGGCGCCTGACCAATCAAGAAACACCAAAAAAGGAGGCCCGGAAAATGGCCCTTCGCTTCGCCTACAACACCAACGGCGCGGCCAACCACCGGCTCGACGATGCGCTCTCGCTGATCGCGGACAGCGGCTATGACGGCGTGGCCCTGACGCTCGACCACCATCATTTCGACCCCTTCGAACCCGATCTGGAACGCCGCGCCGAAGGCTTGGCCAGGCGGCTGCGCGAGCTGGGTCTGGGGCTGGTCATCGAAACGGGTGCGCGCTACCTGCTCGACCCCCGCGTCAAGCACGAGCCGACCCTGCTGAACCCAACCCCCGAAGGCCGCGCCCGCCGGATCGACTTCCTGACCCGCTGCATCCGTATCGCCGCCATCTGCGAGGCGGAGGCCGTGTCCTTCTGGGCGGGAGTTCCCCAACCGCGGTGTCGATCCCGCGACCGCCTGGGACTGGCTGGTGGACGGCATCGCCCAGGTGACCGATGCGGCGGCGGAGCATGGCGTCACCGTGGCGCTGGAGCCGGAGCCCGGCATGCTGGTCGAAACCGTCGATGATTTCCAGCGCCTGACCCGCGACCTGTCGGAGCGGACATCCTGGCCGCTGCGCCTGGCGCTCGACACCGGCCACTGCCTTGTCACCGGGGAGCGCGATCCGGCCGCCGCCGTCCGCGAATTCGCCAGTCAACCTCGGCACCGTCGCGGTCGAGGACATGCGCCGGGGCGTCCACGAGCATCTGCCGTTCGGGCAGGGCGACATGGACATTCCCGGCGGTGCTGGAAGCGCTGGAGGGCATCGGCTTCGACCGGCTGGTCTGCGTCGAGCTTTCCCGCGAATCCCACCGCGCCCACCTCGCCATCCCCGAAAGCCTCGACTGGCTCAAGGCCCGCCTGCCTGCCGCCTCAGTCCCGACCCGCCGGAGTGCGTGACCCCATGCGTATCTGCTTCATCAGCCGCCGCTTCTTCCCCGCCATCTCCGGCATGAGCGTCTACGCCGCCAACCTGCTGCGCGAGCTGGTGGCGGGCGGTCACGACGTCGTCATGATCTCGCAGTACCGCAACGATCCGGCGGGCTCCGCCGTCTACGGCGGCGGCCCGCCGCCCGCTGTGCCCGGCGTCAAGGTCATCGGCCTGGAATTGCTGGGCGAGCAGGAGGTGGGCCACGGCCGCCCCGCCGATTTCGAAGCCGACCTGGCGGCCATGGTCGAAGCGGCGGAATCCGAGCACGCGGTCAAGCCCTTCGACCTCGTCCATGCCCAGTACGGCTATCCCTGCGGGCTGGCCGCCCTGGAAGTCAGCCGCCGTCTCGGCATCCCCAACGTCGTGTCGATCCAGGGAGGCGACGGCCACTGGGTCGGCACCTGCTGCAAGACCCACAAGCAGGCCATGCTGGCGGTGCTGGGCCATGCCGGCTCGCTGATCATCGGCAGCCGCAGCTTCGCGGAGGAAGTCCGCGACCATCACGGCACCCCTCTCGACCGCTTCGTGATCGTCCCCGGCGCCACCGACACCGAACGCTTCCACCCGCGCCCCGACCGCGACATCGCGCGCGCTCTCCGCCGAGCCGGTCCTGCTCTACCATGGCCGCGTCGATCGCCGGAAAGGCGTGATGGAGCTGATCGACGCCTTCGACCAATTGCGCGCCACCGGCCGCAAGCTGCGCCTGATCGTCTCCGGCATCGGCCCCGATGTGGAGGCCGTAAGGTCGCGCGTCGCCGAACTGAACCTTGGCGACAGTGTGGAAATGACCGGCCACGCCGACTACTTCGCGGCGGCCGATGTCTACCGGCGCGGCGACATCTTCGTCTCGCCGACATATTCGGAGGGCTTCTCCAACACCATCCTGGAAGCGATGGCGAGCGGCCTGCCGATCGTCTCGACCAATGCCGTCGGCGTGGTCGATTGCCTGACCGACGGATCCAACGCGCTTCTGGTCGAGCCGCGCGACGTGGACGGTTTGGCCCAGGCCATCGCCCGGATGATCGATGACGCGCCCTTGCGCCGCCGTCTGGCCCACCAGTCGCTGGAGGAAGTCCGCAGCCTCTATTCCTGGCACGCCATCGGCCGCCGCATCCAGGAAATCTACCGCGACTTGCAAGGGACCAGGCCCGATACCGGCTGGACGACCCTCTACGATCCGGCCGAAGTCGACGCGGGAGACCGCCGACCTTTCCTGCCGGTTCCGCGCATCGCCGCATCTGCTGTAACGATGAGGGCCGCCGCGACCGTGACCACCACCCGCACAGCGCTCTTCATCTCTCCCCACCTGGACGATGTGGCCTTCTCCTGCGCCGGAACGCTGGCCGCCCTCAAGGCGAGCGGCTGGAGCATCGTCCTGGCGACCGTCTTCACCCGCTCGGTCCCCAACCCGACCGGCTTCGCGCTCGCCTGCCAGACCGACAAAGGTCTGGCGCCCGAAGTCGATTACATGGCGCTTCGCCGCGACGAGGACGCCGCCTTCGCCGGCACGCCCGGCATAGACGCCGACGAGGTCCATTGGCTCGATCTGGAGGAAGCGCCGCACCGGGGATATGGCTCCCCGGCGGCACTCTTCGGGAGCGTCCTCCCCGGCGACGAAATCTGGCGCGATGTGGCGGCGCGGGTCGGCGGTCTTGCCGAAACCGTCAACCCGGACGTCCTGTTCGCTCCGCAGGCGCTGGGCAACCATATCGATCACCGGCAGACCGTCCGCGCGGTCGTCTCGCTCGGGCGGCCCGCCTTCTGGTACCGCGATCTTCCCTATGCGACCCGCGCTCCGGAAGAAGCCCCGCCGCCCGGCTTGCCGGACGGGCTGATACCGCTGGCGATCCCGATTTCAGACCACTTGCCCGCGAAGATCGCCGGCTCCCGCCGCTACACGACTCAACTGCCGTTCCAGTTCGGCGGGATCGAGCGGGTCGGCCCGACGCTGACATCCTTCGCCGCGGACGAGGCCGCGCGTGCGGGCCTTGCCGGCCATGCCGAATGCTTTCTGGCCGATCCAGCCGTAGCGGGAGCGATCAGCCCTGCGTGACCGCGTCGGCGATTTGCGACGCGCGTCGGCGCTGCCAGACCGTCAGGTAGGTTCCCAAGGTTCCGCCTAAGCACAGGAACAGGATATAGGCCGAGTTCTCCGCGTACTGGACGATGACGGTGGCGCTCAGCATATGCCAGACGAAGGAGATGGTCGCCGCCATCTCCGCCTTCATGGAGATGATGTAGTAGGTGTAGCGGGCATACAGGAAGTCGAGCGCGAAGGCCGAAACGAACACGGCAAGGGCGATCGTCGGGCTGATATCGAACATGGGAGTGAGCTTCTCATGGGTTCCGTGCGCATGTTTTGGCGCATTAAGGTTAATTATCCGTAACCTTAATGGCCGCGACGGGTTAAGCTTCCCGACCGCGTCTCCGAAACCCGTCCATGAATCCATGCGAATTCTTCTGCTTGAAAGTGACCTGATCCTTGCCCAAGCCCTGTCCGAAGCGCTCCGAGAAGTGGGCTACGACCCGATAGGGCCGGTGACGGAGGTCAACGACGCCATCACCCTGGCCGAACAGTTCCGGCCCGATCTGGCCCTGATAAACATCGATCTTCCGGCCGGTCCCGGCTTGGGCGTTGTGGTCGCGCGCACCATCGCCCGCAACTGGAACATCAAATCGCTGTTCACCGCCGGCGACAAGGAAATCGCCCGCCGTAACCGCGACGTGGCCTTCGGCTATCTCGCCAGCCCGGCGACGGTGAGCGAGCTTGTCGAGTGCATCGAAGCGATCAAGCTGATCCGCAAGGGCGAGTTCCCGATGAAGATCCCCAAGCGTTTGTCGCCGTTCCTCTGACCTACGAAGCGGGTTCCACGGTGCGTCTTGGCAACGCCAGCGCCGACAGCGCGCAGCACACCGCCATGGCCCCGATCACCAGCACCATCGGGACGGGCGTGCCGTCCGACAGCCAGCCGACCAGCGCGCTCGCCGCCGCTCCCATGCCGAACTGGACCGTGCCGGCCAGCCCCGACGCGGCCCCCGCCATGCCGGGCACCACCGACATGGCGCCGGCCATGGCGTTGGCTCCCACCAGACCCATCATCGCCAGATAGAAGAACAGCGGCACCACGATCCCCAGCAGCCCGAAGCTCCCCGTCGCACCCAGCACCGCCAGCGTCAGGCCGAAGGCGGCGCAGGCGAGCGCGCCGATCACCAGCGACCGGTCCGACCCGATCGCCAGCACCAGCCGCCGGTTCACCATGTTGAAGATCATCATGCCGACGACATTGATGCCGAACAGGAAGCCGTAAAGCTGCGGCGAGATGCCGAAATACTCGATATAGACGAACGGCGTCGCCGCGATATAGGTGAACATGCCGCCGGTGAAGAAGGCGCCGCTCAGCGTATAGGCCATGTAGGCCCGGTTGCCGAGCAGCCGGAAATACCCCGTGACCATGTCGCCGATCCCGGTCCGCCGCCGCTTGTCCGCGCTCAAGCTTTCCGGAATGGTGTAAAGCCCCGCCAGCACGATCAGCCCGAAGACCGCCAGCCCCCAGAAGATCGCCCGCCAGCCCGACCAGACCAGCACCTGACCGCCCAGCAGCGGCGCCACCATGGGGGCGATCCCCATGATCAGCATCATCAGCGACAGCATGCGCGCCGCCTGATCCTGCGGGAACAGGTCCCGCACCATCGCCCGCGCCAGCACCGGAGCGGCGCAGGCGCCGAACGCCTGGACGAAGCGCCACAGCACCAGATGGTCCACGTCGCTGGTCAGGGCACAGGCGACGCATCCGGCGATGTAGAGCACGATCCCGGCCACTATCGGCCCGCGCCGCCCGAACCGGTCGCCCAGCGGCCCCCAGACCAGTTGGCCCACCCCGAAGCCAAGGAAGAAGCTGGACAGCGACAGTTGCACGGCTGCCGGTGTCGCCGCCAGATCGCGCCCGATCGCGGGCAAGGCCGGCAGATACATGTCGATGGCCAGCGGCGCGAAGGCCATCAGGGAACTCAGCACGACCGCCAGCCAATGGGATGATGAGACGGGCGAAGCCCGTCCGTCGGAAAGCGATGCCATGGGAACTTTGAATCATTCGAATCAGATGAGCCGGTATCGAACACAATCGCACCGATGGCCGCCGGTGTATAGAAGCGGAGGCATCGTCAGAACCGCATGGGAGAATCGCGTTGGAGCAATGGATCGCGTGGCTCGACCTGTGCGGCGTCGCCGTCTTCGCCGCCAGCGGCGCACTCACGGCATCGCGGAAGCAGATGGATATCGTGGGCTTCTGCCTGATCGCCACGGTCACCGGCATCGGCGGCGGCACCGTCCGCGACCTGCTGCTGGGGCAGGGGGCCGTCTACTGGATAACCCAGCCGGTCTATGTCCTGATCTGCATCGGCGTCGGCGTGCTGATGTTCTTCACCGCCCCCTATATCGAGTTCCGCTACCGCGTGCTGCTCTGGGCCGATGCCGCCGGGCTGGCGCTGTTCTGCGTCACGGGTGCGGAAAAGGCGCTGGAGGTCACCAACTCCCTGCCGGTATCCGTCATCATGGGCGTCATGACGGCGACTTTCGGCGGCATCATCCGTGACGTGCTGTGCGCCGAGGTTCCGCTGATCCTGCGGAAGGAAATCTATGCGACGGCGGCGGCCGCGGGCGCGCTGACCTATATCGCTCTGATCCTCTCAGGCGTCGCTCCGGTATGGGCGCAGCTTGCCGGTTTCGGGACCGCCTTCGCGATTCGCGCGGTCGGTATCGCCTTCGGCGTCTCGTTGCCGGTTTACAAGCCGCGGCCGGGACGCGACTATTAGCGTATGTAACGGTTTCACCGCCGCACCCCACCTCCATAAATCCATCCCACACATCGGAGCAGCCATCATGAGCGACCAGAAGACAACGCTGAAGGTCGTCGGCTTTTCGGGCAGCCTGCGCCGGGGCTCCCTCAACAGCGCCGCACTCCGGGCGTTGAAGACTCTGGCCCCGGCCGACCTCGCCATCGACATCTTCGACCTGTCGCCCATCCCCCTCTACAACGACGATCTGCGCACACAGGAAGGCTATCCGGAAGGCGTCCAGTCCTTCCGCGACGCCCTCAAGGCGGCGGATGGCGTCCTGATCGCGACGCCGGAATACAACTACTCGATCCCCGGCGTGCTGAAGAACGCCATCGACTGGGCGTCGCGCCCGCCCGAGCAGCCGTTCGACGGCAAGCCGATCGCCATCCTGGGCGCCAGCCCCGGCGCCCTCGGCTCGGCCCGCGCGCAGTATCATCTCCGCCAATGCTTCATCTACCTGAACGGACAGGTGATGAACCGGCCGGAGGTCATGATCGGAGCGGCGAATTCCAAGTTCGACGCGGACGGCAACCTGACGGATCAGGGCACCGCCGACTTCCTCAAGAGGTTTCTCGCCGCCTTCGCGGATCATATACGCTACCACCAACGTGCTAGGTCAGGCTCCTAGACCCTTGGAGGGTTGATTTGCCCGGATGAATGGTTAAGCATTGAAACACAAGGGAAGAAATGTCTCGGTTGGGAGGGATTGATTAATGGACGTACGTGCTGCCGTAGCCTTCGAGGCCGGCAAACCACTCAGCATTGAGACGGTACAGTTGGAAGGCCCGCGAGCCGGCGAAGTGCTGGTCGAGATCAAGGCTACCGGCATCTGTCATACCGACGCCTTCACCCTGTCGGGCGCCGACAGCGAAGGCAAGTTTCCCTGCATCCTGGGTCACGAGGGCGCCGGCATCGTGGTCGATGTCGGACCGGGCGTCACCAGCCTGAAGAAGGGCGATCACGTCATTCCGCTCTACACGCCGGAATGCCGTAACTGCGAATACTGCCTCAGCCAGCGGACCAACCTGTGTCAGGCGATCCGTGAAACCCAGGGCCGGGGCGTCATGCCCGACGGCACCAGCCGGTTCTCACTGAACGGTGAGCCGATCTACCACTACATGGGCTGCTCGACCTTCTCGAACTACACGGTGCTGCCGGAAATCGCCCTCGCCAAGATCCGCGAGGACGCGCCGTTCGACAAGGTCTGCTACATCGGCTGCGGCGTCACCACCGGCCTCGGCGCCGTGATCTGGACCGCCAAGGTCCATCCCGGCGCCAACGTGGTCGTGTTCGGCCTTGGCGGCATCGGGCTGAACGTGATCCAGGCCGCCCGCATGGTCGGCGCCAACATGATCGTCGGTGTCGATCTGAACAACGGCCGCCGCGAGATGGCCGAGAAGTTCGGCATGACCCACTTCGTCAACCCGAAGGAAATCGGCGGCGACATCGTCCCGCATCTGGTCGAACTGACCAAGGGCGGCGCCGATTACTCGTTCGAATGCATCGGCAACATCCACACGATGCGTCAGGCGCTGGAATGCTGCCACAAGGGTTGGGGCATCTCGACCATCATCGGCGTGGCGCCGTCGGGTGCCGAGATTTCGACCCGTCCGTTCCAGCTCGTCACGGGCCGGGTGTGGAAGGGCAGCGCGTTCGGCGGCGCTCGTGGCCGGACCGACGTTCCGAAGATCGTCGACTGGTACATGGACGGTAAGATCAACATCGACGATCTGATCACCCATGTCGTGCCGCTCGACCAGATCAACGACACGTTCGACCTGATGCACGAAGGCAAGTCGATCCGCTCGGTCGTCACGTTCTAGACTTGATGTAATCCTTATTCCGTCATGCCTGGATCAAGTCCGGGCATGACGAAAGTGGTGGATGATAATAATCTTTCAACGACCCATCGACGAGGCAAGACGTGGAAGCCGGAAGGAATGACCGGTGGTTGCTGCCCGGGAGCGCACCAGAAGCCTTGGACGCCAGTCCACCAATGCTTGGCGATCGTCAGTGTCCATCCGAGATGTTCCTTTATCCAGGTCTTGAGACCTTGATAGCTGGTGTCGGCCCATACGAGCGTGATGGCTGGAACAGGAGGTGGAGGAAGCTGAGCAGGAGCATGCCGCCGGGCTTGTCATGGATGTCGGCCGGGTGAACCTTGGAATACCGCCGCGCAGGACGTGGAAGCTGGCCTCGACAATCCGCCGGAGGCTGTAGTCCCGCTGATGACCACGCCCCGCTTTCGGCCCAGAAGCGGTTCGATCAGCTTCCACCCCTCGTCACTCAAGTCCGTCGGGTAGCGCTGCCCGCCCAGGGGCTTCGGCAGCCCATGGCCTTCGCCAGCATGTGGTGGTCGGGGTTCTTCAGGGTCACGCCGATTTCAGGATGCCGCGCTGGATCATGCCGTCGGACCTGTCCGAAGCCGCCGTTGTTCCACACCACGATGGCGAGCGGCATGGCGAGTTCGGAGGCCAGTTTGGGCCAATTGCGGCGGGGAGGGCGAAGCCGAGGAAGAACGGGCCTCTTGAGCCGACATTGTAAGATCGCCGGTCGATCTCTTCGGGCATTGGTATAATTGTAGGTCGGCCTAAAGCGAAGCGGCAGCCGACAGCCGGCGCGTCTGCTTGTCGGCTGCCGCTTCGCTTTAGGCCGACCTACGCGTGCCGGATCGAATACCTCGATGGTCAGTCGAACAGCCTGGCGGTTTGATCGACCGTGGACGGCCATGAAGCTCCTTGCCGAGGAACGGTTCAGCGAATTCTGCTGAATGCGTCTGAGTAATAGTGGTGTGCGCCAGACGGACCATTACGTTTGCAACCGGGCTGAGATGGCAGAACGCTGTGCATTTGCCGAGCTACAAACAATGCGATCCATCCGGATCATGCCACTACGCTTTTTTCACGAATTCCGATTTCAAATTCATCGCACCAATGCCGTCAATTTTGCAGGAGATGTTGTGTCCATCGACCCCGTCCACCAGACGGATGCCTTTCACCTTGGTCCCCCCTTTGACAACCAATGACGAACCTTTGACCTTCAGATCCTTGATCACGGTTACGGTGTCACCATCGTTGATCACGTTTCCGTTGGCATCCCGTACGTCCTGCTCCTGCGAAACCTCCGCACTTGAATTGCCTGCGGCGATCTGTGGGTTCCATTCATGTGCACACTCCGGGCAAACCCATAGGCTGCCATCTTGATAAACGTGTTCAGAGTTGCACTGAGGGCATTTTGAACCGCGCCGGGATTGTCGGCGGCAAAAGTTCGTGAGTTATGCCGCCAGGGGCTGAGCGTTCACGGCGTCATGATAGCGTTGTTCGGCCTCGGCCGGTGGGATATTTCCGATGGGCTCGAGCAGGCGCCTGTTGTTGAACCAGTCGACCCATTCGAGAGTGGCGTATTCAACGGCTTCAAAGGATTTCCATGGTCCTCGCCTGTGGATGAGTTCGGCCTTGTAGAGACCGTTGACGGTTTCGGCCAAGGCGTTGTCGTAGCTGTCCCCGACACTGCCGACCGACGGTTCGATGCCGGCCAGGCCGAGCCGCTCGGTATAGCGGATGGACAGGTATTGGCTGCCCCTGTCCGAGTGATGGACCAGTCCGGATTTCCCGGCTGGCCGGCGCTGGTGCAGGGCCTGCTCCAGGGCATCCAGGACAAAGCCGGCATCGGCCGTCCGGGACACTCGCCAGCCGACGATCCGCCGGGCAAAGGCGTCGATGATGAAAGCCACATAGACAAAGCCGCTCCAGGTCGAGACGTAGGTGAAATCGGAAAGCCACAGCTGGTCGGGCCTATCGGCCCGGAACTGCCGGTTCACCCGGTCCAGCGGACAGGGCAAACCCTTGTCGGCGATGGTGGTTTTCACCGGCTTGCCGCGGATGGCACCGCGCAGGCCCATCTCCCGCATCAGCCGCGCGACCGTGCAGCGCGCCACCTGGATGCCCTCGCGTTGCAGCTGCCGCCACACCTTGCGCACCCCATAGACCTGGAAATTCTCCTCAAACACCCGCCGGATGTCGGCCTTCAAGCCGGCATCGCGTTGTGCCCGCGCCGGCAGCTTGGCCGGATCGGCCGCGCGCGCCGCATGCCGCCGCCAAGTCGATGGGGCGATCGGCAGC
Source organism: uncultured Alphaproteobacteria bacterium (assembly GCA_963848585.1). Classification (GTDB taxonomy): domain Bacteria; phylum Pseudomonadota; class Alphaproteobacteria; order Azospirillales; family Azospirillaceae; genus Skermanella. Next base: position 436 of record CAWKET010000040.1, on the reverse strand, counting down.
ACCTTGCAGATCGGCTCGACCCCGTGTTCCTGGCGGTGGGCCTCGATGAAACCCAGCATCATTTCGGTCGGCGGTCGAGCTCCGCCATCGCAAAATAAGCCGAGGCCTTGCGCAGGATCTCGTTCGCCTGGCGCAGTTCCCGGATTTCCCGCTCCTGCGCCTTCAGCTTCTCCAGCACATCCAGCGGAACGCCGGCACGGCTGCCGCTCTCCACCTCGGCTTTCTTCACCCATTCGTTCAGCGTATGCGCCGAACAGCCGATCTTCGACGCCACGGACGAAACCGCCGCCCATCGGGACGGGTGATCCTTCTCGTGGTCCAGAACCAGCCGCACAGCCCGCTCGCGGACCTCAGCCGAAAACTTGTTCGTTGTCTTGCTCATCGTCGCTCCATCCTCTCAGGAGTTGGAGCCGCCGACAATCCCGGCGCGGTTCAT
>CAWKET010000039.1:0-317340 GCA_963848585.1 uncultured Alphaproteobacteria bacterium | reverse complement strand
CCGGACAGCGGGGCGAAATGCCGGGTCCACTGCAGCCAATGCTCGGTATCGGCCAAGGCATCCAGCATGCCGGCCGGCGTCAGCCGCTCCCGCAGCAGCCGTTCCACACCCTCCAGCCCCTCGTCGTCCGGCTTGGCGCGAAGGCGCTTGACTACGGGACCCCGTTCTCGACGGTGAGGTGCTCATTGTTTGGAAAGCCGTCGTCGGCCTGTCGGGCAGCGCCCTCCAGTCGGCCTTGAGACGGGCGATGAAGGCCGGGCCGTCGGTCGGCACGCCGGCCTGCTCACCGAAGGCGACGATCTGCTGGTGGTACTCTGCCCACGGAACCAGCTGTTGCCGATAGTCACCGTAGACCTCGCTGCCGGGCATGCACAAGTCGCCCGACCGAAGCTCCTGCATGATCTGGGAGAACAGGCCAAGCTCGAAGTAGCGCCTGTCGACCGTCGCCGGCAGCTGTCCCGGCGGCGCGACCGGTGACCAGTTCCCGCCACTTTCGGGCACGAAGGAAAGGTCGAGCAGCGGCACCGCCTGCCGGGCGTCGTCGGCCCCACGCTCCCATCGGACTGCCGCCAGGCGGGCGTGCCGGCTGGCGGCGTTGTCGAGGAGGAAGGCGATGGCCTGCTCGACCGCCTTGTCCTGGGACGTGGCCACGAGAGGAAGGCCCTGGAGGAAGCGCAGGAAAGGAGCCCGTTGCCCGCGATAGAGCGGCGCAGGAACGGCAGGTAGTTGTTGCCGGCAACCGCCGCATGGGCGTCGCATTGGGCCAGGATGGAGTCCGCGTCCGGGGCCAGCAGCGCCCCGACGGCCTCGAAACGTTCCTCCTTGCTGCCCTCGCCGCGACACGCGACCACGGTGTCGCGCAGCAGCGCGATCAGGGTATCGGTCCGCTCCACCTGCTGGGTCTGGCGGCGCACAAAGCCTGGCGGGCCCGGTTCTCTCATCGTGCATCTGGCGAATGAAGCGGCGGCATGATAAAACAGGCGATCAGGGCAAGCCGTTTCATCTCGGCCAGTTCATTCAGGACAGCGGCATTCAGCGCTTGCGCCTCCAGGGCGAACTGCCGCAGCTTGAGGTCGGGTATGCCAGAGAAGACCGCGAGGTCGGCGCCCAGCGTGCGCAACCAAGCCAGATGGTCGAGAAACTCCTTCATGCGCTGGGGCGAGGGCCTGGGATGATCGGCCTTGACCGCATCCCACCGCGCCCGGGTCTCACCCGGCCCCAGGTTCAAGAGTGCTTGCAGGCGGCTTTGGGCTGCCTCATCAAGGGTATCATATATGCTAGCCTGATAGCCGCGGTTGACAGTTCCCGCGCCTTGCGGGCGGCGCGCAGCAGGGTATTGAGAACCGGCAGTTCGCAGCGCTGGCGGACCAGTTCCTCGATGGCGCAGTTGGCGACGTCGGCAGGGTCGTCACGGCTGCGCGCGGCCTCGAGGCAGGCTCCGATCATGATCCGGCGCGCCGCCGCGTCGAACGCGCTGACGCCCAGGAAGGCGCGGTTCCGCCATCAGCCGCTTGCGGTGCGACGGGGCGTCGTAGGGGTGCAGCCCCTGGGGTCTCCGCCCGTGCCGTCGATTGGGCGACCCGCAACAGGATCGGGGTGGGGACCTCGGCAAACCTGGGGAAATAGCCCAGGCGCTGGAAGGTCTTCAGCAGCACCAGCAGGGCAATGCGGGGAGCCGGTAGGCTCCGACGTGAATGCCGGTCGGCAAAGGCCAGGTCGGCCGGCGTCGGCGTGAACCAGGTTTCCAGCTCCGCATCCGTCGGAGTAGGCGACAGGCGCGGATAGGCTGTCTCGACGATCACCGGCATGGCTTAGGACCGGCGGTTGGAGGCGGAGGACGTGGCGCCGGCGGCGCGCAGCAGCTTGAGCACGCCCGACGGGGAGCGCCCTTCGCGCCGGGCGATCTCGCGCAGGCTCAACCCTTGGGAGCGCAGCTCGACGATCCTGGCCTTGGCGGTAGGGTCGCGCTCCGGGCGGCCGAGAACCTGCCCCTTGGCCCGGGCATTGGCCAAGCCGGCCGGACCCGCTGACGATGACCGACCGCTCAAACTCGGCGAAGGACCCGATGATGTGAAAGAAGAGACGCCCCATCGGCGTCGTGGTGTCGATGTTCTGGGTGTAGCTGATGAAATCGATGCCAAGGCTGCTGAACTGCTGCAGAGCGCCAATCAGCGTGCCGAGCGAGCGAGCCAGGCGGTCGTACTTCCAGACCAGGATGCAATCGAACCGCCGCTGGAGGGCGTCGGCCATCAGCCGGTCGAAGGCGATGTCCCTGGTCCGCGGCCGACGACCACGGCGTTGGGGCAGGTCGCCGGAGATGTGGTCGATGTACTCGCCCTGAATGACGAAACCCCGCCCGATGGCGTATTCGCGAAGAACTGTCAGCTGCGCCTCAGGGTTCTGTTCAGTCGTCGATACGCGGGCGTAAATCCCCACCCTGAGCGGCACAGTCATAATGGCAAGCCCGCTATCAGCTTCGGTGCTGTGCAGTATACTATAGCTTCGTGAACGCCCGGAACGGGGAATCCGGCCCCAGCAACTCCAAGGGCTTAGCCGATGCCCGTGCAGAGGGGTTTAGTGAACACCCGCGACGGCTAAGAATGGCTCCCGCGTCAGTTACTCCCGAACTGTACCTTCAGTGTCGAAATCGTTGCCATGGCCCAAGGTTCGACCTGTTCCGGCTCGCCGCCCACCTCCACGGCCTGCCGCTCCGGCTCGGCGACGGCGCTTCCGCCCCCGAGCGCGGCGCCGAGATCGCCGCCCTGAACCACGCCATCGAGCTGCGCTCCTGGATGGCTGCACCGGATGCCGGGCAGTCGGCTCTGCGCGAGGCCGCCGACGGCCGCGACCGGCTGCTGACGATGGAGCGGGAATGGCGCGAGGCCCGGCTCCGGGTCGACCACCGCGCCGGCGGCCGGTCGAACAGCCGGCTGCCGGCGGCGGTCGATCTGCTGGCCGCCTCGCCGCTGCTCAGCATCTCCGCCCTGGCCGAGGCGCTGGGCTGCTCGGTCGAGGGGGCGTCGCGGATGCTGGACGCCCTGGTTGGGCTCGAGGTCGCCGCCGAGGTCACCGGCCGGACCGGGCGGGGCGCGCGCCGGCTCTACGGGCTCAAGCGCCTGCTGCCGATCCGGGCCGAGACCACCGCCGTCCGGCGCCGGGCGAGGGGCGGGCGGCGCGGTCGGCCGAAGCGGGTCCTGACCGCGCCCTTCGCCGAACTGGCCTCGGCCGGACGAGGGCGCGGTGGCGCCGGACGCGGAGCCGGTCGAGCCGGCGCGCCTGGCGCCGGTGAGCTTCGATTTTGACGCGCTCGACCGGCTGATCGCGGCGGCCGACGAGCGGACCCGCGGCGTGCGCCGCCTGCTCGATCGGGTCGCCCGGGGCGAAAAGCCCTTCCCGCCCGGTGATCGAGCAGATGAGCCGGAACCTGCCGGATCCTGATCGTGCCGGGACCGGACGATGGCTGATCTCCAAGCGGTCACGCCGCCCGCTCCGGCGGCCTGATCGCAGACCAGGCCAGCTAGATACGAGAGTGGCGCCACTCGCCCCCTACGAAAACAGGGCAGCCCGGGCGGCGAGCCCCACCCGGCTCGTCATCCCGCCAGCGCCCTGCTCCCTCTGATCCTTCCGACGCCTTTGCCGGGCGGCTTCTGACCCGCTACTGTTTTACCCCATGACTGACCGGGAGGGATGAGACATGAGAGTTTCCGCTCACGACAAGGCGATCGCCGCCGTCATGAAGTGGGCGCAGCGGGAGGAATGGCGCGACCGTCTCGACGCCATCATCGCGGACCACCTGGAGCCGGCCTTCGAGGAGTTCGACCTCGAGCCGGACGAGCTGCCGGATCTGCTCGGGCAGGGCGGCTATGCCCAGCTCATCGGCTGCGCCTTCGAGGACTTCGTGACCTGCGACTTCGAGCCCGACGGCCGGAACGTCATCGACGACTATCTCAAGCGCCGCGGCTGGAAGGAGCCGGCGCCGGTCAGGCACTACCTGGAGGCCCTGCGCCGCTCGGTCATGAGCCTCTACGAGGTGGTCGGCACCACGCCGGGCCGCCACTTCATGGCCCGGGATCTGATCCGCGGCGGCGAGCCGATCCAGGTCAAGGACAAGCTGGCCTCTCAGAGCCTCGCCCAGTGGGATCGTATAGCCGCCCGGATGCTGCCGGTCGGCAACGAGGTGCACATGGCCGGCGGCGTTGTGCCGCTGACGTTCGAGGACAGCAGTGCCCTGCTCGACGAATTCGCCCAGGCCAGGAAAAGCTTCGCCCGCAGCGTCAAGCGGCGGGCCAGGCAGGAGGGCGTCCCGATCGGCGACGTCGATCAGTATCCGGTGGAGGACGCCATTCTCGGCGAGATGGCGCCGCTGTTCACCCAGGCGTGGCTCACCAGGTCCTTGCGCGGCGTCCTGGGCCAGTCGATGCCCAACCTCGTCAACTTCGACGGTGACAAGCTGATCTTCTCGGAAACGCGGTTTCCAATCCAGGATCCCGACCCGGTCCGGGGAGATCGAGAGCCGCCTCGACGGCTTGCCGGACCTGGTCCGGGACGAGGCCGAGCAGCCGGCCTGGACATGGCTGACCGACGCACCTCCGGGCGGCGCTGTGCCGGGCGCCTCATCCGATGCGGTGATGTTCAAGACCTATGACGAGCACGGTGGGCGGGTTCTCGGCTCGGTCCGGCTGGATCCGGCCGCCGTGGTGCTGCAGACGAACTCGGTGGAGCGGGCCGAGCGGGGCCGAAGCTGGCTGGCCGAGGCGCTCGGCTCGCTGGTGAAGGCTCCGCTGACCGCGCTGCAGACGCCCGAGCAGGCGATGGCGGAGCACGCGGCCAGCGGGAGACGATCACCCTCCGCCGGAACCGCCGCTGCCGCCGGAGGAAATGGCGGCCCTGCTGCACGAGGTGGAGGACCGTCACTACCGCGAGATCCTGTCCCAGCCGATCCCGATGCTGGACGGCAAGAGCCCGAAGCAGGCGGCCCGGTCCAAGGCGGGGCGCCGGAAGGTGGTGGAGTGGCTGAAGTACCTGGAGAACGGCGCCGCGCGCCGCAGCCAGGCCCAGGGTCATCCGGCCTATGACTTCGGCTGGATGTGGGAAGCGCTCAAGGTCACCGACCTGCGCCACTGACGAAGGTCGTGTCCCGATCACGAACGGTGCATGAAGCCGGGGAGCGAATGATCAGGCCGTTGCCTTGGGACGGCCGCGCTTTTTCGGCGCCGGAACCGGCTGTGGCTCGGGCTCCGGGCGGCGCCTGCCCAGGCCGCTCGACCTGGCAAGGTCGCTGCGCTTCTCGGCGTAGCGGGCGCCACCATCGGGTAGTCAGCCGGCAGGTTCCATTTGGCCCGGTACTGGTCCGGCGTCATGGCGTAGGTCGCGCTCAGGTGACGCTTGAGCATTTTCAGCTTCCTGCCGTCCTCCAGGCAGACGATGTACTCGGCCGTGACGGATTTGCGGATCGGGACTGCCGGCTTCTGGACGTCCTCCTGCTGCTGCGGCGGCGCCGGTTGAACGAGCTGCAGGAGCGAACCGTGAACGATGCCGATCACGCTCGGCGATGTCGGCAGCCGGCAGGGCGTTGCCCCGCAGGTAGGCGGCGGTGATCCGGCCGGTCAGGGCGACCATCTCTTCGGGAGAAGCGGTGGGGCTGCCGTGTTTCATCGGACTTTCTCCAACTGTCGGGTGAAGCGGTGGCCCGGCGCCGGTGCCGGGACAGGATGCCGGCCCGACAGCCGCGCTTCAGACCGGGCCGTCGAGAGCGTTTCTGTGCCGTGCCACCAGTCCGAGCGACATCGTCAGCCGGTACAGTGTAATGACTTCGGCATCGTTCAGCGCCCCCGGTTTCCGCCGCGTCCACAGATCGTCACGCAGAGCTTCCATCCAGGCGTCCGTGAGCGGTGCCGCGGCGCCGGTCGAGAGAACGAAGCCGCCGAACTCGAACAGCCGGGTGCCGAGGCTCATGCCCTCGCGTGCCGACTGCTCCAGCGCCTCGTTCATCAGCCAGAGCCCGGTCCGGTCGAGCAGGAGGTCGTCGACGTACCAGCCGGCCACGGGATGCCGCGCGGTGAACCGGAGGATGGAGAACCAGCTCCGGCTCAGAGCCCCGACCAGCTCCTGGTCGAAAGCGTCGAGCGATCCCGAGACCGCCCTGGCGTAGCGGTCGATCGCCCGGGTCGATCCGGCGACGCGGCCGTAGACCGCCAGATCCGAGACCAGAGCCATCTCATCGTCACCGGCCTCGATGACGCCGCCCTTGACCCTCAGGCCAAGCCGCTTGGCGACACGCGCCATCGCGGCCCCGGTGACGTGGCGGTCCAGCGCCTGATGGTGGCGGACAACGCCCGCCAGGATCCTGCGATAGTCGGTGCGTGCCTGATCCCGATCCATCAAGGTCTTTCCCCAGTTCCTCCTGACGCGACGCACCGGTGCCGGTCAGGGACACCGGGTCCGGGATCTGCCTGCGGGCGATTGTCGCCCTCGGCGCCGTTCGGGAGGATCAACCGTTCGCGCACTCCGGATCGCCGGCTGGACCAGAATGCGCAGCCCTATAGGCTCAGCCGCCGTTGAGCGCGTCCTTGACGCCTTTGCCGGCGGTGAATTTGGCGGCCTTCGACGCCGCGATCGTGATCGGCGCACCGGTCTGAGGGTTGCGGCCCTGACGCTCACCGCGCTCGGAGATCCCGAAGGTGCCGAAGCCGGCGATGCGGATCTCGTCGCCCTGCTTGAGCGTGTCGGTGATCGTGCCGACCAGCGCCTCGACCGCCTTGCCGGCATCGGCCTTGGTCAGGCCGGCGCGCTCCGCAACAGCGGCAATCAGTTCCGCCTGGTTCATCATTAACCTCCCTCAAACAGGCTGCCTCCATCGGCAGCTTCTCTCCCATTGCCATTGGTCCGACCGGGTGACAAGGCAAACGCGCCGAGCAGCCCGCATCTCCGGCCGATTTTGAGGTTGTGGTTGCACCGGCGCTACACTTGACAGAGCATTCCGTCCGGAATGGAGGATGTGCCGGACCGGAGATCGGCACAGCACGAACGAGATCAGGGAGCCGATTTGCCCGCGGCGGTGCTGATCGTCAAGGATCCGGTAGGTCAACCTGGACGCACCAGTCCCCGCTGATCCGGTTCGTCTTGGCCTGTCCGGCGTCATGTCAGCGATGGCCGTGTCGGTCCCGGGACGGACCTGAAACGTCCAGCCGGGTTCCGCGCGATCTGAGCCGGCGGCGGACAGCGTTTGCCAGGACCACAACCGTATCGACTCAGTCGGCGAGGACCTCCCCTTCGAGTGCCGTTTGCGGATCATCCCCGGTCCGTCGGTCAGCCATGGCCGTGCGGTACCAGTGTTCGGCATGCTGGAGGTTGTGCTGCATCGCGACCTCGTCGCCAGCCGTTCTGGCCTGCTGGGCAAGTTCCAGGTAGCGGGTGTGCTTCGCCATGGCGCCCTCGCTGCCGCCCCTGCCGCGCCCACTATCCACACGACCGGCACCGCCATGCTGTGATGGCTTATGGCCAGCAGGAAACCTGTTCCGGGATCCTGATCGGTTCTGGTTGGGCGGTCTCACTGGACATCCTCGTTTTCTGCGTCTGGTCACGGGAGCTGTATAGCTGAAGCCGGAGGCATATCATGCAGGTGTGGAAAGAGCCACGGAGCGATTTGCGGGATCCGGGGCCGGTCGACGTCACTCGTCACCTGGACCTTCGGCGGCAGCGGCGAGGTGCGGGTGTTTGCGGCCGAACGAGGCAGGTTTAACGGTCATTTCGATCGGGACCGTCGCGCCGGCGCTCCTTGCCGCCGGAGGGGTAATCGCCTGGATCCTGATGCCGGGCGGCGATCGGCCGACTCGGCGACGCCGCGCCGGGAGAGCTCGGTCATTCCGGCCAGGCTCGAAGAGACCAAAAACCTCTTCCGGAGTTCGCCTCGTCTCCATCCAGCAGATGCCCCTCATCCGAACCTGTCTGTCGGCGATGGCCGAGCTCTGGATCTTGGCAAATCCGGCACTCTGTCAGCGGCCGCTCGTCCAGCATTGATCATGACGGCTTCAGCAAACGCAGAGCCGTGATCTTCTCGATCACGTCCTCGGTACAGAGCACCACCTTGCCATCACGCAGGCGTTCCATGACGATCGGATACTTGGGCCGGTTGGGCGCCAGCCCGACCAGGCGGTGCTCTTCGCGGTCGAGGATGACGACCTGGCCGAGATCGCCGGCTTCCAGACCATACATCGCGTGGTACTTCGCGAACTCCTCGGCTTCCCGGCGAGCTGATCTGCCATCGCCGCCGATCACCGCCAGCTCGAGCTTGAGCTCGGCCGTGCTCTCCCTGAAGCGGGCAGTGCCGGCGCGGATCGTAATACCATGCCTGCGGCCGAGGGCGGCGAGCGCCGCCTCGATCTCCGGCTGCAGTTTCCTGAGCACGACGGCATCAAAAGCTTTGATCTTCATGGCAGGTTTCCCGACAACAAACGCACTCCTCCTCGGACGGGCACAATCCATCCGCTCCGGTCCGGAGCTATATCACAGCCCGGCTCCCGGTGCTGCAGAGCCCCCAGCCGCCAAACCGGCCGCGCCGGCGAGGCTTCCGCTCTAAACCGGCCTGGCATAAATCTCACCCCACTCGTGCAGCTTGGTGTAGCGCGGTTTGGTCATGGTGCCGTAGACCGCCACCGCGCAGGCTTTCTTCTCGCCGACCAGGATGACCAGGCGCTTGCCCCGGGTGACGCCGGTGTAGAGCAGGTTCCGGTGCAGCATGACCAGGTGCTGCAGCGTCACCGGGATCACCACGACCGGGTACTCCGAGCCCTGGCTCTTGTGGATCGTCGTGGCGTAGGCCAGCACCACCTGATCCAGTTCATCGAAGCGGTAAGAGATGTCGCGCTCATCGAACCGGATCACCAGCTCCGCCTTGTCCGGATCAACCGACACGATCCGGCCGATGTCGCCGTTGTAGACCTCCTTGTCGTAGTCGTTGACGATCTGCATCACCTTGTCCCCCGCGCCGAAGGCAAAGCCGAACCGCTCCACCCGAACCGCACCGGGCGGGTTGATCGCCTTCTGCAGCTCGATGTTCAGGGAGCGCGCGCCCACCGACCCGACATTCATCGGACACAGCACCTGGATGTCGCGGATCGGGTCGAACCCCTGGCTGCGCGGCAGGTGGCGGGCGACCAGATGGACGAGCGTGTCCACCACGCCGCTCGGGCGTGCCGGCGTCGACCCAGTGGAAGTCGCTGGTTTCTCCCCGGCCCGGCAGCAGCGGCAGCCTGCCGGTGTTGATGCGGTGGGCGTTGGTGATGATCCGGCTGCTGGCCGCCTGCCGGAACACCTCGGTCAGCCGCACCACCGGCACGATGCCGCTGTCGATGATGTCGCCCAGGACCCGTCCCGGTCCGACGCTGGGCAGCTGGTCGACGTCGCCGACCAGCAGCAGCGCCATGCCGGGCGGAACGGCCTTGAGCAGCGCGTACATCAGCGGGACGTCGACCATCGACGTTTCGTCCACCACCAGCAGGTCGCCCTCCAGCGGGTTCTCTTCCGACCGCTTGAAGCCGCCGGTGCGGGGATCGACCTCGAGCAGCCGGTGCAGGGTCCTGGCCTCCAGCCCGGTTGCCTCGTTCATCCGTTTGGCCGCCCGGCCGGTCGGCGCCGCCAGCAGGATGCGGACACCCTTGGCCGCGAGGATTTTGATGATGCTGTTGACCAGCGTCGTCTTGCCGACGCCGGGGCCGCCGGTGATCACCAGCACCTTGGCGCGTAACGCCTGGCGCAGCGCCGCCGCCTGGCTCGGCGCCAGCGAGATCCCGGCCCGTCCTTCGACCCAGGGGATTGCCCGGTCGGCATCGATCCCGGACCAGGGCGGCGGACCATCGCTGAGGGCGCTCAGCCGCTCGGCGATGTTGCGCTCGGAGTGGAACAGCCAGCCCAGAAACACCGCCGGCTGGCCGCCGATCGTGTCCTCGACCAGCGTGCCCTCCGCCACCTCCTCGGCGATGGCCTGCTCGACCAACCCGGCCTCCACCTCCAGCACCTTGGCCGCGGCCTCGATCAGCTCGTCGCGCGGCAAACCGCAATGCCCCTCATCCATCGCTTCGGACAGGACATGCGACAGGCCGGCCCGGATGCGCAGCAGCGACTCCCGGGCAATGCCGAAGGCGGCGGCGATCCGGTCGGCGGAGGCGAAGCCGATACCGCGCACGTCGCGGGCAAGCCGGTACGGGTTCTCGCTGATCAGGCGGATGGCGTCGCTGCCGTAGAGCCGGTAGATCCGGACACTCCGGGAGGTGCTGATCTGATGGCCGTGCAGGAAGATCATGATCTCGCGGACGGCACGCTGCTCGGCCCAGCCCTCGATGATCTGGCGGGCCCGCTGCGGTCCGATGCCGGGCAGCGTGCGCAGCCGCTCGGGTTCCGCCTCGATGACCTCGAACACGGCATCGCCGAAGGCGGCGATCAGCTTGCGGGCGTAGATGGGGCCGATGCCGCGGATCAGGCCGGAGGACAGGTACTTCTCGATGCCCTCGGCAGAGGCGGGCGGTGCCGACTGGAGGAAGGAGGCGCGGAACTGCAGGCCGTGGCTGCGGTCGTTGACCCACTGCCCGGTTGCCTGAATGCGCTCGCCCGCGGTGATCACCGCCGCCTGCCCGACCACGGTGGCCAGGTCGCGGCGCCCCCGCACCTGGACGCGCAGCACGCAGAAGCCGGTCTCCGGATTGTGGAAGGTCACCCGCTCGACCGTGCCGACCAGCATCTCACCGGCATTCTGCCGTGCCGGACCCTCCAGGGCAGTGGTCAAGGTCTCAAAGCTCCAGCTTCGGCAGGCCCGCTGCCTTCCTGCACCCCATCACGACAGGCCGGCCAGCTTGGCTTTCGGTTCAGCTGGACAGCCACGATCACGACTTATGTGCCCTAACCCGGCCGGCGGTGCCATCCTCAAGGATCAATGTGCTGTCGGCGCGCCAAAGACGGCGTCGATGCTTTCGGCGTCAAGCACCGCGTCAATCCAGGCATCCAGCTGGTCCGCATTCGCAGCCAGAACCTGAGTACGATACGCCTCCGGAACACCGTGAAAGCGTCGATCGAGCAGCCGGAGCAGCGTCTCTGCCTTACCTGTGGCCTCACCTTCAGCTTTACCCTCAGCACGCCCTTCGACACGTCCCTGTTCGCGTTCCTGTGCCATGACCGACATCACCGCCTCCCTCTGCTCATCCGGCGCCCGGGCCAGCGCCGCCTCGATCGCCCGCCGGTCGACCGCGTCGTACGCCCAGTTGATATATATGAACGCACTGACCAGAATTCCGCTACCCAGCAGATCGTCGACCGCCGCCAGCACCGCCGCCCCCTGCCCGTCCGGCCGATGGCTGTACTTCAGCACCCGCAGCCCGCCCCGCGCAACACGCTGGCTGGACAGCTGCTCGTCCGGCACCTGGCCGAGATCGAGCAGAGAGTAGGTGAAGTCCGGCAGGTAGGGCCGCAGGGCCGGATCGGCCGCCACCGTTTCGCCGAACGACAGCGGCACAGTCCACTCCCGCGCGCCATGGTAGATCACCAGCGGCACGATCGGCGGCCGCTCAGCTGCCGACCGCCCCGCCCTGCTCCAGCCGCTGCCGGTCCAGGCGGCGCCAGATCTCGGCCAGGTAGCCCAGCAGCTGGACCCCGACCTCCGGGTCCGGCGCGCTCTTGTGCTCCAGCAGGACGTAGATGTAGACCTCGCCGCCTGCCAAGGCACGGGCGCTGTAGAGCCGGTCGGCCTGGCTGTGGCGCAGGTGCGCCGCCACGAAGTGGGCGTCGAGCAGCTCCGGCGCATCGGGCGCCAGCAGGGCCGCCACCTCGGCCGGCAGGTGCTCGCGCAGCAGCGCCGCGGCCACGCCGGGCTCGTCCATCAGCGCCCGGAAGAAGGCGTCATGCGTCACCGGTAAATTCTGCACGAACGGGCGGGCTCCTGGTTGCCGAAGTCCGGATCATGCCGCGCCGAACCCGGCTGCACCAGTCGGATTTGGCACCCGACCGTACGAAGCGTAAACAGTCGCAAGCGGCATCACCCTGCCCCGCCTCCCTACTGACGCAGGGGGCCTGAGTTCGGGTGGAGCGTTGATCTCTTCCAATCGCTTCAAATCGGCAGACGCCGATGGCATTCTCAGCGAAGATCAACTCGCCTGGAATTTCCGGGAATACGATCCATGGCCCCTTCGGACGTCAGCGCCGCAGTCGTGGCTTTCGGATCCTTGTGTCCGGCCTGGTGATGAGGCCGCTGGTCAGTACCAAAATCTCTCAGCCTGCGCCGCAGGCCCGCTGCATTGGCTTCCGCCCTGGCGAACCATGCAGCCAAGCCTTCGGCATCGGCGGGACTGAAACTGCTGTCGGTCATTCCGCTGCCCTTTCTGTGAGTGGCCAATCAGGCCAGCCGTCACCGACTACGGCCACCTTGAACAACGTAGCACCTTCGGTGACAGGCTCGGGTCGTCAGGCATCCCTGTTTCAATGTCGTCCGGCGTCGCAAACCTTGGTTGGCAGGGGAGGCTTCTCCTCCCCTGCCATTCTGAGCGGACGGAATGGCTGTCAGACCACTTCGATGCCGTCCGCTTCCGGACCCTTCTGCCCCGCCTTCTCGGTGAAACGAACCCGCTGGTTCTCGTGCAGCGTGCTCAATCCGGCACGCTCAATGGCCCGGATGTGGACGAACACGTCCTTCCCACCCTGATCGGGGACGATGAAGCCGAAGCCCTTGTCCGGGTTGAACCACTTGACGGTGCCTTCGACCGTCACGCCGCTGCTCGGTTTGGACCCGTAGCCGTAATCGTCGTAGTCACTGACGCTCTGGCGGGGATAGCGGGATCCGGATCCCGACCGGCTGCTCCGCTGGGCTGGAGCGGAACCGGCCTCGACGCTGTGGATGGCCGACACCTGTGCTCCCTTCTGGCCGTCGGCCAGGTCACACACGAGGATCGATCCCTCGTCCAGGCTTTGCAGGCCGGCCTGCTCGACGACCGAGACGTGAAGGAACACGTCGGGCGATCCATCATCCGGTGAGACGAACCCGAAGCCCTTGGTCGGATTGTACCATTTAACGGTGGCTCGTATGTTGGTGGCGAAGGGGCGAGGTGTGCGGGAAGACCCGAAAGGCATGTCGTGGCTCAATCAACATGGTGTGGTAGGTTGGTGCACTGTACAGGCTTCACATGGGAAGGGACATGATCCCTGATGGCCACGGCCTGATAAAAGGCCCGTGCGTCTGCGTGGGACGGTGTACTGTCATAAGGGAAAAGTTCATACAAATCAATCAAGTATCAGACGCCTGATTCCGACTGGGGTTGATCTCCGAAGACGCTGCAAAAGATATCGCAAAAGTCGGATGCTTCCGCATGGGACTTTTGCTCACGCTTATCCCATTGAAAACACACAGATGCGATTGGCGGTCTTCGGTGCCGCAAATATCCTCAGTTTCGGCATGGATGCTTATGAACAGTACACCGTCCCGGTCAATACGCACGGACCAAGAACGATCTTGTCCTTGCCGCGCTTGCGGGTCGAGCACTGCTGGCAATGAACCTTGCCCGACACGTGATATTCGGTGCCGTCCAGGGCGATCAGCACATCCCCGCCAAGCTGCCGGAAAGCCTCCAGGCCGCCGGATTGCTCCAGTTCCGCCACCACCTCGGCGAAGACCGGATGGAAGCGGTCGGGGCTGACCGGGTCCAGCAGCGCCCGGATGATTGTCGCTGGGACCTCGTCGAATCGAACAGCGTCTGGTAGTTCGAGCGCCCCTGTCCCGCCTCCAGACGGCGCTGGTGCGCCAGGAACGACGGGCTCTGCAGGAAGAACAGGAAAACGCCGACAAGCCGATGTCCGCCATCGTATAGCGCACATCACCTCCCTGCCGGAGGTCCGGCAGCGAGTGGCAGCACCCGCGCAATGCCCCGAGAGAGATCCAGGATTTTCATGACCCTGATAAACCACCTTTCCGCCACCGCGGACTTTGGAAGCGCTCCACAACCAACCATTTTGCAAACCAATGATCCGTTACCCTCACAGGCGCGAAGATCGAGTATCAGTCGGATTTAGAACTGCTGGCCGGGCAGGCGGAGCACCGGTTGCTGGACACGATGCTCGAGCGCTTCAAGGCGCGTGGCCTGGTCAAGGCGCGCGGCAAGCAGCGCACCGACAGCACGCACGTGCTGGGCGCGCCTGGTGCGATCTGCATCTTCTCCCACTGGTTGGCCAGACGCTGCGCGCCGGGTTCGACGCTGCATCTGGCTGCCGTTGTGCCGGGTAATCGGTCCGCGCTTGCTCGCGCCGCCCGCCTGGTTCGAGCGCTATGGCCACCGCGTCGAGGACTGCCGCTTGCCCAGGAGCCGGGAAAAGCGCGAGGCGCTGGCCCTCGAGATCGGCGCGGATGGGTTCCGGCTGCTCGACGCTCTGGATGTGCCGACCGCGCCGCTGGCGGCCCACGCCGTTGCGATGGTGCAGACGATGCGCCAGGTCTGGCAGATCCATTACGCGCGCGACGAGGGGCAGCTCGTGCTGGCGGCCCGTTCCGCGAACTGCCCCCGCGTCCCACTTGCTGCAGTCCCCCTGGCACTGTCAACTTGAGCTGAAGCGACCTTGATGCGCGCAACTCGAACCCATTCAGAAGCCATTATCGATGCCGGATTATACGCTTCTGGCCTCCGGTACGGACTGAAAATTGTGTGAACGAAATCCCCAGTGGTGCCAGTTTACAGTGCCAAACCGCACCCCTGGCTATGGATTCCAAGGGTGCGGCCTGGTAGTCGCCCTGTAAGTGGAGTGGGGCTCGTCACCGAATACTCTGTGGTATCCTGCCTTGCACGAGCATTCACGACAGAAGGGATCTGCTCCCGGGCACGCCGCACAGTCTAAGACGCGAGCACACAGTTTCACCAGGCACCTGTTCATCCTCGATTGTTTTCCAACAGTCTGTGAACACCATCCCTGTGGTCACGGACGCAGCGCTGGAAGCCTCATAACAATCTGTACATGAGAAAAAAGAGCGAATCCTTTCAAGAAAATCGTACCCTGGTACTGCATCGCCCGGTTGAATTGGCACTGCGCGAAGGGACAGAGTCCATTCAAGGATAGGAAAGGGGCAGGGGCGACGCATGAAACGGGCAGGCGGGATTTGACAGTCTGACAGACCGTTGGCTGGATGATTTCATGCGTCCCCCTGGTGGTATTCTCCCCTTAGCTCTGAAGTCCACAACCCTGATTGACCACCCTGTAACCCTTTTCCGATGGCCAAGTTATTGGTGGCAGTACACCAAAAGTCATCACTGAGGTGACGAATATAATAGGTATCGGCTAAAAATGTTAGAGCGGAAAATCAAAAAGAAATTAAACTAAGTTCCCAAAGAAGAGGCCAAAGTATTACCCCCTTCTTTTAGGAAAATCACGCCAGCCGCCGATCAAATAAAGCTTTCTTTGTGTATGGTGCACATTTTAGTGGAACTGTCCAATCGCTCAGGCTAATAGTTATAGATAATTTCTTCTAGTTGCAATAAAACCTACCTCTGCAAGTACGCGATACCTTTGGCCTCAATCCGAGGGCGACCAACGAATAGGCAAAGCCAATGTCCTATGATGTCGACGGATCGATCCCGCTACAGGTCATTCAAGATGCGCTTCAACGTGTCGTCGCCAGCCGGGATTTCGTGAACTCCGAAAGGAAGCGGCGCTTTCTGAAGTTCGTCGTCCAGGAGACCCTTGCCGGGCGCGCTGACCGGATCAAAGCCTACTCCATCGCGCTTGACGCCTTCGACCGCGATCCAAGCTTCAATCCCGGAGCCGATCCGGTGGTCCGGATTGAAGCGGGTCGGCTCCGCCGCTGCCTGGAGCACTACTACCTGGGCGAGGGAGCCGCGGACCGGATCCGGATCACCATTCCAAAGGGCGGCTACGTGCCGCACTTCATCGTGATGGACGGAGACGGACGCTCCGTTCCTGAAGCCCTGCGTGATGCCGACCAGCCGACTGCGGGACAACGGGCCGAAATCATTCCAGCAAAAGTGGCGGCCCATCCGGCTCTTGCGGTGGCGGGCTCTTCGAGTCCGCCCTTGGCGCCGTCACGTTTGCGCCTTCTGAAGCGACGGCGCTGGTTGGCGAGCATCCTGTCACTGTTACTTGTGCTGAGCATCGTACCCTGGGGCGCGACACTCCTACTCCAGCCGCGGATTTTGGCGGACGGGCGGAGAACCGCCGTACCTGGCCCATCGCTGATGGTTCCGCCGTTTGCCAACGACAGCGGCGATCCGGCGCTGAACAGCTTTGCCAAAGGCATCACCGAGGACGTGATCGGCGGGCTGATCGGTTTCGAGAACGTGCTTGTCTTCGGCGTCGACCCCAGATCCCGTTACGACACCGAGACGGCACTCCGCGCCGCCGCTCCGGGCGTCCACATTGGCTATGTGCTGAAGGGCCGCATCAGCAGAGCCGGAAACCAGATCCAGATCAACGTGGCACTGCTGCAAGCCGCGGACAATCAGTATCTCTGGTCCGGCCGCTTCTGCCGGGAATTCAGTCCCAACAATATGATCGAGGTGCCGCATGACATCGCCATGCAGGTTGCTGGCGTTCTGGCGCAACCACATGGCGTAATCGACGAGGAACTTCGGAACACCGCCGGGATCCGGTCAAGATCGTTGGCGCACCAGAATGTTTGTCTTTGATGAACAAGGAAGATGCATTAATCGAGGCTGGGTGTGGCGCAGGGGCGACGCATGAAACGGCCCGTCAGACCGTTAGATCCTGTAAGCCCATTTCATGATACTGTTGGTGAAATCGACGATCGGGACCGAGGTACTCGGAACCTGGCCCAGAATGTGGCCAGAAACAGAATTTTTCACCCGCCGAGGCCAAATGGAGCCTCATTTCAGAATTCGCCAACAGCATCATTTCATGCCTCGCCCCTGGATCGCGGCTCAATCGGTTGCTCCTTCTTCCATGGCGGCATCGGCACACCGCTCGCACTCATCGGCGAGATGGCGGAACATCCTGGCCAGTGCCTTGGCCCCGTCGTAATGGGTGCACCCGGCAATCGCGAGGCCCAGCATGGTTTCCAGAACGTGGATCTCCTGGTGCCCATCCTCGGTCAGCTTGGCTATGGTGTCGATCAGCGTGTCCTCGATAGCTTCAACTTGCTTTTGCGTCTTCATGGCTGCTCCCTTCCGTCTGCCAGCCATAACGGGCTTATCCGGAAATCATTGCAGACCATCAAGGTCGCGGGTTCGGCCAGCTCCTCACTGGGTAGGGCTCTGGTAAAGTGAGACTAAATCTTTCATGCGTCGCCCCTGGGGTGTCGGGATCGTCTCCATGACCCGCACAGTATCGATATCGACCGATGCCTGGTTTTCCGCCGTGACCGCCATCGTTATTCTTCTCTTGCCCGCGTGCCCGTCCCCCGGCTCAGCCGCGCCAGCGTCGCGACCTGTTGGAAGAACTGCTTGATCGGCAGCGCAGGAGAGCCGCAGACTTCCTGACCCGCTGGAACATCGCGCATGACGCCGCTCTGAGCCGCAACACGGGCCCCGGCGCCAAGCGTCAAATGACCGGCAATACCGGCCTGGCCCGCCAGGACGACATGATTGTCAAGCCGGGTGCTACCGGAAATTCCCGCCTGCGCGACCACAACGCAGCTGGCGCCAAGCTGCACGTTGTGTCCGATCTGAACCAAATTATCGATCATGGAGCCGCGGCCAATGACCGTATCCGGACCAGCACCGCGATCGATCGTGGTGTTCGCACCGATCTCCACGTCGTCTTCGACGATCACTCTGCCGAGTTGCGGAACCCGCACGAAACCGGCCGGGTCCATGGCAAAACCGAAACCATCCTGCCCGATCCGTACCCCGGGATAGATGCTGACCCGGTTGCCGATCAAACAATGGCTGAGGGAGGCGCAGGCCCCGATCACGGTGTCATCGCCAATCATGACCCGGTCATCGATCACCGCATTCGGGGCAATCCGGCAACGCCGACCGATCCGCACGCCGGCACCGACAACCACGCCGGCTCCGATTTCGGTTCCCTCGCCGATCCGGGCCGTCGGGTCGACCACCGCCGTGGTAGCGGTGCCGGGCCGCGGCGCCGGCGGGGGATAGAGGGCCTGAGCGGCCAAAGCGTAGGCTTTGTAGGGCGTTCGGGTCAGCAGCAACGCCATGCCGGACGGTGCCCGATGAGCAAGATCAGGATGGACAAAACAGGCGCCAGCCTTACTGGTGGAGAAGGCATCGACATATTTCCTGTTGTCGAGAAAACTGATCTCCGTCGGTCCCGCGTGGTCCAGCGGGGCGACATCCCTGATCAGGAGCGACGGGGCGACATCTGATGCCAGTTCGGCACTGGTAACGGCCGCCAGGTGCTCCAGCGTGAAGGGTCCTGCAACCGTGAAGAAACGCGGATCCGGCATGGTTCGCTCACTACTTTGGCATGGCTACCACCAAGTTGGGCAGCTTCTTAGTGAGGTATTCCATAACGACGCGGGTGACGTCGAGCGAGTTTTCGACAACCACGGCCTGGAGCTTTGAGAGATGGTGCCGACTCTCGAATTGCGTGGCTGTTGCTTTGTTGGATCGCGACCTGGGGCCGCCGTGGCCAGCCGCAGAAGCGATGTTACGGAAAGCGGCGGTGTGAGGTGCTTGCCGGTAGCTTACCTGCAGAACAGCCGATCCTGCCTTTAGAGCAGGTACAGGGTATGACGGTGGGGGATAGGCCAGGAACCCACCGTTTTTGGGACTTGGTTGCGGCCAGGGTTTGCGAACAGCGAAAGCGGGCATTCCGCTGCATCACCAGCGATTTGGTCGAAACGCATGAAGGAGCATAAGGCTATTTGTAGGACTATAAACGCACTTCGATCGCTGCCAGCGTTTGGATTTTCCAAGCAAAAGATCTGTCGCCAACGTAAATGCGGTTCCGATCTGTAGACGCTCCCGCCTCCATCAGAAACTGCATGATCAATCCTTTGTATCGGTCCCCCACCATTTGTCGCGCACCTGTTTGTAGTGCTTCACATGGTCGTAGTACGGGACTTTCAAGCCGAGTAGCCGGGCCGAAAGCTGGCCGGTGGCTGACAACGCCGAAAAGGCCGCAACCATCTCGTCGCGTTGCGCCTGGACAAGCTGGACGCGCGCATCGAGTAGTTCCTGTTCGGCATCCAGGGTGTCCAGCGTGGTGCGCGAACCGACCAAGGCTTCCTGGCGCACACCTTCAAGCGCTATGTCCGAGGCTCGAACCTGGGATTGCCGCGATTGAATGGTGCCCTGGGCTGTCGTCAAACCCTCCCAGGCGCGGATCGCATTTTCCACCACCTGCCGGCGCGCTTCCTCGATCTGGATGCGGCGCTGCCCGGCCGTCTGGCGGGCTTCACGGACGCGTGAACTCGGTCGAGCCGGCCTGATAAATCGGTACTGTGACGGAAGCCGTAACCTGCGCAGTGTCCGCGCGATCGGTATCCGCGTTGGGGTCCCATCCGCGTGACAGCGTGCCACGCAGGTTCGCCGATGGCAGCATCTCGCCACGAACGGAGTCGACGGCGCTCCGCGCCGCCGTCTCGGTATATTGCGCAGCGATTACGGTCGGATTGTTATTCTCGGCCAATGACACGGTCTCTTCCCGCGAAGCGGGAAGGTCGAAAACCAGCCGTGGCGCGGTAAGCCGGCCCGGAGGTGTACCGATTATGCGGGCATAGACCGCTCGGCTGCCGCTGAGCAGACCTTCCGACTGGATCCTGTCGGATATGGCGCGTGCCAGCCGGGACTCAGCTTGGCTGACGTCGGTGCGGGTTATCTCGCCCACATTGAACCGGTCGCGCGAGGCTTCGAGCTGGCGCCTCAGGACCTGCTCATTATTGATGTTGAGATCCAGTACAGCCTGATCGCGGACCACGTCCAGATAGGCCGTGGAACCGTCGAGCAGAACCGTCTGCTCAGTCGAGAGCAGATCGGCGCGCTGAGCCTGGACAAGAGCCTCGGCCCGCTTCGTCTCCGCCTGGGTGCGGCCGCCCGAGTAAAGCGGCTGAGCGATGCTGAGATCGACGGTGCGTGACTGGAGGGTGACCTTTTGTTTGCTTCGCCCGGCCCTCTCCCTCGCGGCCGGGGAAAGTCTCGTGGTGACATTGCTGTTCACGGCATCGGCACCCGCCTCAACCGTCGGTCGGTAGCCGGATAGCGCCTGAGGCACCAGCTCATCGGTCGCCCGCAACTGCGCGCGCTGGGACTCGATCGTCGGATTGCTGACATAGGCCCGTGCCAAGGCTTCCTCCAAACTCTGCGCCCCCGCCGGATACCCTGATACGGCAAGCACCAGAGCACCGGCCAGAAACACTCCCCAGATCCTGCCGGACCACCTTATACCGCACTTCATCCGCACACCTTCATCGAGTGATCGATCCATATACCGAGCTCACCTGAGAACCCGAAAATCCTCCGGTGATATGATGCGAAAGTTGTCGGTCACATTATCGCAGAACGTGTTCCACCTGCGAGGCACATCGCGGCGCAGGAAACCGAGCACGGCTTCGCAGAAGTCGTTGTAAGTGGCATGACATCGGTTGTGAGTCACGGTTTTGTGCATCAGAGACGCTCGACCGGGTTCAGATGTGGGCAGTAGGCCGGAATGTAATGGAGCCTGATCCGCCGGCCCGGCAGGGCCAATCAATCCTGAACCGCCCTGGCGTGGTGGTAGCGGGTGGGCGATCAGGTAGACCAGGATGTCCTTAGTCGGAAAGCGTCCGCCCGCCCACAGCCCGATGGTGACCGCCGGATTGAGGTGACAGCCGCTGATGTGGCCGATCGAGTAGGCCATGGTCAGGACCGTCAGTCCGAAGGCGAAGGAAACTCCAAGCAGCCCAATACCGACTTCGGAAAACGCCGCGGCGAACACGGCGCTGGCGCAGCCCCCGAGGACCAGCCAGAATGTGCCGAGAAGCTCGGCGGACGCTCGACGAAGCTGCGACATGAGGGCCTCCTGAAAGGATAACGGGCTAGACGGAAACCGGGTGATGGCGAAAGAAGGCAAGCGCCCTACCCAGATAGAAGGCGACGGTGCCGGAACCCCCCTGAGGGAGCTGTTACGCCAGGAAGGATGATAGCAGCATTGTCTGTCTTCGTCGGCGTGGCCGAATCCGATGACCCACTGACGGCGCTTCCGCGCTCGGGCTGCTGAGCGGATCTGTCATTTGGCGCTGCTGCCGTGGCGACATCACACAGCGCCACCTGAAGACCTCGTCATCCCCGCAGTTGCTGGTCATCAAAGACAACCATTCTGGTGCGCCAACGACCTTGACCGGATCCCGGCGGTGTTCTGAAGTTCCTCCTTGTCGAGGACGCCATGGGGTTGCGCCAGGACGCCAGCAACCTGCAGGGCGATGTCGTGCGGCACGTCGATCATAGTGCCGGGGCTGAATTCCCGGCAGAAGCGGCCGGACCAGAGATACTGATCGTCAGCGGCTTGCAGCAGTGCCACGGTGATCTGGATCTGGTTTCCGGCTCTGTTGATACGGCCCTTCAGCACATAGCCAATGTGGACGCCCGGAGCGACGGCGCGGAGTGCCGTCTCGGCGTCGTAACGGGATCTGGGGTCGACACCGAAGACACGCACGTTCTCGAAACCGATCAGCCCGCCGATCACGTTCTCGGTGATGCCTTTGGCAAAGCTGTTCAGCGCCGGATCGCCGCTGTCGTTGGCAAACGGCGGAACCATCAGCGATGGGCCAGGTACGGCGGTTCCCCGCCCGTCCGCCAAAATCCGCGGCTGGAGCAGGAGTGTCGCGCCCCAGGATACGATGCTCAGCACAAGCAACAGTGACAGGATGCTCGCCAGCCAGCGCCGTCGCTTCAGAAGGCGCAAACGTGACGGCGCCAAGGGCGGACTCGAAGAGCCCGCCACCGCAAGAGCCGGATGGGCAGCCACTTTTGCTGGAATGATTTCGGCCCGTTGGCCCGCAGTCGGCTGGTCGGCATCACGCAGGGCTTCAGGAACGGAGCGTCCGTCGCCGTCCATCACGATGAAGTGCGGCACGTAGCCGCCCTTTGGAATGGTGATCCGGATCCGGTCCGCGGCTCCCTCGCCCAGGTAGTAGTGCTCCAGGCAGCGGCGGAGCCGACCCGCTTCAATCCGGACCACCGGATCGGCTCCGGGATTGAAGCTTGGATCGCGGTCGAAGGCGTCAAGCGCGATGGAGTAGGCTTTGATCCGGTCAGCGCGCCCGGCAAGGGTCTCCTGTACGACGAACTTCAGAAAACGCCGCTTCCTTTCGGAGTTCCTGAAATCCCGGCTGGCGACGACACGTTGAAGGGCATCTTGAATGACCTGTAGCGGGATCGATCCGTCGACATCGTAGGACATTGGCTTTGCCTATTCGGTGGTCGCGCTCGGATTGAGGCCAATGGTATCCGTACTTGCAGAGACAGGTTTTGTTACAACTAGAAGAAATTATCTATAACTATTAGACTAAGCGATTGGACAGTTCCACTAAAATGTGCACCATACACAAATAAAGCCTTATTTGATCAGCGGCTGGCGTAATTTTCCTAAAAGAAGGGGGTAATACTTTGGCCTCTTTTTTGGGAACTTAGTTTAATTTCTTTTTGATTTGCCGCTCTAACATTTTTTAGCCGATATCTATTATATTAGTCACCTCAGTGATGACTTTTGGTGTAGCGCCACCAGTAACTTGGCCATCGGAAAGGGTTACAGGGTGGTCAATCAGGGTTGTGACTTCAGAGCTAAGGGAAGAATGCCACCGTGCTCGATCCGGTCTGGCTGATGACTTCACCGGCTGGGAGCGCGACAACGCCAAGTCCGAGGCCGAGTTCGAGAAGGTGGTCCGAGCGCTGCGGGCCGACGAGGGTGGACGGGAGAAGCCATCACCTTCCAGGTTTTGAAGATCGAGCACGAACCCAACAAGTCCGATGATGATCGCTACAGCTGCTATAAGTTGGTCAAGAAAACCCGTTCCATGACTATTGGTGGCGGTTTGAAGCAGAGCCTTTCAAACTTGATCGCGCCATATCCAGTCTATTTGGTCAGATATCGCACAAAAAAGGCTTGCTCATCATGATCCTGAAGTATTCGGCATTTGAAGGCCACATGGGTGTTACTCTTGTCTCGGCCGCCCACGTACAACGCTTGGCTTGTGAGGTTTTCGGAGCGTTTGCCCTCAATGAACATTCGAAACGTAATCAGAGGCTTGGGCGTATGGGCTGGTCTGTCAGCTTTAGTTCTTCTGCTTTGCGGCTGTGCTGTTGGAATGGCCGCCGACATTGTTTCGGTTGGCACGACCGGCAAGTCTATCACCGATCATGTACTGGACGTGGTTACCGGGAAGGATTGCAACCTCTTCCAAGCGGCCTGGCGCTCTGACCGCGATGTCTGTGAACCGCGTCAGACCGAGGTGACAACGCGTGACATCAAGGAGCTCCCCGACCCCGGCCATTCGCCTGAAGGCCGGAGTGCTGATCCATCCCTTGCCGCTGTCCCAAGTGTTGACCCTGGCGATCCCTTTGGCGCAGGTCCGAGCGGTGATCCTGGCGGACCATCCGGTGGCGAACTCTATTGAGGGCGGCGGTCGATAAACAACGCTCTGATGTCGGGGGCGGGTAGCGGCGGACACTGTCGGCAAAATCGATGGCCGGGGCGAAGCCGCCCAGAACCCCAGGGCGACGCCTCGACGAGCAGCGGCGCCAGCCTGGCATCCCAATCCCGCACGCTTCGTGGGTGAACACGGTGCCCCGGACCAGGAACACTTCAGCCAGGTCACGCAGGCTCAACTTGTAGCGCGGCCGCCAGAAGAGGAACACGATGTCGCTCGGGCCCCGGTTCAGCGCCGTGCCAGTCCGCTTGTTGTACCGCCGCCCGCACTGCCAGCAGCGGAAGCCATGAACCGTTCGCCCCGCCCGCTCGGTGGTCGAGGAGGAATGGCAATGCGGGCAGTCCAGGGTGGCTCTCTTGATCTCTCAAAACGGGCCCGAGACCCTATCCGCCAACGCCTCTCCCGGCAAGCTGCCCCCGAGATCTGACAGAACCGGCCCAGAAACATGCCCTGGAGGAACCCCGCGCGGGCGCGCCAGACAAGGCTTCAGCCGATTGCAATCAGCCCCAGGAGGAGATTAGTCCATCGCCCACATCGACCTGAAGCGCATGGGAGCCCACAAGGAAAGTGCGTGCATCCATCATCGCCTCTGCCGATATAGTCCCTACAAGGAATAGCCCATCAGGCGGAAACTGGAAGCGCTTTACAGCGCCTCGAGATCTCTGCTTACATGCCTTCATCAAAAGAACAGAAATCATATTACTGTCGCGAAAGGCTATAAGTGGCGAGGTTAAAGCGTTCTCTCTTGTGCGCAACACTGGCGGGCCTGATCAGTACAGGGGCGTTGGCTCAGACCGACAACAAATCAGGGTGGTTATCGGACTGGTCCAAGGAGGATAAGGCCCTGGCTCTCAATCTGGGGATCGGCGCGACGGTACTCGGCTGGGGCTTCGCCAACTGGGATTATGGCTCGGGCGGCCCCCGGTTTCAGAGTGAAGGCTGGTTCGACCGGGAAACGGACGAGGGCGGCGCCGACAAACTGGGGCATTTCTACACGAGCTATCTGTTCAGCCACCTGTTCGCCGGGCAGTACGAACGCTGGGATTTCGATAAGGACCAGGCGATCCGGCTGGGCGCCTTGTCCTCCCTGGGAGTGACCGGTCTGATCGAGGTGGGCGACGCGTTCAGCGACTATGGGTTTTCCTATGAGGACATGATCTTCAACACGCTGGGAGTGGCGGCCGGCTACTTGCTTTGGTCGTTTCCCGACCTGTCGCGCAAGATCGATCTCCGGGTGGAATACAACCCATTTACAAGCGGCGACTACCAGTCGGACATCACCACTGATTACGACCGTCTGAGCTACCTGATGGCGATCAAAGCCGAAGGCTTCGACTTCATTGAGAACCCGTACCTGAAGTACCTTGAATTGCACATCGGCTTTCGAGCCCGGAATTACGACGATTACACCGGTCGACCCGATACCGATCTGCGCAAGCAGTATCTTTATGTTGGTATCGGCTTGAACCTGTCAAAGCTGCTTCGGCCTTATCTGGATATCCCGGTTTTCAACTACCTCCAGATGCCGTACACCTATGTGCCATTCACCTACCAGATTTCCGGCCCACCTTAGAACTGTCCCTGATCAGGGTGAACCGGTATCGGGCTCCGACACCCGGTCGATGAGGCCGCCTCGCCCGTTGCCCCCAGGGGCGACGCATGAAATGGGCAGGTTGGATCTGACAGTCTGATGGGTCGTGCCGGTTCTCCCTTCGTTGACGAAGGGAGGACGGCGATGTCGGTTGAGAAGCTGGTCGAGCACTTTTCAGCGCTCGAGTTCGTCAGCGCGACCGGAGCCAGTTTTCCTTCGAGACGGTAGCGGCAGGGCATTGCTCCGCCGCAGATTTCCGACGCGCTACAAACCTTCCCGCGCCGTTTCGACCAGCTCATATTCCCCATCCGGGCGCACCAACAGTCTGAATAATCCCTTTTCGATCAGCTCTATCATGCCGTCCGCGGCCTCCAGGACATCGACCTGTTCCAGCTCCGCGGCCTGCTGGACCATGGGCATCTGCGCCACCAGCAGGCGCAGAACCTTGTAATCGTCGGACTCGGGCGGCGGCAGGCGGACCGGCTTGGCCTTAGCGCGGAGGCGGCGTTGATGGCGGTTCATGGCGGCTCTCCCGGGCATCTGGTGAGGTTCCAAGCGGCGTTGCTTCTGCTGTGCACGATCTGATCAGGGGCCTTGCTTGACAAATATACTCGTCACGGCCGAGGCGGCACTGTCAAGGCACCACTCTTCATGCGTTGCCCCTGCTCTCTCACCAGTTTCCATTGACCGTAGAACTGTCTCCCCAACAACACGGCCCACACCAGCCAGTCGGATGCACGGTTGGCCGGCCGTCGCAGACCTGACATCGGGTCGACCAATCCGGATCGCCCTCTTTCAGGTCGGGGCGGCGCCGACGGCGCCGGCGCACTGTAAACTGTCTCAGCATATTTCTCAGCAATCAAACTCTTTCCTCTGTTCCCTCAAACCGCGCGGCGCGCCGATGGCCTGGCTGGTATTTCGCACAGGTCTTTTCTGTCACCGACAGAGTGTTGCCCAGCACGCGCGCAACCTCAATTAGAGTAACATCGTTCATGCTCACATGGATCACTCAAGTGTGGCATAGGACGTGCGGCGTAATGTCCTCCAGGCTGGCACAGGCGTTCAATGTCGCTCAGGTTGTCTCAAAAAAGACCGGATACTGTTGGTAAATCAATTGAGCCAAATTCATCGAATGTCGGACACGGGATACCGCCGGTGCGAGGGTCAGGCAGCGAGAGCTGCAAAGCGTGAGATCCGCGTCGGGGCGAGGGGCCGCCCCTGCAGCCAGGCGGCGACCCGATCGAGGTCGAGGGCTGCGGCGGTGGCGACGTGCTGGAGGTGGTCTTGGCGAGCCCGCGGTATCGGGCGCAGCGTAGGCCAAAGCCGCGCACCGCCTGGGACAGCGTGCCTTCGATGCCTTGGCGCAGGGCGTAGAGCGGTCGGTCGCCGGCGGACGCTTCCCGCGCCCTCGCTGCGACCAGCGCCTCATGCTGGTCGCGCGGGTGCAGCCGGAGCTGGCGCCCCGCCTTGGCCCCGGTCGCCCTGGTGCACTGCGTCCGGGCCTCACAGGCCTGGCAGTCCGCCGCCGGGAACCGGACCTTGATGTACGACGCGCCCGCCTTGTCCTGGTAGGTGCGCCAGCTCCCGCTTTCCTTGCCGCGCGGGCAGGTGGCCCGGTTCGCCTCCCAGTCGATGTGGAAGTCGGTCACCTGGAAGGCACCACCCTGGCGGTGTTGCCAGCTCAGGTCCGCCCGGGGTGGGCCGACAAGGTCAATGTCGAGCGTCTCGCGCGCCGCGAGCAGGTGTGCCGCGCTGATGTAGGCGGCGTCCACCAGGTGGGTGGCGGGCGCCATCCCCTTGGCCGCCAGCGCCGCGTGGATCGGCTCGGTCCGCATGGCCTCATGGACGTTGGCTGCCGTGGTGTCGGCATGCACGACCAGGTGCGGTGTATCCGCGTCGCACGTTTCGGTCAGGTGCACCATGTAGCCGGTCCACTCCGTGGCGTCCTTGCTGCGATAGCGGGCCTCAGGGTCGTAGGGCGATTCCAGGCGGTCCTCGCCGCCGCGCCCGCGGACCGCCTGCAACCGTGCCCGGCCCGGATCCTCCGGGGAGTTGGAGCCACCCTCCTGCTCGAAGTGACGTCGCCAGACCGTCCGCAGCGCCGCGACCGCCGGCAGGGCCGCCAGCGTCAGCGGTGCCCCCGGGGTGTCCAGCGCGGCGAGGAGCTGAAAGCCGTCGTCGCCGACCTGGCTGGCGTAAGCTTCGCGCGCGGCCGCGGTCTTGGGCAGCCGGAGATCCTCGATGCGGCGGCCGTAGCGTTCATACCAGGCCGGCGGAGCGAGGGCGCGCAGCCAGTCAGGCTCGGCCGTGGCGATTGCGTTGAGGGCGGCGCGCAGCGTCTCGCCCAGGAGCTCGAGACGGTTCAGCTTGCGCACGGCGGCGAGGACGTGGGTGGAATTGGTGCGTTGCCGGCCGCGGGCCTTGAGCAAGCCGTGGGCGCGGCACGCCTCGAGCACCCGCTCCAGCAGGCGTTCCTCGGCGCTGCCGGCGAGCAGGCGGCTGCGGAAGTCGCACAGAAGGCTGAAGTCGAAGCCGGCGTCGCCCAACTCCAGGTCGAGCAGATACTTCCAGTCGATGCGCGCCCGCACCGCCTCGGCGGCCTGACGATCGCTCAGCTCCTCGCGGAACTGCAGGAGCGTGACCAGGGCCAAGCGCCAGGGCGGACAGGCCGGCCGCCCCCGCTCGGGATGGAGATCGGCGAAATCCTTGTCGGCGAAGACCGGGCCGAGGTCGTCGCGCAGCGTCAGGTAGGGATTGCCCTTCGGGAAGGCGGCGCGGGCGACACGAGCGGTCTCCGCGGGGACCGACGGAGGAAGCGGCGGGCGGTGAAGTGACATGGCGGTGCCTCAGGATCCATTTGCCAGCGTCAATCCATATCGGGCGGCTCCGTCCCCTTCGCCATCCCATGGCGACGCAGCCTCAGACGGGCCAAGGTCCCAGCCGAAGATCCCTCAGATTTGGCTCAATTGATTTACCAACAGTATCCGACCGTTTGCGGGACACCTCCAAAGAATATCATAAGGGGTATAAACAGCAATATCATAAAATGTTAAGTTCTTTTTATCCGAACGATTACGGTTGATCTTCGGTTTAGGCCCCCAACTAAGGCCCCGCTGCGGCAGATTTGCGGCGGGGTTCCTTTCTCAGAATTAGCTATTTTGAAAGCATTTTATTAGAAGCTGACAAGGCGCACGTCTCTGCGCTCACACGGATCTAAACTGACCCTGCGAAGCTCGGCAGCCTCGCGGGGCCTTTATTTTGGCTAGAGCGTTCTGCCGGCCGCGGCGACGTCCAGACAGGAAAAACCCCGCCTGCGGGAGCGCTGACGGGGGCAGGGGCGACGCATGAAGGAGGCCTCGACCCGCAGGGGGGCTGGCTGTTCATCATCGACGGCGCCAAGGCGCTGTCCAAGGCGATCCCTTCGGCAAAGACACACCAATCCAGCGCTGTCAGGTGCACACCATCCGAGCGCAATTTTCCGTCAGGCACGGGAATATGGGGTCCGAGTAGCAGTGGATACCGTTGGCGAATTCCGAAACAATGATCCGAAGGGTCCAGCCATCACCGGACCTGATCGTCGATTTCGCCGGCAGTCGGTAACCTGATGGCGCGCGGGCTCAAAGGGGAGTAAGATCACCCCAGGATGAAGGCTCAAGCCTTTCCGGTTGGGAAATATCAGCTCAAGATGGCAGCGCTGATCATGTCCGACCCCGCCATGTACTCGGCAGTTGAGCTGCTGCGCGATGGGCAGCATGTAGAGATCCGCGCCCTCCGACCGGATGATCGGGCTAATCTCCTCGCAGCCGTGGGCCGCACCAGTTCCCAATCTCTCTACCGGCGTTTCTTCGCTGTGAAGCGCGGCTTCACGGAGCAGGAAATCGCCTTCTTCTCGAACGTCGACTTCGTCAGCCACGTGGCCCTGGTCGCCGTGATGGAGGAAGGCGGGCAACCGTTGATCGTCGGCGGCGGCCGCTACATCATCATGCAGCCTGGACAAGCCGAAGTTGCTTTCGTTGTGGTCGACCAGTACCAGGGGCATGGGATTGGCGCAAAACTCCTGCACCACCTCGCCGTAATTGCGCGCGACGCGGGGCTCAAGGAGTTGGTTGCAGAGATCCTGCCCGACAACACCTCGATGCTCAAGGTGTTCGAACGCAGCGGGCTTCCTATCAGTACAAAGCGCGGGCCCCAGGGCGTCCACATCACGCTTCAGCTGTCGGCCTAGTCCCACCAGTGACACTGGTGGCGAATTCGACAAGTTGGCGATCGATGCGGGTTCCAAGACCTTCCAGACGGTATTTGTGCTCACGGAGGCGATGCGGCGGAACTCCTTAATCTGGCAGAAGAAGTTCTCGACCAGATGGCGCCACTTGTACATCTCGAAGTCGCAGGGGATTGTGGTGACCCGATTGGCTTTGGGCGGGATCACGGCAACCGCGCCCCGGTTGTCCAACTCGGTGCGGAACCCGTCGCTGTCGAAGGCTTTGTCCGCCAGCAGGGCAGCGAAGTCGAGATCCGTCAGAAGCGGAGCGACACCCACGCTGTCGTGCCGCTGCCCCGGCAGCAGGACGAACCGCACGAGATTCCACAGCGCATCGACCAGCGCGACGATCCGCATTAAGTCACTCGCCCGAACGCCGGATGGCCTGCGCTTGGTCCCTCCAGTGTCGCTGCTACCCTGCCGATCACCCGGACATGCGGATGGACTCAAATATAAGAAGTCGGCTACTCCAGAACAAAAGCAAGAACTGGATCGGCACGTCTTTCCTATTCTATACAATCGAAATTGAAGATAGCGCCCGCCGTACCAAGTATTCGTCATTGTGGTTTCACCCACTAAGCGCGGATTCCACTTGACACGGGGCATCTCCCACTGATCATCGCGCAACACCATCCGATCCAAGACCACCTTCAACTTTCGATGGTCCGGTTCGATTGCCTTGATCGCCCTCGCAATCAACAGGATCAACGGCTTACGCTTGTTCAGGGCTTTGCCCCTGTTACCGGCGATTGTCCAAGTTGGGATACACATTGTCCATTTGTGGGAATGAAAATAGACGGCAAATCGATTAACCTTCGCTCAGGCCAATCCCTGCTACCGGGGGTGCGAGCCGGCCATGGACGCCCGGTAAGCGCCAGCTCCGTAGGTCTCGCGGGCGGCGGTTCAGGTCATGATCTTGGCAGGGGTGGGCGGTTCGATGATGTGCCAGTCGATGGATCGAAGACTGAGTGCGGTGCCATTCATGCATCAATTCAACTCCAGTTCGTGCGGGTTGAGGCTGAATGCGATCCGCATGGCGTGGCGAACGCTCGCAACCGCCCTCGTCGCCGGCGCGCTTGCCGGCTGTGCCTCCTCCGCGCCGCAATCGCCTACGACGGAGCTGGACTACAAGAGCAGAGCCGTGACGCGCACCGACGGCGGTGTGCGGGTGTCGACGGCGGTCCTGTCGACCGACGAGAGCGCCATGGTGTACGGCGTCCCGCTCGCGACGAAGGCAATTCAGCCGGTCTGGATCGAGGTCGAGAACCGCGAAGAGCAAGCCTACTTCCTGCTGTCGCCGGGGCTGGACCCGAATTTCTTCCCGGCATCCGAAGCGGCCGAAGCGCTGGCGTCGGGCAGCTCGCGCGAGCAGCAGGCAGCGCTTGACCGGCGCTTTCGTCAGCTCGCGTTCCGCAATCCAGTCCTGCCCGGCGCGACGACATCGGGGTTCGTGCTGACGAACCTCGACGAGGGCGTGAAGCTCGTGCAGCTCGATCTCGTCGCAAGTAGGCGCGTGCGGACATTCTCGGTCCTCACGGTCGTGCCGGGCTTCCGCGGCGATTACAAGGCGAGTGAAGTGTTCCGGCGCGAGATCTATTCGCCCGAGCAGATCGTGAACTACACGGATGACGCCGCCTTCCGTGCGGCGCTCGAGATCCTGCCATGCTGCGCGACCAACAGCGGCAATACGAGGAACGGCGATCCGCTCAATCTGGTGGTCGTGGGTGGCCTCGACGATGCCTTCCCCGCACTCGTGCGGCGCGGCTGGCGTCCGACCGAGGAGAAGTGGTCGGGCTCGGTCTGGCGGATGGTGACTTCCGCGCTGTCCCGAGAGCGCTATTCCTATGCGCCGGTGAGCGATCTCTACCTGTTCGGTCGCCCTCAGGACATCGCGCTCCAGAAGGCCCGCGACAACATCCACCAGCGCAATCACCTGCGGCTCTGGCTAAGCCCGATGCGCTACCACGGCAAGCCGGTGTGGGTGGGCCAGATCAGCCGCGACATCGGCAGCCGTCTCACCATCCATTCCCCGACGCTGACGACGCACAAGATCGACCCCGATGTCGACGAAGCACGCGCGGCGCTCGTGGAGGACATGGCCTATTCGCAGAATCTTGCGCAGATCGGGGGCGTGATGGGAGTCGGGGCCGCTCCCCAGGGCACCCCGCGCGAAAACCTTACCACCGATCCGTACTACACCGACGGGTATCGTGTCGTGCTCGTGTTCGACCGCAAGCCGACGTCGCTGGCGGAGATCGAGAGCTTCCCGCGGGAGGCGCCGTGATGAGCGGGTTGCCGCCTCGTGTCCTCCGCGCGTTCGTAACGTGCTTGTCACTCACCCTTGCCGGCTGCGCGACGTGGCAGGCCCCCGCCGACGTCAGCGACGCACCGCTGCGCAGCCGCGCGATGACCGAGGCGCGGGGCGACGTGCGCGTGAGCGCGGCGGTGCTGGGCGCCGCGGACACCCGGCGCATGCTCGGCGCCGATCTGGACAAAACCATAATTCAGCCCGTCTGGATCGAGGTCCAGAACGGAACCTCGCAACCGCTGTGGCTGCTGCGTTCGGGCACCGATCCGGACTACTACTCGCCGCTGGAAGTCGCGTGGTCGCTGCACACGCCGCTCGCCAGCGACACGAACGCGCACATCAACGACCACCTCGACAGGCTCGCGCTCAAGAACCCGATCGAACCGGGAGCGACGCACGCGGGAATCCTCTTTACCAACCCCCAGCGCCTGACGAAAGTCCTGAACGTCGATCTGCTGGGAAGAAGGACGCTGATCCCCTTCACGCTGTTCCTGCCTGTGCCGGATGACGCCGCGGGCACGGGCCTGGCGCTCTTCCAGTATCCCGATCCGCAGATCATCGAGTATACCGACCACGCCGCGCTCCGTGCGGCGCTCGAGCGGCTGCCATGCTGTGCGCATGATGCGCGTGGGTCGGCGCGAGGCGATCCGCTGAACGTCGTCCTGGTCGGCGAGCTTGCCGACATCGGGGCCGCGATGGTGCGCCGTAACTATCGTCGCGACGCGCGAGCGGATGACATGGCGCAGCAGGTCTTCGGGCGCCCGCCCGACGTCGTGCTGCGCAAGCAGGCACAGGCGGGTGCACCGTCCACTTCGATGCGAGTGTGGCTTGCACCCATCCGCTTCGAGGGTCGTTCCGTCTACCTCGTGCAGGCTGGGCGGCCGGTCGGCGGGCGCTTCGCGCCCCGCGAAGCGCCCGGCATCGCCCTGCATGACGACGTGGACGAAGCGAGAAACCTGCTGATCCAGGACATGGTGTATTCGGGTGGTCTGGAGAAGCTCGGGTTCGTGACCGGTGTCGGTGAGGCCTCCGAGACGCAGCCTCAAACCGCTGTTGACGGCACAGGCTACCACACCGACGGCCTGCGCGCGGTCCTGTTCCTGGCAAAGCGGCCGCTCAGCCTTGCCGATGTGGAGTTTCTCCGCTGGGTTCCGTACCTGGAGCGGCGTGAGCCCCCTGCGAGCGAGGAGAACGACAATGCCCGCCAGCGCCCCGGTCGTTGAGCCGCGCGTAGCCGTCGCCTCGTTGGCGATGGCGGTGTGCGTCGCACTCGGCGCGTGCGCGACGCCGCCGCTGATGCCGTACTCGACCGACACGCCTCCGCTCGTGCTCGCGCCCGCTTCCGAGGCGGGCGTGCGGGACCAGCGGGCGCGCTTCCGCGAGATCTACTGCGCCGTACTGGAGGCGGGCGGACGCGGGCTTCCCGATTACCGACCTTGCGAGGACGCGCTGACCCAGGTTGGCATCGAGCCCGCGAGCACCGGCAAACCCGTCGATCTCGGCCCGTCGAAGCGGCGCCTCATCGCGGCGATGGTGCGCGGCATCGGGTACGAATGCTTCGAACCGTGGCTGCACCCGCCCGGCACCGTCGCGCAGCACGTGCGCCAGTTCGGGTACGACGCGTTGCAGCTCAAGGTCGATGCACTGTCGGGCACGGAGAACAATGCGCGCCAGATCCGCGACGCGATCATGGCCATGCCGGCGGACGCGGGGGCGCCGCGTCTCGTGCTCGTCGGCTATTCGAAGGGCGCTCCCGACATCCTTGAGGCGGTTGTCACATATCCGGAGATCCGGAGCCGCGTCGCGGCGGTGGTCAGCGCCGCCGGCGCGGTCGGCGGCTCGGCGCTCGCGAACGACGCCGAGCAGTACCAAGCCGACCTGCTGCGGTACTTTCCCGGAGCGACCTGCGGTTCGGGCGATGGCGGCGCCGTGGCGAGCCTGCGGCCCGCGACCCGCAAGGCATGGCTCGCACGAAACCCGCTTCCTCGCGAGTTGCGCTACTACTCGCTCGTCACGTTCCCGCAGCCGGAGCGGATCTCCTCGATTCTCGCCTCGAGCTACGACAAGCTGGCCCGCATCGACGCGCGCAACGACAGCCAGGTGATCTTCTATGACCAGGTCGTGCCCGGCAGCACCCTCCTGGGCTATCTCAATGCCGACCACTGGGCCGTCGCCGTGCCGATCAACCGCACGCACGCCACGATCGCCTCGATGTTCGTGACCCAGAACGCTTACCCGCGCGAGGCTCTCCTCGAAGCGCTCCTGCGCTTCGTGGAGGAGGATCTGGCGACGCGGGCATCGAGAGCTCTACAATCTACGGCTTTCCGATAAAACCGCTTAGGCGGCTAGCAAGGCGATGCCCGGTGTCGCGAGATGGCTAGTTCGCTAAACTCACCCCCGCATGGGGCGAAGCGGTGCGCGCCGTGATTGGCGCAGTTCTGCGTCGCACGCAGCGGCGCACCGCTCTGACCCGGTAAAGGTTAGACGATCCCGGGACTATTTCTTCGGTAGGCTTTGATATACCTGATCGGCCCTTGCCCTAGCGCTCTGGCAGGACGAGGTGCATTGATTGGCGGCCGTCTCGAGTTGGCTGGCTCTGGTCTCCGCCGCGCTCGCCCGGTTCTGCGCAGCGGTGACCTTGCTCTCAAGAGTTCGACACCCGGCTGTCGAGGCTCTCGATGTCGCCCCGTGACGCGCAGGCGCTGAGCATTAGCAGGGCGGCGGCACCCGCTAGACCGACCTTGAGAGTCTTTGCTTTCGACATGGTTTCCTCCTTGTAAGCGCCTCGACCGGCGTCAGTGTGGCCGTGGGTCTTTAAGACTGGAGACTAATTGGGTGCTGTATTTTTATTCTCTTTGGCAAGTATAATCCTATTTTTTACCTGGAAATTCCACCACATTATACCTCAATTATATCAAGTTAAAATTTTTATACTAGGTTCCATTGTGGGTATATTGTGATTTTATATCTCGAGAGAATGCTGGATGTATAGAAAGCGGAAGGTATAAAGTAACAAAAGCAACTGTTAGCAGGAGAACCATGGGGTTTACCTATACTTGTTCAGCGCTATTCTAACGGATTCTGTAAATTTTTGTAAAATATCTTCTACGGCCCCGTTCCGCGCCGCCTTACAATTCTTGGTTGAGCACCCATTCTCCGTAAAACGGATTACGCGACGATGACCTGCCCGCCGACGCTGGCCGAGCTGATGGCAGACCTCGGTGAGCTGGACCTGTGGTGCGAGGCCTGCCACCACCACGCCATCATGCCGGTGACCGCCCTGCTGATCCGCTATGCTGCTGATACGCCCTTTCCCGAGTTTCAGCCTGTGACTCGAAGTGGGTTGACGTTCGACTCAACTGGGGCGGCACGCCGAGCGCTAGGGCAGATCACCCCGTCGTAGCGGTTTGACCGGCTACAGACAGAATTGAAACAGGCGTGGCAACCATGATGGCGGCAGTTGATGGGACGGTAAATAAGTGTGGCAATTTATTGGAGCTGTCTTGGGCGTTGCTGTACTTACTGCAACATTTTGGACGTACAATAGGCAGAACATTTATAAGTTTCAAAATGTTAATGCGGAGCAAGATGTCTGATTGTGCCAATCGGAACCAAAACAGAGGAGTGTCTGATGCGAACAGTGTTAACTGTCTTGCTGATCCTGTTCTCTCCCGCAGTAACGGCAAGCGAACTCAGAATTACAGTTGAAGGTATTCGCTCGACACAGGGTACGATCTTGATCGGTCTTTATGATAGCCTTGAAACCTTCACTCGTGCCATCAAGTTCCCCCCTAAAGACGGGTTCCTGAATGATCCCGACCGGTTTGCCGCAGTGGCTCTGCGGGCCAATGCGGCGCGGAAAAGTGCCGTAGTCCTCACCAATCTCGATCCTGGACAGTATGCTATTATCCTGTTCCATGACGAGAACGGGAATGGCAAGATTGATAAGAACGCGCTGGGCGTGCCCACTGAACCCTATGGGTTCAGCAATAATGTGCAAGGGTTTCTTGGCCCCCCAGCCTTCAGCAAAGCAGTCATGCAGATCACCGCCAGCGACAAAGCTGTTCGCATCGTTCTCAATCTACCATGACCTAACCGGAAGCCGAGCCATGCATAAGTCTGGAGAAGACGCTGTGGCGAGGGCTGCGCGCCATGTCATGGACGGTGAGAAGCATGTGGCCCACCAGGAAATCCTCTTGGCGGAACTGGTCCAGGGCGGGCATGAGCGCGAGGCGGTGGAGGCCCGGCGGGTCCTGGAGGCGCTACAAACTCTGCTCCGATTGGCCCGCAAGCACCTGCACCGGGTGGAGACGGAGCTCTCCCCTTGCTCTTCCCCCAGTGGCTGTCCCTGATGGAGCCAGGCGAGAAACAGTTCGTAGCCGACTGTAAGAACGACCGCGCTGACGAACAGGCCGATGACCCCGGACGCGAGAAATCCACCTATGCCGCCATTGGATCCCTACTCGAGATGGTCGTATCAACTTAACGCGAATTGAGTCTAAATAGGCATCAACGGAGGAATTCTCAGATGAACAAATTGATCCGAAACCCGTCGGGTTGGCCAGGGCAGCGGCATCTGCTGCGGCGCTGGTCTTGATGATTGGCTTGGGAGCCCCGGCCGCAAGAGCCGATGAAGCGGACGCCAAGGGCATGCTCAAGGCGATGTCCGACTATCTGGCGGCGCAGAAGACCATATCGTTCGGCTACGACACGAACTTCGAAGTTGTCACCAAGGATCACCAGAAGTTCCTGCTGGCGAGTTCGGGCGCAACCGAACTCAACCGGCCCGACAAGTACCGCGCCACCCGCTCCGGCGGGTTCGCCCGTGTCGAGATGGTTTTCGACGGCAAGACGCTGACGCTGCTCCGCAAGGACACCAATGTCTATAGCCAGGTCGATATCCCCGGCACACTCGATCATCTGGTCGACGAGTTGAGGGACAAATACCAGAGGCCGGTCCCGGGCGCTGATCTTCTGTTGTCGAATGTCTACGACGAACTGATGCGTGACGTAATCGACGTCAAGGACCTTGGCAGCGGCGTGATCGGCGGCACTGAATGCGATCACCTGGCGTTCAGGACCAAGGAAATCGATTGGCAGATCTGGATAGCGCAGGGCGAGCATCCCTATCCCTGCCGGTATGTCATTTCGAGCAAGGGCGTCGATCAGGCGCCGCAATACAGCATCCAGATCAGGGACTGGAAGACCGGCGCCGAGGTTGCATCGGACGATTTTGCCTTCAGGGCCCCGACCGGTGCCAGGAAGGTCGAGCTAAAGGAACTTGTCGACATCGATGAACTGCCCGCACATTTTTCCATAGGAGGTGGTCAATGACCACGACATCGAAACTAAGAATTATCCTGCTCGCTGGAACCGTCGGATTCATCGGGCTCGCAGCCTCGGAACAGTTTGCGATTCCAGGCTCCTACAGTTTTGTCTCGACCGCCGAGGCCGTAGTAGGGCGTCCGCTCACGCCTGTCAGCGTTGCCGGGACGGCGCGGCGCACGGTGCGGCGCTGCGCGGTAGGCGTGTACAACTGCTAGGGCTGTCGGACAAACAAGGCGATCATAGGATATGCGTGCTCGCCGAAGTCGTTCGCCTCAGCGCTAATTTGCGGTCGTTCGTCTGTTGGCAAAGGGTCGGTCCATGATATGCCGTACTGACCGAAGACCGCCGATCGATATCTCTTCGACTTCCAGGTGGAAGGCCGCCTCAACCTTGGCGCTGGCCGCGTTGGGCATGCAACCCCGGGATACATCAGGACACACGCGATGAAACAGCCTGACAGGCTCTCCAGATCAGTTTTTTGGCTCGCCATAACTGTCGTGTGTCTGGTCATCCCGGGTTGCGGACCGCTCACCCGCTCGAACGCGGTGCCGGTTGCGGCGGAGAAACAGGCAGTCGTCCTGGAACTGCCCGAGGCCCGCTACTGGGGCGATGGCGATCCCGCGGCGTTCCGCCAGGCGATGGTGGAGGCGTTCTTCCGTGAGCAGGCCTTGTTCCGTGCCGCGGGGAATTCGGGCGACCTGCCCCGGGCCGAGTTCCTGGCGATTTCTGGCGGCGGCGAGGACGGCGCCTTTGGGGCAGGTCTGCTGGTCGGATGGACCGCCGCCGGGACCCGGCCCGTGTTCAAGGCCGTCACCGGCATCAGTACCGGCGCCCTGACCGCGCCTTTCGCCTTCCTGGGATCGGCCTACGACGATAAGCTCAAGCAGGTCTACACCACGCTTTCGGGCCAGGATATCCTGCAGCCGCGCGGGTACATGGCTGCCTTGTTCGACGACGCCCTGGCCGACACCACGCCGCTCCGCCAAACGATCGCCCGCTTTTTTGACCAGGCGATGCTCGATGCGATCGCCGCCGAGCACGCCAAGGGCCGGGTACTCCTGATCGGCACCACGAACCTGGACGCGCGCCGGCCGGTCATCTGGAACATCGGCCAGATCGCCGCGAGCCGCCACCCGAAAGCTCTCGACCTGGTCCAGGACATTCTGGTCGCCTCCGCGGCGATCCCGGGCGCGTTCCCGCCGGTGATGATCGACGTCGAGGCGGACGGCAAGTCGTACGAGGAGATGCATGTGGACGGCGGCGCCAGCGCCCAGGTGTTCGTCTATCCGCCGGGGTTCGGCGTCCGGGCATTTTCGCGCGAGCAAAACGTCACGCGTGAGCGCCGGCTCCACGTCATCCGCAACGCCCGTCTCGATCCGGACTGGGCGGAGGTCGAGCGGAGCACGCTTGGCATCCTTAGCCGGGCCGTCGCGTCGCTGATCCAGACCCAGGGCGTCGGCGACCTCTACCGGATCTATCTCGCCGCCCAGCGCGACGGTATCGACTTCAATCTCGCCTATATTCCAGAAACCTTCACCACGCCGCTCAAGGAGCCGTTCGACACCGAGTACATGAAGGAGTTGTTTCAGGTCGGTTACAACCTGGCGGTCAACGGATATCCCTGGGCCAAGGTCCCGCCGGGCTACACGGCGCCGCAGATCGAACCGCCCGTGCCAACTCAGCCCGTGAAAACCCAGCGGGTCGCCCGGTAGGAACTGGCATTCGTCAGCTCACTTTCCAGCGGGCGCTCGAAATATCCTTCATGCGTCGTCCCTGCCCAGGGCCTTCAGGATGGGGCGGCGCGTCACAGGCTGCCCCTGGCTCGTGAACCTGTCGCAAACACCTCTTAGTCGGCCAAACAACTGGCAATGTGGCGCTGAAGCCAGTCGATCAGTGCGCAGCCGCCGCCGGTTCGATGATTCCCAAGAGCCGGAGACCAAAGACGAAGAGTTGCACCGCCACCGCCGTCAGGAGAACGCCGAAGACGATCTCCGAGACGATCAGCGACGTGGGGTTGATCCGCTTGGCGATCTTGTCGATGTTGCTGAAGATCAGGTAGTCGAGTGCGCCCACCAGGAGCACCAGGCCCAGCACGAGCGCCGCCGCCGCGATGGAGTGCACGCTGTCGGACGCGATGATCAGGACCGTGATGCCGACCGGATTGAACAGGTACGGGATCGCCAGCGGATAAACCGCGAGCTTGTCGGGGTCGGCCGGCGCCTCGTGGTGTTCCACCACCTCCTCGCTGCCCAACGCCATCTTCACGGCGATCAGCGCCAGGATGATGCCGCCGGCCACCGCGACGGCGCCGGTCGTGATGTGCAGCAGCCTCAGCAGCAGGCCGCCGGTGATGAACACCACCACCGCCGCCACCACGGCCGTGATCACCATGCGTCGGCCGATGGCGACCTGCTGGTCCGGCGCGAACTTCTTCGTCTTCTCCAGGAACGGCACCAGCGCGATCTTCGGCCCCATGCCGATCAGGAGCAACAGAAGGAGCGTGGCGACACGTTCGAGATCGATGACCGAGAAATCCATGGGGTCTCCAACGTCAGGTCTGGATGAAGGTCTTCATGCCCCGGGAACGCCTGCGAGAAAGGTGAGCAGCCCTTCATGCGTTGCCTTGGGGCTCCATTGGGTTGAGGGGCAAGCATTAAGGATTTTTTGCCCTATCAGTAGGAGCTGAAGGCAAGTTTAAACGTGGTCAGCGGCTCGGTTTTCGAGCAAAAATTTTGTCGTCGATATAACTACGGTTCCTGCATTAGGACTTTGATGGCTTTATACGTTCCGCCAGAAGCCATCACTGAAGCGACAAGTATGCCCACTATCGACTGGAAATGTTGGAGTGGCAAACGAGGAAGAGCTTAAGCTAAATTCCTAAAGAGGTAATCAGATTAATTAACATGTATTGTCTCTGTGAATTGTTATGATTTGGTTGGCTGACAATATCTTTTGATATGCGAGGAATCCGGCCTCTCGAGACACCGATGCCATCGGCCTCCCTGTGAGGGCATCCAACGGTTAGGCAATGGCCATGTCTTACGATGCCGAGGAAATGCTCTCACCGCAGCTCTTGCAGGATGAGCTCCAACGCGTCGTCGTCAGCCGGGACTTTATGCACCTCCAAAAGGAAGCGGCGCTTCCTGAAGTACGTCGTGCAGGAGACCCTTGCCGGGCGCGCCGATCGGATCAAAGCCTACACCATTGCGGTTGACGTCTTCGACCGTGATCCAAGCTTTGACCCCTTGGCCGACCCGGTGGTCCGGATTGAGGCTGGTCGGCTCCGTCGCTGCCTGGAGCACTACTACCTGGCCGAGGGAGCTGCGGACCGGATCCCGATCACCGTGGCGCTGCTTCAAGCCACTGACAACCAGTATCTTTGGTCCGACCGCTTCTGCCAGGAATTCAGCCCCGGCAATATGATCGGCGTGCGGCATGACATCGCCCTGCAGGGTGCTCGCGTCCTGGCGCAACCACATGGCGGGATCGATAACGAGAAAGTTCGGACCCTCGCCGGGATCCCGCCAGAGCCGTTGGCGTACCGGAATGTTTGCTTTCAATGAACATTCGGCGCGCATTCGGCGTCTTGCGCGTATGGGCTGCCCTGTCCGTTTGCGCTTTTCTGCTCAGCGGCTGTGCTGTTGGAGTGGTTGCCGACATCGTTTCGGTTGGCACGTCCGGCAAGTCTGTCATGGATCATGTCCTGGATGCGGCGACCGGCAAGGATTGCAACCTCTTCCAAGGGGTCTCGCGTTCCGACCGCGATGTCTGTGAACCGCGCGAGTCCGACGCGACAAAGCACGACTTCAAGGGGCTCGCCGGCCTCGTCAAGGGGCTCTCCGACAAATCTCCGACAAATAATGAAACGGCGGCCCAAGAGGTCCACTCCCCGGTGGAGACGGCGGATGCCGAGAATGCGCCCCCACAGCTGGAAGCGACCGGTAGGCCATCTCGTTAGAACCGTACGATAAGCCCATCCCGCTTGAAGCGGACGGTAAGCCCATCTCGTTGGAACCGAACGGCAAGCCCATCCCGAGCGATATTTTCCGCGCCCCAGTAGGTGCCCAGTAGGCATGCCCACCGGCATCAACAACAACGAGGATTTGGAAATTGGAAATACAGCGGTTACCCTGCGGCTCGTGCCTGTGCCGATGACCAGCATCGACACGGCGCCATGATCCTGCGGAACTCTCGTTTAACCTGCCACCCCAGTTGTCTCACCAATGGGGTCCACCTCACCTGGCCCGGTAGAGCCGACATGGGGAGAGATGAGCATGACAAAGGCCTCCACCCGTCAAGGAATTGCCCGTTTCGCCATCTGATGCCTCCTCGCCCGAGGGCGGCGCTGATCCGGCCCTGCGAGAGAAGCCGCCTGCGGGGGCCAATCCCCTGCGTCGTACGGCAATGGTCGTGATCGGGATAGCGCTCCTGCTCTTTGTTCTGTCGGTCTTCATGGAGCGGCGGACGCCATCCACCTCTCAGTCGGTCGTTCAAGCTTACGTGGTCCGCATGGCCCCCGAAGTCGCCGGACGGGTTATCGAGGTGGGGGTGGTGGACAATGCCCCCGTCGCGGCGGATCAAGTACTGTTCCGCATCGAGCCGGAACCCTACATCATCGCGGTTCGGGAAGCCGAGGCGCGCCTGGCGCGGATCGGCCAGACTATCGGCGCGTCGACGGCGGCGGTCGACTCGGCCCAGGCGCGCCTTGTCGAAGTCACGGCGAACCGCAACAACATCCGCGATCAGGCGCAGCGGGCCGTGGAACTGGTTAAACGGGGGGTCTATGCACGCGCCAAGGAAGACGAGGCCAAGGCGTCGCTTCAAGCCGCCGACGCCACGGTGACCGGCGCCGAGGCCGATCTTGCCAAGGCGCGGCAGGAACTCGGCCCCGCCGGCGAGAACAATCCCGACCTGCGGGAAGCGCTCGCCGCACTCGAGCGGGCTCACCTCGACCTCGCCCGCACGACCGTATCCGCCCCCAGCGACGGCGTCGTCACCAATCTCCAGCTTGCCGTCGGCGAGGCTGTCGCTTCCGGCGAAGCGGCCATGACCTTCATCGATTCCGGCACGATCTGGATCGCGGCGGCGTTCAAGGAGAACAGTCTTCAGTTCGTGAACCCCGGAGATCAGGCGCAGATCGTCCTGGACTCTCTGCCCGGCCAGGTGTTCCCGGCACATGTCGAAAGTGTCGGATGGGGAGTGTCCGGAGACAGCGTGGATCCGGCGACGGGACTGCCGACCATCCACAATCAAAGCGGCTGGGTCCGGGAGCCGCAGCGCTTTCCCGTCCGCCTGATCTTCGATGGCGGATATCCAGTCGGCGTCCGCTACGGCTCACAGGCGAATGTCGTGATCTACACGGGCGAGAGCAACCCTGTGATGAATGCACTCGGCAGCCTCTGGATCCGGATCGCTTCGGTGCTGACCTATGTCAGCTGACGCGGCAGGAGGCGCCACAGCTTATGACGTGGCACCGGCGCGGCGGCAGGGGCTGCGGATCGCCCTGGCGGTCGCGGCCAGCTTCACCGTCGCCGTTGCCCAGGGCGAGGTCATTCCGTTTCTCGGAGCGGTCTTCGCCACCCAGTTCCTGATGGCGAGCCGGCGGCCGATGGGGGTCGCCCAGGCGATCGGTTTCGTTGCGGTGCTGGTGCTGGCGGGCCAGGGCTTCATGATTCTTACCGGCATTCTCGGTGAGCGCCCGATCCCCTTCCTGCTGGTGCTCGGGCTAATCTACTTCGCCTGCTTCCTCGCGCAGTTCCAGGGCCGTGGCGGCCCTGTACCCGGATTGATCCTGACCATCGGGGTCGTCGCACCCTCTGCTCGGGGTTCTCGATCAGGATCTCGGCGAATCCATCGTCGCCATCCTGGGCAAAGCGGCAGCCAACGGCGTCCTGTTCGCCTGGCTTGCGCACGCGGCTTTTCCCGATCCGGGCGGCGTCGACGCTGGGCCATCCCTGCCGGTAGCAGTCCATCCGGATGCGTCGCGCATCGCCTTCGCGAACACGGTCATCCTGCTCGATCGTCCTCACGTTCTGCCTCG
This sequence comes from uncultured Alphaproteobacteria bacterium, assembly GCA_963848585.1. GTDB lineage: Bacteria > Pseudomonadota > Alphaproteobacteria > Azospirillales > Azospirillaceae > Skermanella. Next base: position 274,228 of record CAWKET010000039.1, on the reverse strand, counting down.
TCAACAACGATCTCTCGACAGCCGCCGTCCTGCCGCTGACGGTTGTTTCCTTGCTTGGCCAAATTGACCTGGCGGTTAGTCTGCGCACCGCATTTGGTCTGGTGGTCGTCAATCTGTTTGGAGGGATCGTCGCCTCGATCGCCTTCACGATCGTCATGCTGTGGCCGGAACTTCCCTGGCTGTTCCTGATCCTTCTGGTGGTCGGCCTTCTTTTTGGAGGGCGGGCAGCGGCCGATGTCAGGACTGGTAAAGTCTATGCGGGCGTGCTTGTCATCTTCCTGATCCTGTTCGGGCTCGGCATCTCACCGCTGCCTGGGAGCAGCGCCGAGGCGTTTTCGACTCGCATCGGCTATGTTGTGATGGCAGTTCTCTACGCGCTTCTCATGGCCGCACTGCTCTGGCCTAGGCGGCCGGAATGACTCCCTGCCGCGGGCAAGACCGCTCCAGCAACCTACCCCAACCTGTCTGACTGGAGTTTTCCGGAAAGCGCTGGAGTGCAGCTACGCTGTATAATACCAAGGCCGCTAAATCGTGACTTATGGAGTGAAGCAGGTTGCGATCGAGCCGAGGTTGTGATTTTGTGAATCAGGACTCACTTTATCGCGAGCAACCCCAATGGTATCCCTGTCGATCCGCCAGGACCTGAGCGCCGCCGAACTCCGGAATTTGGCTTGCAAAGAAAGTGATGCGCGGGTTTCCCGCCGTCTTCTAGCCCTTGCGATGGCTCTGGACGGTGTCAGCCGAGGGCAAGCGGCCCGTCAAGCCGGGATGGATCGACAGGCGTTGCGGGTGTCGTGCGGTACAATGCCGGGGGCGTCGATGGCCTGCGGGATCGGGGGCGTTCCGGCCGGCCCGCCCTGTTGGCGCTGGAACTGGAGGAGGAACTGCGTCACCTCATCTCGGTTTGGAGCGGGGTTTCCCGCCGAGCATCGCCGCCCAGACGACCGCTTCGGAATTCGCCAACAGTGTCATAGAACGGGCAGAATTATAGGCTAAGGCGGGAATGCAGGACGCACCCACCTGTTTTTCCGTAACATAGCTAGGCGATCTCGGCTGCCAGGTAGACCTCGCATTCCCTTATAGCATCCATTCTGAAGACATCATCAGCTTGAGGTGTGCTTAAGCACAGCTAGTTTGCCAGATATATAATGTTATAATAAAATCTCCAGTAACCGCTCTTTGTCTCTTTTGAGGCAGGCGCTATAGGAGGAAGCTATGACAGACATGGATAGGCGATCAACTTTGGCACTTGGCTTCGTGACAGCTTCTCTTCTGGCTTTACCGAAATCAGCCGTTGCTGAAACCTATGGTTCCGATGAAGGTAAGGAGTTGGCGCCCGGTGTCCGACAGGTGAATTTGGGCAAGCGGGAGGCCATGGTTCCCAATTACAAGACCGTATCCATGCGCGATATCGTCTACCAACCCGGGGCAAGCACCGCGAACCCCGCGATGGGGAACGATATGGTGTGTCACTGCCTGGAGGGTGACCTTACGATCACTCAAGGCGGGGGTATGGAGTTCAAAGCTAAGAAGGGCGACGTATGGTCCTGTGCCAAGGGTATGCCGGAGAACGGTAAGAACACCGGGAACACGGTCGCCATCATGCGCGTGATCGACCTGCTTCCCGCGTAGCGGAGAGCGTAGGTCTGGAAGCCCCAGCCTACGCCACCCAAGCGTATACGGGACCTGTGTCAACAGAATGGAAATCCTCCGTCGCACAGCTTGTAGCGGGGTTGCAGATCATGTGCGACCGCACCCGCTGGTAGCACCCTTTGCACAAAGCATCTTACGCGGCTGGACTACGTACTTAATCGCCCGTTGCGCCGAGACCGGCCAAGCCCGATCTGCTGTTCATCACTGGTCACGTTCCCGGCTGCTAGTGACTGAGAGAGAGGTGTGCTCCCGCCCTCCTAGCCTGGATTATGCACGAGGCAAGGAGTCGCCGGAACCGGAATCACGGAGAATCAACGACTTACGGGCAAAGTAATAAGCGGTATCGGTGCAGTTTTTTTCAAGTCAAGGCCATGTATCGGTATCAAGTAATGGCCGATGAATTGTGTTAAATCAATGGCTTGGCCGATGCGCTTTATTTCGACCGACACCCCGGCGACCACCGGAGCCGGGTGCCTTGGGCGCGCCGCCGAAGCGCGCGCAACCCGTTGACACCGTTGAGAAATTCTTCCCACAGTCATGGTCAAGACGAAAAATTGCCTCCGCACCGCTTTTTACTTCGCCGCTAACCAATTGATTTTCCACGATTCGATGCCGCTATTTTTCTGCCTCATGAATAATTCGGGCTAGGGGGAGATCACATGGCTCAAACTCCTCAAGTCCTCTGCTCCCGATCAGCTTCTAACATGATAGCTGATTTCGACAGTATACACGCTTCTCTGGCTGTGCTGACAACGCGGGCTAGCCGAGCTGTGTCAGTGCATCACGATTACGTGGAAAACACCACGGCAACCATCGCGCGGGCGATTGACGCGATTATCACATCCCAACAAGCGCTGAAGTGGATGCGATCAGCTGCATCTCGGGAAGTGATCTCCCGTAGTGATCCTGTCGCGTTCCAGAGCTGCTTGGACGAAACGCAGCAACTGATTGCGCAAGCAGATGAGCAGGTCCTCCAAAGCCGCGCATGGATCGCATGGTTCGAGGCGGCGCTCGATGAAGCCGAGGCTCTGCCGAGGTAGCAGCCTTTCCGTAACGCTACTTCAGCGGCTAACCGCCGGTCACATTTTCAAAGCGGTCATGAATCACCTGGCAAAATCACACAGCGGATAATTGGGCCTGTCACATACCAATTTAAGTAATTTTTGCTGCCTTCATCAACGTTCCGAGTGCTACCGTAGTAGTAACAAGCGTGTGCATCATTATCGGGCGATGATACGGGCAGCACTGACGCTGGGTTGACAACGAACCAGACTTCGCCGATCTGGACCTCAAGTCCTTTGATGCCAGTGTAGCGATGACCAACGGGTTGGCAGTCCTTCATGGAACAGCACGAAGCACCATCTTCTGCTTTTAATGCTGTATACCAGTCATGGCCTGATACATTTGTTGGGTCAGCCATAAAAAACATAGTAGTTGCTAATGCAACATATTTAAGGCGAGGCAAGGTAACCTCCTGTCTGTAATTTGGGATAATCAATATAAGTATTTTCTAAAATAGATGGTATTTCCTTTGGTACAATAGACGTTAAAGTTATTATCATTATGAGACTTTATAACCATGCTCTAATCGAGTGATCTTCTGTCGCCTATCTGGCGTTCTCCGATCAGCACCCTAATGTCTCAGTTGCAGATCATGCGTGATCGCGCCTCCTGGTAGCGCCATTTTCCATATAGTGTCTTAGCCGGTCGGCTTCGGACTGAATTGGCATGTGATTTCAGAGGACTCTCGTGCTGCGCGAGGTTATGCGGACGGCTGCGGCCATTTCCGACCCCCTTGACACGAACTCTGGTGCTGCCGGCGGTTGATCCTGACCGATCGGCCCGATCCCACGGAAGGCTTTTCTCTTTCGTGTTCATCGTCCACCGATGCTTGGCCCTGAGGTCGCTGGCCGCTACCATGCCTCACATTGATCCTGCCACTCCCAGGATGCGGAGATTGCCTGCCGATGCCGACTTCGAAGAAGCCGAGAAAACCCAAAACCGCAAGCGTTGCCGCGAAGCGCAAGCCCGACGCGGTCACCATGCTGCCGGATCGCCGTGCGATGGAAGGGGTGCTCGCCATGCTCTCCTCCGGGCTCGGCGCTGGTCCAGGAGGCGATGCTCTGGAGGACGCTCAGGACCTCATGTACAGGGCCTGGGAAACCGCCGACCAGCGGCAGCGGGTCGCCTTGGCGAAGGAGGCCTTGAGCCGCTCCCCACTCTGCGCCGATGCCTACGTTCTGCTTGCCGAGGAGACGGCGAAAACTCCCGCGGAAGCGATTGAGCTGTACCGGAAGGGCCTGGAAGCCGGTGAGAAAGCGATAGGTCCGGCGGCATTCCAAGACGATGTCGGCCATTTCTGGGGCCTGCTGGAAACCCGTCCCTACATGCGTGCCCGCGGCGGATTGGCCCAGGCGCTCTGGGATGTCGGGCGCCACGACGAAGCCATTGAGCACTATCGGGAACTCCTGCGCCTCAACCCGAACGACAACCAGGGCAACCGCTATCTTCTCGCGGGCTGTCTGCTTGCCCTGGATCGGGACGCGGACCTGACGGCGCTGCTCAACGCCTATGGACAGGAGAGCACAGCGGAATGGAGCTACACTTGGGCGCTGATCGCTTATCGCCGGGACGGCGACAGCGTGGAGGCTCGATCCCTGCTCGAAAAAGCTACGACAACGAACAGTCATGTCGCGTCTTACCTTCTGGGCCGGAAGAAGTTGCCGCGGAAGCCGGTCCCATACATCACGATGGGAGGAGAAGACGAGGCCCAGGAGTACGCTCGCCGCTATGCCGCCGCCTGGGCAAACACCAAGGGCGCTCTGGAGTGGCTGACGGCACGCCTGCCACCGGACGTGAAAACCGCGCGGCGCTGACAAACCAAGTGCTGTGTGAACTTTGGTTACCGTCCACCGGAATGCTGCGGCCGCTGCTGCGTGAGGGCCGTTCGAAACTCAGGGCCTCTGCAAGCCTGCCTCGTTCCCGTGACAAGGCTATTCAGACGAACGGAGCCACCTCAGTCGGTGCTGGGAATCGTTTGTGGCGCGGCGGGATTATTAAGCGCAGGTGTGAAGCTACACGCCAATAAGATTATGGCGACAAAGGCAGCAGTGAACGCAAATAGATCTGTGACGCGCATGGGCACTGCTTGGTTGTATTGAGACTCCCTCGATTATCACGCATGTCGGTTAAGAAGGTCTGAGTAGAGAAATGTAGGCGCCATCCATTCTCGGCCGGAGATCCAGCCCCGGATAATTGCCGTTGATCAGGTGGTGGACGGTCGGCAAATAGGTATCGGAAACTTGCAGGACCAAAGCGAATGGCACCCTCGGCATGACGGCCCCTCTCCCACCTCCCAGTCGACGCGACCTAAATTCTCCTGCGGTGCTCGTCCCTGCGCTTCTCAGCGGTTGTCTGCCGCTGTTCGTCATCTTCATCGCCGCTCTTGTCCTGCCGGCAGCCCTCGTTGCCGCCGCTGCGTGGCTCCTCGACCTCAGCGACGTCCAGCAAGTTGCCGCTGCCGTGATCGTTGTCGGCGCTGAGATTGTCCTTTTTTCCGTTGCCCTCCTTCTCGTCCTTTCACAGTCGCCATTCTTCGGCTCTATAGCCCCCTTGGGACTTGCCGACGAAGACGAGGATGATGATCAAGCGCCTTTCTGATACCGCTCTAGCCGCTCTTGGCTTCAGCTTGATCCACCAGTGACAGGGGCTTATCGGAAGCGACATTGTCCCTGCACGGTCGAAACCGCTGAACGAGTTGATCGGGAAACGGATGACGGGCCCTGGTCTGAACTGAAAAAAGCTCTCCACCCCTATCGGGCGGCACTCGGTGTCTGTTCGTGGCCGTCAGGCGCTGACTTCGAGAGCATCAAGAACCGAGTCGCTCTGTCCGCCCACTTGCACGTCAACAAGGATGCTGCTTCTGAGATGTACAGGCTGCCGATCCAATCCGGCGGGTACCTAGCATTTACCTAAAATAGGTCATTACCTCGTGAAACCCTCTCGCCAAAGCCATGAAACTATTGATCCAAAACGAGAAAGGCGGCCGGTTATGGCAACCTGCCACCGGGCTCGGTATAATAAGGTGTGGGTAGATCGCCAGAGGGACCGTTTAAACGTGTCGAATACGCTGTCAATCGCCTCCTTCGAACTTAAGCACGGCTTCGGCAGCTATGAACGCTGCCAGATCGCCGAACGTCGCGTACGGATCGCAAACCGCAATCTCGGCAATGCGGGCCGGATCACGCCTCGATCCCTGGAACGCCAGGGACTTCCAACCAGCCTCGCGGTCGATTACTGCGAACTGCTGTATGGACCACCGCCACAGGCAACCCGCCTCGGCGGCGCCCGCAAGCGGAAGTCGGAGTACGCATCGCGGCGATGATGCACTCCGCCCAACCCTATACGTCTCAGTTCTGCCGCCTCGGCCAGAGACACCGCCGCACTGGTCCGTTCGACAAGCTGGGAGATAGTTGAGCGGATCAGGAACATTGATCGCTCCACAACCCGTTTAAAACCCGTCACGTATTCTAACACACCAATTTGATTTAGCGATTGAGTTTTGCACGGGTCATGGGCCAGCAAATCCGCCACTTCGGGACGGGCGTGCAAAATGCGCACAGACGACCGATTCCGGGACGGCTTCTGATAGTAGTATACAAGAAAATTTCTTCAACCAAGATCTGATCATTGAATGCCGTCAGCGGCCTTGCCGATAAAGCTTTTCCGTCCGATGCTGATATCGGCTAGTGGAACCCGGTGACTATAATAATGGCTGACATCTTCATCAGTTACACCCGCGTCGATCGCCCGGTCGTGCGTCGTCTCGCCGAGACCCTGGAAGCGCACGGCAGGTCGGTGTGGTAGCCAGGGGCGACGCATGAAAGATTTAGTCTCACTTTACCAGAGCCTACCCAGTGAGGAGCTGGCCGAACCCGCGACCTTGATGGTCTGCAATGATTCTCGGATAAGCCCGTTATGGCTGGCAGACGGAAGGGAGCAGCCATGAAGACGCAAAAGCAAGTTGAAGCTATCGAGGACACGCTGATCGACACCATAGCCAAGCTGACCGAGGATGGGCACCAGGAGATCCACGTTCTGGAAACCATGCTGGGCCTCGCGATTGCTGGGTGCACTCATTACGACGGGGCCAAGGCACTGGCCAGGATGTTCCGCCATCTCGCCGATGAATGCGAGCGGTGTGCCGATGCCGCCATGGAAGAAGGAGCAACCGATTGAGCCGCGATCCAGGGGCAAGGCATGAAATGATGCTGTTGGCGAATTCTGAAATGAGGCTCCAGTTGGCCTCGGCGGGTGAAAAATTCTGTTTCTGGCCACATTCTGGGCCAGGTTCCGAGTACCTCGGTCCCGATCGTCGATTTCACCAACGGTATCATGAAATGGGCTTACAGGATCTAACGTTCTGACGGGCCGTTTCATGCGTCGTCCCTGCGCCACACCCAGCCTCGATTGATGCATCTTCCTTGTTCATCAAAGACAAACATTCTGGTGCGCCAACGATCTTGACCGGATCCCGGCGGTGTTCCGAAGTTCCTCGTCGATTACGCCATGTGGTTGCGCCAGAACGCCAGCAACCTGCAGGGCGATGTCATGCGGCACCTCGATCATATTGTTGGGACTGAACTCCCGGCAGAAGCGGCCGGACCAGAGAAACTGATTGTCCGCGGCTTGCAGCAGTGCCACGGTGATCTGGATCTGGTTTCCGGCTCTGCTGATGCGGCCCTTCAGCACATAGCCAATGTGGACGCCCGGAGCGGCGGCGCGGAGGGCCGTCTCGGTGTCGTAACGGGATCTGGGGTCAACGCCGAAGACAAGCACGTTCTCGAAACCGATCAGCCCGCCGATCACGTTCTCGGTGATGCCTTTGGCAAAGCTGTTCAGCGCCGGATCGCCGCTGTCGTTGGCAAACGGCGGAACCATCAGCGATGGGCCAGGTCCGGCGGTTCTCCGCCCGTCCGCCAAAATCCGCGGCTGGAGTACGAGTGTCGCGCCCCAGAATACAATGCTCAGCACAAGTAACAGTGAAAGGATGCTCGCCAACCAGCGCCGTCGCTTCAGAAGGCCCAAACGTGACGGCGCCAAGGGCGGACTCGAAGAACCCGCCACCGCAAGAGCCGGATCGGCAGCCACTTTTGCTGGAATGATTTCGGCCAGTTGTCCCGCATTCGGCTGGTCGGCATCACGCAGAGCTTCAGGAACGGAGCGTCCATCTCCGTCCATCACGATGAACTGCGGCACGTAGCCGCCCTTTGGAATGGTGATCCGGATCCGGTCCGCGGCTCCCTCGCCCAGGTAGTAGTGCTCCAGGCAGCGGCGGAGCCGACCCGCTTCAATCCGGACCACTGGGTCGGCTACGGGATCGAAGCTTGGACCGCGGTCGAAGACGTCAAGGGCGATGGCGTAGGCTTTGATCCGGCCCGCGCGCCCGGCAAGGGTCTCCTGGACGACGAACTTCAGAAAGCGCCGCTTCCTTTCGGAGTTCACAAAATCCCGGCTGGCGAGGACACGTTGAAGGGCATCCTGAATGAGAAGCGGCGGGGTCGTTTCCTCAGCATCGTAAGACATGACCATTGCCTAACCGTTGGATGCCCTCACATGAAGGCCGATAGCATCGGTGCTTGCAGAGACAGGTTTTATTGCCACTAGAGAAAATTATCTATAACCATTAGACTAGGTGATTGGACAGATCCACTAAAACCCTGAACGGTTCAATCTCAATCCGCTTCACCAAATGCCGGGACTAAACATCTAGCTTTGGTGCATCCGCCACCCACGAGGCCCGGCCATGACACAGCAATACGAGTTCAGGAAAGGCGATGTCCTCTTTCGACAGGACGACGTGAGCGACCGTGTATTCCGGGTCAGCCGCGGAGAGGTAGAAGTGCTGCGGGAGGTTGGCTCGGCCTCCGTGCTGCTGGGGCACGTCCGGGAAGGCGAATGGCTTGGCGAGATGGGCGTCATCGAGAACCGCAACCGTAGCGCGACGGCGCGCGCCGCCACGGACGGCGTCGTCGAAGTCATTACCGCACGGCAGTTCCTCGACCGGGTGAGCGGCGATCCCACGCTGGCGCGCGCCCTGATGCTGCGCCTCAGCGTCAGGCTGAAAAGGATTGAGGACAAGGTTGCCGGGGACCTGCTGCCTCTGGCAGATGATCGCCCCGGGGATGCTTTGAATGGAACGGCCTCAGGGGCGGTCATCGCCACGACCGCCTCAATCTCGATCTCCGCCCAGACCGACGCACTGCGCGATCGGATGGGCGCGGAGCCCCTTCGCATCAACCATCTGCCATTTGTCATCGGCCGGATGCCGGTTGGGGGTGAAGCGTCGCCGCCCCGGCATCCCGATCTCCTGCTCGAGGACGAGAGACCGTTTTGCCTTTCACGCGACCATTTCATGATCGTGCGCCGCGGCGACCAGGTCCTTGTCTCCGATCTCGGGAGCATGCTGGGGACGATCGTGAACGGGCAAGGGATCGGCCACCATTTCATGAGGGACGCGGTCTCGCTGCATGTCGGTGAAAATCGCATCATCGCCGGCGGCTGGGGCTCGCCCTTCGAGTTCGTGGTATCGGTAGGTCAGGAAGAATGATCGCCATGTCCTTGTGATGTTCCGCCACGAGGACTTGACCACCGCTGCCGGCGTGTTGCGCGGATGAACAAGATTGTCACAGAGGACATCTAACTAAAACAGCATATTAGTCTGCGAATGATTTTGCATAGCGGTCTTGTTTAGGTGAAATGTATAAGAGCCTCACATGATGGTGTCTCCGTCAAGTGCTGAGTGAGTTTCTTTTCGCTTTGCATTCCTTTGGATATCGATTTTAACCCTATAGGTAAAATTTGGGCGTTTCGTTAGTTCAGGCCTAGTACGCTCGGCCGGTGCCGCCGCACGAGAAATAGGTCCCGGCCGAAAAGCGAACCGCTCCGTCGGCGGGGTTGGGGGCCGTTGGCACAGGGTCTGGGGCGGCCGGCGGCGGATCGGGGGCCGGGTCGGCCCTGTCGTCCTCGATAACTTGGTCGATGGTCCTATTATCCCCTGCCCTGAGGCGGTATGCCCTCTGCTCCAGCAACCTTCCCGGCCAGCCAGGAAGGCAGCACGGATCTTGACGCCGCTGCCGCTGTCGTATGATCCTTAAAAAATCCTTAAAAATGGTTTTGGAGGATTGTCCCGTCATGCCGCGAGCGTCGCCCCACCGCCTTGGTGTCCTGACCCTCGCAGCGGCATGTCTGGCGGGATGCGTCTCGTCCCGCTCCGCCGTCATGTGGCCGCTGCCGCCGCCGAGCGTCAGCATCACGGCGACCCGGTTGGTGATCTACGGGTCCATCGTCGATGACTTGGAGATGATCGTCAAGACCATGCCGCCCAGCATTAGGCTGGTGGTCCTCGACAGCCCCGGCGGCATGTCGGATCCGGCGGACCGGATCGCCAAGGAGTTCCGCCGCCGGGGGGTCACGGCGTATGTCCCGGACGGCGGTAGTTGCTTCAGTGCGTGTGCCGTCATGCTCGCCGGAGCGGTCAACCGCATCATCCACCCGACCGCCGAGGTGATGGTCCACGCCCAGACCATGCTCGACGGTTCAGATACCCGGCGGACGCGGGTCTTCCTCAACCGCGAGAACGCCGAAACGGCCCGACAACTCGCCGCCTGGGGGGTCGATGCGGAATTCGCCATGAATGCCCTGAAACTCCCCCGCGAGACCCATGAACGCTTCCTGGATGCCCGCTTGGCCTTGCGGGTCGGTTTGGCCACCGCCATAGCGATCCTACCAGAGGCCGACGCCGCCATCAGGCTAACCTGTAGTCTGCCCCCGCTGGGAACTGTCATAAGGCCGCCTCGACAGGACCCTGATGCTTACCGGATCCCAACACCCGGTCGAATACACCTGGACGGGCGATGCCCCTCATGGCAGCCGTCGGCCCCCTGAGGGGGTGTTAGAGCCTATCCCAGTAGCAGTTATATTTTCGGAAAATCTCGGAAAATCAATGCTCTCCCAGTGTCGCTCCGACCTACAGGGATAGGCTCTTAGCACGGTGGGGTTGTGCTAGCATCGTAGTCGGTTGTGTAGATTAGGAAAGACAAAGTTCCGATCCAGTTCTTGCTTTTATTTCGGGGTCAGTCGCTTGCCAACATCTATACTTCTCACAACCGGCAAGAGAGCGCACAACCTGCCTCGAATTTCGAAGCGCTGTCAACCGCTTGAGGGTGCCCGGGTTTTTGCCCCTGTTACTAGCTCTCATCTTAAGTGATTGATTTGCTTCTACTATATCCGTGCAACACGCTGGCGGGAGTTGGAGCATGGTCCCGGCTCTGGTTCATCGGAGACCTTGTCATATCGATCTCTCCCTTTTCAGCATCACCGGCGTGGTTCGCTCTCGTGTGTTCGAGCCAGCCGTTTGGACGGCGGGCACCGCTGCCAGCCTCGCCGGTGCGTCATACGGGCACCCGAAAGAGGGCAGCGCGTCGGGTGTCAGGCAAACAACGCTAAGAGCCTATCCCAGTAGGACCACTTCAGCTTAGAAAAGTCTGGTAAATCAATGCCCTTCTAACGATCCACCGATCTACTGGGATAGGATCTAATACTACAGCCGGGACTTTTCGGTCAGAGCCGATATTTCCACGTCAAATCAACGAGTTAGCGGAATCGCCGTGGTTCTGTCTGTTCGTGTAAGTCCTTGACATCGTTGGCCTTCTCGAAAGTCCCGGCTGTAGTACTAAGGGCGGTTTACGGGAACTCAGGCCGGCTTGATCAATCTGGCGAGATTGATTCCCTCCTGCGTCAGGCCGACCCATCCATAGTCATTTCCTCTCGGGTCGCGCCGCTTCCACTCAACCAGACCTCGATCCATCAGGGAGTCTAGAGCATTGCCGCAACATTCGCCGTATTGGCCGTCATCGGTGGACAACCGATGAAGCAGAAAGGCTTCGTCGGTAGTGAGATCGGTCTCATTCATTGTTTCATCCTCCGGGCGTTTCGTTCTGAGCGTCCTGGCAGGGCTGTGCGGCCAGTTCGCGGACCTTGGCGATTGCATCGGTCACGATCAATCCAGGGGAAAGTAGTAGGCATAAAAAAGCCCGCTGTGGGTCAGCGGGCCTTGATCGGTCGCAGCGATCTCGTCTATCTAGCCGGCTGAGGGACGCTGTCAGGCAGATGCTTCCAGCCGATGCCGCGCACAATGCGCCGGATCGCATTGTCGGTCACGCCGTACAGGTGCATGAGATCGGAAGTCCTGGCCGATGAATGCCGGATCGCCAGAACCTGTTGTTCCATCAGTCTCGCACCGTAATTTCGCTCGCCCGGCATTGAGACAACAGAGCGCCCCTTGTCAACGGCGTCCTGCCAATTGTCTCGGCGGGTGCCGGAAACAGTGTGCGCGGGATTACCGCAAGCCCGAACGTCGCAATGGTGAAGCACCGACAGTTCGCCAGGATCTACGCCGTGGTCGGGTTAGAGCCTATCCCTGTAGGTCGGAGCGACACTGGGAGAGCATTGATTTTCCAAGATTTTCCGAAAATATAACTGCTACTGGGATAGGCTCTTAGAGCCGCGGGCGGAATTCCCTGGGTAAGTAACCCGACACCCAAGGAGGATCCCCATGCGTCCCTCGGAACTCATCCAGTCCCCAACGCGGCTTCTCATCCAGATTGTCGCGCTACACGATCAGTCTTCCCGAAAGAACGTGTGCCCTCCGATTGATGCAGTTTGGACATACTCCTTGGTCCACCTCGGGGTCTGACGGTTAAGTTGGCGTTGCGCGATCGGCGCATAAAAGTGAGTAGCGCCCCGGGTCAGATCATGAGTGCGCTCTCTGGAGACGATCGCAGCGGCGAGTTGACGGGCTTCGCGAAGCGCTCGCCGTTCAACCACATCGCGGGTTTGAACCTGCGGCAGTTGTTGCCCCCGCCGGATAGCGACAAGCTGTGACTGGAACCGGGGCTTGGTGACACCCTCGAACGCACCGCGCTGGGCGATCACATCGCACACGTCCGTCTTGCCCTTGGAGCCGACATGCCGGTTTTGCACGACCCACATGACGGCTTCCATGGCCTGGCTGCCGTTCCCGCGAGCCTCTGCAAAGCCGACCAGCGCAAGGCACTCCTTGTCTCGGTTTAGTTGCGCTGCCGCAATGCCGCGAGCTTGCGCCGTTTGGCGTATGTCCCGGTCCGGCCGCACAACGTCCAGACATGATTCAGTGCAGACGGGGCGCTCATCATCCAGCGCGAGGCTAGCCGTAGAAACAGTGGCTGCCATGCAGAACATGATACCTGATGCAAGATGAAAAAGGACAGATCTACCCAGATTATCACCTTGCATTTTGGTGCCTCCGCCGTTTCTTTTTAGATTTCAGTTCTTTTCTGAAGGAGCAGTTTCATATCGCCTCGCCTTGGTGCGCACGATGACCACGCGATCTTTTATAAACCTTAATGCCTAAATGGCCTAGTTAATTATGCAGAGCGGACATAGTATCATCGGCTCATAAATTCTTGGTTCATTTTAGATCAATTACGTCAGGCGCTATGAGGGGAAATTAGAGGCCGTATCCGGTTTCCGCTGCTCGTTTGGCCACGCTGTTGGACTGCCAAACCTCAGGCATCCAGCTTTCCTTTGGGTTGTATGATGATCTATGGCAACCCGTTTCCAACTGGCCGTTTCAACATTCAGGGAGGAGGCAAGCGCTTTCGGTTTTGGTGAACGAAGCGGTGCAGCATGATGCCGATGACCGCGAGGGTGACTATCACCGCGAGGACTTCCGGAGTTGCTCGCGGTCCTTGGGCTGTCGCCGTCATCGGGCCGAGCGCTCTTGCCACCACCCACCGGTGCGGCACGACGACGAAGCCTGAGATGACGGCGGTCCGGCGGACGATGATCAGCGTCGGTTCAAGCAGGCAGGCGAGCAGGACCGGTACCGGTTGCAGATGCTGTCGGTCAAGATCGCCTTGAGCCAGCAGTATAGACCCCTGATCCGCTTCAGCAGATCTCCGGCGCTGTCGACGTCCTGTACATCGACGCGGTGGACGAGGACACCAACCAGGAAGTCGGAGATATCTTCGCCATGTGGCGCCTCGATCATGCGGCCCTTTTTCCGTCGTCTTGAGGCCGCCGTAGTTCATGTCATGGTCTAAAGCCTCATGGCCCTACCTGTGTGCGCCTTTGACCTTATGCCTTGAGATTAGCGATAATCAATCTCCTCATAAAATAAAAAATTAGGGAGCGAATGTGATGCTTGCCCTGAAACGCGCACTAATTCCTTCCAGTCTTATTATTGTTGCTCTCCTGGCTGGCTGCGCCAGACAAAGAGGAGCCCCAGATGAGCCAGCAAGATACCGCCGCCATGCGCGCTGCCATGCAGCAGACCACTACTGCCGCCGATCGTGCGACAGCCGCATCCGACCGGGCAACAAGTGCCGCCTCGCGTGCGGAACAGGCGGCTCAACGTGCGGAAGCTGCCGCGACCCGTTCCAAATAGTCCTTCCGGACCAGCTTGAAGAAGTAATCGTATCCGGACATGTGGGCATCGTCTGTAGGCTTTACGGCGCTTATCGCAGTTAGCTCAGAAAGTTCAACCGCATGTCCGGAACTTTGGTGCAGAAATTTTCGTGTGGGTGGATTTCGCCCTTTCCCGCGGCGGTCAGGCGATCCGGCGGGAGACCGGCATGCCGAGGGCAGTCACGATGTTGATGACCTTGCAGGCGACCTTGGTCTTCTTCCGTGTCGGCAGAGTCCGGGCGGGGAGGCCAAGCACCCTTTTGTACCGAAACATCGCGAAATCATAGTCGGAACCGACTGATGGGCGGTGCCAGCCATCGCTGAAACAAGAATAGTTAAAGAAAGACCTAATCTTCTATCATACATCGGTCCAATAGTCGCGTCCCTTGGCTTCTCCATTAGCACCCTGAACTCAGGAACGTCGTGTCGCGAAGGAGAGACATTTTATGAAAACGCTCGCGGAATTTACCAAGACCACGCTCATCGGTGGCCTGCTGATCATTCTGCCAGTCTACATCGCTGTGCTGCTGCTGGCGAAGACGGTCAAGGCACTGCTGGCGCTGCTGGAACCGGTGACCGCACAGGTTCCGGCCGGCGTCGAGTTCCGCCAGATCGTCGCTATCCTCCTGCTCGTGGCGATCTGCTTCGTTGTCGGCCTGGTGGTACGCACCGGGCCTGGCCTGCGCGCCAAGAACGCGTTCGAGCTGGCGGTGCTGGAAAAGCTTCCCGGCTACACCTTCGTGCGCGGCCTCGCCAAACGGCTGGCCGGCCATAGCGATGAGCGCACCCTGGAACCGGCGCTGGTCGAGATCGAAGATGCACTGGTGCCGGCGCTGATCGTGGAGGAGCTGGACGACGGCTCCTATACGGTACTCGTTCCGTCCGCGCCGACGCCGATGGCCGGCAGCATCTACATCCTGCCGCGTGACCGGGTCCATCCAGTGAATATCCCGTTCACCACGGCGATGGCCGTATTCTCGAAGTGGGGTACAGGCGCTGGCGAGTTCGTCAGGGCGATGGAGCGGAAGCCGGATCCGCTAGTTCAGGCCACTGGAGATGACTAGAGCAGAGACCGATCAGGTTGGATAGGTCATCCGACTCCAGGGCAAGGTGATCCAACTGCGCGACATCGACGCCGGGGCGGTCGTCGGCTATGGCGCCACCTGGCGGGCACCGACAGCCCGGCGCATCGCCACCGTGTCGGTCGGTTATGCCGATGGCTTCCTGCGGGGCCTCAGTAATCACTCGCTTGCCTATTTTGGCGACACGCCCCTGGCGCTGGTCGGCATCGTGTCGATGGACACCATCACGCTTGATGTGTCCGACGTGCCGGACGACCAGCTTCAGCCCGGCGGACTGGTCGAGCTGATCGGCGACCGGCATCCTGTCGATGCCTTGGCCGAGGAGGCCGGGACCATTGGCTACGAGATCCTGACCAGTCTCGGCGGGCGCTATTTCCGCGACTATCTCGGCGCCTGACGCCCACCCAAGGGCGCCGGCGATAAACAGGGAGGGTCATCCGTGAAAGTCCTCATTCTCGGCAGCGGCGTCATCGGCGTCTCCACTGCCTATTATCTGGCAAAGTCCGGCCATGAGGTCACCGTCGTGGACCGTCGCGATGGCCCGGGCCTGGAGACCAGCTATGGCAATGCCGGCGAAGTGTCGCCCGGCTATTCGTCGCCCTGGGCGGCGCCGAAGCTGGTCTGGAAGGCGGTCAAGTGGCTGGTCATGAAAAACCGCCCGCTGGTGATCTGGCCCCGGCCCGACCCGGCCATGGTCGAGTGGGGCCTGCAGCTGATTGCCAACTGCACAGCGGAGCGCTACGAGGTCAACAAGGGCCGCATGGTTCGGCTGGCCGAGTACAGCCGCAACGCGCTGCGTGAACTGCGGGCGACCACCGGCATCGCCTATGACGAGCGGGCCCGGGGCACGCTCCAACTGTTCCGCACCCAGAAGCAGGTCGATTCGACCGGTCCCGATCGGGCGGTGCTCGATCACTTCGGCGTGGCGTACGAGACGCTCGACCGCGACGGCTGCATCCGGGCCGAGCCAGCCCTGGCCCTGGTCCGCGACAAGATCGCCGGCGGCCTGCGCCTGCCGGGCGATGAGACCGGCGACTGCTTCAAGTTCACCCAGGCATTGGCGGCCATGGCCGAGGGATTGGGCGCCCGGTTCCGCTACAACACGACAATCCAGCGGATCGTCGCCGATGGTGGCCGTGTCACCGGCGTGATGACCGGCACGGGTGAGTTGAAGGCCGACGCCTACATCGTGGCGCTCGGCAGCTATTCGCCGGTGCTGGTCAAGCCCTTGGGCCTCCGGTTACCGGTCTACCCGGTCAAGGGCTATTCGATCACCGTGCCGATCACGGATCCCGCCGGGGCCCCGGAGTCCACGGTCATGGACGAGACCTACAAGGTCGCGATCACCCGGCTGGGCGACCGTATCCGGGTCGGCGGCATGGCGGAGCTGGCGGGGTACAACCTCACCTTGCGCGAAGCCCGCCGCCGGACTCTGTCCTTCGTTGTCGGCGATCTGTTCGGTAAGGGCGGCGATCCGGCGCGCGCCGAATTCTGGACCGGGCTGCGGCCGATGACGCCGGACGGCCCGCCGATCCTCGGCGGCACGCCCTACCCCAACCTGTACCTCAACACCGGGCACGGCACGCTGGGCTGGACCATGGCTGCGGGGTCGGGCCGGGTGATGGCCGATGTCATTTCCGGCCGACGGGCGGAGATCGACCTGGAGGGGATGACCCTCGACCGTTACGGCACGCGGCCGACCAGACAGGCGGCCAAACTGAAGGGAGCGCACGCATGAACACCGTTCAAACCGACGATGCCCCCAGGGCCATCGGCCCCTATTCCCAGGCCGTCCAAGTCGACGGCTGGCTCTACGCCTCCGGTCAGTTGCCCATGACGCCGGCGGGCGACATGGTGGAGGGCGACATCGAGGCACAGGCCGAACAGGTCTTCAACAACATCGAAGCGATCCTGAAAGCCGCCGGCGGGTCGCTGTCGCAGGTCGTCAAGGCCACCGTGTTTGTCCAGGACCTGAACGACTTCGCCCGGCTGAACGCGGTCTATGAGCGCCGCTTCGCCGGCCACAAGCCGGCGCGGTCGACGGTCGAGGTCGCACGGCTGCCGCGCGACGCGCGGGTCGAAATCGAGATCATCGCCCGGCTGCCCTGACACCCGGCTTTTTTGATGGATGTCCTGCGAGGAGGCGTTCGGTGGAGAGCTTCATCCATTGGCTCGATCTCTGCGGCGTCGGCGTCTTTGCCGCCAGCGGTGCGCTGACTGCGTCACGCAAGCAGATGGACATTGTCGGCTTCTGCCTGATCGCGACCGTCACAGGGATTGGCGGCGGCACGCTCCGCGACCTCCTGCTCGACCGCGGAGCGGTCTCCTGGGTCAACGATCCCTCCACCATTGTGCTGTGCTTCGCGGTCGCGGCGGTCTTATTCTTCACCGCCCATCACTTCGAATCGCGTTTCCGGGCCCTGTTATGGGCCGACGCCGTCGGCCTCGCGGTGTTCTGCGTCGGCGGCGCTGAGGTCACGCTGTCGGCGGGGGCGCCGGCCCTGGTCGCCGTTCTGATGGGCGTGATGACGGCGACCTTCGGGGGCATCCTGCGCGACGTGCTGTGCGCCGAGGTTCCGCTGATCCTGCGGCGGGAAATCTACGCGACGGCGGCGGCGGCCGGCGCGATCACCTATGTCGCCCTCGAGACGGCGGAAGCCGGCTGGATCGCACAGGTCGTGGGGTTTGGAGTGGGATTCGGCGCTCGGGCTATTGGCATCGTCACCGGGTTTTCCCTGCCGACCTACCGAAGCCGGCCCGGACGCGTCTACCATCCGTCCTGACCCCGGTCTTTTTCGTCGGCGGGATCGATCCCACCCCGGCCAGTCGATGCCAAGTGTCCTGAATTGCCTTCAAAACCGCGGAACGTCTGCGGAAAACAAGAGGGAGGAGTCATGGCCCAAGATCATTGACGTTAAACGGCTGCTCGACGAGGAAATGGAACACGAGCAGCATGACCTCGTCCGTGGTCTGAAGGACCGGCATGTTCAGATGATCGCCATCGGCGGAGCGATCGGCGTCGGGCTGTTCCTCGGTTCGGCCACCGCCATATCGCGGGCCGGGCCGGGCCTGGTGCTGGCGTATGCCCTGGGGGGACTGGCGATCTTCTTCATCATGCGGGCGCTGGGTGAGTTGCTGATGTACCGGCCGGTCGCCGGTTCGTTCGCCACCTATGCCGAGGAATTCGTCGGACCCTGGGCCGGCTTCTTCACCGGCTGGTCGTACTGGTTCATGTGGATCGTCACGGGCATGGCGGAAATCACCGCGGTCGGCGTTTATTTCCATTTCTGGTTTCCCGATCTTCCGCAATGGATACCGGCCCTGGCCGCGCTGGGCCTGCTCTACCTGTCGAACCTGATCGCGGTGCATGTCTTCGGCGAGGTCGAGTTCTGGTTCGCCATCATCAAGGTTGTGACGATCATCGCGATGATGGTCATCGGTCTGGTCGTCATCCTGTTCGGGATCGGCGAGGCCGGCCAGACGGCGAGCTTCGCCAATCTCTGGGGCAGCGGGGGATTCTTCCCGACCGGCGTGCTCGGCGTGGTGCTGACGCTGCAGATCGTGATGTTCGCCTATCAGGGCGTCGAACTGGTCGGCGTTACCGCCGGCGAGGCCGCCAATCCGGAGAAGACGCTGCCGCACGCGATCAACAGCGTCGTCTACCGCATCCTGATCTTCTACATCGGTGCGCTGATCATCATCATGTCGGTGGTGCCCTGGACCGAGTTCACGCCGGGGGTCAGCCCGTTCGTCCTGGTGTTCGAGAAGATCGGCATTCCCGGGGCCGCCGGCATCATCAACTTCGTCGTCATCACCGCCGCCGCCTCGTCGTGCAACAGCGGCATCTTCAGCACCGGGCGGATGCTCTACACCCTGGCGCAGTTCGGGCAGGCACCGCGCGCCTTCGGCACGGTCAACGCGCGCCATGTCCCGTCCGTCGGCATCACCGCCTCGGCGGCCTTGATGCTGGTCGGCGTCGGGTTGAACTACTTCGTGCCGGAACAGGTTTTTGTCTGGGTGACCAGCGTGGCCCTGGTTGGTTCGCTGTGGACCTGGGGCATGATCGTCTACGCTCACCTGAGGTTCCGCCAGTCGGTTGCCGCCGGGCAGGTCAAGGCGAGCAGTTTCCGCATGCCGGGGGCGCCCTATGCCAACTGGTTCGTCCTCGGCTTCCTGGTTCATGATCGCGCTATTCCTCGCCATCGATCCCAGCACCCGCGTGGCGCTGTACGTAGCACCGGTCTGGTTCCTGTTGCTCGCGGTCGGTTATCGGGCGGTTCAATCCAACAAGGTGGCATGAGCGGAGGAGACGACCATGAGCGTGACCTTGGACGACATCCGCGCCGCCGCCGTCACCTTCGCCGGGCAGATCCTGTTGACCCCGACGATCGCTGCCCCCCGCCTGTCGGAGCGCCTCGGGACCAACCTTCGACTGAAGCTGGAGAACCTGCAATATACCGGCTCGTTCAAGGATCGTGGCGCGCTCAATAAGTTGAAGAACCTGACGCCGGACCAGGCGCGTGTCGGGGTGATCGCGATGTCGGCGGGCAACCACGCCCAGGGCGTCGCCTGCCACTCCGGTCGGCTGGGCATTCCGGCCACCATCGTGATGCCGGTCCATACCCCCTTCAACAAAGTGGAGCGCACCGAGTCCTTCGGTGCCCGTGTGCTGCTGCACGGCGAAACCTTGAGCGAATCCGAGGCCGCGGCCCGTGAACTCGTTGAGCGCGACGGGCTGACCCTGATCCATCCCTACGACGATCCACTCATCATCGCCGGACAGGGTACGGTGGCGCTGGAAATGCTGGAAGCGGCACCGGACCTCGACCTTCTGGTGATCCCGATCGGCGGCGGCGGCCTGATCGCCGGCATCGCCACCGCGGCCAAGGCGCTGAAACCCGACATCGAGGTGATCGGCGTCCAGGCCGCGTCCTATCCCTCGATGAAGCAGTATCTGGCGGGCGAACCGGTGACCTGCTCCGGCCCGACCCTCGCTGAGGGCATCGCGGTCAAGGCGCCGGGAAAGCTGACCTCGGCGATCATCCGCGACCTGGTGTCCGACATTGTGCTGGTCACCGAGGACCACGTGGAGTGTGCGGTCGACGCTCTGCTGACCATACAGAAGATCTCGGCGGAGGGTGCCGGGGCGGCGGGTGTCGCGGCCCTGCTGGCCGATCCCGAGCGGTTTGCCGGTCGGCAAATCGGCGTGGTGATCTGCGGCGGCAACATCGACGCCCGGATGCTGGCCTCGATCCTGATGCGTGGGCTGGTACGGAACCGCCGGCTGGTGCGGCTGCGCATCGCCATCACCGATGCGCCCGGCGCCCTTGCCCGGGTCACACGGCTGATCGGCGAGGCCGGCGCTGATATCGTTGAAGTTTTCCACCACCGCCTGTTCTACGACTTGCCGGTGAAGATGGCCGACATCGACGTGATCCTGGAAACGCGCAATCCGGCCCACGTCGACCAGATCATCGCCAGCCTGGGTGAAGGTGGTTTCCCGGCCGAACTGATGGAGGACGTGGATTAGCATTACAGTTGCGCTACTCAATTTGGAGATAATTATGGCTACATGATCTTCTTTAGATCGGCACTTCATGCCTCTTTCCGAACCGAATTCGCACAGGACACGTACAGAGCACGTACAGAATGAAGGATGCTCTTTCGGTGAGAAAGGGACCTGCACGGGTTAGAAAACGCGCAGAAACGAGTGAGGCATTTTCTTGCCGCATAATAACGAAAGATTTCTTCTTGGATGCGGGCACCTATTATCCCGCTGCGTGATTGACGAGGGAGCAACTGATAAGCAGTATACAACGATACAGGACCACTTAGAGCAGCATAGACGGTCTTTCTTATTTGTAGCCGCCGAGGCACGGTCTGCCGGACGCGGCGGGGCACCTTGAACGCATCAAGTGGCGCAATGTACCGCCATTTCATGACCACTCTCGGACATGCTAATCCCGGTCATAGTGTGGACACACTTTTTTCCTTTCCCGCTGTTGGACATAGAGAAGCCCGCTAAGTTGCTGATTTAGCGGGCTGATTTGGTTGCGGGGGCGGGAAATTGTACTGAGATTTGACCTCTTCCGCCCGGGACGATTTGAGCGGCGGTCCGTATCGAGCAGGTCGCCGACTCAGACTTCCAGCCGGGCCACGGTTTCCAGATCTCGCTGGCGCTGTCTGACCCGCCGCTCATAGCTCGCCTGGTTCTTGGTGCAGACAAGGGTGTAGGGGCGGCCCGTGCGGTCGGTGGCGACGTCAAGGTCGCAGCCCGCCTGACGGATCATGGCCTCGACGTGTCCGCGCCGCGCCTCAGCCGCTTTCAAGGTCCACGTTTTTTGTGCGGGATCGTCGAGGAAGCGGGCAAGGTCGCGGCAGTCGGGGCACGAACAGGGAAGCTGGCTGTTCCGCCGCCAGTCCTGCGGCGCCTCGAGCGGTTCGGCGATACGGGTGCGCAGGTGGGCCAACGCGGCGGCGCGCAGCCGCTCCACAGCCGGCAGGCCCATGGCCGGCTGGCTTTTGGCGGATCTCGTGCCGACGAGATCCACGACAGCGGGAATGAGCACCATGTCCAGATCGTATGACTTCGGCCAAGCCAGCATGTGGTCGGCCGCACGCATCGCCAGTGACCTCGTCGACCCCTCCCAGCGCGATCAGGACATCGGCCACGAGGCCGGCCGACGGGGGCCGAGGCCGGTTCCACCAGGGATGTTGTGAATCCGTCTGGGCCGGATCGCCTGGAAGTGCCGCGAGCAGAGCCTCGGCCGCTCCGGCAAGGCTGGTACGGCCGCTGAGCGGCCGGGCCGGGCGGCGCGGGCCAGCAGTGCCGCGCACGCCTCCAGCGATGACGACGCCTTTGCGCGGATGATGCGCTCGATCAGCGTGGCGGCCTGTTCAGGCGCCAGAAGGCCGGCCGCCTCGACCAGGGCGCCGGTGTCGCCCTTGCCAAACCCGCCGCCTTCGGCAAGGCGGGCCAGAAAAGCCGCGATGCTTTCCGTGTCGGCGAGCCGGGTCAGCGCGGTCAGCAAACGGGCGGCGGAGCCGGGGCTTTCGTCATGGCCGCCATACCGCCCCGCCCAGTTCCCGATGATGTGGCCGGCCAGTTCGTGCCCCTGTTCCCACAGCGGGGACGGTTGCGCCCCGCCGGCATCCTCCCAGCGCCTTGTCAGATCCTCCAGATATGGCAGGGTAACCGACAGACCGGCCTGATTCAGGACCGCCATGAAACGCGCGTTCGGCCACAGCACCAGCGCCGCCCGACGGTAGGTGCGCTCGAAGGATGCCCCCTCGTTGCCGGTGGCCTCGTGGAAATGCTCCTCGTCCGGCTCCAGCCCGTCGAAGGCATCGGGTGGCAACAGCTCGTCATCGCCGAAGGGGATATCCGCCAGCGAAGCGGAGCCCCCATCCGGCCGGCGCCATTCGGTGAGGATCGCACGGCGGTCGGTGACCTCCAGCGCCTCCAGTTCCGGCTCCGACCAGCGCGAGCGGTACGATCCGCCGCCTCCGGTGTATTCGGCGATCCCGCTCTCCTCGATGGACACCAGCGCCAGATGCAGGGCGCAGTCGGCCCGCCGCGCCGCGGCGGCGAGCACCCCGGCCACCGCGGCATCGGCGCCCTTCAGCGCCCCGAACCCCAGTTCGGCCGGAGTATAGGCATGTTCCAGCGGATAGATCAGCTTCTCGGGCCTGTCGTCCTCTAGTCTGTCGTCCTCCAGTATGTCGTCCGCCAGTTCTCGTCCTCGAGTTCGCCGGCGGCCTCCGCCCAGTCCTTGAGAAGGGCCGCCGCACGAGCGGTTTCGCGGTCGTAGTCGGGCGGTTCGGGCAACGGTACCGGGCCTGGGCGCGTGAGATTGTAGATCAGCGTCAGCCGGTGGCCCTGGGTGACGGGGGTCAACTCATGAACGCAGTCGGCGTAGAAGGCGGCGAAGCGCACCTCCGACGGCTCCTCCGGACGCAGGTCGAGCCGCACCTCCCGTCCCTTGTGGCGCACGATGAGTTCACCGCCGGTCGAAGCCGGGACCGAGGGCAGGACGATCACCAGCGTGGCGAACATGCCGGGGGCCTTCTCGGTGTCGCGATGACGGACGAAGAAGTCGCCTTCGGCATAGATCAGCAGCTTGTAAAGCTCCGCCTCGACCGGCCCGTCCACTCCCAGCCCCTCGGCCGCGCGCGAGACGATCCGCTCCAGCGTTCGCGGCCAATGCCTGCCGCCGATATGGACCCGCCCCGCGTCGATCTGCCAGGCCCGCCGCACCGCAGGATCGACCAAGGTCTCCTCGCCGCGCCCATAGGGCGCACGCTCGGCCACGGCGATGAGCTGCTCGGCCTGGACCGGCAGCAGCGGCAGGGCGATGGGACCGACGCCATCCACCTCCATCATGGGCGCCAGCAATTCAGCCGTGCCCGAGGCGAAAAAGTCGCCGGGCCGGCGGACGGTTCCCAGGACTGCGGCAAGCTCAGGGACGAGGGAGGACATGGAACCTCCGAGGTGGTGACCTGGACGCTATTCTGAATCAATGGCCTGGGTAAGTCGAGAGGCCGGGATGGCCACCGCTCAGGAGATCGTTGACGATCGCCGCCGCGACGATACCCATCCCAAGCAGGTCAACATGACCCACGCGCTGTGCGCGATGAAGGACGCGCTGGTTCGTCTGCTGGCCCGCGCCAATCCTGTGGAGTTGCTGCGTCGCTTGATCGAGATCTTTGCCGACACCGTTGAGCCCGTTCGCCACAGACGGTCAAATCCGCGACGCAAAGGTCCTCGTCTCCACGGCTACTACATGGCCTACAAGCCATGCTCCTGAAAGGCGCACCCTGGCCATGGGATACGCTTATAGATACACAACCTGGAATTGCTGATCCGCTATTTTGATGACATTGTTTATTGAGCCGGCTTGGGGATGTCGATCCGCAGGCCGCCACTGGGCTCTCCCGGCTGGGCCGGCGGGGCCGGAACGTTCCGAGCCTCCGTCGGACTGGCACCGCCCTCCTGCAACTCCTGCCGGACATTCTGAAGCCGACCCACTTCCTGGGTCAGTTTGGCGATTTCCGACTGGAGGGCCTCGATCCGCAGGCCGCCACCGGGCTCTCCCGGCTGGGCTGGCCCGGAACGTTCCGGGCCTCCGCCGGACTGGCACCGCCCTCCTGCAACTCCTGCCGGACATTCTGAAGCTGACCCACTTCCTGGGTCAGTTTGGCGATTTCCGACCGGAGGGCCTCGACCTGTCCCTGCTGAGCCTGGGCCTGCTTGGTCTGGGTCTCCAACTGGGCCAGTTCCCGTTCGGCCTGCCGCAAGGCTGCGGTCTGCTGGGCGACTTGGCTCTGGACCTGGGCCAGTCGCTGCTGATCGCCGGCCAACTGCTGCTGGAACGCCTGAGCCTGCTGGTTCAGGTTCGCCAATTCGTTGTTCCGGTCCGACAGCCGCTGGGTCGCCTCGGCGATCCGCCGGAGAATTTCTTCCTCCTGCTTCTGGACCTCCGCCGTCTGCTGCTTGGACTGCTCGACCTGCTGCTGAGCCGCCTGCTGACCGCTGCGAAGCTGCTCGACCTGCTGGTTCAACTGAGCGATCTCCTGCTCGATCTGCTGAACCTGCTGCTGCTTCGCCGAAGTTTCCTGCTGAAGACCCGTCGCCCTGGTCTCCAGTTCGGCGATCTGCTTCTGAAGATCATCCCGTTTCTGCTGAACGCCCTGCAACTCCTGCGAGGTCGAGACGAAGAGTTGCCGCAGCCCGGCCAAGCCCTGGGTCTGCTGCGTCACCTCGCCTGACAACCGGGCGAGGTTACCGGTCGAGCCCGAGGCGACCGCCTGGATCTCGGCCAACCGCCGTTCCCCGGCGGCGATCTGATCGGCTGTCACCTTGGCTTCCTGCTGGAGGCTCGACAGGGTGCCCATCACCTGACTCTCGTTGTCGCGAATACCCGCCAGTCGGTTCTGGACCTGCTCCACTTCGGCAGTCCGCTGAGCCAGCACCTTGGCGATCTCCTCGTTCTGCGACGCCATCGCGGACTGCTGGTTTCGCAACTCATTGGCCTGTATGGTGGCCTGCTCCAATTGTGCGGTGGCCTCCTTCAACTGGCCCTCGACCTGCTGTGCCTCGCCCCGCAGTGTTGCGACCCGCTGCTCCAGCGGCTGGACCTGGGTTTGAAGATCGTTCCGCTTGGACTCAAGGCTGGCGATCTGCTGGATCAGGGCCTGCTGACTGTCGGTGAACTGCCGGATGTCCGCTTCCAGCTTCTGCCGGTCGCCGATCCGGGTGTTGAGGTTCTCCAACTGAGCGGTCATCTGCTGGGCCTGCTGCTGCAACTGGTCCCGCTGGGAAGTCGCCACCCCCATCTGGCTGACCAACTGGTTCCGCTCGTTGAGCAGGTCGCGGCGGGCGGTTTCCAGATCGGTCAGTTGCCGCTGGGTGTCACCCTGCTGCTGGGTCAGAACCTGCCGCTCGCTCGTCAGGGTGTTGACCTGACCGCTCAATCCCTGCTGCTCGGTTGCCAACCGGTCCCGCTCGCTCGTCAGGGTGTTGACCTGACCGCTCAATCCCTGCTGCTCGGTTGCCAACCGGTCCCGCTCGCTCGTCAGGGTGTTGACCTGACCGCTCAATCCCTGCTGCTCGGTTGCCAACCGGTCCCGCTCGCTGGTCAACCCGGCAACCTTCTGCTCGGCCTGGGTGGCTCGGGTTAGAAGCGTCGCCACCTGGGGATCGCTGGTATCCCGGCTCCAACCCCAGATGGCCGCGATCAGGGCCACGGCGGCGACGCCGCCCAGTGCCCAGTTAGTGGTTTTCCCGCTGCCCTTCGAACCTGTGGTGACACCTCCGGGTGTGCCACCGGTCGGGGTACCGGGGTCATTCACGCCAGTGGTGGCCTCGGGGTTGGTCGATGCCATGGTGGCTCCGTCGCCTTTTTTTGTTGTTTCGCTGCTCGGGATGGCTGAGCGGGGGCCGGCGGTCAGAGGGGCCGCTGGGATGGTTCTGGAGAGGGTCTCGGGCTCCGTCGCTTGGGAAGTTGACTGAACGTCGGTCGCGGTGGTGTCGGGGAGCCGCCCGCCCGCCCCCGGCGTCGCAGAACGGCCATCCATACTCGGGACGGACGGGCCGGAACCATTCCCCTTGGCGACTGTCTGGTCACCGGGCGTGGCCTCCGCCCTGACGGTGCTCGTCCCGCCGTCTGCGACGACCGGTCTGGCCGGGGTCGCTCCGG
This sequence comes from uncultured Alphaproteobacteria bacterium, assembly GCA_963848585.1. Lineage (GTDB taxonomy): Bacteria > Pseudomonadota > Alphaproteobacteria > Azospirillales > Azospirillaceae > Skermanella. The sequence continues at coordinate 247,788 of CAWKET010000039.1, read as the reverse complement.
TCGTCTTCGCGGTCGGGTCGCTCACTGCCATCGGGGTCGCCCCGGTCGGCGTGCCGCCCGCTGATGCCGTGGCGGGCTTGTCGCTGGTCGTGGCAGTCCCGGTTGACGAGGGGCGGTCGGTCCCCTCCATCCGTTCCGTTTCGGATGATGTAGGGGTGGCCGCCGCGACCGGCACCACCGGGCTATCGGGATCGCGTCGCGTCGCCTCCGACTGCGGCGACGGACTGGCCGCGACCGAATCGACGGCACCGGGTTGCTCCGGCACCACCTTATCCTTAGTGGGTTCATCGGCGGCACCGGGCTGCTCCGGCGGCCCGCCTAGCTGACGGCCAGCTTCGTTGGGTGGGGTTGTGCTCCCCGGAATACCGGACTTCGCGGGTGGGTCGGCTGCCGGGCTGGTGGTCGTTTCGGTTTTTTCGGGGTTGTCCTGGCCTTGATCCGGGGTGTTTGTGCCGGTTTGATCCGTGGGACGTCTTTGTGAAGTGGGGGGCCGGTCTGGGTCGGTTCGCCTGTCCTTCGGTCCAGTTGCCATTGGTTGGTGTTCCTCCGTTCCTCCGTTCGACGTGGAGTATGGAGGCAAGCACAGCACCAGAAGGGTGTCAATCACACTCGGCGGGACATAAAAAGCAAGTCAGACACCGGCCATCCCTGACCAATCTAATGGGTAGGTTGAAGCGTCCATTCGACCGGTACGCTACCCTAAAATATTTGAATCAAAAGCAATCAATACTGTGGATAAGTCGAAAAGTTTCTGGATCGGTACTTGGATTTATTATGGAAGGATATACCCGATTCTCGGGTTTTCTGGGCCTTCATGATTGAGCAGCCATGAGAGAGAAGTTGTCGGCGAGGAGCTTTCTGGCCATTCGGTTCACGAAGCTTGGAAGGTCCCGCGCCTTGGTTGTCTGGGCGGCGAACATCTCCGAGAGTTTGCCGATGGCGGTTTCCACGGCGCGCCTGATCCTCATCAGACGGGCGACGGCGCCGGGATCACGGTCCTCAGGCATGTTCTTGCGCAGCGGCGTCTGGAGGTCGATCTCGTGGGCCGCCGCCTCCAGCTTCAAGTCCCCAGAAATGAACCCCTTGTCGCCGATCAGCAGGCCATGGATCTTGCCATAGAGGTTGGGAACCACGTCGCGTTCGTCGACGTTGGCCGCGTCACCGTGAAGGCCACCGCCGTGCCCGCCAGAGTGATGACCAGATGGCCGCGCAGGCCGTAGAAATACTCCTGCTTGGTCGCGCAGTAGCCCCAAGCCGCCACGCCCCGAAAGGTCCGGCATCGGTGTGCCCCGGCAGGTCCGACAGACCGGGATCGGGAAGCCGTCGAGAAGGTGAATGTCGCCGCTGGCCGGAAAGAGGTGCTCCAGGATCCGCTGCTTGATCACGGACAAGGCGGCGCACTGTCGGGCAAAGGCCTGGTAGGACCCGAGCTTCGGGAAGAAGTGCCGCCAGTGCCCGTCGAAGTACCGGTGGATCGAGGCGTCGTCATGACGGCCCTGCTGTTCACCGAAGATCTCCATCGTCAGCACCTCGACGTCGGACAGCTTCGTTCTGGACCGCGTTGCCTCAGCCGACCGCCGAACGTCACCACCCTGTAGGCATCATCGACCAGCAGATACAGCAGGATCAGCGCTTCTTCCAAGCCGCCTCCCGAAGACTCCATGGACAGATCTAGGCCGTGCCTCACCCGCAAAAAACCCGAGAATTGGGTATACAAATCGTAAAAGTGGCGTCCGCAGGGTCGAGGCAACCATGATCGGCTCGTCGTGCCCTATCAATGTCTCAATCCTGAGGAACAGGGTCCTTGACAGCCAAGATCCGCTCCCACTAGGGTTCCATTCGCCCGGCGGAGTACTCCCCTTGAGGAGTGGCGGCTCAAGGCGGCGCGCTGATCCCGCATCCGGAACAGGTCGGCTGTCGCCGGCCGTGGCAACAGTGTCCGGTGCACCGGCGCGTGCGAGGACATGAAGAGGACATGAAAAGGAGACGGTCTCTGGCATGATGAAGCTGAGCCTGCCCGGCGTCGAGCCGGATCTACAGCCGCACATCGTCGTGTTCGGTGTTGGCGGCGCGGGCGGCAATGCCGTCAATAACATGATCCGGGCGGACCTGGAGGGCGTGGAATTCGTCGTGGCGAACACCGACGCCCAGGCGCTCCGGGGCAGCCTGGCCCAACGGCGGCTCCAGCTCGGCACGACCGTCACCAACGGGTTGGGGGCCGGAGCACGCCCCGACGTCGGCCGCGCCGCCGCCGAGGAGCAGGTCCCCGACATCGTCCGTCACCTGCAGGGCGCCAACATGGCGTTCATCACGGCCGGCATGGGCGGCGGCACCGGGACCGGGGCTGCGCCCTCAAGCATCCCCTCATTTTACACGACTGCAAAGGTATCGTTGAACACTCGTGATTGTTGTAGCAGCTCGGCGTATCGTTCGATGAGGGGTCTGAGCCTGTGCTCTGGCATGTTGGGGGTCAGGTCGTAGAGCATGCAGCCTTGGCGGAACAGGGAATGAGACCGGGTCTTGACGGTGTTGGACTTGAGATGGCGGTCCATGCCGAGGCTCTCGCCGGCGGCGCCGAGCAGGGTGAGCAGAACGACGGCAAACGCATTGAGCAGCAGCAGCCGGTCGCGCCGCTGGGGGTCTGCGATGCGGACCGCGCCGAGGCCCATGCCGAAGCGCAGATCCTTGGTGTCCCGGAAGCTGGGCTCCACCGTCCACCGTTTCGAGTAGAGCTTGATGATCTGCGGCGCGGTCGCGGCGCGGTTTCCGGTCACCAGGCACCAGGGCTCCTTCATGCCCTTGGCGTGCACGCACACGGCCGCGCCGACCGGGCAGTGCGCCTCGGTGACCGTGGCATCGCGCAGCTTGCGCGCCCGGCCACCCTGGCCGACCCAGTCCTGTGCCGGGCGCACCGTCCCGTCGGCCGCGCCGACCCGGGTGTTGCCCTTGAGCCGGATCACGTAGTCGAAGCCCAGCTCGCCGAGGAAGTCGAACAGCTTGGTGTCGGCGAAGCCGCGGTCGGCCAGGATGGTGACCCGGACGCCGGCGGGCAGCACCTCGGCCAACCGACGCAGGCAGGCATCCTCATAGTCGTTGCGGGCATCCTTCAACTCGTCCTTGAGCACGCTGAGCCAGACCAGCGGCGTCGCCCGGCCGTGCCGGGTCACCAGCTTGAGCGCCAGGGTGGCCTGCCCGTCGGCGTCGAAGTCGGTCCAGTCCATCGCCACGATGAGGTCGGTGCGCGACCCGACCAGTTCCGGAACCCAAGTGGCGAAGAGATCCCAGGCCTCGAGCTTGCGATTGCTCAGCAGCCGGTCGACCTGCTTGATGGCGTGCTTGGGCAGAAGGCCGCGCGCCTGGGCCAAAGATTTGCCGATGATCGCGACGCCCAGCGAGGCCCCGGTCATCACCCCAAGCGTCGCATTCGCCAGGGAATCAACCCGCTTGGTATGAATATCCTCATCAAGAACACTGTCGAGAAAGCCCCTGACATCCTGAAACTGCATGAAGCTGCGCTTCTGTCCGTCGATCATATTGCTCTACAAGGTCGCCTCTGTTGAGCAATACTTAGACGTCAGGCATCAGAATGCACCCCTCCCATGCTCAAAAATGAGGGGATGCCTGAGCCCAAGGGTGGCATTCGCCAGGGAATGAACCCGCTTGGTATGAATATCCTCATCAAGAACACTGTCGAGAAAGCCCCTGACATCCTGGAATTTCAAGAAGCTACGCTTCTGTCCGTCGATCATATTGCTCTACAAGGTCGCCTCTGTTGAGCAATACTTAGACTTCAGGCATCAGAATGCAGCCCGCCCATGCTCAAAAATGAGGGGATGCCTGAGGCTCACCACCCTGAAACCCGGAAAAAGCCTCAGGTTTTTATTAACCTAGGTAAAGGCACGCTGCCGGACGGTCGAGTATAGTCACCAATGGATGGGTAAATCGGCAATGGTGACAGCGCGGATTGCTTCGTCGGCCTTAAATCGCAAGGGCCGGAGGAGAATGACTGACGCGTTTTGGGGAGGATGCCATGCATCTGGCAAGCCGTGCCTTCGAGAATGGCGGCGCCGATCCCGAGCCGCTTTACCTGTGACGGTGACAACGAGATGCCGCCGCTGGAATGGACGGGTGTTCCGTCGGAAGCGCACAGCCTGGCGCTAGTCTGCTCCGACCCGGATGCGCCTTCCGGAACCTTCTACCATTGGGCCGTCTACGACATCCCGCCTGATGTACACCACCTGCCGGAACGCACGCGTGCGGGCATGCGGGAGGCGGTGAACGACTTCGGCAGGACTGGCTACGGCGGGCCGTGCCCCCCACGCGGGCACGGTTCTCACCGCTACTGTTTCCGGCTCTACGCCCTGGATGTTCCGGCGCTTGGCCTGGGCCCGAAGGCCCGCTGCCCGGAGGTCGAGCGCCTCGCGCGCGGACGCGCTCTTGCAGAGGCCGACCTTATCGGGCTTTACGCTCGGGATTGAAACGGGTTCCGTCATATCGAGGAAGAGGCAGAGCACCCCTCATCGTAGTGCCCGTGGTACCCCTCCAAGCAGGCCGTATTTTCCACTCGATCAGCGTAAAATGCTGAATTCAATCGGAAGGTATCGGGAGGATACTTCCATGCCCCGACTACATGATTCAGTTCAAATACGCTACCGACAACATCAAAGGTCTGGTTCAGCAGCCCGAGAACCGGACCGCTCTCATCCGCGAGAGTTTGTCGTCCTTCGACGGACATCTGGACGGCTTCTTCTACGCCTATGGGGAGTATGATGGTGTGCTCATCGCCGAGTTCCCCGATAGTGAAAGTTGCACTGCTTTCCTGTTGATGGTGGCGTCCAAAGGCGGGGTATCCAACTTCAAGACGACCGTGCTGATCGACCCGAAGAGGCCACACGGTCCATGCAACGAGCCGCGGAGACAAAGACCAACTACCGGCCGGCGACGACCTGACCGGCATTGCGATGTCCATGCACACTGGAGGCCGAGCCTAGGCTATGGCCGGCTGATACCGCCTTGTTGCCGATCTGCGTCTGGCCGCCGCCAGTGTGGCTTAAGGGTGTGGCATCGTAGCCCCGCTAATACCTTTGCGATACATCACATCATGGCGAGGGATGGCATTCTGGTCCTCTTGATGGGGGTCATGATGCGTCCACGTTATGGTCAGGCGGTGCTGACCGATGACGACCGGCAGAGACTGCGCGATCGTCTGGAACGGCTCGGCGAACAGAAGGTCAGGTTGATGTCGGGCGTGGATTGCGTCCGCTATTTCGGCAATTGGCAGGCGGCGGAACTGGTCGATGAGTGGCTGCAGTACAAGGACGCCGAGCGTCAGCAACAATCGGGACTGCTGCAACGCCTGTTCAGAAGACGATGATCCGGAGAAGTCAGCGCATTCCGGACCTGTCCTTCCCGCTTGTTGAGTTTCTCCCCGCAGGCCGTTAATGGAGTGCCACGCGGAACAGACGAATGGCATTGCGGAAAGATGCCGCCCGAGGCAAGGGCATCAGTGACTTTGCCGTGCCAATTTTTGAATTCTCGGGTTATGGATGAACATAAGGGCCATGCTGCATGTTCCGCGTTGGACCATGTCGCTGTTCCTGAAGGCCATGAGCCCGCAAGTTCGACCACGGCTCCTGAGAGATCAGGCTGAAACACAAGAAGAGCGCCAGGCTTCCGGCTGGGGCGGAGAATTGTAGGCGGAGATGACTTCCAGGATGACCCAATTGACCGAGCCCTATACCCAGATCCAGAAGGCGGCCGCCTGGGTGGTCCATGCCGTGACGGCCAGCGGTGTGGTGCTCGGACTGATGGCCCTGCTGGCGCTTGTGGACAACAATGCCAAGGGCTGCCTGCTCTGGCTGGGGGCGGCGCTGCTGGTGGATGGGGTCGATGGGACGCTGGCACGGAAGTTTTCCGTCAAGACGGTTCTGCCGAACTTCGATGGGGCGACGCTCGATCTTGTCATCGACTACCTGACATACGTATTCATACCCGGCAATATTCATCTATAAGTTTATCCCACTGCCGGGACCGCTGGAATTGGTTGCGGTGGCTTTCATTCTGCTGTCGGCTCTTTACTGTTTCTGCAATGTGAACATGAAGAGCAACGATAATTACTTCGTGGGATTTCCCGCCGTCTGGAACGTGGTGGCGCTGTACCTGTTCGTGCTGGATCTGGAACCGGAAGTCACCTTCACGCTGATCACCTTCTTCGCGGTGATGACCTTCACCACCGCCAAGTTCGTCCATCCTTTCCGCGTGCCGCACCTGATGCCGATGAATATCGCGATGACGGCGGTCTGGATGGTCAGCAGCCTGATGCTGGTACTGCGCCAGCCGGACAATCCGCTGGTCCTGATGGTGCCGTGGATTGTTTCATCGGCATGGTTCACTGGGATCTGCGCATGGCGCACGGTGCGGGGATATATGCAGGGACGCTGATCCCCGCGCGCATCAGCAACATCCCGTCGCCCGTTTCGTTACCCTCCACTAGGTGCACGCCCCCCTCACCCTGTTCCGTTCCTCCCGACGGGGCAATGGAACGGAGGCGATAGTATGCTGATTTATCGGGCCACAGGCCAATCGTTTCACTTCTTCTATATAAAGTTTTCATAAATTTTCTCTGGCTACTCTCTACGGCGTGGCCGGTGCGTCCGTGGTCACGCCGGTTGTATCAAGATCCAGTCGCTTCACGCGGCAATCGGGTGGGAACATGGTGGAAGAACGTCCAGTCTGGTCCAGCACTGCACAGGGGAATGCGCAGCCATGATGAACCGCCCAAGGCAGGATCGTCCGGTTCGCGACCGGCTGTGGGTAAAACCGGGGGAGAAGGCTGCCGCCGTTCCGGAAAAGCCGCAATACGATGACGAGCGGCTGCTGAAGCTTCTACAGTCGGCCAAGCGTGAACTGCAGGGGCTGCGGCTTGTCCATCTGCACCTGTCGCTGCTTCAGGATAAGAATTACGGCGATATCCTGGAGATCAAGCGCGCGGTACAGTCCATCTCCGACAATTCCGCCTATCTTCAGATCTTCAACCTGTCGAACGAGGACGTGCTTATCCTTTACAAAGGTATCAAGTTTTCGACCATCACAGAAGTGTGCCAGAAGATCGAGAAGATGATGCTGGCGCGGACGAAGATGACGGAGCTTAACCCTTACAAGGAGAATTCGCTCTATTCGATCATGGAGTTGTCGCTCAACTTCGTGAACGTGATGCGGTTCATCGAGAGGCTGGGTGACGAGGGCGGAATCGCCGATGGCGTCAAGGTAACGAGCAAGGAGCCGATCAGCCTGGAAGAGCTGGCGCAAGATCGAGCGCCAGATCGGGAATTTCGATCTGTCGCCATTCATGCTTAACCAGCCAATCATCAATATCCAGCCGATGGCCGGAAACATCCACGAATATTTCGAAGTCTATATTGCCGTAAAAACCCTTGAGGATCGTTTGAGCCCTGAGTTCGATCTGACCGCGAACCGGTGGCTGTTCAACTATTTCACCTCCAGCCTGGACCATGCGGTCCTGAAGGCGCTCAACCATGGCATCGATTTCATCCGGGGTCACAAGATCGGGCTCAACCTGAACCTGAGCACGATCATGTCGTCGGCCTTCGTCAGGTTCGATGAGCGTTTGACGATGGAACTGCGGGGCAACGTCATCCTTGAAATCAACAAGGTCGATCTGGTCGAGAACATCGACACCTATCACGAGGTTGTCGAATTCGCGAAGACGCGCGGCTATTCGATCTGCATCGACGGCATCACGCCCATGTGGGTCGCCCACATGGATCTGGAATACATGGCGTGCAATTACGCCAAGCTGTTCTGGACCAATGAGCTGACGGACATGAGCGAAGACGAATTGGAGGCTTTCGCCGCCAAGATCAAGGCGCAGGAGAATTGCCGCTTCATCCTCGGCCGATGCAGCACCGTCACCGGTCTGCTGTTCGCTCAGAAGCATGGCATCGATCTTGTCCAGGGCAGGATGGTCGATACCATCCTTCGCAAGGGTATGACGGTCGCGGATGCTTTGAAGACCGCCAGTAGCCTTGAGGCTGATTAACACCTAGGGTGTCTTTCTGCCGATCCTCACTCCATCGTGCCAAGATCAAGCTGCTACGAAACCTTCAGCTTACCCCAGGCCGCGACGAACTGGTCCGCCCTTTCCGCGACCTGCGCCACGGTCATTCCCGGCGTGTAGAGCGCCGATCCCAGGCCGAATCCGGCTACGCCGGCCTCATGATATGCCTGCATGGTGTCCGGCGAGATGCCGCCGACCGGCAGCAGCCGGACGTCGGGCGGCAGGACCGCCCGCATCGCCTTCACGATCTTCGGGCTGATCAGTTCCGCCGGAAAAAGCTTCAGCGCGTCGGCTCCGGCCTTCAGCGCGGCGAACGCTTCGGTCGGGGTCGTGACGCCGGGCAGGCTGACCATGCCCTGCGCCTTGGTGGCGCGGATGATCTCGGTATCGGCGTGGGGCATCACCACCAGTTCGGCGCCAATATCCGCCAGCCGGGACACCTGCTCCACCGTCATCACCGTGCCGGCGCCGACCAGCGCGTCCGCTGGCAGCAGCTTGCGGATGGCGGCGATGCTGTCGAAGGGCTGAGGCGAATTGAGCGGCACCTCGATCAGGCGGAAGCCCCTGTCGTACAGCGCCCGCGCCGTCGCCTCCGCTTCGGTGGGGGCGAGGCCGCGCAGGATGGCGACCAGCGGCAAGGTGGCGAAAGCGGCGTCGAGACGTGCGGTCAGGGATGCATCGGTCATGGTGCGGTCGCTCGGGCTGAGGGAAGGGGCGGGACCAGCCCGGCGGCAAGTGGCGAACTGGAAGAGGCCGCGCGGGGCGGTGTTCTCAAGCTTGGCGGAGACGCGGACGCCCAGGACATCCAGCGCCCGGACATATCGCTCGCACAGGGCGTCTTCGCCGATCAGAACCAGCGGCGTATCGGATGCGAGGGTATCCCGCATAAGCGCCAGACCCGATACCAGCTCGCTCCCGATCAGCAGGCCGGACAGGTAGTCCTTCAACGCCTCCGCCGGCAGGCGGCGGGTCAGGCCCAGGGTGCGGGTCGCGAAGATCTGGTGCGCCAGATCCCCGGCGGAGCCATTGCGCGCGGCATTGACGCCATCGGTGAAGGCGGCATCGCGGGCTTGCGGCGTCCGTGCCCTCATCCTCCGGCATCAGCCGGCCGAGGATCGAATGCCGGGACAGGACGGCGAACAACTCGCCGGTCATATAGGTGGCGAAGCGGGCGATCCGCCCGTCGCTCACCTGGACCCATTTGGAATGGGTGCCCGGCAGCGCCACGCAGGCGCGTGCGGCCAAACCGGGGTGGTCCGCCAGCGCGCCGGCGATCTGGATTTCCTCGCCGCGCATCACGTCGGGGTTGGCATCGGGCGGGTCGAAGATCACGCCGGGCGCTATCAGCAGGCGAACGCCCGAAGCGGTTTCCACAGTGACGGCGCGGCTCGCCAGCGTGGCGGTGTCCGCCGGGCAGGGGACATAGGGAGCCTCCGCCCAGCCCTGGGCGCTGCCGACCATGCCGCCGGCGACGACGGGCAAGCCGGGATGACTGGCTAGCCAGCTCAGCGCAGATTTCGGCGAAGACCCGCTCGAATCCGGCAATGCCGGGGACCGGCAGGTTCTGGATGCCGTGCGCGTTGGATCGCCGGTCGATCACCCGGCCGTTGCCGTCCATCAGATAGGCCCGCAGGCTGGACGTGCCCCAGTCGAGCGCTATCAGGGCGGGCGTCATTCCGGTTTCCATCCCAACTCCTTTGAAATCGCGTCGGCGGTGGCGCGGACGATCGGCCCCAGTTCCTCCATCCGGTCATCCGGCATATAGGGTACGGCGCTGGCGACGCTGATCGCCGCCACCACCTGATTGCGGACATCGCGCACGGGGGCGCCGACGCAGCGGATGCCGATCTCGTTTTCCTCCAGGTCGAACGACCAGTCCCGCTCGACATAGCTCGCCAGCCGCCGTTCGAACTCCGGCCAGGGCGCCAGCGGCGGACGATCCTGTGATTTGGCGCTGAACTCGCGGGCGCGTTCGTAAAGCCCATGCCACTGGTCGCGCGGCAGGCCGAGCATCAGCCCCTTGCCAAGGCCGGTGGAGGCTATCGGCATCCGCAGCCCGACGCGCGAGCGCATCTCCAGCCTCGCGTACCGGAAATCTTGTCCAGATAGAAGACTTCGGCGTCCTCAAGAACGCCCAGATGAACCGTGTCGCCGGTCCGCCGGGCCAGCGCCTCGATATGGGGGCGAGCCATGGCGACCAGCGGCCGCTGCTCAAGCGCCCGCATGCCGAGGTGGATCAGCTTGGGGCCGAGCAGATAGCCCTTGTAGGGCACATGAAGCAGATACCTTTCCGCCACCAGACTGTTGAGCATCCGGTGGGTCGTGCTGCGCGGCGTGCCCAGGCGGGCCGCGATGCCTTTGACGTCTCCAATTCCTTCGGCGACGCATTCCAGCAGGGCAAGGCCGCGCAGCAGCGTCTGCGTGCCGCTTCCCTGGCTCTTCTCCCTCTGGTGCGTGTCCGGCTGGTCCAGCACGCCCGCGTGGTCGCCCGTCATCGTGGTGATCCGTTGCCGCACACCCCAGTATTCATCGTAGAAACAGCCTTCAAGTGTGTCAAATAGAAACCAATGTATCCAAATAGTGAGACAATCGACGAAAAGTGGAAGTGATTGGCTGGTTGTTCAATTCGGTTTCGCCCATAACTACCGTGGCCTGAGGAAGAGACGAAGAGAAGGCCTCCCAATGCGCAACACGCCCTTCGCCATCATCGGCACGGTTCTTACGATGACCGCCCTGATCCGCTTCAGGTCCCGCGTTTGCGGTCGACGAGGTGTTCAATACCGAGAAGGCGGAAGTCCACGTCACCACTTTCGCCGATGGATTGACGGAGCCCTGGGGATTGGCGGCCCTTCCCGATGGCGGCTTTCTGGTGACGGAGAAGCAGGGAAATCTCCGCTTCGTGACATCGGGCGGCAAGCTGTCGGAACCGCTCAAGGGAGTGCCCAAGGTGGACAGCCGGGGGCAGGGCGGTCTGCTCGACGTGGCGCTCGACCCGGAGTTCCAGCGGAACCGGCTGGTCTATATCAGCTATTCCGAACCGGGAGAGGGCGGCGCCAACTCGACCGCCGTGGCGCGCGGCGTGCTAAGCGCCGATGGCGGCGCATTGAGCGATGTCCGGGTGATTTTCTCGCAGAAGCCCAAGGTGCGGAGCACCAAGCATTTCGGGTCGAGGCTGGTGTTCGACCGGCCAAGGCCACCTGTTCATCGGTCTGGGCGAGCGGTCGGAGGAACAGTTCCGCACCCAGGCCCAGGACCTCAACTCCCATCTGGGCAAGGTCATCCGGATTCGTCCCGACGGTTCGGTGCCGAACGACAATCCCTTCGTCAACCGTGCCGGAGCTTTGCCCGAGATCTGGTCATACGGCCACCGCAACATCCAGGGTGCCGCACTCAATCCGGAAACCGGCGTGCTGTGGACCAGCGAGCATGGGCCGCGCGGCGGTGATGAGATCAACATACCCCAAGCCGGCAAGAACTATGGCTGGCCGGTGGTGTCGTACGGCGTCAACTACGATGGCACGCCGGTCGGCACCGGCAAACAGAAGGCCGAGGGCATGGAAGACCCGCTGTATCAATGGACGCCGGTGATCGGAGCGTCCGGCATGCTCTTCTATACCGGCTCGGCCTTTCCCGAGTGGAAGGGAAGCCTGTTCAACGGTGGGCTGGTAACCGAAAACGTCGTGCGGCTGGAACTGGACGGCACCCGTGTCGTCCATGAGGAGCGGATGCTCGGCGATCTCGGCCAGCGGATCAGGGCGGTCATTCAGGGAAACGAGGGCGACCTTTACCTGCTGACGGACGAATCGGACGGTGAAATCCTCCGCGTCGCGCCAGCCGAAGGCTGAGGCGACGCATTGGTGAACCGTGTCAGCTTGCGATCAGCCTCGCCTTGATCGAGTTCAGGAAAGTGCCGACCTCGCTGCTGGAGAGCCGCCGACTGGCTGGTCAGATCGCCTCGCGCCGTACCCTGAACCTTGACCAGCGCTTGGCCCGTTTCCGTCGAAGCCGCCGTCACACCCGAGATGTTCAAGGCGACCTCCCGGGTACCGGCGGCGGCCTGATCGACATTGCGGGCGATCTCCCGCGTTGCCGCGGCCTGTTCTTCCACCGCGGCCGCGATCAGGGTGCAGATCTCGTTCATGTCGGAAACGCCGGACAGGACGTTCTTGATGGCGCCGATCGCATCGTCCGTCACGGTCTGCATCTCCGTGACCTGACCCTTGATGTCGCCGGTCGCGCGTGCCGTCTGGGTGGCGAGTTGCTTGACCTCGTTGGCGACGACGGCGAAGCCCTTGCCGGCCTCACCGGCGCGGGCCGCTTCGATCGTCGCGTTCAGGGCCAGCAGGTTCGTCTGGTTGGCGATGTCGTTGATCAGGCCGACGACAGCCCCGATGCTCTGCGCCGCGTTGGACAATGCCGCCAGCAACTCGTTCGTCCGGGCGCCGTCCGCTACCGCGCGGTTGGAAAGGTCGGACGATCTGGTCACCTGGACGGTGATTTCCCGGATCGACGTGGCAAGTTCCTCGGCGGCGGAGGCGACGGTTTCGACGTTCTGGCTTGCCTGCTCGGCGGCGGCGGCAACCGCGATCGCTTGCCGGTTGGTTTCCTCGGCCGCGGCGGACATGGTGTCGGCGGTCACGCTGAAAGTTCGTCCGCCTTGCCGTTGACGTTCTCGACGATGGTCAGGACCGATCCGCGGAAGCCGTCGGCGAGTTTGTCCATCTGCCGGTCATAGGTCGCCTTGTTCTCTTCAAGGTAGACGGAGATCGCCAGATCCATGTCCAGCATGACCGCCTGATTGATGGCCCGGAGGAGGGAGTGCCAGCTTGATCCGGGCGGCTTCTGGGACGCATCCGGCTCCGGTGCAGCCGTGTCGCCGCTTCCATCAGCATTGTTGAGGATGAAGGAGTAGCCGCCGATATACCATCGCGGCTCCAACCCGATGCGGCTGTGGGTCAAGCCGATCTTTTTGACCGAGGCGAAATAGTCAGCGTCGAAACGGCCTGAAAATAGCCTCATCCAGTGATCGAACTGAGCCGACTTGGCATGGGCCACCCGGCTTTCGCTGGAGAAGAATTTCATCATCTCAGGATGGACTCCTGAGATGGTTGTAAAAAGCGTCCAGGATTGGTGGAAGGAGGCCCTTAAGAGCTGGTGCGAAACTCCGCAAGGGACTGACGTGTGCTCTTCATCAATCATCAGGAAGTTCAACCGCTGCATCTCGCCGTGCGCCAGTATCAAGTGCCGACCATTAGACGGACCTCTTTGCCATATCGCGATTCTTCTGATATGGCTAATAACCCTACTTCGCAAAGGAACTTTGCATCCAAAACCGAAAAAACATCCATAAAACTTTTGGATATACATTGGTAGTTAAAGGCTTCATATATCGTATCTATAACGAAGTAGTGCTTTTAGCAAATAATTCGTCATACTAAGTATGAGGATAATTGTCTTCATTTCTAAAATGTTTTCGTGTCCTTGGCGTATTTTGATCCTCATATGATGGCGATGCCAAATTGATGAGGTGCAAATTTACCTGCGCTGATATTTTCTTATATGAACGTTTTGTAATGCGCTTCGAACAGACGAGTATTGGTCGTCTTGTTGACCCTTCCGGGCCGGCTGCACGCATGTTCGGCGTAGTCTGAAGTCTCTGGAGCCCCTGAATGGCCGACCATCCGGAGGCGCCTGATGCGCCCGCCGAAGCCGACCCCGATCTCGTCCATGAAATCGCCCGTCAGCACCCCGACTGCCTGACCTTGGCCGATGCCGGGCTTGCCCGGATCGAACTGGCGGGGCAGGCGGGACTGGCGCCTCTTGGCCTGCCTCTGCCTCGGGGTAAACGGGATCTGCTGGTGCCGGTCGAGCGGCGGGAAGCCGTCGTCCGCGAGATACAGGGACAACTCGACCGGGCGCTGCGGCGCAACGAGTTGCTGGCTGCGTCACGGCGTGTCCTCGACGGCGCCCATGTCTCGCTGCATCCGGGCGATGCGCGGGATCGCGTCAGGCTGGTCATGACCGATGAGCTGCCCTGGACCGGCATGGCGCAGCCGATCCGGTTCGCGGTATCCCGGCTGATCGACGTGGACGAGTTGAGCGGACTGCACGACGCCGATCTGCAAAGCCGGTTGAGCGCCGACGGCATCCTGGCCGAACGCCTGCACGAGGATGCCGGGCGTCTTGCCGAACGGCTCTGGCATTACACGGCGGAGGCGGGAACGCCCGACGACGGCTGGACCTTCGACAGCCTGTGCGGACGGCTTGACCCGCGCCGGCCGCAACCATCAGGACGCCGACGAAATCCTCCGCCGGTGGGATCGCGAATACGATATCTGGCGGCGCGAGACGGGCGGAGGCGCGCGGCCGCGCCTATGTCGACCGGCACTTCGATTTCTCCCGGTTCGAGCGGCTTTTTCCGGTGGCGCGCGGCATGGGGCGCCGGCTGGTGCTGGTGGTGGGGCCGACCAACTCCGGCAAGACCCACCGGGCGCTGGAAGCGCTGAAGGAGGCCAGTTCCGGGCTTTATCTGGCGCCGCTCCGGCTGCTGGCGCTGGAGGTTTCGGACCGGCTGAACCGCGACGGCACGCCGACGACGCTGCTGACCGGCGAGGAGGAGGTCCGGGTGCCGGGATGCCCGGCATCTGGCTTCGACCATCGAAATGCTCGATCCCGATCGACCGGTCGATGTCGCGGTGATCGACGAGATCCAGATGCTGGCCGACCCGGATCGCGGCTGGGCCTGGACGGCGGCGCTCATGGGGGTTCCAGCCAGCACCGTCTATCTGCTGGGAGCACCCGAAGCCCGCGCGCTGGTCGAGCGCGTCGCCGCTCACCTGGGCGAGACCGCTGGAAATCGTGGAACTCGAACGCAAGACGCCGTTGCGCATGATCGAGCGGCGGCTGGAATGGGACGATGTCGAGCGCGGCGACGCGCTGATCGCGTTCTCCCGCCGTGATGTCCATCTCATCCGCGACGCGGTCCATGCCCGCGACCTGACGGCGGCCGTGCTCTATGGCGCCCTGGCGCCGGAGGTGAGGCGGCGCGAGGCGGAGCGGTTCCTGTCGGGACAGGTCGATGTGGTGGTGGCGACCGATGCGATCGGCATGGGGCTGAACCTGCCGGTCAGGCGCGTGCTGTTCACGGCGCTGGAGAAGTTCGACGGGTCGGCCGTCCGGCCGCTCTCGGCGGGGGAGGTCCGCCAGATCGCCGGGCGGGCAGGGCGCTTCGGCCAGTTCGAGGTGGGCGAGTTCGGCGTCATCGCCCGCAATACGCCGCAGGCTCTCCGCACCCTGCTGGAGCGTCCGGATCTGCGCCTGGGACCCCATGTGCCCCTGACGGTCCGGCCGACGCGGGGCATGCTGGCGCGTCTTGCGGACTATAGCGGCACGTCGGAACTGGCGCTGCTGCTGGACTGGTTCGCGGCGGCGCGGACCGCGGGGTCGCCCTATGCGGTGTCGGAACTGGCGCCGCTCCGCCGGCTTGCCGGATTGCTGGACGAGCGTTCGCTGGCATTCGCCGATAAGCTGAACCTGCTGTTCATTCCGGCCGATCTGGAGAAGGATGCGGAGTCGCGCCTGTTCACGTCGATCGTTCAGGCGATCGAGCGGGGCGAGAAGATGCCGGTCGGGCATGTCGTCCCGGCCCGGACCGAGGGCCTGGACGATCAGTCGCTGGAAGACCTCTCGCGTGCCTGCGATCTCTACTACTGGGCATCGCGCCGCTTCCCGGCGCTCTTCCCCGATCGCGACGCGGTCGGTCAGCGGCGGGCCGCCTTATCCGCCCGCTTAGGGGAGCTTCTGGCATCCCGTGGACGCCGCCAGCGCGATCCGGGGCATGCGCGACCCAAGCAGGGGTTCCGCGGTGCGCCGCGCAAGCGATTCGGCCCCAAGCGGCGCTAAGAATAGATCGAAAGATATTGATAAGGCGGGGTAGTCATCTGGACGATCCGGAGTGGCGCCGGTGGCTGTCATCACGCGGATTATTGTCTGTTTTGTAGTCAGTGACGCGGCTGATGCGGCCGGATGCAACTACTCTACGAGTGCGGAAGTAATGCTGGAGATGGTGTGTCTATGGCACACGAATACTGATTTTGCACTGGTAAAGTTCCACCTGAAACTCGAAAGTTTTCCTTGACAGCGTCATGCGTCAAGCCGTGCCTAAAAAATAGGCATTGGGTTCAAGTGGCAGGGTTTGGCTGGATCAGCGCACCTCGATCCACAGAGTTATCCCCAGATTCTGGGGATGAAAAATGTCTACGAAAATGGGAGTCGAGCAGACGCTTGGCATGATAGGGCGCACTATGCCTTTAGGTATTATCACCATCGTTGAGGTACAAGGTATGCGGAAGTGTAGTAAAAGATCGAGCCCGAATGTGCATTCCGCTTGAAGGTCAGCGCCGAAAATGGATCGGACAGGGTATGCGTGTTCAGATATCAGCCGCAAATGTGTAATAAAACTTAGTATAATGCTGCTTATTCGGGCAGAATTGTACTTTGATGACGACTGAAATCGGCGGAATTAGCGGCATTGCCAACGAGACAGGCGGCTGAGCTACTCGTACCGGTCAACGCAAGCCGAGTTCCGGCGCAAGGCCCCTTGGACGCTTTGCCAGATCTCCCGGCCTTCCCGGTCGCCCTTGGCGTCGGCGTCTTCAGCCCTTGCGGCGGCCTGAATGGCCGCATGACGGCCATAACGGCCGATCAATAGATTTGCCACCGCCCAATGTTCGTGTCCCACCACCATGCCGCCTCCTATTGCCGTTTAATCCGGCTTATCCATAGCTTCCACAGTGCTACCCCTTTAAAACAGCCGGATGAGCGTCAGTTATTCCGTGCCCGGGTGGTTTTTTTCGCGGGAAGGACACCGATTTGACAGCGGTGCATCGCACTGGTGCGATCATGAAATCCGGAAATCACATGGAGCGTTTCGACCCGATGAGTTGGATCATCAGAATTCTCGTTCTCTCACTGATCGTCGGGTTGGTCATATCCTTCTTCGATATCAATCCCATGGGCATACTGAACGATACCTGGGATACGATACTGGCGGTGTTCGGGCTTTTTAAGGGGGTCGCTGGACTGGGCGCTGCCCTACATCCTGGTGGGAGCCGTCGTCGTCGTTCCGCTGGCTTTGATCGGAGCGCTGCTCCGCTACCTCCGCAGGTGAGGCTGAACGCTCCGACGCATGTCGCCATTGGAGGCCGCTGATTCGCAAGGCGGATTCCGGAGCCTCAATGGTGAGAATGTGACAAACCTGTGATGTTCCGGGTGCGCAGTGTCGGCGAGGGGAAGGTCCGGTTAAATTAACCATGCGACCGGGTTATGACCAGATCCGCCGTGAGCCCATCGCGGACGAGGTTGGTTCGCATCCTCTACTCATCGCGCATTCGCCTCAGGGTGACAGCTAGTCTGTCACCTCTTTTTTGCGCTGTATGTCTCTACTTGATGCTCAACCAATGATGATCGCCGTTGGCAAAGAAAAAAAGCCAGAGGTTCTTGAAGAACCCCTGGCTCAAAGGCGATTACAGGGAGGGTTAGAGACAAGAGTGTTTCTATCCCAGAGCTTTGGGGTCTTCGTTGATCTAGATCAACGGAAAGGAGACTTCCAAAATTTTTCGGAAAAATTCGCGAAGATTACCCTTTCCAAAGTCTTAAAATCTGCCTGCCGATAGATTTTGTCTTACCTCTGGCCGCCCGGTCCATAAAGCCGCTCAGGTGAGGTTTCGACTTCCAGGATGGTGGCGATGGTACCGTCTTTGGCGGCGCGGTAGAAGCAGCTCCTCCGTCCGGTATGGCAGGCGACGCCGGTCTGATCGACCAGCAGCAGCAGCGTATCGCCGTCGCAATCGACGCGCAGTTCCTTCAGGTGCTGGACCTGCCCCGATGTCTCGCCCTTCCGCCACAGCCCGGCGCGGGAGCGGGAGTAGTAGCAGACCCTGCCGGTGTTCAGGGTCTCATCGATGGCGTCCCGGTTCATCCAGGCCATCATCAGCACTTCGCCGGTATCGTGCTGCTGCGCTATCGCCGGAACCAGCCCGTCGGCATTGAAGCTGACCAGGGCCAGCAACTCGTCATGCGTCGTCCCGGTCATGCCGCATCTCCCAGTCTGGTCAATCCACGTTCCAGATCGGCGATCAGGTCGCCGACGTCCTCCAGCCCCGCATGAATCCGGATCAGCGGCCCCTGGCTGTTCCAGGTGGAGGCGGTGCGCAGCTTTTCCGGATTGGTCGGCAGGATCAGGCTCTCGTAGCCGCCCCAGCTATAGCCCATGCCGAACAGTTCCATGCCGTTCAGGAAGGCCGATATCGCCTGTTTGGACACCGGCTTCAGTTCCATCGCGAACAGACCGCTGGCGCCCAGGAAATCGCGCCGCCAGAGCGCATGGCCGGGATCGTCGGGCAGGGCGGGGTGAAGGACGCGCGCCACCTCCGGCCGGTTCTGGAGCCACTGGGCCAGTTCGATGCCGGTCGCCTGATGCTGCCTGAGCCGGGTGCCCATGGTCCGCAGGCCGCGCAGGCCCAGATAGATGTCGTCCGGGCCGGCGCAGGTGCCCAACTGCACGGCATAGCGCTTCAGCCGGTTCCACAGTTCCGGCGTGCGGGCCGTGACGACGCCCAGCATCGCGTCGGAATGGCCGACGATGTACTTGGTCGCGGCATGGATCGACAGATCGACGCCATGGTCGAACGGCCGGAAGAACAGCGGCGTCGCCCAGGTATTGTCGATCATGACGACGGCGCCGGCATCCTTCGCCGCCGCCGCGATGGCGGGAACGTCCTGGATCTCGAAAGTCAGCGAACCCGGCGATTCAACGAAGACGACCCGCGTGTTCGGGCGCATCAGCCGGCTGATGCCGGCGCCGATCAGCGGATCGTAGAATTCCGTCTCGACGCCCATCCGCTTCAGCATATCGGTGCAGAACAGGCGGTTCGGGCCATAGACGCTGTCGCTCACCAGGATGTGGTCGCCGGCCGATACGAAGGCCAGCAGCGCCGTCGTGATCGCGGCCAGACCGGACGGCACGGCCACGGCCTTGTATGCGCCTTCCAGTTCCGCGATCGCGGTTTCGAAAGCCTGCGATGTCGGCGTGCCGATCCGGCCGTACCGCACGCCGTCGAACGAGTGGCCGGCATCCTCCAGGGACTCGACCGTCGGGAACAGCACCGTGGAGGCATGATAGACCGGCGGATTGACGATGCCGTGGTTGGTGCCGGGGCTGCAGCCGGCATGGGTGAGGATCGTGTCTGGCTTGGCGTTTTTCATGGCTTCTGCTGAGAAAAGAGGCATTTTTGCGGGGCTCCCGCGACGAATAATCGGATATGCTGTCGGGAGCGGAGCCGCAGTCTGGCATTCCGGAGGGCTCCGGCCAACCCCCGTCTGAAAACGGGTGGGACAGATGCTGACGACTTTAGCTCATACTCAATCGATCGAATAAGTGGTGTTCAGCCTGGAGATGGCGTGGTGCGGTTGGGGTCATGCACTTTTGTAGGGGCAGCTTCAATCAAACGCTATTCCAAGTGGCTCAAACATTGCTAGAACTTGATGGGGTATGCGAACAGTCAGTCGCACGCTCGAACGTCGAATTAAGAAACAGGGTAGGATCAATGAAAACGAAAATTCTTGCCGCGATGGGGACCGCAGTCGCAATCGTTCTTGGGGCCAGTGCGGCTGCTCGCAGGGCCGACCCTGAACGCGGTGAAGCAGAAGGGGTTCGTCCAGTGCGGCGTCAATCCCGGCCTGCCCGGCTTCTCCAACCCCGACAGCCAAGGTAACTGGACCGGCCTTGACGTGGATGTCTGCCGCGCGGTCGGCGCCGCCATCTTCGGCGACCCCAAGGCTGTCCGCTTCACGCCGCTCTCCGCCCAGCAGCGCTTCACGGCATTGCAGTCGGGTGAGATCGATATCCTGTCGCGCAACACGACATGGTCGCTGACCCGCGATACCTCGCTGGGCCTCAATTTCGCTCCGACGACCTTCTATGACGGTCAGGGCTTCATGGTGCCGAAGTCGCTCGGCGTTTCCCATGCGACCGAGCTGAACGGCGCCACCGTCTGCGTCCAGTCCGGCACGACGACCGAATTGAACCTTGCCGACTATTTCCGCAGCAAGGGCATGACCTTCCAGCCGGTCGTCATCGAGTCCTTCGACGAGGTCAACGCCGCCTTCTTCGCCGGCCGCTGCGATGTCTACACGACGGACGCCTCCGGCATGGCGTCGATCCGCTCGACGCTGGCGCCGAACCCGGACGATTACATCATCCTGCCGGAACTGATCTCCAAGGAGCCGCTCGGCCCGGCCGTGCGCCATGGCGACGACGAGTTCTTCGACATCGTCAAATGGGTCATCTACGCGACGATGGAAGCCGAGGAGCGGGGCATCACCTCGGCCAACGTGGACGAGCAGTTGAAGAGCCAGGACCCGAACGTCCAGCGTCTGCTGGGCACCACTCCGGGCATGGGGCAGGCGCTCGGCCTGAACGAGAAGTGGGGCTACAACATCATCAAGACGGTCGGCAATTACGGCGAGATCTTCGAGCGCAACGTCGGCATGAAGACTCCGCTGAAGCTGGAGCGCGGCCTCAACGGGCTGTGGACCAACGGCGGCCTGATGTACGCCCCGCCGATCCGCTGAAGCCGGAGAAACGGCGGTTTCCGGCTGCGAGAACGCAAGTCCGGAAAACCGCCGTTTCCGATCCTGATCCCGGCCTCCGCCAAGGAGGCCGGGCCTTCGTTTCAACCGGGAAAGGAGTGATCGTTGGCAATCTCCAGAAATCTCGGGAACCCGGCTCCCCAGACGCCGCGCCGTTCCCTGATCAACGATCCGAACGCCCGCGCGGT
This sequence comes from uncultured Alphaproteobacteria bacterium, assembly GCA_963848585.1. Taxonomy (GTDB): domain Bacteria; phylum Pseudomonadota; class Alphaproteobacteria; order Azospirillales; family Azospirillaceae; genus Skermanella. The sequence continues at coordinate 226,872 of CAWKET010000039.1, read as the reverse complement.
CTTCTTCCAGATCCTGGTGCTCGGCGGTGTCGCGCTGCTCGGCTGGTATCTGGTAACCAATGTGCTTGAGAATCTGGCGCGGCAGAACATCGCGACGGGTTTCTCGTTCCTCGACCGCGAGGCCAGTTTCGCCATCGGCGAATCGCTGATCCCCTATTCGCCCGCCAGCAGCTACAGCCAGGCTTTGCTGGTGGGCTTCCTCAATACGCATCAAGGTGGCGGTGCTGGGCATCGTGCTTGCCACGATCCTGGGCACGATCATCGGCATCGCCCGGCTTTCCAGCAACTTCCTGGTCGCCAAGCTGGCCTCGATCTATGTCGAGGTCATCCGCAACATCCCGGTGCTGCTCCAGCTCTTCTTCTGGTACGCGGTGATCGGCGAGAGCCTGCCCAATCCCCGGCAGGCGTTGAACCCGGTGCCCGGCGTGTTCCTGAGCAACCGCGGCATGAAGATTCCCGGCTCTGGCGGATGATCCGATCTGGATCTGGGTCGGTCTGGCCTTCCTGGTCGGCCATCGTCGGCGTCTGGCTTCTGGCGCGCTGGGCGCGGAAGCGCCAGGAAGCGACCGGCCAGCAGTTCCCGACCGTGCTCGCCTCGATCGGGGTGCTGATAGCGCTGCCGCTGCTGACATGGCTCGCGGGCGGTGCGCCGACGGCGCTCGATGTGCCGGAGCTTCAGGGCTTCAACTTCCGGGGCGGCACCAATATCAGCCCGGAATTCGCGGCACTGCTGCTGGGACTGACGGTCTATACCGCCAGCTTCATCGCCGAGATCGTGCGCAGCGGCATCCGGGCGGTCAATTGGGGCCAGACGGAGGCGGCGTCGGCGCTCGGTCTGCACCGGGGCACGATGCTCCGGCTGGTCGTGCTGCCCCAGGCGCTGCGGATCATCGTTCCGCCGATGACCAGCCAGTATCTGAACCTGACCAAGAACAGCTCGCTCGCCGTCGCCATCGGCTATCCCGACCTTGTCAGCGTCGCCAACACCACCCTGAACCAGACCGGCCAGGCGATCGAGGCGATCGCGATCATCATGACGGTCTACCTGACCATCAGCCTGGCATCTCGCTGTTCATGAACTGGTACAACAAGCGCATCGCCCTGGTGGAGCGCTGACGATGGCAGACAACCTCTCCATTCAAGGCCATGCCCACGCGGCCGATACCGAAACGCCGGCATCGGTGGTCAAGCCGCCGGCGCTGGCGCTCGGCCCGCTCGGCTGGATCAGGGCGCACCTGTTCAACAACTGGTTCAACTCGATCCTGACGATCCTGATCCTGTGGCTGGCGTACATGACGATCCCGCCGCTGCTGGACTGGCTGATCTTCAACAGCGTGTTGCCGGGCGAAGGGGTGACCAACCAGACCTGCCGGGCGTCCGGCGGCGCCTGCTGGGCCTTCATCCACGAGAAGTACCGGCTGATCCTGTTCGGCCTCTACCCCTACGAGGAGCAGTGGCGCCCGATCACTGGTCGTGCTCCTGATCATCGCGCTTGCTGGGGTTGAGCTGTAACCGCAACTTCTGGCGGCCGCTGGCTGCTGGGTGTCTGGGCGGCCGGCGGCGTCGTGGTGGCGTCCTGATGTGGGGCGGCGTGCTCGGGCCTGCCGTTCGTCCCCAACAGCCTGTGGGGCGGCCTGCCGCTGACCCTGATCCTGTCGGTCGTCGGCCTGGTCGTGGCCTTTCCGCTGTCGATCCTGCTGGCGCTGGGCCGGCGGTCCGACCTGCCGATCGTCAAGTCGCTGTGCGTGACCTATATCGAGCTGATCCGCGGCGTGCCGCTGATCACGGTGCTGTTCATGGCATCGGTCATGTTCCCGCTGTTCCTGCCGACCGGCGTCACCATCGACAAGCTGCTGCGCGCCCAGATCGGCCTCATCCTGTTCGCCGTCGCCTATCTGGCGGAAGTCATCCGCGGCGGCCTGCAGGCGATCCCGAAGGGCCAGTACGAGGCGGCCGACGCGCTTGGCCTGAGCTACTGGCAGAAGACCGGCTTGATCATCCTGCCGCAGGCGCTGTCGATCACGATCCCGCCGCTGGTCAATACCTTCATCGGCTTCTTCAAGGACACCTCGCTGGTGATCATCATCGGCCTGTTCGACCTGATGAGCGCATCGAAGGCGGCGCTGACCGACCCGGCATGGCGCGGCTTCTACAAGGAGTCGTACATGTTCGTGGCGTTCATCTACTTCATCTTCTGCTTCTTCATGTCGAAGTACAGCCAGTGGCTTGAGGTCCAACTCCACCGCGGTCACAAGCGATGACCCGGCATCCGTATAGCATGGGGAGACCACCTATGAGTGACACGACCCGCACCGTGGCGCCCCAGCCGGGCGACGAGATCGCGATCGAGCTCGATCGATGTCCACAAATGGTACGGCGAGTTCCATGTCCTGAAGGACATCAACCTGACCGTCGCGCGGGGCGAGCGGATCGTCATCTGCGGCCCGTCCGGCTCCGGCAAATCCACGCTGATCCGCTGCATCAACCGGCTTGAGGAACATCAGCGCGGCAAGATCGTGGTCGATGGCATGGAACTGACCAACAACCTGAAGAACATCGACGCCGTCCGCCGCGACGTCGGCATGGTGTTCCAGCACTTCAACCTGTTCCCGCACCTGACGGTGCTGGAGAACTGCACCCTGGCGCCGATCTGGGTCCGCAAGATGCCCAAGGCCGCAGGCCGAGGAACGTCGCGATGAAGTACCTGAAGCGGGTGCGGATTCCCGATCAGGCCAACAAGTATCCCGGCCAGCTTTCCGGCGGGCAGCAGCAGCGCGTGGCGATCGCCCGCTCGCTGTGCATGAACCCCAAGATCATGCTGTTCGACGAGCCGACCTCGGCGCTCGACCCCGAGATGATCAAGGAAGTGCTCGACGTCATGATCGGCCTCGCCAACGAAGGCATGACCATGCTGTGCGTCACCCACGAGATGGGCTTCGCCCGGACGGTCGCCGACCGGGTGATCTTCATGGACCGGGGCGAGATCGTCGAGCAGAACGAGCCGCTGGAGTTCTTCAACAATCCGCAGTCGGAACGAACCAAGCTGTTCCTGAGCCAGATCCTGGCCCACTGACCGCGAGAGCGCCCGATGTCGCGCGTCCTGCCGCGCGACATTGGGCGCCACCCGCTCTACTTGACCCTGGCATCGCTTCTCCCCCATAAGTATTACCTCTAAGCGATGATGCGGTGCGGTAGCGGGGGCGAGATGGGCGGACAGAAATACCGGTTGGTCACCAGAAGCGATTTCGACGGCTTGGCTTGCGCCGTTCTGATGCGCGAACTCGACCTGATCGACACGATCACGTTCGTCCATCCCAAGGACATGCAGGACGGCCTTGTCGAGGTCGGCCCCAACGACATCACGACCAACCTTCCCTTCGTGCCCGGCGTTCATCTGGCGTTCGACCATCACCTGAGCGAGGCCGAGCGGGTCGGCGGACAGCAGGCCAACCACATCATCGACCCCAAGGCGCCTTCGGCGGCGCGGGTCGTGTTCGACCATTTCGGCGGCGTGGAGCGTTTTCCCAACGTGCCGCAGGCCATGATGGCGGCCGTGGACAAGGCCGACTCAGCCGATTACGACATCGACGACATCCTCAAGCCGACGGGCTGGACGCTCCTGAACTTCCTGATGGACCCGCGCACCGGGCTGGGCCGCTTCCGGAATTTCAAGATCTCCAACTACCAGTTGATGATGACCCTGATCGAGTACTGCCGCGATCATGACGTCGACAGCATCCTGGCGCTGCCCGACGTGGCGGAACGGGTCGAGCTGTACTTCGCGCAGGAGAAGCTGTTCATCGATCAGGTCCGGCGGCTGGCCGAGGTTCATGGCGATGTCGTCGTCCTGGACCTGCGCGGGGAGGAAGTCATCCATGCCGGCAACCGCTTCATGATCTACGCGCTGCATCCGCAGGCCCGCGTCTCCATGCATATCCTGTGGGGGCTGAAGCAGCAGAACACCGTGTTCGCCGTCGGCAAATCCATTCTCGACCGGACCTCGCCGGTCGCGGTCGGCCCGCTGATGCTGGAATACGGCGGCGGCGGTCATCTTGCCGCTGGCACCTGCCAGATCGCCAACGAAGATGCCGAGCAGGTCAGGGATGAACTTATCCGCCGGCTTGCCAGTCCGTAACTGACGATTTTCCGTAACTGAACAATACGTCTAACGTGAAGGTGAAGGGCGGCTCTTCCGATGCAATCGATGCATGTCGACGCATATGACAAGGCCGCTGCCAGACCGCTGCAGCGGCTAAGTCCGCAGCCTGACGGCTGCGGCGATCCTGCTGATCGCAGTGGCTCGGTGACGACTCTGCTCCCGCGAGCGACGGCATCGGACCATTCGCCGGGCCGGTGGCGGGGGCTTTCTTCCTGCTTGCCTGCCTGACGGCATGGTTTCTTTTCAGGCTGCGGAGCATCGTCAAGCGCTCCGCTGTCGCCACGGAACTCATGGCGGCCGAGAATCGCGGGCTTCGCGAAAGCGAGGAACGCTACCGGACGATCGTCACCGCGACGCCGGAACTGATCCTGATCTGCCGCAACGGGTTGGCCGATTACATCAACGGCAGTGGCGCCGCCATGCTCGGCGCGCAATCCGCCGATCTCGTCCTGGCGCGGCCGGTAACCGAGCTGCTGGGCGCCGATACCGCCGCATGCCGTTCGCGAGCGCGTTCTTGCCTCGCTCAGCACGGGGGACCGTCTGGCGCGGTGCGAGGTCTGGCTGTCCCGGTCTGACGGATCGGCATTCTGCGCCGAACTCACCGGCGTGCCGCTGCCATCCCAGACCGACCGGATGGTGCTGCTGATGGCGCGCGACATCTCCGATCATCGTCGTGTCGAGACATCGCTGCGCGAAGCCAAGGAACAGGCGGAACTGGCCAACCGCACCAAAAGCCAGTTCCTCGCCAATATGAGCCACGAGTTGAGGACGCCGCTCAACGCGATCATCGGCTTCTCGGAGATCATCGCCGACGACTTCTTCGGCCCCGACGGCCTGCCGATGTATACCGAATATGCCCGCGACATCCGCGACAGCGGCAAGCATCTGCTGACGGTGATCAACGATATCCTGGACTATTCCAGGATCGACTCCGGCAAGACGGAGCTTTCCGACGACATCAACGATATCGGGGAAGTCATTTCAGCCTCGATCCGCGTGGTGGTCAACCGGGCGGAGAGCGCTGGGGTTCAGGTCCGGCAATCCGTCCACGAGAGCCTTCCGCCGCTGGTGGCCGATGCGCTGAAGCTCAAGCAGATCCTGCTGAACATCCTGTCCAACGCGGTCAAGTTCACCGAAAGCGGCGGGACTGTGGAGGTTTCCGCCCGCATGGCGGAGGACGGCGGTGTCGATATCCAGATCGCGGATACTGGCATCGGCATGAGCGCGGACGAGATAGCGCTTGCCTTCCAGCCCTTCGCCCAGGTCGAAAGCACCTTGAACCGCAAATACGACGGGACAGGGCTTGGCCTCCCGATCACGAAAGCCCTGACGGAGCTTCATGGCGGAAAACTTCTCATCGACAGTGCGCCGGGAGTCGGCACGACGGTCACCGTCCATCTGCCGGCCAGCCGGATTTTCCGGCAGGCGCGGGGAAAACTCAGGCGCCGGTTACTTTGGCTTATGGCGAATGAAGCTTCCTGTAAAATGAGGTTACAGGAATAGGGCAGGGATCAACGCTTGCCTCCCGGGATCACCACAAAGCGTCCAGTGGATGTGACGGGCGGAGGAAGGGTTCGGCGCAGTTGCTGCTCCTCCCGCTGTGCCATCACGTCTTCGAGCTTGCGGATTGGCCGCAGAAGGTAAGGGCTGATGTTCAAGCTCGTGGTCTCGTCCATGATGCCGTCACTTTTGGCAAGTGATAAAATTCCATTAAATAATGGACCTTCGGGCATGCGGACGTGAGCACGATTAGGTTTGTAAGGGTGTGTTCTGACGGTTTAGCCATCCGGGAGTCGGAGCAGAATATTCATCTCATCCGTTATTGCCGGGAATGACAGCGCCCGGTTCTGGCCAGCGCCTGCGCATAGACTTCGGGATCGACGTTGCCGCCGGAGCAGACCACGGCGATCGTCTTTCCCTCAGCATGGATCTTACCGGCCAGAACCGCCGCAAGCGCCACGGCGCCGCCCGGCTCCACCACCAGCTTGAAGTGATCGCGGGCAACCGCCATGGCCGTTGCCACTTCGGCATCGGTCACCGCGAAACCGCCGGCCAGATGGGTCGAGTTGACGGCGAAAGTCAGCTCCCCCGGCATCGGCGCCAGAAGGGCATCGCAGAAGGATGAGGCCCCGGCGGCGTTGCTCAGCCGCTGTCCCGCCGACAGCGACCGCGCCGTATCGTCGAAGCCGGCGGGTTCGACGGCATAGACCTTGGTTTCCGGACTGCGGGCCGCGATCGCCAGAGCTATCCCGCTGATCATGCCGCCACCGCCGCAGGGCGCCAGTACGGCATCGAGCCGGGCGCCGGCCGCTTTCGACTGATCCGCCAGTTCCAGGCCGATGGTTCCCTGACCCGCCATGATGTACGGATCGTCGTAGGGCCGGACGAGAGTGGCGCCGGTTTCAGCCGAGATGCGGGCGCCGATCGCTTCCCGATCCTCCTTCCACCTGTCGTACAGCACGACCCTGGCGCCCCAGTCGCGGGTATTGCCGACCTTGATCGCCGGAGCGTCCGACGGCATCACGATGGTTGCCGGAATGCCCAGCAGACGGGCGGCGGCGGCGACGCCCTGGGCATGGTTGCCGGAGGAAAACGCCACGACGCCGCGCGCCCGTTCAGCTTCCGGGATCAGACTGATCCGGTTGAAGGCGCCGCGGAACTTGAAGCTGCCGGTGCGCTGAAGCACCTCCGCCTTGACCAGCAACCGGCCGCCGAGACGGTCGTTCAGCAGGGGGGACTCAAGAAGCGGAGTCACGACGGCGTGACCGGCCAGACGGCCGGCGGCGGCCTCCACATCGGCGAAGGTCGGCAGGGTGGCGGAAAGCATATCGGCTACCATCAGAAATCGGAAAAAACGTTAGCGGACGTCGCGCGTGACCAGCGCCGGAAGCGCATCAAGACCGCGCAGGATCAGGCGCGGTTCGCCCGGCAGCCGGTCACGCTCCTGGTCGAAGCGGTTGAGCCATACCGTCTGGAAGCCGAATGTGGCGGCGCCCGCCACGTCCCATCCATTGGAAGAAACGAAGCAGATTCGGTCACGTTCCAGCCCCAGCCTGTCGCAGGCAAGCTGGTAGACCGATGGGTGCGGTTTGTAAATACCGACATCTTCAATGGAGAGCACGGCGTCCAGGCTGTCACCGATGCCGGCACTCTCCACCCCGGCCTTCAGCATGGCCGGGGTGCCGTTGGACAATATGGCGGTACGCAGCCCTGCCCGGCGAAGCTCCGCCAGCGTCGGCGCCACATCCGGGTAAGCGTCCAGCGACAGATACGCATCCATCAGCCGGCTCTTCAGATCGTCATCATCCCGCAGGCCCAGCGCTCCGAAGGCATGGTCCAGAGCATCGCGGGTAACGGCCCAGAAGTCCCCGTGCCGCTGCATCAGGCTGCGCAGCCATGTGTACTCAAGCTGACGCTGGCGCCATAACGCGCCGACCTGTTCGGCTTTGCCGTCCAGTTCATGTGAAAGGCGGGCGGTTGCCGACCGGACATCGAGCAGGGTTCCATAAGCGTCGAAGACGCAGGCCTCGATTCCGGTCAGCGCCATGGTCGCCTGTTTGTCACCGTCTCAGATCCTCCTCCAGCAGCAGCTTGGCGCTGCCAGCGTTCATGCGGGCGCGATAGACATGGACCGCTTCCATCACGCGCTGGACATAATTGCGCGTCTCGTAGATCGGAATCAACTCGATCCAGTCCACGACATCGGTCCCTTCCGCCCGTGGGTCGCCATTGGTCTGAAGCCATTCGCGCACCCGGCCGGGACCGGCATTGTAGGCGGCGATCGCCAGCACATAGGACCCGTTGAAGCGGTCCAGCAGCTCCCGCATATAGGCGCTGCCCAACGCTATGTTGTAGTCGGGGTCCGAGGTCAGGCGGCTGTTGGTGTGCTGCATTCCAAGCTGGCCGGCAACCTGCTTCGCCGTCGCCGGCATCAACTGCATCAGCCCGCGGGCGCCGGCCGGGCTGACGGCGTTCCCGTTGAAGGTGCTCTCCTGCCGGATCAGCGAGTGGACCAGCGCCGGCTCAAGCCAGCCGAGGTTGGGCATCTCCACCACGGGATAGCCGGCGTTCGCCAGCGTGAAGCCGTCCTGAACCGCCTGCTTGGCGACGGTCACCGCAAGGTCCGGCCGCGCGATCTCACGGGCAAGGCGCGTCACCAGCGCATATTCCTCCGCCGTTTTGGCGTTCGAGCCCAAGCGGCGGACGAAGATCCCCTCACGGTCGGCGACCGGGTCGATCCGGTTGAGCATGCGGGCCAGTCGCGGCAGTTCCCTGGCGTTGAAGGCCGCGACCGCGTCTTCCCCCACTTTGGGGTCAGCCGGCATGGCGCCCGCCTTGCCGTCATGAAGGCGCTGCTGGGCAAGCTGGCCGTAGAAGGTCGTCACGTGCTCCGCCGCCAGCCCGTACCATTTGCGCGCCTGATCCTGCTGCTTGAGGTCTTCCGCCGCTCGCCCGGCCCAGTAGGCCCCGCGCGAGAGGCTGATCGGCGCGCTGACGGCGGCATACAGGCGCTCGAAATGCTTCAGCGCTTCCTGCGGTTTGTTGAGGAAACGGAGCGCCAGCCAGCCCGACAGGAATTCCGCCTGGGAGAGAGCCAGCCCTTCCTTCTGCCCGTGGTTGCGGGCGATCCGGTAGGCTTCGGCATAGTTGCCTTTCTCGATGCTCCGGCGGGCCAGGATCTGCATCTCCGTCCACCACGCCGCCGGCCGGCCCATTTCGGCGGGCCTGTTCATCAGGATCTCCAGCGCGCCGTCGTCCATATCCTTGCGGCGGCGCCAGCGCGCCCGTTCATACAGCAAGCCGGGATCGTCGCGCAGGCTGGGCGGCACCTTGTTCAGCAGCGTATCGACATTGCCCTTCTTCATGTTGGCGAGAAACAGGCGGGCCTCGGCCAGCGCCTGATGGCCGCTGTCGACAAGGCTGAACATGCGGCGGGCGGCCGATTCCTCGTTGTCCCACACCAGACGGTCCAGCCGCGCGATATGGTCGCGGGGGCGCAGCAACTCGCCGAATCGGGCGCGGAGGTCCTGCTCCTCGGTAGCGCCGAAGCCGCCGGAAATCCAGCGCTCGCGCACCAGTTCAGTGGCTTCCTTGGTCTTTCCGTCATTGAGCAGAACGGTCGCGAAGCGCAGCACGCCTCCGCCGGTCAGCGGCGGATACTTGGTGAACCACGCTTTGACGTCGCCATCCGGCATCCACAGCGGCATCGCCATCTCGGCGCTGCGGCGCAGCGCGTTGAGGTTCGGCCATTCCGGATTGCGCTGGATGAAGTCGGATATCGCCTCGAATCCGGCATCGGTGTCGCCGCGCGCCATGTCCAGCCACTGGATCGCCTTGGCCGGCAGCTTCTCCCCCGCCTGGGAGGCGATGGCGTTCGCTTCCGGCCATCGGCCCGCCTCGGCGGCCTTGAAAGCGGAGCGGTATATCGCCAGATCGGCTTCGCTGAGGACATCCGCGGCCGCAAACCCGGCCGTCCCCAGCATGAGCGAAAATCCTATTACCAATGATTGGATCAGGCGGGCGCACTTGCTGTTATGCGATGTGGCGGGTAAGGTGCGCGCCTCATTTATTCTGCCCGCACGGAGGTTGGTATGTTCTCGGGGTCCATCGTTGCTCTCTTGACACCTTTCAAGAACGGCAAAGTCGACGAGAAAGCCTTCCAGTCCTTCGTCGACTGGCAGATCAATCAAGGCACCAATGGCCTTGTCCCGGTCGGCACGACCGGCGAGTCGCCCACGCTCAGCCATGAAGAGCACATGCGCGTGGTCGAACTCTGCATCGAGGCGGCGGCCGGCCGCGTTCCCGTCATGGCGGGCGCCGGCTCCAACTCGACCGCCGAAGCGATCGCCCTCACCCGCCTTGCGAAGCAGGCGGGTGCGGACGCGGTGCTGAGCGTCACGCCCTATTACAACAAGCCCACCCAGGAAGGTCTTTATCAGCATTATAAGGCGATCCATGATGCTGCCGAGATTCCGATCTTCATCTACAATATACCGGGTCGCAGCGTGGTCGATATGTCGGTCGCGACAATGGCCCGTCTCGCCAAGCTTCCCAATATCGTTGGCGTCAAGGATGCCACAGCCGATTTAACCAGACCGTTAAGGACCCGTCTCGAAATCGGTCCCGAGTTTTGCCAGTTGAGCGGCGAAGACGCGACCGTGGTCGGTTTCCTGGCGCAGGGCGGGCACGGCTGCATCACGGTCACCGGCAATGTGGCGCCAGCCCAGAGCGCTCAACTGCATGCGGCATGGCAGGCGAAGGACTGGGCGACGGTGGAGCGGTTGCGCGACCAGCTCATGCCCCTGCATCACGCGATGTTCCTGGAAGCCAGCCCGGCGCCGGTGAAATATGCGGCCAGCCTGCTTGGTCTCTGCTCGGAGGAGACCCGGCTGCCGATCGTGCCGGTGACCGAGCCGACGCGCGTCGCGATTCGGGAAGCGATGGTAAAGGCGGGCGTGCTCAACTGAGCGGATCCGTCTGACGGACTGAAGTCTGGCGGACAAGAAAAAGAAGAGGAAACATAATGGCTAAGCCGGGTCCTGTCTCGGGCCGGATCGCGGCTCAGAACCGCCGCGCCCGGTTTGACTACTTCATCGACGAAACCCTTGAGGCGGGGATCATGCTGGTCGGTACGGAGGTGAAATCCCTTCGTGCCGGCAAGGCGAGCATCGCCAAATCCTATGCGGGCGAGCAGAACGGCGCGCTTTATCTGGTAAACGCCTATATCCCGGAATACCAGTTGGCGGGCCAATACTACCAGCATGAAACCAAACGGCCGCGCAAGCTGCTGGTGCATAAGCGGGAAATGAACCGCCTGATGGGCGCCATCAAACGCGAGGGCATCACGATCGTGCCGTTGTCGATCTATTTCAACGAGCGTGGTATCGCCAAGGTCGAGCTTGGAGTTGGGCGCGGCAAGAAGAAGGGCGATAAGCGCGCGGCGGAGAAAGACCGTGACTGGCAGCGCGACAAAGCGCGTGTCATGCGCAGCAAGGGCAAGGATATCGACTAAATTTCAACCTTGCCGAATTTAAAGTAATCGCATCATCATCTTTAAGTCGGCCATCTTTAAGTCTGCACTGAACGCAAATAGGGCGCGGCCTTTCGGCCGCGCCCTATCGTCATGATCAGGCGGTTTCGTAGAGATTGCCGTGCGGGTCGCTCGACGGCGGATCGCGGTGCTGATGAACACGGGCGATCGACGGCGAAAGGTCCTGCAGTTCGATGAAGTTGTCGGCCTGACGGCGGAGTTCGTCGGCGACCATCGGCGGCTGGCTGCGCACCGTGCTGATCACGGAAACGCGGACACCCTTGCGCTGCACCGCATCCACCAGACGCCGGAAATCGCCGTCGCCGGAGAACAGCAGTATATGATCGACATGTTCGGCCATTTCCATCACGTCGATGGCCAGTTCGATGTCCATGTTGCCTTTGATCTTGCGGCGGCCGGATGCGTCGGTGAATTCCTTGGTCGGCTTGGTTACCATGGTGTAGCCATTGTAATCCAGCCAGTCCACCAGCGGCCTTATCGGGGAGTATTCCTGATCTTCCACCAGGGCCGTGTAGTAAAAAGCCCGCACGAGACGCCCTTTAGATGCGAACAGGTCCAGCAAACGTTTGTAATCGATATCGAACCCCAGCGCTCTGGCGGCTGCATATAAATTTGCTCCGTCAATGAACATTGCGATACGTTCTTCTTGATAGAAAATCATCTTAGAACCTTTTTTGACTATAATGGTTATCATCCGCCGGCCAATTTTGTTTTCACCGCCCCTGTGGCTATGAGAGGAGGCATTAATGTCACATTGGCCACCATGTAGAGATAGGGCAATGCTTGCGAACAGACAAGAGGTTCGCTGGAGGATGCAGCAAAAGTGATATTGATCGCATTAGGATCAAACCTTTTCAGTGATGCCTATGGCTCTCCTCAAGACATATGCGTCGCTGCCATCAAGGCCCTGGAGAAACGCGGGGTTTCAATTACCGCAAGGTCTCGCTGGTTCCGGACGGCTCCAGTTCCCGTGTCCGATCAGCCGTGGTTTGTCAACGGCGTTATCGCCGTGGAAACGTTGCTTCCGCCTGCGGAATTACTCGGCTTGCTTCATGAGGTGGAAGCGGAGTTCGGACGGACCCGGAAGATCCGGAACGAGGCCCGCATTCTCGACCTGGACCTGATCGCCTATGATGACCGCATCATGAATGGCCCTGACGGCCCGATCCTGCCTCACCCGCCGGCTGCATGAGCGCGCTTTCGTCCTGCTGCCGCTTGCCGATGTCGATCCCGATTGGCGTCACCCCGTCACCGGCGCCGCCGTCGCCGACCTGATCGCGGCGCTCCCGGCCGACCAGCAGGCGGAACCAAATTGAGCGCTTGGCCGGAAATGACCACAAGTCGTGTCCATCCGCCTCCGGTCCGTCGCACTTGCTTCGGAGGTATATGGGCCGTATATAAAATGGCTTGTCATATAGTTGGAGTTTGCCCGTAATGGCACGCGTTACCGTTGAAGATTGCGTCCTCAAGATTCCCAACCGTTTCGAGCTGGTGATGATGGCCGCCCAACGGGCGCGGGATGTCGCGACCGGTGCCACGCTGTCGATCGACCGCGATAACGACAAGAACCCGGTTGTGGCTCTGCGCGAGATCGCTGACGAAACCATCGGCCTTGACGAACTGCGCAACGCGCTGATCAAGGGCCACCAGAAGGTGGTCGAGCCGGACGAACCCGAAGACGACATCGTCGAACTGATGGCCGGCGAACAGGCTTGGGCGCAGCAGATGACCATCGGCGAGGATGACCTGGCCGGCGAAGGCGACGAGCTTGGCGCCGACATCGATGCCGATGCTGAAGGCGATGGCGACGACGAGGAAGATGTGCTGGCCGGGATGGAAGCCGAGCCGGGCATCGACATCGACAGCGAGGAAGGCGCCCTTGTCGATCGTGACGTCGATGACAGCGGCAAGGTATACGAATAAGTGTTCGGCTGCCGGTTGGCGGGGGCGTGCCGTTCGAGTGTCCGATATCCCACCATTGACGCTGTCGTTTGCCGTGGGTGAGTGCCGATGATCCGGCAATACGAACTGGTCGAGCGCGTCAAAGCGTATGATCCCGGCGCGGATGAGGATGCCCTCAACCGCGCTTACGTCTTTTCCATGCGCGCTCACGGCTCGCAGACCAGGGCGAACGGCGACCCGTACTTCTCGCACCCGCTGGAAGTCGCCGGCATCCTCACTCAGATGAAGCTCGATACCGCCTCGATCGTGACGGCTCTGCTGCACGACACGGTCGAGGACACGGTCGCGACGCTGGAGGATGTCGAGCGGCTGTTCGGCGCCGACATCGCCAAGCTGGTCGATGGCGTGACCAAGCTGTCGCGGATCGAACTTCAGAACATCGAGACCCAGACCGATCAGGCCAAGCAGGCGGAAAACTTCCGCAAGCTCGTGCTGGCGATGTCGGAGGACATCCGCGTCCTGCTGGTCAAGCTGGCCGACCGCGTCCACAACATGCGGACGCTCTACCATCTCCGCGATCCGGAGAAGCGCAAGCGCATCGCCCGCGAGACGCTGGAGATCTACGCGCCGCTGGCCGAGCGCATCGGCATTCACAAGATGAAGGACGAGCTTGAAGACCTCTCCTTCGCCGAACTGAATCCGGACGCCCGCGACAGCATCCTGGCGCGCCTGTCGTTCCTGCGGACCGCTGAAGGCGGGCTGGTCGGCCGCGTGCTGGACGAACTGCGCCACACCCTCAACGAGCACGGACTGCCCAATGCCGGCGTTACGGGCCGCGAGAAGACCGCCTATTCGATCTGGCGCAAGATGCAGCGCAAGAACGTGGCGTTCGAGCAGCTTTCCGACATCATGGCGTTCCGCGTCATGGTCGACTCGGTGGAGCAGTGCTATCAGGCGCTGGGCGTGATCCACGCCCGCTATCCGGTCGTGCCCGGCCGCTTCAAGGATTACATCTCGACGCCGAAGCCGAACGGCTACCGGAGCATCCATACCTCGGTGATCGGGCCGGAGCGGCAGCGGATCGAGGTGCAGATCCGCACCAACGACATGCACGAGGTCGCGGAACTCGGCGTCGCCGCCCACTGGGCCTACAAGCAGAACAACCAGCGCACCGAAGGCCGCCAGTACCGCTGGCTGCGCGAACTGCTCGACATCCTGGAGCATGCCCAGAAGCCGGAAGAGTTCCTGGAGCACACCAAGCTCGAGCTGTTCCAGGACCAGGTCTTCTGCTTCACGCCCAAGGGCGACCTGATCGCACTGCCGCGCGGCGCCACCCCGGTCGACTTCGCCTATGCGGTCCACAGCCAGATCGGCGATACCTGCGTCGGCGCCAAGGTCAACGGCCGCATGCTGCCGCTGCGCAGCCAGCTTCAGAACGGCGATCAGGTCGAGATCTTCACGTCGAAGGCTCAGACCCCGTCGCCGACCTGGGAACGCTTCGTCGTCACCGGCAAGGCGCGGGCGCGCATCCGCCGCTTCATCCGGACGCAGCAGCGCTCCCAGTATATCGATCTCGGCAAGGCGCTGCTTCAGAAGCTGTTCCGCCAGGAAGGCTACGAATTCACCGAAAAGGCCGTGGAAGGCGTCATCAAGATCTTCCAGGCGTCGTCGGTGGAGGACCTGTTCGCCAGCGTCGGCGCCGGCCTGCAATCGGCGCGCGAGGTCTTCAACTCCGTCTTCCCCGGCCACAAGCCGCCGCCGGACCGCGACGACAAGGTCGTCCCGATCAACCGGTCGGCGCGCGCCAAGGGCAAGCGGGACAACCCGCTTCCCATCCGCGGGCTGATCCCGGGCATGGCGGTCCATTACGCCGGCTGCTGCCATCCGCTGCCCGGCGACAGGATCGTCGGCATCGTCACCACCGGCAAGGGCGTCACGATCCACACGATCGACTGCGAAACGCTGGAAAGCTTCACCGACACGCCGGAGCGCTGGATCGATGTCGGCTGGGACAGCGGCGGCGACGCGGTCGAGCATGTCGGCCGCATCAGTGTCATCATCGCCAACGAGGCCGGCAGCCTCGGCACCCTCTCGACCGTGATCGGCAAGAACGGCGGGAACATCACCAACCTGAAGATCACCAGCCGCAACACCGATTTCTTCGAGATGCTGATCGACATCGACGTCAAGGACGTCAAGCATCTGACCAACATCATCGCGGCCCTTCGGGCGACCCCGGTCATCAATTCGGTCGATCGGGCGCGCGGGCGCTGACTGAACGTGTCATCGCCTTATCCTATAGACGGTATGGGGCTTCCGCCGTCCGGCACCGCAAGCTGGAGCTTGAAGCATGAAACGCTCTCTGCGCCTCGGCGTGAACATCGACCATGTCGCCACGATCCGCAACGCGCGCGGCGGCCTCCATCCGGACCCCGTGCGGGCGGCCACGTCGCCGCGGCCCAGGCGGGAGCCGACGGCATCACCGCCCATCTGCGGGAAGACCGGCGCCACATCACCGACCGCGACATCGAGCGGCTGCGGAGCGAGATCGACCTGCCGCTGAACCTGGAAATGGCCGCGACGTGCGGAGATGCTGGCCATAGCGCTGCGCCACCGGCCGCATGCCGCCTGCATCGTGCCCGAGCGCCGGGAAGAGCGCACGACCGAGGGCGGGCTGGACGTGGCCGGCAACCGCGAAGCGCTGGCTCCCATGATCCGCGACCTGAGCGCCGCCGGCATCCGCGTTTCGCTGTTCATCAATCCCGATCCGGCCCAACTCGATGCGGCGGTTGCAGTCGGTGCGCCGGTGGTCGAACTGCACACGGGAGCCTACTGCGACGCCGAAACGGATGCCGCCCGCGCGCCATGAGTTCGAGCGCATCCGGCTTGCCGCGGCCCATGCCGAAGCGATCGGGCTGGAGTGCCATGCCGGCCATGGCCTCAGCTTCGACACCGTGACGCCGGTCGCCGCCATTCCGACCATCGTCGAGCTGAATATCGGCCATTTCCTGATCGGCGAGGCGATCTTCGGCGGGCTTGGACGGCACCATCAGGCGCATGCGTGCGTTGATGGACCGGGCGCGGGCGGACGCCCATGGCGAACGCAGCGCCTGATAAACATCATGATCCTTGGCATCGGCAACGACCTCATCGACATCCGGCGGATCGAACGTACCCTTGAACGGTATGGCGAGCGCTTCCTCGACCGTGTCTTCACCGAGGTCGAGCGGCGGAAATCCGACCGGCGCAACCAGCGGGCGGCCAGCTACGCCAAGCGCTTCGCGGCCAAGGAGGCCTGCGCCAAGGCTTTGGGCACGGGGCTGAACCGGGGCGTCTACTGGCGCGACATGGGCGTGGTCAATCTGCCCGGCGGCCAGCCGACCATGAAGCTGACCGGCGGCGCGCTGGAGCGGTTGAACGCAGATCACGCCGCCCGGCATGACAGCCGTCATTCATCTTACCTTGACCGACGACCAGCCTTTGGCGCAAGCCATCGTCCTGATCTCGGCCGTGCCCGCGACCGGACAACCACCCCGACCGGACAACCCACCACCGGACTGCCCGGCAGCGGGTCGCCCGCCACCCAAACCTGAACGCCACGGAGCAGCCGCCCTCGGGTGGCGTCATGCCATGACAGAACTGACCAGAAAGCAGATCAATTCGATGCAGAAGAACAAGAGCGGCGGCATCGGCGAGACCATCAAGACGGTCGTCTACGCCGTCGTCATCGCGTTCGGCGTCCGGACCTTCGCCTACGAGCCGTTCAACATTCCGTCCGGCTCGATGATCCCGACGCTTCTCGTGGGCGACTATCTGTTCGTCTCCAAGTTCTCCTATGGCTACAGCCGCTACACGGTCGCCTTCGGGGCGCCGCTGTTCGATGGCCGGCTGCTCTACACCAAGCCGGAGCGTGGCGATGTCGCCGTGTTCAAGCTGCCGCGCGACAACAAGACCGACTACATCAAGCGGATCATCGGGCTGCCCGGCGACCGCATCCAGATGATCAACGGCATCCTGCATATCAACGGCGAGCCGGTGAAGCGCGACCGGATCGAGGATTTCGTCACGACCGACCAGTTCGGCCGGCAGGTCCGCGTCGCCCAGTACATGGAAACGCTGCCCAACGGCCGTAAGCACCACATCATCGAGGAAAGCGACACGGGCTCGCTGGACAACACCCAGGTCTATGTCGTGCCGGAGAACCACTTCTTCTGCCATGGGCGACAACCGCGACAACTCGCTCGACAGCCGCGTCAGCTCGATGGTCGGCTTCGTGCCGGTGGAAAATCTGGTCGGCCGGGCGGAGTTCCTGTTCTTCTCGATCGATGAGGGCTCCCGCTTCTGGGAATTCTGGAAATGGCCCTGGGCGGTGCGCTTCAGCCGTATTTTCGACGGCGTAAGCTGAGTGGGACAGGGGATGACCGCTGACGCCGATCTTGGTGAACTTGCCGCGGCACTGGGCCATGGTTTCCGCCGTCCGGAACTTCTGGCCGACGCGGTGACCCACCCGAGCCTGAGCGGCATGGAAAGGGCGGGCAAGCGAGGCGCACGTACGCCGGCGCCCGGTCTGGCTTATGAGCGGCTGGAGTTCCTGGGCGACCGCGTGCTGGGCCTCGTCATCGCCAACTGGCTGCTGGAGCGCTTTCCCGCCGAGCGGGAAGGCGCTCTGGCGCGGCGCCTTGCCAGTCTTGTACGATGGGAAACCCTGAGCGCCGTCGCTGGAACGCTCGACCTTGGGCGCTACCTGCGCCTTTCGACCGGAGAGGCGGAGTTGGGCGGCAGGAACAACGGCGCGATCCTGGCGGATAGCTGCGAGGCCATCATCGGCGCGCTGTACCTGGACGGCGGTCTGCCGGCTGCGGAAAAGTTCATCCGCGACCGCTGGGCGGAGCGTATCGACCGCACCGCCGGGCCGCCGCAGGACGTGAAGACGGCGCTTCAGGAATGGGCGCAGGGCCGGGGCAAACCCTTGCCGATTTACGAAGTTTTGGGCCAGACCGGCCCCGATCATAGCCCGAAATTCGAGGTCAGGGTGCATGTGGAAGGTCACGACGCGGTGACCGCCGAAGGCAACTCGAAACGGGCGGCAGAGAAAGCTGCGGCCAGCGCCATGCTGCGCCGCGTTGGAGCACAGATCAATGAGTAACGAGACTTCCGCTCCGGACGACGATCAGGTTCCCGAACAAGAGCCCGGCTCCCGCACAGGAGGCGGCTCCCGAACCGGTCCCGATATACGTGCCCGAACATCCGCGTTGCGGGTTCGTGGCGCTGGTCGGCGCGCCGAACGCCGGCAAATCGACCCTGCTGAACAACATCATCGGGCAGAAGGTGTCGATCGTCTCGCCGCGTGTCCAGACCACCCGCACGCGGGTGCTGGGCATCGCGACCGAGGGCGACAGCCAGATCGTCTTCATCGACACGCCCGGCATCTTCGCCCCGAAGAAGCGGCTTGAGCGCGCCATGGTCGCCGCCGCGTGGCAGGGCGCCACCGATGCCGACCTTGTCGTGCTGCTGGTGGATGCGGCGCGGAAATCGATCGATGCCGACACGCGGGCGATCATCGCGCGCCTGAAGGACTCCGGCCGCGAAGCCATCCTGGCGCTCAACAAGATCGACCTGATCAAGCGCGACAAGCTGCTGGCGCTCGCCACCACCTTGAACGCCGAGGGCATCTTTACCGATACCTTCATGATTTCCGCCGAGACGGGCGATGGCGTCAAGGACCTGCGCAACCTGCTGGCGACCCGCGATGCCCGAAGGGCCGTGGCATTTCCCCGGCGACCAGCTCTCCGACATTCCGATGCGCCTGCTGGCGGCGGAACTGGTCCGCGAGAAGCTGTTTCTCCAGCTTTATCAGGAGCTTCCCTATTCCGCGACGGTCGAGCCGGAGGGCTGGGAAGAGTTCGATGACGGCAGCGTCAAGATCTCCATGGTCGTCTACATCGAGCGCGACAGCCAGAAGGCGATCATCCTGGGCAAGGGCGGCCAGCGCATCAAGCAGATCGGCGCCGCGGCCCGGACCGAACTGGAAGAAATGATGGAACGCCGGGTCCACCTGTTCCTGCACGTCAAGGTGCGTGAGGAATGGACCAACGATCCGGAGCGCTACAGGGACTGGAACCTGGACTACAACGCCTGAAGCTGGGGCCTGATCCAGGCGTCATAGTCACGGTCATGACAGCCGGTAGAACTCGGCGGCGGTTTCACGGAACAGCCGCCGGTGTTCCGCCTCGGAGCATGACCCGGTCGCCCACAGCACGGTTTCGACCCAGCGCGGATAATCCGTCGCCAGTGTGCTGACCGGCCAATCGCCGCCGAACATCAGCCGGTCGAAGCCGAAGCATTCGACGACGTGGTCGATATAGGGCCGAAGGTCCTCGCGGCTCCAGGCTTCATGGTCCGCTTCGGTCGCCATGCCGGACAGCTTGCACCACACGTTCGGCAGCGCCGCCAAGTCCCTGGATATGGCTGCGCCATGGGTCCATCAATCCAGCGCGGATATCCGGCTTGCCGACATGATCCAGGACGAAGCGGACTTCCGGGCAGCGCCTCACCATTTCCAGCGCTGCTCCCAACTGGCTGTGGTAGACGCATATGTCGAAGCTGAGATCGTATGCCGCCAGCAGCCTGACCCCGGCGACGAAGTCGGGGCGGAGACAGAATTCCGGGTCTGGCTCCGACTGGATCAGGCGGCGGACACCTCGCACCAGGGGCAATGCCGCAAGGCGTTCCAGGTCAGGACGCGCGGCTTCGCCCAATTCGAGCGGGTGCCGCCGCGACGATGGCTTTGATCCGGCTATCCCGTGCCGCAAGGTCGGCTGAAACCCACTCCGCTTCCGCGCAGCCGGTCGCCTGGGGCGGCGTCCACCTCGACAAAGACGATGCCATCCACCTGGATCGGTCCGCAGGCCGTGGTGAAATCGGCGGGCAAATGAGCCTTGTTCAACCGTGGTTCACCGGCCATCCAGGGATATGAAAGGGCTGTCGGGATCATACAGATGCACATGGCTGTCGATGATCGGGAAAATGCCCATTTCCGGTCCCATCCCTGATAGCCCCATCCTTGATAATCTTTGTATGCTTTCGGCTGATCGCAGTATCCGTCGAAAAATGTGCACTTACAACGCTACTGCCAACGTCACTGCGTGCAAATCAGAGCGATGCGGGGCTTTACTCGAAAGTGGTAATACAAAATGAAATACAGGAGTAAAAAGATGGGGCTCATGATTGGGTAAGTCTTAAGATCAGACTGGCATATATCTTTTTCAAAAAGAGGTAATCCTTAAACAGGTCAATTGTCTGGAGAGCATATTTACTTGTCGTTAAGGTTCTCAGGCCAGTATTGCCTCGTGGACAGCAAGGCGCCACTTCGACAAACCCTCAAGAAAGAGCCGATCATGACCGATGTTCGCCGTTACACTGATCTCCGCATCGCCCAGTCGAGCCGCGTCCATGCCCGCTTGATCGAGCGCTTCATCGAAGTGACGGAAGCCGAACTCGCCTCTCAGACCGACACTTTCGTCCGCGAAAGCCTGGAAGACCTGCTGTACACGATGCGCCACGACCGTCGCGGCTATGGCGCTTTGGGTGGTGTGATGCCGGTTTCCGAGGCCGCCTGATCCCGTTTCTCTCCTGAATCATTCCTTGATGGCGCCGATGAAGCGAGCCCGGCCGAAGCGATAAGTTCGCCGGCTTCGCTTTCGGTGGCCCGGACTTAAGAAATTTCCCCAGGGCTTCTTCTCACCGCAAAGATTTTTGTGGACTGAGCGGTCCGAAAGCCCCATCTATTGATGGTGAGCAATTTGGGGAGCCTGCCGCCTGCCATGGGACGACCGCGTGAATTCAATGCCGACGAGGCTCTGGACCGTGCCCTGCACGTGTTCTGGACCAAAGGCTATGCGGCGACCTCGATGCAGGATCTGCTTGACGCCATGGGGCTGAGCAAAAGCAGCTTCTACGAGTTTTTCGGCAGCAAGCACGATGCCTTCATGGCGGCGCTGCGCCGTTATGGCGACCGGGAGGTTGCAAGGCTCGATGCCACCGTCTGCTCGGGCGGATGTGCCCGCCGCCTGATCGAAGTCCAACTCCGCAGCGTCATCGAGCGTCCAAGCGGGGAGGGCGACCGGCGCGGTTGCCTGACCGTCAATTGCGCGGTCGAACTGGCCCCCCATGATCCGACGGTCCATACAGCGGTTTCCAACCATCTTGGACCGCATGGAGGAACTGTTCCATCGCCTGATCGCCCGTGGTCAGGACGAAGGGGGCATTTCACGCCGTCACGACGCGCGTTCTCTCGCCCGATATCTCGTCAATGCGCTGTGCGGTCTTCAGGTCATGGCGAAAGCCGACCGGAACACCCAGGCGCTTGACGACGTTGTCACCACTATCCTAGCCGCATTGGACTGACAGCATGATGCCGATGCCATAAACCCGTACCCATTTTGGACCGATCGGTCCAAATCCTCACAGCCAATCAACCATCTGTTTTTCAGGAAAAGGAAGCACAATGAGCAACCATGCTGAAAGCGACCTGTTCCAGCCGGTCAAACTCGGGCCTTACACTCTGGCCAACCGCATCGTCATGGCGCCGCTGACCCGCAGCCGCGCCAACAAGGACGATGCCCCTTACGAACTTCACGCCGAATATTACGGCCAGCGCGCGACCGCCGGCCTGATCATCAGCGAGGCGACCCAGATCTCGCGGCAGGGCAAGGGCTATGCCTATACGCCCGGCATCCACAGCGAAGCCCAGGTAGCGGGCTGGAAGAAGGTGACCGATGCCGTCCATGCCCAAGGGCGGCCGGATCTTCCTTCAGCTCTGGCATGTCGGCCGCATCTCGCATCCCGACCTTCAGGAGAACGGCGCGCTGCCGGTGGCGCCCAGCGCCGTGAAGCCCGAGGGCATGGCCTTTACCGAAGCCGGCTTCGTGCCCTTCGTGACGCCGCGCGCCCTTGAGCTGGACGAGATCCCCGGCGTGATCGAGCAGTACAGGGTGGCGTCGGAGAACGCCAAGCGGGCGGGCTTCGATGGCGTGGAAATCCACGGCGCCAATGGTTACCTGCTCGACCAGTTCCTGCGCGACGGCACCAACAAGCGCACCGACGCCTATGGCGGCTCGATCGAAAACCGCGCCCGGCTGCTGCTGGAAGTGACGGAGGCGGTGGTCAAGGTCTGGGGCGGCGACCGCGTCGGCATCCGGCTGTCACCGATCAGCCCGGCCAACGATATCGCCGACAGCAACCCCGAGCCGCTCTTCAGCTATGTGGTCGAGCAGTTGAACCGCTTCGGCCTTGCCTACCTCCATCTGGTCGAAGGCGCCACCGGCAGCAGCCGGGCGGTCTCCGGCGCAGGTCGATCTCCAGAAGCTGCGGCGCCTGTTCAACGGCCTTTACGTCGCCAACAACCTTATCGATCGCGAAACGGCCCTGGAACTCCGCCGTACCAATGCGGCCGATCTGGTCGCGTTCGGCCGGCCGTTCATTTCGAACCCGGATCTTGTGAGCGGCTGCGTATCGATGCGCCGCTGACGCCGGCGAACCACGAAACCTTCTACGGCGGCGGAGCCGAGGGCTACACGGACTATCCGTTCCTCACCGAGGCCGAGCGTCTGAACGCGGCGGATTGACGATCAGTTGGCAGCTGTTGGGTCACCGCGACCCAACAGCGCCTCTTGAGGCCGTGTCGTCGGATCAGGCCGCCTCTTCCAGCGTGGCGGCCTGATCTTCTTCGTCGGAGGGAACAGGATGCTGAAGACCGATGCGGTAATAGGAGAGCCGCTCCCGCTGGAGCGTTTCGACATAATCGATCAGGCTTTCACGCAGAAAACCGGGACCGCAGGCCTCCGCACGGCTCAACACCGCGCCGATGTAGTCATCAAGCAACATGATATGCATAAGCGCCGCTCGCATGGCGAGGCTCTGATTAACGGTCTTCACACTGTCGTCCGGCATTGTTCCCCCTAGAGGCTTTTTGCTTGTTGGTCGGTCTTTATAGCCGACATATGAGAATACAGCCGAGTCTCTACCAAGACTTCTATACGCAGGCGTGGAAACGGCATGCGGGCTACTGCCGTGGGGAGTGGCGACGCACAGTATCCCTCCTTCGAATTCTTCGCTCAACACGCTCCCATCGACCGGGCGAAAAGCCATCCCGCCACCAGGGTCACCAAAGCCTGCTCAGCGAAGGACCCTGTCTTGACCAGGGGAAACGCGAAGGTCCGGCGTAGCGGCCAAGCGAGGCAGAGCCCTGCGGGGGTGATCAGGTCGGCCGCCAGATGGCTGGCATAGCCAATGACGAAGGGAAGGGTATGGTGCCATTGCTGGCCGTCCCAGCGCAGGCAGGCGATGCAGGCGGCCATGGCGACGATGGAATGGGTGATGCCCCGGTGGCCGAACAGCTTTGAAACCGGTACCGAAATGACTTTCACGCGGCGGCCGACCCATGATTTCGGGTGGTCGATATCGGGACTGAGCGATCCCGCCACCGCAAGCCCCAGTGCCGCCGGATCAAGCAGCGGCAGCCCTAAGTCATGGGCGATATAGAGCCAGGCCGCGGCCCCGATCAGGACGTGCGAACCGGCCATCATGGCGCGTCACGTGCCCATGTTTGGCCGGCCTGCCGGGAGGCGCTGAGAAAACATATGAGAGTAATGCAGTAAAATGTTGATTCCATTGCGAGTCTATCTGGTTTATCCACAGAACTAAAGCCGAACATTCAGATTTTTTGGTGGCGTTAGGAGGCGAGGAAAGCCTTCACCCGCCCGATCTGGTCCGGCACGTTCAGCGCGGGGGCATGGCCGCAGCCGGGGACCACGATCAGGGTCGCCCGAGGTCCCGTTTCGGTCATGCGCAATGCGACGTCCGGCAGCAGCAGGTCGGACTCGGCCCCGCGTAGCAGCAGCGTACGGGCGCCGATCCGCTCGTAATCTTCCCACTGGTCATAGTCGCGCGGGTGCCGGGTGAACTGCTGCACGATGTTGGATCGTAATGCACGGTGATGCGCCCATCGTCACGGCGCCGGAACGATGTCCTGGCCATGTGCTTCCACTGGGCTTCCGACAGGTGGCCATAGGGTGCATAGGCCTTGCGCAGCCAAGCCTCCAGCTCCGCCATGGTGTCCAACACCGGCGGATTGCCGACATAAGCCAGGATGCGCTCCACCGCCGGCGCCGGCAGTTCCGGCCCGATGTCGTTGATGACCAGATGGGTGATCCGCTCACGCATGATGCCGCCGGCCAGCCTGATCCCCAGAGCGCCGCCCATGGAGGTTCCGACCCACCGCATCCGCCCGATGCCGAAGTGCTCGCACAGCGCGGCCGCGATCCGGCCATAGCTTTCGAAGCAGTAATCCTTGGCGGGATCGCGCGCCCATTGCGACAGGCCCCGGCCGATCTGATCGACGGCCAGCACCCGGTAATGGGGGGCCAGCGCTTCCGCCAGATCGCGGAAGTCGGCGCCGCTGCGGGCAAGCCCGTGCCACAGAACGACGGTTGCGGCTCGCCCCGCTCCCCATTCGGTGACGGCGACTTCATGTCCTTCAAGGATGGGGAAGTGCAGCAGCGGTGATGTCATGGTCGATTCCTCCGTGAATCCAGAAGAATGGGTTTGACGCGACATAGTCGAGGGCGCGGTCGAGCGTCATGGTGGGGACGCCGAATGGTCCGCTGGCGCCCCATTTCTCGCGGTGCCAGGCCAGCACGCGGACCTTGCCGTCCTCGCCGGTCGGCTTGAGGCGGGCGACCGGTCCGCCTGAGCGTTCACTGTAGAGCGAGTAGCCCTTGGCGGCGCGTCGCACGACCACGCCGCCGCCACGGCCGCGGTTGAAGGCTTCGATACGCTCCAGCATCGGATCGGGACGGGCCATGGTGAAGCTCCTACTCGATGGTGGTTGTCCGCTATAAACAGCCGGAGACCGCCGATGCTGCCCGTCCCGCCGATCCTGATACACTGGCTGGCGCCGTTCGCCGCCTTCTTCACCAAACCGACCTGGGAGCGCGTCCTGGTTCTGGCGACCGGCGCCGTTCTGGCTCCTGGACGGCGCACCGTAACCGCCGTGCTGTCGGTGCTCGGACGGCGCGACGGGACGGATTTCGCCCGCTTCCATGGCGTGCTCAACCGCGCCCGCTGGTCCGGGCGGTCGCTGGCCCGTGCCCTGCTGCGCTGGCTGGTCGCGGTGTTCGTTCCGGATGGCCCGGTGGTGGTTGGGATCGACGAGACGATCGAGCGGCGCTGGGGGCCGAAGATCTCGGCGCGCGGCATCTACAGAGACCCGGTTCGCTCCTCGCACGGCCACTTTGTCAAGGCCAGCGGGCTGCGCTGGATCAGCGTTATGCTGCTGGTCCATATCCCGTGGGCCGGGCGGATCTGGGGGCTGCCGTTCCTGACAACTCTCGCCCCCTCGGAACGTTTTGCCCGGCAGGCTGGCCGGCGCCACAAGCCGTTGGCCGACTGGGGCCGGCAGTTGCTGCTTCTGGCCAGTCGCTGGCTGCCCGGTCGCCGGCTCATTGCCGTGGCCGACACCACCTATGCCGTCATCGAGCTGCTCGCCGCGGTGCGCCACAGGCTGACCATGGTCACCCGCCTGCGCCTGGACGCCCGGCTGTTCGATCCGCCACCGCCACACCGGCCCGGCGCCAGAGGCCGCCGGCGGGTGACCGGCCCGCGCCAGCCGACCCTCGTGCAGCGTCTCGCTGATCCGGCCAGCCGCTGGCGCCGCGTCACAGTCAGCCAATGGTATGGCGAGACCAGACGCGAACTGGATGTCCTGACCGGCACTGCGGTGTGGGACCATCCCGGCCGGCGCGTCCCGGTCCGCTGGGTGCTGGTGCGCGACGTCGTCGGCGACCATGACCCGCAGGCCTTCCTATGCACCGATCAGGAGGCCGACGCCCTGGACATCCTGCGCTGGTTCGTCCGGCGCTGGGCGGTCGAGGTCACGTTCGAAGAGGTCCGACGCCACCTCGGTGTCGAGACCCAGCGCCAGTGGTCCGACAAAGCCATCGCCCGCACCACGCCGGCCTTGCTGGCGCTGTTCTCCCTTGTCACCCTCTGGGCTCACGACCTCGTCGGACGCGGCCATCTCGGCCCCCGGTGCGCCGCCTGGTATCCCAAGCGGCACCTGACGTTCAGCGACGCCCTCGGCGCCGTGCGCCGGGAACTCTGGGAGAACGGCCTTTTTCAGACTTCAGGCCAATGCCGGGACATGGTAAAAATCCCCGCTCCGCTCGCTCAACGCCTGCTCGACGCGGCATGCTTCCCCGCTTGAGCACTCTCCCGCGGAAACGCCACCCCACCGAAATTGAGCAAAGTCGAGCTCAGGACAGGAACGGGAAAAGCCCCATGACAGCCGCGACGACGCTGTCGTAGCAGCTAAGCGTCGGGCTGAACATCACCGCCAGCGCATCCGTCGTCTTGCCGTCCCACGCCAGCCCCAGCCGCCGAAACGCCGGCGTCCCAAAGCCCGGAGCATCCGGTGGCGATGGTGTTGAACGCGGTGCCCGCGTCATTGGCGAATTCGTGGGCCGCTTCGGTCGCCTTGTTCAGGTTTTCGGTAGTCTCGTTCACGGTCGGTCCCTGTCGCATCGTTTAGATCCAGGCTGGAAACCTTGAAGCGGATGGTGCCGCCGAAGACCTGTCCGGGCGCCAGTTCGGCGAAACCGGTGCCGCTTTCCCCGGTTGCCGCCCGGTTGACCGCATCGGTCATGTGGCTGACCGGCTCGAAGCAGAAGTAATCCTGATGGAGCGGGACGTAGATCACGGCATGGCGGAACGGCGGCGTCGCCTCCACCGTCAGGCGCGTCCCGGCGCTGGGCCAGTCGATGACGGCAAGGCCGTTCCAGCCGGTGAAGTTGTTGTCCAGCACCGCTTCGTCCAGCGCTATCCCGTGCGGGAAGTCCCAGCCGATCGGCAGGGGCACGCGCTCGACCGGGATGTGCTGGTCGTTGCCGAGCCACACGCCGTCAAGGTCGGCGGTCAGCTTGGTTCCCACCGGCTTCGGGAAGTATGGATGCAGCCCCAGCCCGGCCGGCATGGGCAGGTCGCCCAGGTTGGTCAGTTCCAGCGTGATGCTCAGGCTGTTCTCGTCCAGTTCGAACCGCTGCGTCGCCCGGTAGGGATAGGGCCAGCAATCGGCCTTGTGGGAGAACGACAGCAGAGCGGTTCGCTCATCCTGTTCGACCACATCCCAGGGCGTCTTCCAGCCGTGGCCGTGGATCACGTCCTGGATGAAGGGAGCGTTGGGCGGCAGGTCCACCGCCCGGCCGTGGAAGACGAAGTGGCTGCCGGCGATCCGGTTGGAGAACGGGACGAGCGGGTGGCAGGACAGGTCGTTGGGATCGCACCGGTCGATCGCCTGCGGCTGGGCGGGGCGCATCAGGTGAAGGGGGGACTGCTCATCCCGATACAGCATCAGCCGGGTGATCGATCCGCCGCAGGGCGGACTGATCCCGCATTCCATCGGTCCGTGCCTCAGGACGATCGAAGCTGCCGGTGATGCCATGGAGAGCCTCGGGGTGATGCTGCGGCGTTGTGGAGACCGGCGGATATGACATAGCCTGCAAACAAATGAAAGCCGTGTCGGCAAGATCCGGCAACATACAAAAGGGCAGGGAGGCGGGAACGTGTATCTCGGGATCGATTTAGGGACATCGGGCGTCAAGGCGGTGCTGGTGGATGGCGACCAGAACGTGATCGCGCAGGCGACGGCGCCGCTGACCGTTTCCCGGCCCCAACCCCTGTGGTCGGAACAGGACCCGGAGTCCTGGTGGCACGCCACCAACTCCGCCGTGACCGAACTCCGCCGGGGGCACCCGGGTGAGATGGCCGGAGTGACCGGCATCGGCCTGTCGGGCCAGATGCATGGCGCCACCCTGCTGGACGGCCGCGACCGCGTGCTTCGGCCGGCCATCCTGTGGAACGACGGCCGCAGCGGGGCCGAATGCGCCGAACTGACCCGCAGGGTGCCCGACCTGCCGCGCATTGCCGGCAACCTCGCGATGCCGGGGTTCACGGCGCCCAAGCTGCTCTGGGTTGCCGAGCACGAGCCGGAGATTTTCGGCCAGGTCGCCAAGGTCCTTCTGCCCAAGGACTATATCCGGCTGCGCATGACCGGTCGTTACGCTTCCGATATGTCCGATTCGGCCGGAACGCTGTGGCTGGACGTCGCCGGCCGGCGCTGGTCGCCCGAGTTGCTGAGTGCGACCGGCCTGGACGAGGACGAGATGCCCGAGCTGTTCGAGGGCTCGGAACCCACCGGCCTGCTGCTCCCCGAGGTTGCCTCCGCCTGGGGCCTTGGCGATTCGGTGGAAGTGGCGGGCGGGGCGGGCGACAATGCGGCGGGAGCCGCCGGGGTGGGGGTGCTGAAGCCGGGATCGGCCTTCCTGTCGCTCGGCACCTCGGGCGTGCTGTTCGTCGCCAATGACGGCTTCGCGCCCAACCCGACGCGGGGCGTTCATGCCTTCTGCCACTGCTTCCCCGGCCTGTGGCACCAGATGTCGGTGATCCTGAGCGCCGCCAGTTGCCTGACCTGGGTCACCCGCCTGACGGGAGCGGCCAGCGAAAGCCAGCTTCTGGCGGAGGTCGAAGCCGCCGGGCGCGGCACCGGATCGCTGCTGTTTCTGCCGTACCTGTCGGGCGAACGTACACCCCACAACGACCCGGATGCCAAGGGCGTTTTCTTCGGCCTTACCCACGACCACACCAGGGCGGATCTGGCCCGCGCGGTGCTGGAGGGGGTGGCGTACGCCTTCGCCGATGGGCAGGATGTCCTGGGCGAAGCGGGGACGGAGATCGCCACCGTGTCGGTCATCGGCGGCGGTGCCCGCAGCCGGCTCTGGGGGCGGATTCTCGCCGACGTGCTCGGCCGTCCGCTGACGTATCATGCCGGCGGCGATGTCGGCCCGGCCTTCGGCGCCGCCCGTCTGGCCCGTCTGGCGGTGACGGGAGAGGACCCGGCCACGGTCTGCACTCCGCCCGCGAGCGATTTCGTGATCGAACCCGATAGGACCGCCACTGAACGGCATGCGGCCAAATTGGCACTGTACCGGGACATTTACCGGAACCTCCAAGGATTATTCCGGGTCCAGGCATCGACATAATTCCGCCATGGGGTTAACCTTACCTGATCGGGTAACCCCATTGGACCGAACGATTTTCCGGAGCGAGCATGTGCCGTTGGCTGGCCTATCAGGGCCGTCCGATTCCCATCGATACTCTCCTTTTCAAACCCGTCAATTCACTGATCCACCAGTCGCTTTCCGCCCAGCGCGGCCATGTGCCGACCAATGGCGACGGCTTCGGTCTGGGATGGTATGGCGATCTGCTGAAGCCGGGCCTGTACCGCGATACCATGCCGGCCTGGAACGACCTCAATCTCCGCTCCCTGTCGGAGCAGATCAGGTCCAGGCTGTTCTTCGCCCATGTCCGGGCTTCCACCGGGACCTCGACGGCGCGGGTCAACTGCCACCCTTTTCGCTATGACCGCTGGCTGTTCATGCATAACGGTCAGGTCGGCGGCTGGCCCATCGTCCGGCGCGAGCTGGAAAACCTGATCGCCGACGGCCTCTATCCCTTTCGCGAGGGCAGCACGGACAGCGAGGTGATCTTCTACCTGCTGCTGACCAACGGGGTGGAGGAGAACGTCGATGCCGCCTTCGCCCGCACCTGCCGTCAGGTCGAGGGCGTCATGGCCGCCCACGGCATCGTCGAGCCGTTCCGCCTGACCGCCTGCCTGACCGATGGGGAGCGGATGTTCGCGCTCCGCCATTCCAGCGACCACGCGTCACCGACGCTGTTCCACGCGTCGGGCGGCGGCATCAGCGTCGATCAGGGGTGCTGCCGGTTCGAGAGCAGCCAGGGTGACGTGCTGGTTTTGTCGGAGCCGCTGGATGCCATCGAAGCGGCGTGGCAGGAGGTGCCGGAGGGCTACATGCTGTCGGCCAGCGGCGGCAGGGTCGAACTCCACGCCTTCGATCCGAATCTGGACTAAGGAGCGGAGAGCGTCGCCGTCATAGGGCGGGCTGTTGCGGATCTGCTCCGTGGACAGGTCGATTTCGACCCGGCGTTCCGCCCAGTTGATATGCTTCACCCGGTCGGGCGACAGCACGACCTGCCGCCCGCTCAGCCACTTGCCGGTATCCACCGTCAGCGCCCGCACGCTCCAGTCCGCCGTTTCAACCAGCAGGCCGGAAACGCTGCCGATCTCGCCATCCTGTGCCGCGATGACGTATCCCACCACGTCGGCGGCGCTGCGCAGGTTGGGGTCGCCTTCGGCCGACTGCTTTCGCGTGACCTCCTGCGGCACGACCCTCGACGGAGTGGCGCCATGCGGGCCAGCCGAAATGGTCCGCCAGCCCCAGTTCCTGCTGACGGTCCACCGGCCTCGCCTCATCAATTCCGGGCGCGTTCTCGATCCGCTCGCGCGTCAGCGTCACCGGGAATTCCAGCGCGCTGTCGTCCGGCGCGCCGAGAGCCGAGGGCGATATCAGCACGGCCCGGCCGGTCAGCCAGCCTCCGGTATCGACCACGACATAGCGGACGATCCAGGCGTGATCGTCGAAATACAGGTCGGCGATCTTGCCGACCGAACCGTCGGTCGCGCGGAGACGATAGCCTTGCAGAGTGTCCAGCGACCGGATCATCGGCGTCTTCGATCTCCGGCTAAAAGATCAGCGTCAGCAGGCCGATTATGACCAGCAGGCCGATCAGGAAGATGATTCCGATTGCTCCGCCCAAAAGCCTGAACATCCCTGGGAGTCTCCTTCGCGCCGCGTCCGCTGGATTCAACAATGCCAACACTGGCGGCGCGAAGGGGTTCCCCCGAAAGCCTCAACCTTTCGGTGAAGAAGGCTTGTAGGGATGGTGCTCGATCCAGTGGTTGGCGATGTCGATCCGGCGGCAGATCCAGACGCGGTCATGGCCCTGGATATAGTCGAGGAAGCGCGCCAGAGCCGCGGCGCGTCCGGGGCGGCCGACCAGACGGCAGTGAAGCCCGATCGACATCATCTTCGGCTGTTTCGCCCCTTCGGCGTAGAGCACGTCGAAGCTGTCCTTCAGGTAGCTGAAGAACTGATCGCCGGAGTTGAAGCCCTGCGCCGTGGCGAAGCGCATGTCGTTGGCGTCCAGCGTATAGGGCACGATGAGCTGCGGCTTGCCGTGGCTGTCGTCCCAATAGGGCAGGTCGTCCGCGTAGCTGTCGGCGTCATAGACGAAGCCGCCTTCCTCCACCACCAGCCGCCGGGTATTGGGGCTGCACCGGCCCAGATACCAGCCGAGAGGACGGCTGCCGGTAAGCTCGGTCTGGATTTCGATAGCGCGCCGCATATGGTCGCGCTCTTCCTCCTCGCTCATGTACTGGTAGTCGATCCAGCGCCAGCCATGGGTGGCGATCTCGTGCCCGGCCTCGACCATGGCCGCGACGGCTTCCGGATTGCGCTGCATCGCCATGGCGACACCGAAGACGGTCAGCGGCAGACGCCGTTCCGCGAACATCCGCATCAGCCGCCAGAACCCGGCGCGGCTGCCGTATTCGTAGATCGACTCCATGTTCACATGGCGCACACCCTTAAGCGCCTGCGCCCCGACGATCTCCGACAGGAACGCTTCGGAAGCGGCATCGCCATGCAGAACGCAGTTCTCGCCGCCTTCCTCGTAGTTCATGACGAACTGGACGGCGATCCGGGCACGGTCGGGCCATTGGGCGTCGGGCAGTGCTGCGCCATAGCCGACCATGTCGCGTGGGTAGTTTTGTTCTGTGGACATTGTTACCTCCCGTATCTTTCATATCCCCGGAGGGAGGTTCGTACAAGCGCACGGGCCGGCGGGTCATCCGGTTCGAAACGGGTAAGGCCTCAAACGTCATCATATCAGGCGGAAGGTCATAATTCCGGAGGCGGAAGGTCACTATCGAGGTCACTATCACGGTTGCCGGGGCGGGGGTAAGCCATGACCCGCCCGATGGCGGGACCGACCTGCCCGTGGTGCTGTGATTTACAGTGTCAAAGATCCGCAGCCGAGGCGCCGTCATTGTGTATCAGAAAAGTGCATAGGACTTCAATCTTGTGGTTGATGCCGAGTGATGCGGCATAGAAGCTAAGATAGAGTTCTTCAGAGCCATGTCCTGGTAGGTCTTTCACTCTTTCCGTCATACCCGGACTTGATCCGGGTATCTCCTTTCAGGAATTGAGCGGGTGACATCAGGACTTCAGGTTGAAGTCCTCACGTCAGTCTCCGCCAAGAGATACCAGGCTCAAGTCCGGGTATGACGGGAAGGTGGACGATGATTACCGGAGTGTCGCGTGGAAACGCTTAGTAGCGCCTCTAAGACCGTATGATAGCGCCTATGGGTGATGCGCTCGCATGCCCGCTTTCATAGATGGGATGAGCCTGATGTGTATCCTCCCAAAAAGTACGTAAATGTCATGATTTGTCATAATGCAAGAGAATTATAAGCAATCAATGATTGAAGGTCTTGTTTGATTCATGCCGCTCTTTGGTTGCTGGTGCAGATCGCGCTTTGATGCAGTATGAGAATATAGTACCAAATTAGAGGATTTTCATCATAATTCCAGCCAGCGCGCCGTAAGGCTCGGTTCGATGTCGGCAGCCTTGTCAGCCACTATAATCGGGGGTACCACGGAAGCCATATTCTCTCATTTGTTCAATGATGCGAGGTTGCACGATGTCCGAGAGGGTCCTGAGGATGTCCAGGATCTGGGCATAGAAGCTCAGCATTTGATGAAGCCGGCGATGACCATGCTTGCCACATGCTGGTGAACAGCTTCTGCTCAGCCTCGCTGTGCTCCTGCCAGACGAGAAGCTCAAGCAGAAAGCGGCTTAAAGCGCCCACCGTCCCAGCGAAGTTCCTTTGGCAGGCTGTGGAAAATCGCCTAAAAGTTTATTATATATTGATTGGATGGCTGCACCGACACAACGTATGGCATGCCGATCCGCGATTTTCCGCAGCCTGCTAGGCTACAAGCTCGGGAACTTGGCGACGACTTCTCGCGTCGATCCCTCCCGCCGCACGCTCAGCGGCAGCCATGTCCCCGGCGCTTGCCGGCTGACGATTTCGACCAGTTTGCCGACTTCGCTGGTGGGCGTCCCGGCTGCCGCCAGGATGATGTCTCCGGTGCGCAAGCCCGCCGCCGCCGCGACGCTGTCGTTGACGACGGATTCGATCCGGACGCCGTCGTCCAGGGGGGCGAGGCTGACGCCCAGGCGGGGGCGCCATGTGGCTTGCTCGGTTTCCGGGTCGGCGGCGACGCCGAAGACGGCGTCGGCGAGGCCGGGTTTCAGGTCGGCGCAGGGGCGGTTGGCGGCCCAGGGGAGCAGGACGACGTTGTCGCGGATGCCGAGGGCGTTTAGCTGGTGGGGGACGCCGTGGCGGTCTTCCAGGTGGCCGCCGCCGATGATGCCTACGGCCAGCGCTCCGGTTCGTTTGTGGGCGGAGGCCAGGCCTTCGGCCATCGCGCGGTCCCATAGAAGTTGCACCTCGCGGAAGCGCTGGAAGGCGGGGTCGTCCTTCACGGTGGCGGCTCCGTTGGGGCGGCCGTGGGAGGAGTAGATGTCGGCGAGGAAGTCGCCGTAGGCGTCCGATGCGCTCGGCCGGGTCGCCGACACCTTCGCGCTGGTCGGCGGGGATCTGAGCCCAGCCTTCCCGGCCGACGCGCGAGGTCAGCGTCCGCTCGACATTCAGCGCCACGACCGGGATTCGGTTCATCCGGGCGAAATGGAGGATCGGCATGTAAAACTGGCTGTCATAGCCCCAGACGGTCCGCCAGTCGCTTTCGGCCAGGAACTGCTGCTCGGTCGTCTCGCCCGCGACCCAGCGGTCCAGCGCCGGCTGGACCCGGCGCGGGAACATTTCCATGCCGATCACGAGGTTGGGGCGATAGGCGTGCAGTCCGGCCAGGGTCTGAAGCTGCCAGCGGTGCTGTTCGGCGCTGTCGTGACGCTCGCCCAGCATGACGACGGATGCCTGCGCCGCGCGCTGGAGAAGTTGGGGTCCCGGTATCGGGCCTTTGGCTGGTTCGACCCAGCCGGCTTCGGGAACGCAGGTTTGCGGCGGCGGCGCTTGGGCCTGCCGCGTTGACGGGAAGCCGGCCAGCAATGCGGCGGCGGTGGCAGCAACAGCGATGAGTCCTCGCACCGGCACCATCCTTTTTAGTTCAGGCTATCCTGACATGTAGTGTGGTGCGCGGTCACGGCCATGTTCACTCACTGGTAAGGGCCGGGGTAAGGGACCGGGGGATAAGGGGACGGGATCGACGACCTCGGTCGGAAGGTCGAACTGCTGCCAGACCTCGATACCGTCGCGGTACCAGTAAACCCGGCGGTAGCCCCAGGACAGCGCGCGCTTCGCCGCGTTCCACGACATCCAGCAATCGGTGACGCAATAGAAGAGCAGGGGGGTGGTGGCGTCGCCGCCCGTCAGTCGCTCCAGGTTGAGGCGGAAATAGCGCTCGATCTCCGGCTTCAGGGCTCCTTCGCCGACTTCCGGCAGCCATGTGCTGCCCTTGATCGCGACATGGGGTTTGGCGACCAGCCACTTGCCTTCAAGGCCGGGTGATTCGGCGCGCGGCACCTTCATCACGTCGATGAACAGGACAGTGCCGGCGCGGTGGAGGGCTTCGGCTTCGTCAAGGGTGGCGGTCGTGGCTCCCGGCACTTCGGCCGGGACCGGGGCGCGGTAATGCTCCATGCGGTAGCCGTCAGGCGCCGCCACGTCGGAACCGGGGCGGGTGTCCGGGCTGGCCGCGGCCGCTTCGCCGCCGGCAGCGCTGTAAGAAGGAGGATCAGGGTGGCCAGGCAGCCCTGTTGAGCGAGACAGGGGAAGTTTTTGCCGGATCCCCTCACCCTAACCCTCTCCCCCAAGGGGGCGAGGGGACTCAGTGCCGGAGATGGTTCACTCGTCCCCTTGGGAGAGAGGGTTAGGGTGAGGGGGCAAGGCGTCACTTTCCAGTGTGCTCCGATCTTCGAATGCCTTTAGCCAACCACGAAGCCGCGCCGGCGGCCAGTGCCACGATAGTGGCATAGGCGGCACGTGTTCGAATGGCTATGCTGCCGCCTTGGCGTCTGATGGTAGTCCACGCATGGTAGCTTACTCTCCCCGATCGACCATCCAAACGGTAGACCGGTCAGCCGATCCGGACTTGTCGGTCGAAATCGACAGCAAGTGGTTCCCGGCGGTCGGCGATGCTCCCGCTCACGAAGCGATCCAGGGCCTGCGCCTGTCGGCGCGGCGGGGTGAGTTCGTGGCCGTGGTCGGGCCGTCGGGATGCGGCAAGACCACCACGCTCAATATCGCCGCCGGGCTGGACCGCGATTTCAAGGGCCGCATCAGCCTGCCCACGGCACCGGGCCGCAGCCGTCCCGTGCTGGGGTATATGTTCCAGAACCCCCGCCTGCTGCCCTGGCGCACGGTCTACCAGAACTTGGCGCTGGTCCTGGACGGCAGCGCCGAAGCGGATGCCCGGATCGCCGCCCTGCTGGAGGCGGTGGGGCTGACCGCCGTCCGTGACCAGTATCCCAGCCGCCTGTCCGTCGGCATGGCTCGCCGCGCCGCCCTTGCCCGCGCCTTCGTCGTTCAGCCCGACCTGCTGCTGATGGACGAGCCCTTCGTGTCGCTGGACGAGCCGACGGCGCAACGCCTGCGGGCGCTTCTGCTCGATGTCTGGCATGCCCGGCCGACGACGGTGCTGTTCGTCACCCATAACCTGCGGGAGGCGATCCAGCTTGCCGACCGGCTGGTGCTGCTTTCCGCCGCGCCGACCCGCGTCCTGGCCGACCTGCCGATCGATCTTCCCCGGACCATGCGGAACGACGAAGCCGCCGTCGAGGCGTTCCGCGCCGAACTGCTGAGCAGGGCGGGACCCGCCTTCCGGCTGCTGGGCTAGAACTTCCGGGCTGGACTTGGCCGGGCTGGACTTGGCAGGCGTCCCGGCAATGGGGTAATGTCGGCGCCATGTCCGATACGCCCGCTCCCGAGAGAAAAACCGTTATCCTGACCGGCGCCAGCCGGGGGATCGGCCACGCCACCGTCCAGCGTTTCAGCCAGGAAGGCTGGCGCGTGATCACCTGCTCGCGCGAGACGATCCCGGAGGATTGCAAGGCCGACCCCAACTGGACCCACCATATCGCCGCCGACCTCGGCGATCCCGACAGCAGGGCGGATTTCGTGCGGGAGGCCAACAAGGTGCTGGCCGGGGGGCCTCTGCACTCCCTCGTCAACAATGCCGGCGTCTCGCCCAAGACGCCGATCAAGGAGCGGCTGGGCTGCCTCAACGGCGATCTCAACGCGTGGCGCGCGGTGTTCGAGCTGAACTTCTTCGCGCCGCTGGTGCTGGCGCGCGGGTTCGCGGCGTCTCTCGCCAAGGGCAAGGGCGCCATCGTCAACATCACCTCGATCGCGGGGCACGCGGTCCATCCCTTCGCCGGCTCCGCCTACAGCACGTCGAAAGCGGCGCTGTCGGGCCTGACGCGGGAAATGGCGGTCGAGTTCGCCGATCTCGGCGTGCGGGTCAATGCCATCGCTCCGGGTGAAATCGAGACGGCCATGCTGTCGCCCGAAACGGATATCCTGATCCCGCGCATTCCGCTGCACAGGCTGGGGCAGCCGTCCGATGTCGCGGCCGCGATCTTCTATCTCAGCTCGCCGGATTCGACTTATGTGACGGGAACGGAGATATTCGTCACCGGCGGCCAGCATTTGTATTAGCCATTTATCGTGCTCTCCGTGCCTTTGACTCGGAGTGATCCGATCCTTCATGATACTGTAACAATAGTTTCATGAAGGATGTTTGAAGTGGTCGCGGTAGCTGGGAGCAGAGTGGAAGCTGGGGTGAAAATCCCCACAGGACATGGTTCAAGCATCAAGTGGTTGCTGATCGCTTTGATTTGCTCTCTTCAGCGTGATTTTCTTGGCGGCATCTCAGAGTAGTTTCACCTACGAGGAGCTGTTCAACGATCCAGCCGACATCGTGGGATTTCATCCTTTTTTCGGCTTGATTTCAATGCTGGGGTTATTTGGGTGGGCCGCAGCTGCCGGAATCTCATTCCTCACCTATGCCGTCATCCGGGATGACGATCCCATTGCGCTCAGGCGTTTCTTCTTCACGGCGGGCGTGTTCACCCTTTTTCTGATGGTGGACGATGCCTTCATGCTGCATGAGCAGGTGCTGCCCCAGGCACGGCATCGCAAAGAACGAGCAGATTGAGCGCTGCAAGAGCCTCATGCTCTGCTTGATGGTTGAGTTATGCATCAAATGAGATATGTCAGAAAAAAATAGACAGCTAACTATTTATTATGTTTTTGGTGTGAGAAATGCGGTTGTATGCAGTCCCTGCACCGCGATCTTATTTACCGCTTTTGTCTGGACATGTTGAAAGTCGTTTCGCTTTGACCCCGCGGCGCATGGATGTCCTGATACTGCTGATGGTCGTGAGCTTCGCGGTCACCGTAGTCGGTATGCGGGTTTCCTCGCTCTGGGGGGAGCATGATCGGGCGATTGCGCAGGCTCAGGCGGCAAGCCGCGATCTGGCCCGCATCACCGAAGAGTATGCAAGCCGGGTTTTCGAGACGAGCGACATGGTCGCGTCGGAAACCATCCGCCACATCCGGGAGCGGGGAGGCACGGCGCAGGCCAGGGACGGCGCCGACTTCGCACCGCTACCTTCTGGATTTGTCACGGCGAACCACCGGCGACCATATCCTGGTGGTCGACGGCGCCGGCATTCCCGCCGTCGTCACGACGCAATTTCCTCCACCGGCGGTCGATCTCAGCGATCGCGACTGGTTCAAGGCCCATCTTGGCGGCGCTGACCGCCATATCGGCAAGGCGATAGTCAGCAGGATCACCGGAGAGGTGCTGTTCACATATTCCCGAGCCATCCGCAACGCGGAAGGCTCGCTGGAGGGTGCCGTCCAGATTTCGAAGACGCATCATTTCTTCCAGCAGGTTTCGCTGACGAACGATCTGGTGAGTGACGTCATCCTGACGGTCTGGAACCACGACGGAGACGTGATCGCCCGCACCGGCATCACGCCCGATCAGGTCGGGCGAAACTATGCCGACAGCAAGCTGTTCCAGCGCATGCTCGGCAGTGAAACCGGCACTTTCGAGGAGATATCGCCGTTCGACGGCAAGGACCGGATCATCTCCTACCGGCATCTCGACCGCTGGCCGGTGATCGTCTCGGCCAGCGTTCCGCGCGCCAGCGCGCTTATCGCTTTCCATGAAAGCGTGCGTCAAAGCGTCTGGCAGCTTGCCATGGTGC
Source organism: uncultured Alphaproteobacteria bacterium (assembly GCA_963848585.1). Taxonomy (GTDB): domain Bacteria; phylum Pseudomonadota; class Alphaproteobacteria; order Azospirillales; family Azospirillaceae; genus Skermanella. The sequence goes on along the minus strand of CAWKET010000039.1, from coordinate 188,488 downwards.
TGTTCGGCCTGACGGTGCTGGCGGTCATCGCCCTGCGGCTGAGCCGCCGGGAAGCCGCGGCGCAGGCGACGTTGCGCGACGGCCAACAAAGCGCTGACGCGGTCCCGCGACGATCTGGAACTCCGGGTGGTCGAGCGGACCCGCGAGTTGGCGGATGCCGCTGAACGGACGCGGGGCGATGAAGCCCGCTTTCGCGGCATCTTCAACTCCATGTTCCAGTTCATGGGATTGCTGCGGCCTGACGGCACGGTGCTGGAGATCAACCAGACCGCCTTGTCCTTCGGCGGGCTCAGTCCCGATGACGTGCTCGGCAAACCTTTCTGGGAAACCCGCTGGTGGGGCTTGAGCGATGAGATCCGCGACCAGTTGAAGGAGGCCATCGGACGCGCCGCGGCCGGCGAGTTCGTCCGCTACGAGGTCGAGGTGCTGGGCGAGGGAGACGCAGCGCACCTTGATCGACTTCTCGCTCAAGGCCGTTACCGACGGGCAGGGAAGGGTGGTCCTGCTGGTGGCGGAAGGGCGCGATATCTCCGATCTGAAGGCGGCGCAAGCCCGCCTGCACGAATCCCAGAAGCTGGAACTGCTCGGGCAGCTTACCGGCGGCGTCGCGCACGACTTCAACAATCTGCTGACCGTCGTGTTGAGCAACCTCGATCTGCTTCGCAAGCGCCTGGGCACCGATGCCGGAACGCGTCTGATCGTGGACACCGCGATCCATGCGGCCGAACGGGGCGCCACGCTGACCCAGCGGCTGCTGGCCTTCGCGCGCCGCCAGGATCTCCGGCCGGCGGTTGTCGATCTCCGCGCTCTGGTGACCGGGATGGAGGATCTGCTTTTCCGCTCCACCGGCCCCGGTATTCGCATCGTCTTCGACATGCCGCAGGGACTGCCGCCGGTCCAGGTCGGATGCCAACCAGTTGGAACTGGCGCTGCTGAACCTTGTCCTCAATTCCCGCGATGCCATGCCGCGCGGCGGCGTCCTTACCATTAGCTCTGCGTCATCAGGCCGATGGGCCGGAAGGCGGGCGGCCGTCGCCGAGCGGTTTCGTCTGCCTGACCGTCACCGATACCGGCGAGGGCATGGACGAGAAGACGGCCAAGGCCTGCATCGAGCCCTTCTTCACGACCAAGGAGCCGGGCAAGGGATCGGGCCTTGGCCTGTCCATGGTCCATGGTCTGGCCGAGCAGTCGGGCGGCTGGATGCGGATCGTGACCGCTCCGGGGCAAGGCACCCGCATCTCCATCGCCCTGCCGGTCGCGGAACCGGGCGTCGGCCGTCAAACCGGAGCCGGTCCGGCGCGAGGTAGCGCCCGCTTCCCGCTCCTACAGGATCCTCCTGGTCGAAGACGATGTCCTGGTGGCGCTGGGGGTGACTGCCGTTCTGGAGGACATGGGGCATCAGGCCACGCGCGCCATGGACGGATCGCAGGCTCTGTCGCTCCTGAACTCGGGCGAAGCCTTCGACCTTGTGATCACCGACTATGCCATGCCCGGCATGACCGGGCTGGAACTGGCGCATGCCATCAAGGCGTCGTGGCCGACCCTGCCGGTCGTGCTGGCGACCGGCTATGCCGAACTGCCGACCGGATCGGCGCCCATCGGCATGACGCCGCCTGTTCAAGCCCTTCCGGCCGGCGGATCTGGCCGAACTCATGGCCGAAATCCTCGAACCGCCCCGGAGGCTGGAGTCCGGCGCGGTTCGGGGTCCTGCTTCAGTGGCTTGAGTGGCTTCAGCTGAGCCGTCAGTGGGCCAGCAGCACCGGCACGTTCGCCATCGCCAGGATATGGCTGGTGGCGCCGCCGAAGATCATCTGCCGGAGCCTGCTCTGGGTATAGGCGCCCTTGATGAGCAGATCGACTTCCAGCGCCTTGGCGTGCTCCAGGATGGTTTCGCCGACGCCGCGGTTCTGCGGCACGTGCATGGCCTGGGCCGGGATGCCCGCGCGGGTCAGATAGCGGGCGGCTTCCTCGGCGGAGGGGCCGGCCACCATGCCGCCTTCGACCGACAGGATGAAGACCCGTTCCGCCTGCTCAAGGAAGGTGCGGGCGAAGGCGACCGTCCTGGCCGTTTCGGTGCTGGCGTTCCAGGCGATCATCACCGTGTGCCCCAGCCGTTTCGGCGCCATCGGCGGCGCCACCAGGACCGGCCGGCCACCGTCGAACAGTGCCGCTTCCAGCGTGCTCATGCGCGGCGGCGTGGCGCCCCGCGACGGCTGGCCCAGCACGGTCAGGTCGAACAGCCGGGCATGCTGGCCGATGAAATCGTCGCCCGGAGGCGCTTCGATCCGGAAGGTCGCCCAGGGCTGGCCGGTGCCGGCGCCGCCGTCCAGCGGCACGTCGTTGCGATTGAGAAAACGTTCGAATTCCGTCCGGCTGCGCTGGATGCTTTCCCAGTCCTCCTTGCGGAAGTCCTCGACGACATAGGGTGCGCCCATGCCGGTCGCCGCGATGATCCCGGCGAAGTCGGGCCGGACATGCAAGCCTTCCATGTGGCTGCCGAAACGCCGCGCCACCAGCAGGGCGGTTTCCAGCACCGAATTCCAGCAGTTCGCTTTCTTCGACCGGGATGAGGATGCTCTTCATGGTCCGGGTCCCCCTGGATGATTTTCGATCGACTTCCACTCCCCCGCCAATCATCCGACGGGGCCGACCGGCGCGCAACAGTCTTGGCGTCCGGAACGATGCCGGAGCCGAAGCTCTTTCCGGTATAAATAAAGACCTTTCGGTCTACCTAGCGAGCCAATAAGTGGCTAGGTCAAATCGTCACGCGGCGGCTCAAGAGGCTGATGAAGGCAAGACAGCGGCCAGTCATGGCCTTACTCTCGCGGCGAATCCGTCTTTCCCACTTTCCACGCTGGTTTGATCATGAACGATGTCGCTGAATTTCTCGCCTATGCGATCAAGCTGGAGGAAGATGCCGCAGCGCGGTTCTCCGATCTGGCCGAGTCGATGAAAACCTACGGCAACCGGGAAGTGGCCGAGTTCTTTGGCAAGATGGCCCATTTCTCCCGCCTGCATCTGGCCGAAGCCCGCAAGCGCGCCGGATTTCACACGCTGCCCGACATGAAGCCGGAAGACTACAAGTGGCCGGGCGACGAAAGCCCGGAAGCGACTTCGATGGAAGGCTCGCACTATCTGATGACGGCGGAATATGCCCTGGCCCTGGCGCTCTCGAGCGAGGAAAACGGCTACGCGTTCTATCAGAACGTCGCGACCACCACGACGGACGTCGAAATCCGCCACATGGCGGAGGAATTCGCCGAGGAAGAGGCGGAGCACGTCGCCGAACTGAAGAAGTGGGTCAAGCGCTACGAAGCCGCGTAAAGCTGTATCGGCGTTTCGCGGCTGGCGCCGGCTGCGCGGTTGTACCCTGCCGCCGGCGCCGGCCGCGCACGATGTGATTTACGCCTTCAGAGCAGCGTAGTCGTATTCGTAGGTTTTCTCTGCCGGCTTGAAGTCCCGGAATGCTTCGATCACGTCCTCAAGGCTGACGCCTTCGGGGACTTTCTGTATTTCATAAACAACGGACGACCCGCTGGTGGGGCCGACATCGGCAGTACGGTGGGCCTTGGTGATGGCGCCTTCGCCTGCGACCTTGATCATGAATGATGCCATTATTGCGCGCTCCTGAAGTGATCTGTGCCAGTACTTGTAACGTGGGGGTCAGGCCGTTCCTTGGCCTTGGCTTACGTTAGCAGGTGCCGGGGCACGACACCGCGCGACAAGTTGCCCATGCCGCCGATCCGGCGACATCCATTCTCCTTTCGAGGCACACGCATGTATGATCCCCCGGCATGGGGAGGCATCGAAATGGATGTAGCTGATAGTCCTGATAGTGCTATATTGCGGGTATGTTAGTCCTGATATACAACCGTATGCAGAGGCTGTGGCAGACGGTGCGGGAAGGTCTCGCCAATGTCGATATGGAAGTGGGCATCCTGGCGGATCTGACGGGCGGGTGACGGATCGTCCGGGCGACCTCCCGCCGCTGGCGGCACGGCTGGCCGAGGTCGAGCAGGATCTTCTGCTGCGCCGCGGGCGCTGCAACGCCGCCATCGCCGCTTACAACACCTACCGCGCGCAGATCCCTCAGGTCGTGCTGAGCCGTCTGGCTGGGTTCCGCCCTGTCGAGTTCCCTGCCGTCAGCCCGGCGGCGCCGCCACCGCCCAGCGCCGCGATCGTCCAGTTGGACGTTCCCGGCCTGCGGGCGGTATCCCGATCCCGTCGTCCTTCCCTGGCCGCAGCGACCGGATCTGAAAGTGCCGAGCGCAGGCCGCCGCGCTTGTGAGGATTTGCCGCAGCGCCACAGCTCAGACCACGCGGTTGGGCAACTCCCTGCCGGCGAAGAACGCGTCCAGATTGTCCAGCGCCGTGAAGCCCATGGCGTCGCGGGTCTGGTCGGTGGCGCTGCCAAGGTGCGGCAGCAGGAAGGTGTTCGGCAGTGCCGCGTAGCCCGGATGAAGCCTCGGCTCGTTCTCGAACACGTCGAGCCCGGCCGCCGCCAGCTTGCCGGAGCGCAGCGCCGCGATCAGCGCCTCGTCATCCACCACGCTGCCGCGGGCGGTATTGATGACCACCGCCCGGTCGGGCAGGCGGGCGATTCGCTCCGCGTTCAGCCAGTGGTGGGTTTCCGGAGTGGCCGGGCTGTGGATCGACAGGAAGTCGGCGACGGACAGCAGATCATCGGCGTCGGCGTGGTAGATGGCGCCCACTTCCTCATCGGCGGGGAGCCGGCGGCGGTTGTGATAATGGATTTCCATGTCGAAGCCGCGCGCCCGCCGGGCCACGGCCTGACCGATCCGGCCCATGCCCAGGATCGCCAGCCGCTTGCCCGTGACATGGACGCCGACCAGTTGGGTGGGAGCCCAGCCCTCCCATCGGCCTTCGCGGATCAGGCGCTCGCCTTCCGATGCGCGGCGGGCGGCGCCCAGCAGCAGCAGGAACGCGATGTCGGCCGTCGCATCGGTCAGGACGCCGGGAGTATTGCTGACGGCGATGCCGCGCGCCTTGGCCGCGGCCAGATCGATGTGGTCGGTCCCGACTGAAAATGTCGCTATCATACGAACCGAGTTCGGGCAACGCCTGGATCAGGTCAGCCGGAATTGGATCGACGGCGCTCACCAGCAGCGCATCGGCGCCGGCGGCCAGCTCGACGATTTCCTCGGGGCTGTAGGGATGGTCGTCGTCATTGGCGATGATCCGATAATCGCGCGCGGCGCGGGCCATGACGGCATCGGGGAAACGTCGCGTGAGGAGCAGGACCGGGTGTTTCGTCCCATTCGGGTCATTCATCGGGATATCCTCCGCTGCGGAAAATCGATGTTTATGGGTGAAACGCCAAAAAAGGTTGCGCCGGCTTTTTCCGGCGCGCGAAAATACTATGCTTGTCAGTGAGCTTCACGCCGTAAACCGCCGTAAACCAATTTGTGGTCGCCACCTTGAAAGATTTCCGATCCGCTGTCCGGACCGCCGCCATGGCGGCGGTCGGCGTGCTGACCTTCGTGCCCTCGGCGCTGCCCGCTCCGGCCGCTCCCGCCCCGGCCGCCATCGAGATCGCCCCGCACCGGGCGATCTATAAGATGTCGCTGGCCTCGGCGCGCAGCAGCAGCACGGTTTCCGACGTGCGCGGCCAGATGATGTTCGAATGGGCCGACGCCTGCGACGGCTGGACCATCGAGCAGCGCTTCCAGCTTCGCTTCCTCTATACCGAAGGCGATCAGGTCGAAATGTCGACCAACTACGCCACGTGGGAGGCGAAGGACGGCCATTCCTACCGGTTCAACGTCCGCAAGCTGGTCAACGGCGAGGTGGACGAGGAATTGCGCGGCACCGCCGAGTCCCATGACGACCGGCCGGGCATCGCCCGCTATCTCAAGCCGGAAGCGCAGGAGATCGAATTGCCGGGCGGCACCATGTTCCCGACCATGCATACGATCCAGCTTCTGCGCCATGCCATGGCGGGCGACAAGGTGTTCGGCACGACGGTGTTCGACGGCTCCGACACCGAAGGCGCGACGGAGATCAACACCGTGCTCGGCCTCCGCAAGGAGCCGGTGCATGACGACCGCTTCGATGCCAAGCTGTTCCATGGGGCCGCGTGGCCGGTCCGGATGGCCTTCTTCCCGCTCACCAGCGAGGAGGCGGCGCCCGAGTACGAAATGAGCCTGAGCCTGCTGGAAAACGGCGTCGCGCAGTCGATGCTGATCGACTACGGCGACTTCACCGTGGCGGCCGTGCTGGAAAAACTGGAATCGATGCCCCGGCCGCGCTGCTGAAGCCGGGTCTCCCGAAGCGCTATTTCCGCCTTTTCCGCCTGTGGAGACGGTCGAAACCCGGCAGCATCGGGCTTGGGCTGAAGCTGCGGCCCTTGACCACGGATGTATCGCCCGGCTTGGTGCGCACGGTATCCATGGCCGGCTCCACCTGACTCCTTCTGGGGGTGGCTCATGCGTTCCGGGTCCAGCAGGTCGGGCGGATCGGCCCGGTCCGATCGGCGTCAGGTCGGCGCAGCCGACGCCGATCAGGCGGTAGGCCGTGCCCGGTCGCCTCGCGCTCCAGCAGGGGCATGACGGCGTGGAAAATGGCGTCCGCCGCCTGGGTGGGGGTTCCGAGCTTCCGGCTGCGCGTCACCTGCCTGAATTCCCCGGTCTTCAGCTTCAGCGTGACCGAGCCGCCCGTAAGGTCGGCCGCCTTCATCCGGCGGGACACCGTTTCACACAGGGGCCACAGCCGGTGCTGCAGTTCGCCGAGGTCCGGAGATGTCCCGATTGAAGGTCGTTTCCGCCGAAATGCTCTTTGTTTCCTCATCCGGATCGACCGTCCGCAGATCCTCCCCTCGGGCGAAGCGGTAGAGCCGCCGGCCCATGACGCCGTAGCGCTTCATCAGCCAGACCTCGTCACGGTCGCGAAGCTCGGCGATGGTCGCTCATGCCGTCCTGCTCCAGCTTTCGCTGAAGTGCGGCGCCTACGCCCCAGATCAGGCCGACCGGCTGCGGCCCCAGGAAGTCCGAGCGCCTCCGCCCGGCCGATGGCCTTGAAGCCGCGCGGCTTGTCGAGGTCGCTTGCCACCTTCGCCAGGAACTTGTTGTAGCTGAGCCCGATCGAAGCGGTGATGCCGATCTCGTTCTCCAGCCGCCGGACCAGCAGGATCAGCGAGCGCGCCGGGCTGCCGCCATGCGGCTGTTCGGTTCCGGTCAGGTCCAGGAAAGCCTCGTCGATCGACAGGGGCTGAACCAGCGGCGTCAGTTCCAGCATCATGGCGCGGACCTGACGGCCGACCGCCTGATACTTTTTCATATCGGGCGGCAGAACGACCGCGTGCGGGCACAGCGACAGCGCCTTGAACATCGGCATGGCGGACCGCACGCCGAAAAGACGTGCGACATAGCAGCATGCGGCGACGACGCCGCGCTGGCCGCCGCCGACGATCACCGGCAGGTCGGCGAGCCTCGGGTTGTCGCGCTTCTCCACGCTGGCATAGAAGGCGTCGCAGTCGATATGGGCGATCGAAAGCGAATTCAGCTCGGCATGGCGGGTAATGCGGCGGGAGCCGCAATCCTGGCAGCGCGATTGGCGCGGGCGCCACATGTCCGCCGCAGTCACGGCAGAGGCCGGGAGGTGCCGGGGGAGCGGGATCGCCCTGCGGCGTCTGTGCGCCGGTAACGTGATCTGCGTCCTGATTGCTCATATTACGATATCGTGATCATCTCGCTGCCTTGCCGGCCCGACTGTACGTGGACGGACAAGGGGTAGCCGTGTAAGGTGTCATTGTGCCTCAGGCGTGGACATCGCGCCACGCTATTGCCCTTTATCGGTCTCGTTTGTCGTATGTCTTTCGTGAACACGAAATCCCTACAACATCAGCGTGGTAACTACACCTTAACCTTCGCCTTATAGAAGTGGGTGTAGGTGTGCGGCCGTCGGTACACTCGGGCACCCCTGGCAGAAAGCCGTGGCGGTGTTGGTTGTAAGGGTTCATGGAGAGTTATAATGTCTGTCGGTCAAGTTTGGGGCGGCGTTGAATCCTCAGGCTCCGCTAATGCGAAGCGGGTTCTGATCGTGGAAGACAACGAACTCAACATGAAGCTTTTCCATGACCTGCTCGAGGCTCATGGCTATGCCACATTGCAGACCAAGGACGGGATGGAAGCGCTGAAGCTGGCGCGACTCCATCGGCCGGACCTGATCCTGATGGACATCCAGCTGCCGGAAGTTTCGGGGCTGGAGGTCACGAAGTGGATCAAGGAAGACGACGACCTCAAGGCGATTCCCATCATCGCGGTAACCGCGTTCGCCATGAAGGGTGATGAGGAGAAAATTCGGGAGGGAGGATGCGAGGATTACATCGCGAAACCGATCTCCGTAGCGAAATTTCTCGAAACCGTTCAACGCTTCCTGAGCTGACGGGGCTCGGATGGAAGCGGCCGGAAACTGAGGGCCCATGTCGGCGCGCGTTCTCGTAGTTGACGACGTCCTGCCCAACGTAAAGTTGCTGGCGGCGAAGCTCACCCGCGAATATTTCGATGTGATTACGGCCTTCAATGGGCCGGAAGCGCTCGAACGCATCAAAAAAGAAGCACCTGACATCATCCTTCTGGACGTCATGATGCCGGGAATGGACGGGTTCGAGGTGTGTGCGCGCATCCGATCCGATCCGACGACGATGCATATTCCGATCGTCATGATCACGGCCTTGTCCGATGCCGCCGACCGGGTTCGGGGGCTTGAGGCGGGAGCCGACGATTTCCTGACCAAGCCGGTCAACGACATCGCCCTGTTCGCACGGGTGCGGTCGCTGGTCCGCCTGAAGATGATGATGGACGAATGGCGTCTGCGTGAATCGACGTCAGGCCAGTTCGGCATCCTGGATCAGCCTATGACCGTCAAGAACGAGACGGCGGCCAATGCCCGCGTTCTCGTGGTCGAAGACAGCCCGATCGATCTGGAAAAGATCGCCGAAACGCTGCGCCGGGATACCGACAGCGTGGTTGCCGCCGATACGTCCGCCAAGGCGCTCGACCTTGGCATGTCGGAGGACTTCGAGCTGATCATCGTCAGCCTGACGCTGCTCCACGAGGACGGCCTTCGCCTCTGCTCGCAGCTTCGCAGCCATGAACGGACGCGTCAGGCGCCTATTCTGCTGATCGCCGACGAGGGCGACCTTAGCCGCGTCGCCAAGGGCCTTGAGCTTGGCGCCAACGATTATCTGCTGAAGCCGATCGACCGGAACGAGCTTGCTGGCGCGCGTCCGTACGCAGGTACGCCGCAAGCGCTATCACGAAAAGCTCCGCCACAATTACGAGCAGAGCCTGTCGATGGCTCTGACCGACAGCCTGACCGGGGTCTTCAACCGCCGCTATGTCAGCGCTCACCTGCCGCGCCTTCTGGAGCGGAGTTGGGAGAGCCAGAAGCCGGTCGCGATCCTGATGTTCGACATCGACCACTTCAAGACCGTCAACGATACCTATGGCCATGGCGTGGGCGACGAGGTCCTGCGGGAGGTCGCGAACCGGACGAACCGCAATCTCCGCAACTTCGATCTGGTGGCGCGCTATGGCGGTGAGGAATTCATCGTCGTCATGCCCGACACCGACCGGGATGCCGCCTATCGCGGTCGCCGAACGGCTGCGCCGCCGCGTCGGAGAGGAAACCTTCGCGGTATCGGCCCAGGTGGCCGAGATCACCGTCACGATCAGCATCGGCGTAGCCGTGGTTGACGGGATGGGTGATACCGCGGACGCGATCCTGAAGCGCGCCGATGATGCGCTTTATCATGGCCAAGCGTTCAGGCAGAAACCGCACGGTCGCGTCGGGCGTAGCCGAGGCGCCGGTGGGCTGAGGCCCATGACAGACCTCAGCGTACTGGCTTGATCATCGTAGGTCGGCTTCGCTTTGGATGCCAACGTCGACAGCACGCTCTGAGTGACAGAGCTTCAGCAAGTCACATCTTGCGGCTCGGACAAGTCCGGGTCGACGTTCGTGATCATAGAGGCGAAGGCCGACCTACAAGTTCAAAGATGCAATCGGAAAAGCGAAAAGGCCGTCCCGAGGGACGGCCTTTCGTTTGTCTGCGCCTGATGTCGGCTGCGACTTACTTGATCTTCGCTTCCTTGAAAGCGACGTGCTGACGCACGACCGGATCGTACTTCCGGAACTCAAGCTTTTCGGTGGTCTTGCGGGGGTTCTTCTTCTTCACATAGAAGTAGCCGGTGCCAGCCGTGCTGACCAGCCGGATGAGAACGGTGTTCTGCTTCGCCATAACTCTAAAATCCCGTGTTCGTCCGCGATGCCCCAGGATCGCGTTGACCCGGTAGCACGACAAAGTGATTGCGGAAGATAGCCGCCAAGGGGCTCATGTCAAGCCCCAGCGCCCAAGTTGTTGTCACCGTTCAGCCAGCAAAGTCGTGGAAAGCTGCAAAGCCCGCTGGTAAAGGCCCTTGTCGGCCAGCAGCAGCGTCGCCACCCGCAGGTCCAGATTGGCTTCGTGCGTCTTCCAGGGGCAGGAGGCGCGCAACTGGTTCAGCGCTGATTCGTCGTCGGGCGCCGCAGCGCGCCAGCTTGCCAGCGTGCCCGGCATGCCAAGCTGCCCGGCCTTCAACTGGCTGATGACGGTATCGGGGTCGCTCAGGTCCTTGCTGGTGCAGATCGTCGGCGTGACGCCCTGGCGGTGCAGCGTATAGCCGGACGGCGCATAGATCCTCGACCATGTCAGGAACAGCTCGCCGTCGTTCGGCAGCCGCGTGACCGTCTGGACGCTGCCCTTGCCGAACGACGACGCACCCACCACCACGGCCCGCCCGCTGTCCTGGAGCGCCGCCGCGACGATCTCCGACGCGGAGGCCGAGCGGCCGTCCACCAGGACGATCAGCGGCAGCCCGTCCAACTGGTCGTCCAGGGTCGCCTCGAACCGCTGGATGCTGTCCGGGTGGCGTCCGGCGGTGGAGATGATCTGGCCCTGCGGGATGAACAGGTCGGCGACCGCGATCGCCTGATCGAGCAACCCGCCGGGATTGCCGCGCAGGTCGAGCACGAAGCCGATCGCCTTCTTGCCCATCTGGGTGCGGGCGACGTCGATCGCCTCGCGAAGGTTCAGCGACGTGGCGGCGTTGAACCGCTCGATCGACAATACGGCGATGCCGTTGTCGATCGACATCGCCACGGTATTGGGGATCACCCGCTCGCGCCGCAGGGCCACCCTGCGGCTCTGCGCGCCGTTCTCGGTGGCGACCGTCACCAGCACCAGAGTACCCGAAGGCCCGCGCAGCCGGTCGCGCACCTCCTGAAGCGGCATGTAGGATGTCAGGTCGCCGTCTATGGCGATGATGGTTTCGCCGGTCTTCAGACCGGCACGGGCGGCCGGCGCATGGCCGACCAGTTCCGTGATGAAGAATTTGCCGTCGCGTTCATCGACCCCGATGCCGATCCCGCCATAGCCCTCGCGCTGAGCCCGCTCGTTGCCGGCGCGCTTGGCGCTGGTGTAGCGCGAATAAGCGTCCAGATCGGCCATGATGGCGTCGAAGACGGTCTGATAGATGTCTTCCGGCGATGCCTGACGGAGCGGCGTGGAGGACAGGCGGGCGCGTTCGATCGCCTGCGCCGTGACGGCGGCCCAGCCGCCGGCGTCATTGGCGGGAGGGGCCGTGAATTCCCCGATCGGCTTGCCGTTGCTGGTCAGCCTGACCGTGCTGGGCGACCGGTCCACCGAAATGGTCTGGTCCATCCGGGTCAGCCCGCGCAGGCCGTCGGTCGTGATCTGCCCCATATCGACCGGGTTCAGATAGATTTCCGCGATCCTGCCATATCCGACGGCGAAGACCTGCTCGCCCACCTGGGGACCCGGCGGCTGGGCCGCCAGCGAAGTCGGGTCCGCAGTGCATCCCGCGATCAGCAGGACGCTCAGCAGCAGGCCGGATATGCCCCGCCGCGACCTCAGCTTTTCATCCGAAGTGCCCATTGCGCTCCGATTACGGCCCCCTTGATCGGGGGCAACAAGGCCAAGGTCAACAGCAGCGTGACCGGCACCCAGGTTACCATATGCACCCAGGAAGGCGGATGCACGTTCTGTTCCAGCAACAGCATGCCCGGTACGACGATATGTCCCACGACGAAGATCGTGAAATAAGGCGGCGCGTCGTCCGCCCGGTAAGCATCGATATCCAGCCCGCAATGCGGACATACCGGAACGACCGTCACGTAGCGCGAGAACAGATGGCTTTCCCCGCATTGCGGGCAACGCCTGCGGATGCCACGCAGAAGCCCTTTCCAGAACGGACCCGGCTGGCGGAACCGTCTCCGGCCGATCGGACCCGGTGTTCATGGGTTTGCTGCAAGGGCGATATGTTCATGGGTTTAACTTTTAACACGAATCGGCGGTTTGGGTAGAGGAGCCGACGGTTCTTTCCTATCTGCCACGCGGATGAGCGCGCGACCCTTTGGTGCGCCCCCTCCGCGCCATCTGACCACCGCCTGCCGCCTCTCTCGCAGCCATTCCGGATCGGCGTTTTCAGGCTCCAGCAGGGCGAAGAGGGTGCTTCCCAGCACCGGATCGGCCTCGGTCAGCTTCACCTTCACCGCTGGCGCCCAGGCGGTAGACCTTGCCCAGTCGGCGGCCGACCAGCGCGTGCTCCTTTTCCCGGTGCTCGTACTGGTCGTCGGGCAGGGTGCTGACGGGGACCAGCCCGTCGGCGCCGGTCTCGTCCAACTCGACGAACAGGCCGAAGCGGGTGACCCCGGTGATCCTGCCGCTGAAGGTGGCGCCGACCCTGTCGGCCAGGAAGGCCGCCGTGAAGCGGTCCACGGCATCCCGTTCCGCCAGCGCCGCGCGCCGCTCGGTCGAGGAGATGTGGTCGCCGATCTCCGTCATCCGCGCCGCTTCATTGTCGTCCAGCCCGCCCGGCCCCAGGCCGAAGGCCCGGATCAGGCCGCGATGCACGATCAGGTCGGCATAGCGCCGGATCGGGGAGGTGAAATGGGCGTAGCGGCGCAGCGCCAGCCCGAAATGGCCGATATTCTCCGGGCTATAGGCGGCTTGGGCCTGGGAGCGCAGGACGACCTCGCTGATCAGCGACGCCTCGTCGGTGCCGCGCGCCTTGTCCAGGATGCGGGTGAAGTCCACCGGCTTCAGCGTTCCCTTGTTCAGGCTGTAGCCAAGCCCTTGCAGGAAGCCCCGGAGCGTCTCCAGCTTGTCCATCGACGGCTGATCGTGGACCCGATAGAGGCAGGGCATGCTCCGCGCCTCCAGAGCCTCCGCCGCCGCCACGTTGGCGCAGATCATGAACTCCTCGATCAGCCGGTGGCTGTCGAGCCGCTTGCGCGGCGTGATCGCCACCACGCCGCCGCGCTCGTCCAGCCTGACCTGCCGCTCCGGCAGGTCCAGTTCCAGCGTGCCGCGCCGGGCGCGGGCGGCGTTCAGGACCTCGTAGGCCTCGTACAGCGGGGCTATGACCGTATCGAGCAGGGGGCCGGTGGTGTCGTCCTGCCGCCCTTCGCGCGCGTCCTGGACCTGTTCATAGGTCAGGCGGGCCGCCGAGCGCATCAGGCCCCGGACGAACTGGTGGCGCTGTCAGATCGCCCTGCGCATCGATCCACATGTGGACCGCCATGCAGGCCCTGTCTTCGCCCGGACGGAGCGAGCAGAGATCGTTGGACAGCGCTTCCGGCAGCATCGGCACGACGCGGTCGGGGAAATAGGCCGAGTTGCCGCGCCGGAAGGCGTCCCGGTCCAGCGGCTTGCCCGGCCTGACATAGAAGGCCACGTCGGCGATGGCGACCACGATATGCCAGCCGCCCTCGACCTCCGGATCGGCTTCCGCCCAGACCGCATCGTCGAAGTCGCGGGCGTCGGCGCCGTCGATGGTCACCAGCGGGATGTCGCGCAGGTCGGTACGGCCTTCCAGGGTCGGCTTCTCCGCGCGCTCCGCCTCTTCAAGCGCCGCTTCGGAAAAGACTGTCGGCAGGTCCTGGCTGTGAATGGCGATCAGGCTGATGGAGCGCGGATTGGCGATATCGCCCAGCCGCTCCACCACCTTCGCCTGCTTCATGCCGAACCGGCTGGACGGCAGCACCTCCGCCACCACCAGCTCTCCCGATTCCGCATCGCCGGAATGGGCGGGAGTGACCAGGAACTCCGCCCGCTGGCGCTTGTCGGTCGGGCGCAGCCGGGCGCCGTCCGGCGTCATCTCGTAGATGCCGAGCACCCGCGCCGTGCCGGTCTTTTCCAGCTTGCGGATGGTCCGGCCGGTATAGACCCGTTCGTTCTGCCGGTGAAGCTGAGCCAGGACGCGGTCGCCGGGCAGCAGGGCAGGGTGGCCCGCGCCGCTCCGGCTGCATGTAGATCTTCGGCGGAGGCTCTTCCGATGTCCAGGTGATCGGCCGGGCCAGCACCTCGCCGTCGGTGTCGATCTCGACCACCTCAAGCACGCTGACGGCCGGCAGTGCCGTCGGGGGAGCCAGCCGTCGGGCACGGTCCCGCTCGACGCTGCCGTCGCTTTCCAGCTCCTTCAGCAGCGCCTTGAGCGCGATGCGGTCGTCGCCGCGCAGGCGGAACTCGCGAGCGATCTCGCGTTTGCCCACCGGCACGGAACTGTTCCGGATGAAGGCCAGAACCTCCTCCCGGCTCGGGAAGGTGGTTGCTTTCCTGGAGTTTTCTTCGGTCAACTTTTCATCGGTCAACGCAGTGTCGATTTCTCCAAACGGGATCAGCCGGCCGCCCGCGCCTTGGGTTTGGCGACGCCGGCTTCAGTGGTCTTAGTGGCGGTTGCCTTCTTGGCAGTGGTCTTGGCTGCGGCTTTCTTCGGCGCCGCAGCTTTCTTCTCCGCTGCCGGCTTCTTTGCCGCCTTCGGTTCAGCCACGGCATCCTCGGACGTCGCCTCCGGCTTCGCGGCTTTCCCCTTGGCAGCGCCTTGGCGGCGGGAACCTTGCCGCCGTCCTTCGCTATCTTGGCGTCCAGCAGTTCGACCGCCTGCTGCAAGGTCAGTTCATCGGCATTGGCCGCCATCGCCTTCGGCAGCGACGCCATGACCTTGCCATGCTTCACATAGGGTCCGAACCGCCCATTGTTGAGGCTGACCGGCTTGCCGTCGCGCGGATGGTCGCCGACCACACGGCCGGGAACCTGCGCCGGCCCCTTCTTGGCTTCCGCCAGAAGCACCACCGCCCGGTTCAGGCCGATGCTCAGCACATCGTCGTCGGCCGCCAGCGACTTGTAGGTCGATCCCAGCTTCAGATACGGGCCGAACCGCCCGATCCCGGCCGAGATCATCTCACCGGTTTCCGGGTGCGGGCCGACATCGCGCGGCAAGCCCAGCAGCTTCAGCGCGGTTTCCAGATCGATTTCAGCCGGCGGCATGCCCTTGGGCAGCGATACCCGCTTCGGCTTGGGCGCGTCCTTCGGCTTGGCCTTGGCTTTCGCCTTGCCCTTGCCTTTCTTCGCCTCCGGCTCCGGCTCGGGAGGCGCTATCTCCACCGGAGCCGCCGCTTCGCGCGGCGGGCCTAACTGGACATAGGCGCCATAGGGGCCGCGCCGGACGCTGACCGGCAGGCCGGTTTCCGGATCGTCGCCCAACTCGCGCGGGCCATCGGCCAGCGCGTCGGCTTCCTCGTCGCCGGTCGCCACGGCCAGGGACCGGGTGTAGCGGCATTCCGGATAGTTGGAGCAGCCGATGAAGGCGCCCGTCCTGCTCAGCTTCAGGCCCAGCCGACCGTTGTTGCACGACGGGCAGACCCGCGGGTCGTGGCCGTCGCGGGTGTCGCTCGGGAAGAAGTGGGGGCCAAGCTCCTTGTCCAGCTCGTCGATGACCTGGGTGATCGTCAGGTCCTTGGTACCCTCGACCGCCGCGGAGAAGGCCTTCCAGAAGTCCCGCAGCACGGTCTTCCAGTCGAGCCGGCCACCGGACACGTCGTCCAGCTTGGCTTCCAGATCGGCGGTGAAATTGTACTCGACATAGCGTTCGAAGAAGCTGGACAGGAACGCGGTCACCAGCCGTCCACGGTCGTGCGGCACGAAGCGGCGCTTGTCGATCTCGACATAGTCGCGGTCCTGCAAGCACCTGCATGATGCTGGCATATGTCGAAGGCCGGCCGATGCCCAGCTCTTCCAGCTTCTTGACCAGACTTGCCTCGGTATAGCGCGGCGGCGGCTGGGTGAAGTGCTGTTCGGCGTCGATGGCGTCCCGGTTCATCGGGTCGCCTTCCTTCACCGGCGGCAGGCGCGCTTCGGCGTCCTCCTCGGCGGCGGTCTTCTCGTCCACCGAGTCGTCGCGCTCTTCCTGATAGACCCGGAGGAAGCCGTCGAACATCACGACCGAGCCGGTCGCCCGAAGCACCGCTTTGCCGTCGGCGGACGCGATATCGACCGCGACCTGATCCAGCACGGCGCTTTCCATCTGGCGATGCGACGGTGCGCTTCCAGATCAGCTCGTAGAGCCGCAATTCGTCCCGCTCAAGCTGCGCCGCCACGTCTTCCGGCCGGCGGTTCAGGTCGGTCGGGCGGATCGCTTCGTGCGCCTCCTGGGCGTTCTTGGCGGTGCTCTTGTAGATGCGCGGGCTGCCGGGCAGGTAGTCCGGGCCGTAATGCGACCCGATCAGCTCGCGGACCTGTCCGATGGCGTCGTTGGAAAGCTGCACGCCGTCGGTTCGCATATAGGTGATCAGGCCGACCGTCTCGCCGCCGATATCGACGCCCTCGTACAGCTTCTGCGCCACCCGCATGGTGCGGGTGGCGCCCATGCCGAGCTTGCGCGAGGCTTCCTGCTGAAGGGTCGATGTCGTGAAGGGCGGGTAGGGGTTGCGCCGGACCTGCTTGTGCTCGACCGAGTGGACGGCATAGCTCAGCGGCTTCAGCCGCTCGACCACGGCTTCGGCCGCACCCTTTTCACCAAGCGCGAACTTGTCCAGCCGCTTGCCGTCAAGCTGGGTCAGCCTGGATTTGACCAGTGCTCCTTCCGCGGTCCGGAACACGACTTCGATCGACCAGTATTCCTGGGCGCGGAAGACCTCGATCTCCGCTTCGCGCTCGCAGATCAGGCGGAGGGCCACCGACTGGACCCGGCCCGCCGAGCGCGATCCCGGCAGTTTGCGCCACAGCACCGGCGACAGCGTGAAGCCCACCAGATAGTCGAGCGCGCGGCGCGCCAGATAGGCTTCGATCAACTCACGGTTCAGGTCGCGAGGATGCTGCATCGCATCCAGCACCGCGCCCTTGGTGATTTCGTTGAAGGTGACGCGGCGGACATCGACCTTGTCCAGCAGCTTCGCCTCCCGCAGCACCTCCTGGACGTGCCAGGCAATCGCCTCCCCTTCGCGATCCGGGTCGGTTGCGAGGAAGACGTGGTCGACGCCACGGATGGCGCGCGAGATCTCATCGACATGGCGCTTGGAGCGGTCACCCAGCTCCCAGGACATGGCAAAGTCTTCCTCGGGACGAACCGAGCCGTCCTTGGGAGGGAGATCCCGAATATGGCCGAAACTGGCCAAAACCGTGAAGTCCGGACCAAGATACTTATTGATCGTCTTCGCTTTGGCCGGGGATTCGACGATGACTAGATTGCTGCCAGACAAGCGAATTCCGCCTCTTGTTTGCGTTCGGTCACTTTTTCAGTTTTTATTGCTGAATCAGGACGACCTGATTTCCGGAAAGCTCCTGAACCCGGCCCGCGAGGGCGAGTTCGGTGAGCACGATCCGTACTACCGACGCAGACAATTGGCACCCTCTGATCAGTTCGTCAACGGGGACCGGTGTGTGACTGAGGCTTTCCAGCAACCGTTCGCCGATTTCCCGGACCGTCGCTTCATCCACTTGAATGTCCCTGTTGGCGGAGAAAAGGTCGCGCGCCGGCTCCCGCAGCGGCGGCGGATCGACGCGTCTCAAGCGCCCGGACGATATCTTCCACCCGCTCGGTCACCGTGGCCCCGTCGCGCAGCAACTGGTTGGGTCCCTGCGAGCGCGGGTCGAGCGGCGAACCGGGCACCGCGAAGACCTCGCGCCCCTGGTCGCCCGCCACGCGGGCGGTGATCAGCGAGCCGGACTTGAGCGTCGCCTCGATCACCACGACTCCCAGCGCCAGACCGGAGATTATCCGGTTCCGCCGTGGGAAATGGCGGGCCAGCGGCTGGGTGCCGATCGGGCATTCCGCCACCACGACGCCCTGTTCGGCGATCCGCTCCTGAAGCGAGCGGTTCTCTTCCGGGTAGACGACGTCGAGCCCGCCGGCAACCACCGCGATGGTGCCGCTGGCAAGCGCGCCGGTATGGGCGCTGGCATCGATCCCGCGCGCCAGCCCGGATACCACCACGTATCCGGCGGCGCCGAGGTCGCGCGCCAGCATTTCCGCGAACCGCTTGCCGTTGATCGACGCGTTGCGGGCGCCGACCATGGCGACCGCGCGTTTCCGCAGAAGATGCGGATGGCCGATGACCGAGATCAGCGGCGGCGCATCGTCGATCGCGGCCAAGGTCTGCGGATAGTCGGGCTCGCATGAGGCAATCAGCCGCGCCCCGAACTTGGTCAGCGCAGCGACTTCCCGCTCCGCCTCCGCCCTGGAAGCTACCCGCAGCGGAGCCTTGCGTCCGCCGCGTCTCGCCAGTTCGGGCAGCGCCTGGATCGCTTGTCCGGGGGTGTCGAACCGTTCCATCAGACGGGCGAAGGTGACCGGACCGACATTCTCGGTGCGAATCAGCCGCAGCCAGTCAAGCCGCTCAATGTCGGTCAGTGCGCGTCTCAGTTGAGTCATGCCGCACCATACTGCGGCAACCGCCATGGTCAAACATTGCCGCACACGTGAGCATGCGGCAAAGCGTCATTGCGCGGCCGGTCTACTTCAGCTCGACCGCGTATTCGGCCAGCTTCGGCACCGATCCGATCAGCTCGCGCTGCTTCAGGAACTCGGCGAACCGGACATAGCGCCGGGCATCGAGAGCGGCCGGGCTATGGGCGAAGCGGGGCAGGGTGTCGCGCCACGCGCGCCGGTTAAGCTCGTCGTCCAGTTCCGGGTTGGCCTTGACGAACAGCTTCCACGACTCGTCCGGATGGTTGATCAGGTACAGCGTGCCGCGCTCGACCGCTTCCAGGAAGCGCGGCAGCCGCTTGTCGGCGATCTTCTCCCGGTTGGCGACGATGACCAGCTCGTCATAGGGCGGAACGCCCTCTTCCTCCGGGTAGAAGGCGCGGCCGGGGCGTCCCTCGATCTCCATCTGGTTCAGTTCGAAATTGCGGTAGGCGCCGACCACGGCATCGACCTGACCCGACAGCAGTGCTGGAGACAGGCTGAAATTGACGTTGACCAGCGACACGTCGGACAGCTTCAGCCCGGATTTCTCCAGCATGGCGCCCAGCAGCGCGTCTTCCAGCCCGCCGACGGAGAAGCCGACCTTGCGGCCCTTCAGGTCCTTGATCGACTTGATCGGACCGTCGGCCAGCACGACGACCGTGTTGAGCGGCGTCGAGATCAGCGTGCCGATCCGGGTCAGCGGCAGGCCTTCCGCCGCCTGCATCTGAAGCTGCGGCTGGTAGGAGATCGCCAGATCGGCCTTTCCGGCGGCGACCAGCTTGGGCGGATCGTTGGGGTCGGCGGGCGCCACCAGATCGACGTCCAGCCCGGCTTCGCGGAAATAGCCCTTCTCCCGCGCCACGATACAGCGGGGCATGGTCCGGGTTGACGAACCAGTCCAGCAGGACCGTCAGCTTGTCCTCGGCGAAGGCCGGCAGCGACGTGACGAGACCGGCCGCCATCACGGCGGCGGCAAGACCGGCCTTCAGCGCGGTTCTTCGCGATGCTGGAATACGCATGGGTGATCAGTCCCTCTCTTCATTTGGATTTTTATCTGGTTGCCAGGGCAATGCGCGCCGCAGCAGCGCGTCCACGGCGAAGTAAAGCGTCACCGAAATGACCGCGAGCGTCAGCAGGGCGGCGAACATCAGGTCCACCTGCATCCGGCCGTTGGCGTGCAGCATCAGGTAGCCGAGGCCGGCGGAAGCTCCCACCCACTCGCCCACGACGGCGCCGATCGGCGCCACCGCCGTCGCGACCCGCAGGCCGGAGGCGAAGGCGGGCAGGGCCGCCGGCAGGCGGATATGGAGCAGGGTGCTCCAGCGCGATCCGCCCATGGTCTGGGCAAGGTCCAGCCAGCCCGGCTCGGTCCGCCGCAGCCCGTCGAAAAAGGCCGATGTGACCGGGAAGTAGATGATCAGCGTCGCCATCGCGATCTTGGACGCCATGCCGTAGCCCATCCACAGCACCAGCAGCGGGGCGAGCGCGAAGACGGGTATCGCCTGACTGAACACCAGCACCGGCATCAGCCAGCGCCGGGCCGGGCGGAAATAGCTGAGCGTCAGCGCCGTCACCGCGCCCAGCACGATGCCCAGCCCCAAGCCGCCCAGGATCTCCGACACGGTGAACAGGGCGTGATAGCCGATGATGCCGGCCCGCTCATAAAGCGCCGCCGCCACCCGGACCGGGTCCGGCAGGATGAAGCGCGGCACGCCGGTTCCCCAGACCAGCAACTGCCATGCCGCGATCAGCACCACGGCGGTGACGACGGGCCGGACCACCCGCATCATGACGCGAGCCGCCTCAGCAGTTCCGCCTGCCGGGCGAGCAGGGCGGGATCGTCGGGGGCTCGCGGCGGCGGTCCCGACGGCATGATGGCCGGGCCGATCCCCGCCGGCTGGCCGGACATGACATGGATGCTGTGGCCGAGGCGCAGTGCCTCCAGCGGATCATGGGTCACCAGGAGCACGGTTCGCCCGGCCAGCAGCCGGGCGGCCACTTCCTGAAGCCGCAGCCGGGTGATGGCGTCCAGTGCGGAGAACGGCTCGTCCATCAGGACGATGGGGCGGTCCTCCATCAGCGTGCGGGCGAGCGCCACCCGCTGCCGCATCCCGCCGGAAAGTTCGGCCGGTCGTGGCGCGCAGCCGGTCGCCGAGCCCGACCTTGTCGAGCAGTTCCCGCGCGCGGTCGGTCAAGGCGGGGCTGATCTTCTCGCCGCGAAGCCTTGAGCCCACCAGCACATTGTCCAGCGCGCCCAGCCACGGCAGCAGCAGGTCCTGCTGCGCCATATAGGCGACGCGGCCGGTCGAGCGGGCGCCCATCCTCGGCCGTCACTTCAGTCGGGGGTTCAGGGGCGGCCAGTCCCGCGATCAGGCGCAGCAGCGTGGTCTTGCCGACGCCGCTGGGTCCCAGCAGACAGGTCCACCGCCCGCCTTCCAGCGAGAAATCCAGCCCGTCGAACACGGCGGCGCCGTCGAAGGTCAGGCGCGCCTGCCGGATTACTACGCCGATATTGGAGGAATGAATTGGGGCCGATGCGGAAGGCCGCACGATGTCGTGCATGGGTCACTGATCCCTACGCCGGTATCAACCGGATCAGGTTCCAGGGGTCGTCCCGAGACTTGGGACCTCTCAGCCGACCATCGGCTCCCCCCAGTGAGGTTGCGGCAGAATATTGCAAGTCCGTGACGCTCTGGCAAGCATCCCCGGCGATGTCCAGCCGATATAGTTGACGAACCATGAACGCCGGCCTAGTTCACCTTACATGCTGACCCGACCCCTGTTCATCGGCAGCGAGATCTATCGGGCCTCCTCCTATGGCCGGAAACATCCGCTGGCGATCCCCCGCGTTTCCACCGCGATCGACCTCTCCCGCGCCATGGGCTGGCTGGACCATCGGTCATATCTGGACAGCCCGATGGCGACGCCCGACCAGCTCGCCCGTTACCATGACCGGACGCTATATCGACACCGTCCGGCGGGCGGAGGCGGAACAGCGGCTCGATCCGGAATCGCGCGACCGCTACAACATCGGGCGCATGGAGAATCCGATTTTCGCCGAAGTCTTCCGCCGTCCCGCCACCGCATCGGGCGGATCGCTCATGGCGGGCCGGCTGCTGGCCGAGCATGAGGGCATCATCTACAACCCGGCGGGCGGCACCCATCACGGAATGCCGGACCGCGCCAGCGGCTTCTGCTATTTCAACGATCCGGTCCTGGGCATTCTGACCATGCTCGATGGCGGAGTGGGGCGGGTCTATTACGTCGATCTGGATGCCCATCACGGCGACGGTGTGGAATATGGCTTCGCCGACGACGACCGGGTGCTGACCGTATCGGTCCACGAAGCCGGACGCTGGCCCTATACCGGCAAGGTCGAGGATCGCGCCGGCGGTCTGGCGCGCAACCTGCCTGTCCCCATCGAATTCAACGATTCGGAACTGGCCTATATCGTCGATGAAGCCCTGATGCCGCTCGGCCGCTGGTTCGCCCCCGACGCCGTGGTGATCCAGTGCGGCGCCGATGCGCTGGCCGACGATCCGATGAGCCGGCTTGGCCTGTCCAACCGCGCGCTCTGGTCGGCGGTCGCCGAGCTATCGACGCTGGCGCCGCGCGTCCTGGTGCTGGGGGGAGGCGGCTACAATCCCTGGTCGGTCGGCCGCTGCTGGGCCGGAGTTTGGGCCACCCTCAACGGCATCGATCCCGACGTTCCCGTGACATCCGAGGCCGAGGAGGTTCTGCGGGCGCTGACCTGGACCAGACGGCAGGGCCAGAACCCGCCGGAACATTGGTTCACCACCATCGCCGACGCGCCGCGACCCGGCCCGGTGCGTGACGAGATCCTGCGGATCGTCGATACCGTCATGGAGTGACGTGGCGTATCCGGATGCTCAAATGCTTTACATATCAGAGGCTCTCCTGTAGCGACTGGATCATGGCCGCCGCGATCACCAGAATTTTCACCCTCGTCCTGCTGCTGGTTGCGGCCGGGCCAGGGCCGCTTTACGCCTCGGAAACGTTCCCCACCGGGCGTCTGACCATCGAAACCGCCTCCGGCGGCAAATACGGATTCGCGATCGAGATCGCCGAAACGCCGCGCCAGATGGCGCAGGGGCTGATGTTCCGCGAGCAACTGGCGCCCGACGCCGGCATGCTGTTCATCCTGCCGGCGCCCCAGACCATGTCGATGTGGATGAAGAACACGCTGATCCCGCTGGACATGGTCTTCATCGGGACGGACGGCCGGATCGTGAACGTCCACGAGCGCGCCGTTCCCCAGTCGCTCGACACGATCAGTTCCGCCGGGCCGGTCAAGGGCGTGCTGGAGATCGGCGGCGGCATGGCATCGAAGCTCGGCATCCGGGCCGGCGACCGGGTCGTTCACGAAGCTTTCCAGCCGCCGAAGTAACCTCTGACCCGTCAGGGGCGTTTGCGCGCCAGCGTCAGCCCGTCGCCCAGCGGCAACATCACCTGGGTCACCCGCTCGTCCGCATGGATGAAGGCGTTGAAGGAGCGGAAGGTTTCCGTCTTGGGCTTGGTCGCGGCCGGATCGACCACCGTGCCGCGCCACAGCGTATTGTCGATCGCGATCACGCCGCCGGGCCGCACGAGGGTCAGCGCCTGCTCGTAATATGTCGGATAAAGCTCCTTGTCGGCGTCGATCAGGGCGAAATCGAAGCTGCCCGCCGCACCCTCGCCGATCAGAGCCGCCAGCGTTTCGGTCGCCGGAGCCAGCCGCAGGTCGATCTTGTCGGCAACGCCGGCCTCTTCCCAGTAGCGCCGCGCCACGTCGGTCCATTCGACGCTGACATCGCAGGCGATGACCTTGCCCTCCGGCGGAACGGCCAGCGCCGCGACCAGGGCGCTGTAGCCGGTGAAGGTGCCGATATCGAGCGTCCGCCTTGCCCGCAGCAGTTCCAGCACCAGGGTCAGCAACTGCCCTTCTTCGGGTGCTATCTGATAGTGACCATGGGTCAGCGTGGCTGTTTCAGCCCGCAGGCGGGCCAGAACGGGCGGCTCGCGCAGCGAATTGTCCAGAATGTACTGGTGGATGTCCTGGGGCAGGAAGACGGATTGCTGAGTCAACGCGGGACCTCGTCGGATTATTGCTGGGGAGGGCGGATAGGAGGGGCGGGACCAGTGGTTTGATGCCGCATGGTTACATATATATGCGGGTGTGGGAAATTTCTTGGGGAGAGTTCCAGAGCGGTGGGTTGCTGCCGTCTCAATCATGTTGTATGTCACGCATCGGCGGAGCGTAGCGCAGTCTGGTAGCGCATCTGCTTTGGGAGCAGAGGGTCCCGAGTTCGAATCTCGGCGCTCCGACCATATGCGAGAAGTCGTGGAGAAGCGAACCATGCAGGTGCGTATTTATCAGCCCAGCAAGTCGGCCATGCAGTCCGGCCGCGGCAAGACTCATGATTGGGTTCTTGAATACGAAATCGCGACGCCACGGCGCGCGGAACCCCTGATGGGTTGGATCGCCTCCGGCGACACCCTCAATCAGGTTCGTCTCAAGTTCCCGACCAAGGAAGAGGCGATGGCTTTCGCCGACCGCAAGGGTTGGGAATACATGGTCCAGGACGCCCACCAGCGCCGCGTCCGCCCGCGCAACTACGCCGACAATTTCCGCCCCGACCGCGTCCGCTGAAGACGCGCCAGGGGCCACCCGCCTCAAGCGGCGCCCTTAGCTCAGCTGGATAGAGCACCCGCCTTCTAAGCGGACGGTCGCTGGTTCGAATCCAGCAGGGCGCGCCATCAAAAGCCAAATGATAAACCGATTTAGCCCCGGTTCGCCGGGGCTTTTTCGTTGTCGAAGGTGTCGTCCGGCAGGATCATAGCGTTAGATGTGCGATTTGATCAGTCGCGCTCCCTAGGATCGCGCTTTCAACCTGCCTGGAACAGGATAACGTGGTGAGCCTGATCCACAATGGGCGGCGAAGTCGCGGTAAGCGCTCGACCAGCGCATCGACCGCTTGCTGCGGTGGGCTTTTCGGTCCCGTGTAGGCTTCCTGTACGGTGTGGGCAGGCAGCGGATCTCCGGCTGACGCGGCCGTCGGCAGCGCCATGGACTCAGTGCGGCGGTAGCACTTCATCTGACTGCCCGACGGTCCTGGGAGGCTGAGATGAACGGATATGGTTCTTTGCCTACGTGGTGATGCCGGTTGCAGTCGTGGCGCTCGGCTATGCGCCTATCGCTGGGACGGGCTCGAGGACAACGATCCGACCGACAAGCACCAGGGCCGGCGGAGTGATGTGCATCGTAGACGCGGCTTCCAGCCGCGTTGAGTGTGCGGATACGCTCACCCTCCCTCCTGTCCAGGCTTTTCTCACCTCTGACAATCCGTCGCAGTGGGTCTAAGGTATCATATACAGCCGCCCCCGAAATGATGCATTCATATGTCCATCATCAGGCCAATCAGTGAAGCGGCATAGGGGGAAGAAATGATCCATCAGGCTCTTGATAAGTTGAATGGCAAAGTCGCCATCCGTTCCAAGTATGACAACTTCATCGGCGGGCAGTGGGTGGCCCCGGTTCGAGGCCAGTACTTCAGCAATATTACCCCGATTACCGGCAAGCCGGTCGGCGAGATCGCTCGTTCGACCGCCGAAGACATTGAACTTGCTCTCGATGCCGCCCACAAGGCGCGCGAAAAGTGGGGTCTGACTTCTCCGGCCGAGCGCGCGAAGGTTCTGAACCGCATCGCCGACCGCATGGAAGAGAACCTGGACCTGCTGGCGCTGGTGGAAACCATCGACAACGGCAAGCCGATCCGCGAGACGACCCATGCCGACCTGCCGCTGGCGGTCGATCACTTCCGTTATTTCGCCGCCTGCATCCGCGCTCAGGAAGGCTCCGCCGCCGAGCTGGACAGCACCACGGTAGCTTACCACTTCCACGAGCCGCTCGGCGTCGTCGGCCAGATCATTCCCTGGAACTTCCCGCTGCTGATGGCCGTGTGGAAGCTGGCTCCCGCCCTTGCCGCCGGCAACTGCGTCGTCCTGAAGCCGGCTGAGCAGACCCCGATGGCCATCATGGTCCTGGTCGAGCTGATCGCCGACCTGCTGCCGGAAGGCGTCCTGAACATCGTCAACGGCTTCGGCGTCGAAGCCGGCAAGCCGCTCGCTCAGAACCGCCGCATCGCCAAGATCGCCTTCACCGGCGAGACGACGACCGGCCGTCTGATCATGCAGTACGCGTCGGAAAACATCATTCCCTGCACGCTGGAGCTGGGCGGCAAGTCGCCGAACATCTTCTTCTCCGACGTCATGGCCGAAGACGACGATTTCTTCGACAAGGCGCTGGAAGGTTTCGCGATGTTCTCGCTGAACCAGGGCGAAGTCTGCACCTGCCCCAGCCGCGTCCTGGTCCAGGAAAGCATCTACGACCGCTTCATGGAAAAGGCGATCGAGCGCGTCAACAAGGTGAAGCAGGGCAACCCGCTCGACAGCTCCACCATGATCGGCGCCCAGGCGTCCAACGACCAGCTCCACAAGATCCTGTCCTACATCGAGATCGGCAAGGCCGAGGGCGCCAAGGTCCTGACCGGCGGCAACCGCGCTGTTCTGGAAGGCGAGCTGGCTGACGGCTACTACGTCCAGCCGACCGTGCTGGAAGGCAACAACAAGATGCGCGTCTTCCAGGAAGAGATCTTCGGGCCGGTCGTTTCCGTGACCAGCTTCAAGACCGAGGAAGAAGCCCTCCATATCGCCAACGACAGCCTCTACGGTCTGGGCGCCGGCGTGTGGAGCCGCGACGGCAACCGCGCCTACCGCATGGGCCGCGGCATCCAGGCCGGCCGCGTCTGGACCAACTGCTACCACCTGTATCCCGCCCATGCCGCCTTCGGTGGTTACAAGCAGTCGGGTATCGGCCGTGAAAACCACAAGATGATGCTCGACCACTACCAGCAGACCAAGAACCTGCTGGTCAGCTACAGCCCGAAGGCGCTGGGCTTCTTCTAAGCCTGGAATCCGGGACTGCTGGTAAGCCTCGCCGGTCCCTTGCTCCCGCCTGAACGCGGGAGCAAGGGACCGGTTTGGTCTTCACGGGAGGATGAAAAAGCATGGTGGAACGCGTCACTGTCACGCCGGCCGCCGAGGCGGTCATCGCGAAGTTGAAGGCAATTCACGGCAATCTGGCGTTTCATCAGTCGGGTGGCTGCTGTGACGGCAGCGCCCCCATGTGCTTTGCGGAAGGTGAATTCCGCACGGGCGCGCAGGATATACGCCTTGGTGAGATCGCCGGTTGCCCCTTCTTCATGGGGGCCGCGCAGTTCGAATACTGGTCCCATACCCAACTGATCATCGATGTGGTGCCCGGACGCGGCGCCGGCTTCTCGCTGGAAGCGCCTGAGGGTGTGCGGTTCCTGACCCGCAGCCGCGTGTTCAGCGATGATGAGGCGGCGGAGCTTGCGGCGGCGGGGCCTCCCGCGCGCGGTGACCGGCTGATCCGGCCACTAGCGCCTGTTGCTTCCCGGCTCCGGCGGTGCATCTTGGTGATGCAAGATCGAAGGTTCTCCGGGGAACATGGACAGTATCACACAGAGCCTGCTCGGCGCCGTCGTAGCGCAGGCTGGATTTCGGCGGACGCTCGGTCGCAGGGCGGTAGTCGCGGGGGCATTGCTGGGAGCCGTGCCCGATCTTGACGTGGTGGCGGGGCTGTTCGGCCCCTATGCCAACTGGCTGTACCATCGCGGCATCACGCATTCGATCTTCTTCGGTCCCGTCATGGGGCCGCTGTTCGGCTGGGCGCTATGGCGTTTCTCCCGCTGGCGCGCGCGAAGGCGCGGCGGTACCGGTGTGCTGGCCGGACCTGAGGAATTGCGCGCCTGGATCTGGCTGTCGATCCTGGCCCTGTTCACCCATCCCATCATCGACGTATTCACCAGCTACGGCACGCAACTGCTGGCGCCGTTCTCCCGGCACCGATTCGCCATCGATGCGCTGCCGATCATCGATCCGGTCTATAGCCTTGCCCTGATCGCGGCTCTGGTCGTCGGAGCGGTGGCGCGCCGAAGGCCGGGGTTGGCGGTAGGATCGGCGGCCGCGGCGCTTCTGTTCATCTATGGCTGGACGCTGATGGGCTGGGCGATCAACGAAAACATCCGCGCCGAAGCGCGCGAGCAGTTGAGGACGGCCGGGCAGCCGGTTCAGAACGTGCTGGCCTATCCTCAGCTCTTCCAGCCCTGGTTCCGCCGGGTGGTCGCCGAGACGCCGGACAGCGTCATGGTCGGCTACTATTCCATCCTGGCCGGGGGCAGGATCGACTGGACCACCCACCCGATCCAGCACGATCCGCTGATCGACCGCGTCGCCGCGACGGAGGAGGCCGGGATCTTCCGGTGGTTCGCCATGGACAAGCTTTGGTGGCGGGTGGTCGAGACATCCGGATGGCGCCGCGGTCGAGGCGTTCGATTACCGCTACGGCATGATGGGCGGCACTGACATGGGCTTCTGGGGCATCCGCGCGCAGGTCGACCGCGACGGACAGATCCTGGGGCCGCCCGAAAGCTTTCAGCAGCCGCGATCCGCGACGAGGTCCGACTTGAGTGAATACTGGCGGCGTATCTGGGGGTAGGTTCAATCCAAGACTGCCATGACGGTCGACGCGCTACAGGCGGTCAGAAAAGCTCGATCTCGTCCTCTGTGACACGGCACTCATCGGCATTGGCGGCCTCATCGGATGACACGTCCAGGGCGCCGATGCCGTCGAGCGCCGTACCGCCCAGCAGCAGGCCGCGCAGGAAACGCTGGCGGGTGGCGCCGACCTGCAAGCCTGAAAGCAACCCGGTCAGCCATTCCGACTGGTCGGGCCACTGAGGGGAGGAGCCTACGGCGCCGGTTGCGGCCTCCAAATCCTCCAGCCCGCTCTTCATCAGCATCATCCCGTCGATGACATGCTCGAAATGCTGCTTCGCCAGATCCTGGAACTGCAGCCGGGTGACGATCTGGCCGATGTTGCGGGTCATCGTGTCGGATGCGACGACGGCGTCGCTCAGCACCGCCGTGAAGTGCTCGGCCTGGACGATCAGGCCGGACATGGCGCTGTCGATCCGTTCCTTCGCCAGAAGCTGGGGCGACAGGTCGGTGTCGGCGATGGTCTGGAGGATCTCGTAGCCCCGGGCCACCCCACGGGCGACCGCCCCGACGCTCAGCCGCATCCGCTCCGCCAAGGCCGCGGTCGTGGATGAGAGTTGCCGGACTTCGCCGGCGACCACATGGAAAGTCGTCCCGGCGGCACCGGCGCGGGCCGCTTCGATGCGGGCGTTCAGCGCCAGGAAGTTGGTCTGCTGGTTGATCTCGCCGATCTCACCGATGAACTTTTCGACTTCCTCGACATCCTGAACCACGTCATCCAGCAGATAGACCATGCGCATCGCCTGCTTGGACAGGGAGACGATGTTGTTGACCATGTCCACCAGGATTTCCTGCATCGCGACCATCACGCGCTCGATCGGAACGCGTTCGCCGTCCAACTCCACCACATTGGCGTTGGCGATGATTTCCTGCACCCGCCGGCTCTGCTCACCCGCCGACTTCGGCAAGATCCCGGAAGCCGGTGCTGATATCCTGCGTGCTGTTCTCGACCATCAGGCTGGTCTCTTCGATCTCCCGCCGCAGGGCATCGAAACACCGGCTCTGAACCGCTGAAAAGGCGATCCACTCGCTCAGAAGGGATGGATTGCTGGAGATGACCGATGGGAGCGATGTGCCGGCGGATGTCATTTTCAAAGGCTTTCCTGATTACCAATAAACCTCAGCCAATTTGAGGAGCCGATAGGGCATGGGCGGGGTCCGGACGGCGGCCCAGCCGAGACGGGGGATCATGGCGGCCAGATCGTAGCGGCGGTTGAAGCGGTATTGGAACTGGGCGAGATAGCGCGGGACGTGCTTGTCGCGGATGGCGTGGAAGGTGCCGGCCAGACTGGTCTTGAGGTTGCCGAGCAGGGTGTTGGCCCACTTGAAGGCGGGGGTCCTGACCGCCTTCTTGCCGGAACCCGTGACGATCGGCCGATGGCAACAGCCGGCATCGGCGATGCCGCGGAAGGCGTTGAGGCCGTCGCTGTAGACCGGCCCGGCGGGACGCAGATGGCGCACCGCCCAGCCCTTGATCGAGACCCGGCGGAAGTTGGCGACCCGGCTGAACTTGACCCGCACCGGCTTGCCCTCGGCGGTGGTTTCCACGGCCGCGACAAAGGGCGTCTTGCCGGCACTGCCCCGGCCCGTTTGCCGCCCGAGCGTTCGCCCCCGATGTAGGCGTCATCGACCTCGATGCGCTCGCCGGTCAGCGGTTTGTCCTGATCACGTTCCAGCATGACCTGCATCAACTTGTGCTGGATCTTCCAGGCGGTGTAGTGCGACACCCCCAGACGGCGGGCCAGCTCAAGGCTGGACAGGCCGTTCTTGCCTTGGGTCAGGTGGTAGATCGCGGCAAACCACGTGGTCAACGGCAGCTTGGTGGCATGAAAGATCGTCCCGGCGATCAACGACACCTGATGGCGGCACGTCGAGCACTGCTGGATCGGGCGCGTCCGGAGCACGACCGAGTGGGTTCCACCGCATTTGGGGCAGACGAAACCCTGCGGCCAGCGCCACGAGAACAGCGCCGCCCGGCACTGCTCCTCGGTGCCGTACTGCGACCGAAATGCCGCTTCGCTCAATCCCTTCTGGAACTGCACAACGTTCTTGGCCATCCCAACCTCCTGCAATCTCTCAGCTCTACGAGGCTACACCATCCACTTCGGAAGCTGAAGTTTGTTGGCAATCAGGAATTATATATTCAGCCCTCAAACTAGCCGCTGGTTGTAAATGAAGGGTGACCAAACGGGCGGCTTCAGGCGAATTGGCCGGCGCAATGGCCCGACGACCATGCCCACTGGAAATTATAGCCGCCGAGCCAGCCGGTCACATCCACCACCTCGCCGATGAAATAAAGGCCCGGCACCTTGCGGGCTTCCATCGTCTTGGACGACAATTCGGCGGTATCGACGCCGCCCAGAGTGACCTCGGCGGTACGGTAGCCCTCGGTCCCGGCCGGAGAGATTTCCCAGTGGCGCAGGTCATGGGTCAGCGATTGCCATTCCCGCTCCGGCACCCTGTTGGCGGGACGGCCGTCGAATGCGGCTGGAGTGACCCTCAGGGCAAGGCGGCGAGGCAGCAGATCGGACAGCAGCGTCTTCACCTCCGCCTTGGGACGCTCCGCGACAAGGCGTTTCAGGTGGGCTTCCACATCGGGGCCGGGCAGCATGTCGATTTCCACCGGCATGCCGTCCCGCCAGTATGACGAGATCTGAAGGATGGCCGGACCGCTGAGGCCACGGTGGGTGAACAGCATCGCCTCGCTGAAGGATACGCCGTTGCAGCGGACCTCGGCGTCGAACGCCACGCCGGCGAGATCCTTGAAGTTCCGTGGATCGGCGTCGGCGAAGGTGAAGGGGACAAGACCGGCGCGGGTCGGCAGCACCTTGACGCCGAACTGCGAGGCGACCCGGTAGCCGAACCCGGTGGCGCCCATCTTCGGGATCGACAGCCCGCCGGTCGCGATGACGAGGCTTTCGGCTTCGAAGCTTCCCCGGTTGGTTTCGACCCGGAACCGGCTGTCCTTCTCGATCCGGCTGACCGTGGTATCCAGCATCAGGGTGACGCCGGCCTCCTCGCACTCGCGCAGCAGCATGCCGACGATGTCGCGGGCGCTGTCGTCGCAGAACAACTGGCCCAGCTTCTTTTCATGGAAGGCGATGCCGTGACGGCGCACCAGGGCGATGAAATCGTGCTGGGTATAGCGCCGGAGCGCCGATATGCAGAAATGCTTGTTTGCCGAAATGAAGCGGTCGGGAGCGGTGTGCAGGTTGGTGAAATTGCACCGGCCGCCGCCCGAAATCAGGATCTTCTTGCCGGCCTTCTCGGCGTGGTCGATCAGCAGCACGCGGCGGCCGCGGCGGCCGGCTGAGATGGCGCACATCAGCCCGGCGGCTCCGGCACCGATGATGATGACGTCTGTGGTGCGCTGGCGGCGTCGGCCATTCAGGTGCCCCGGCGTTTGGCGCGGCTGGTCGGCTCCGCTTCCAGCGGATCGTCCGGCCAGTAATGTTTGGGATACTTGCCCTTCAGGTCGGCCCTGACATGGCGATAGGTGTTGGCCCAGAAGCTGGCGAGATCGCTGGTCACCTGCATCGGCCGGTGGGCCGGCGACAGCAGATGGAGCACCAGCGGCACCCGCCCATGGGCGAGCTTCGGGGTTTCGGCGAAGGCCGAACATCTCCTGAAGGCGCACCGCCAGCACGGGGACATCGCCGCCGGTATAGTCGAGCGGAATGCGCGATCCGCTCGGCACGTTGACATGGGTGGGTGCGGCCTCCTCCAGATCGCGCTGGCGGTCCCAGGTCAGCAGCGACTTGAGCGCCGCGCCGAGGTCCAGCCGCTTCAGGTGGGCGCGGCGCGTCATGCCGGTCAGGAAGGGAGCCAGCCAGTCTTCCAGGCTGGCGAGCAGGGCGTCGTCGGACATGTCCGGCCAGCCGGAGCCCTCCGGTTCGAAACGGCGCAGGAATTCGACGCGGGCGCGGAAATTCTCCAGCTCGCGGGTCCAGGGCAGTACCGCGAGGCCGAGTTCCCGGATGCCCTGGCAGAAGGCTTGCGCCGTGCGGGCTGCCGCCGGGGTCGGTGAGTTGCTCATCCTTCAGGACCAACTCGCCAAGCCGGCGCTGCCGGCGCGCCAGCACCGCTTCCTCCCGGCTGTCCCAGGCGACGAACTCGACCGTCTCGATGGTGTCGGCGAAGTCCTCCTCGATCTCGGGCAGCGTGAGCGGGGCGGCCAGGAAGATGCGGGCTTCGCGCTTCGCGCCGTCGAGATCGGCGACGGCAAGGAAGTCCTCGGCGGCCAGCGGCTCCATCTTCAGGAAGAAGGCGCCGCGCCCGTTGCTGAGCCGGTACTGCCCGTCGCTTCCCGGACGCCGCTGGGCGATGCGGTCGGGATAGGCCAGCGCCAGCACCCGCCCGGTGTCCGCTACGCTTCCGGTGCCGGCCGCGATGCCAAGCTGGCGCTGCCACTGCCGCGCCTGCGCCGCGACCTGCCGGACCGACCAGAGTTTCTGGTCGCCGGTTCGTAGCGCCTCGACACGGCGGCGGATATCGGAATCCCGCTGCTCGCCCGGCTGGCCGGTCAGGATATCGCGTTCCCCCAGCAATGCCGCAAGCTGGCAGGCGAGCGCCGCCGCAGCCCAGGTCGCGGGCGCGCAGGACCATGTGGGCAAGGCGCGGATGCATGCCGAGCGAGGCCATGTTGCCGCCATGCGCCGTGATCTTTCCGCCGCCATCCAGTGCGCCCAGCCGGTGCAGCAGGTCGCGGGCTTGCGCATAGGCGGGTGCGGGCGGCGGGTCCAGCCAGCGCAGGTCGGCGGGATCGCTGACGCCCCACTGCGCCAGTTCAAGCGCCAGCGGCGCCAGATCGGCCGCCAGCATTTCAGGGGCGGTGTGGAGCGGCAGCGCCCGGTGCTGTCCCTGCGGCCACAGCCGGTAGCAGACACCCGGCTCCAGCCGGCCGGCGCGGCCCCGCCGCTGGTCGGCGGAGGCTTGGCTGACCTTGATCGTCTCCAGCCGGGTCATGCCGCTGCCGGGATCGAACCGGGATACCCGCATCAACCCGCTGTCGATGACGACGCGGATGCCTTCGATGGTCAGGCTGGTCTCGGCGATGGAGGTCGCCAGCACGATCTTGCGCAAGCCCGGCGGCGTCGGGCCGATCGCGGCATCCTGCCGGTCCTGGGGCAGATCGCCATAGAGGGGTGCGATCAGGATGCCGGGACCGGTCGAGGCCTGCGCCAGCAGTTTTTCCACCCGGCGGATCTCCGCGACGCCGGGCAGGAAGACCAGGATGTTGCCGGTTTCCTCGTCAAGCGCCCGGAGCGTGGCGGAAGCCACCGCATCCTCGATCCGGCGGGCGCCCGATGGGTCGATGTGGCGGGTTTCAACCGGGAACGCCCGGCCTTCCGACGTGATGACGGGCGCGTCGTCCAGCAGCCGGGCGACGGCGGTACCGTCCAGCGTCGCCGACATGACCAGCAGGCGCAGGTCGTCGCGCAGGACCGACTGCGTCTGGAGGCACAGGGCCAAGCCTAAGTCGGCGTCCAGGCTGCGCTCGTGGAATTCGTCGAACAGGACGGCGCCGATGCCTTCCAGGGCAGGGTCCCGCTGGAGCAGGCGGATCAGGATGCCCTCGGTCACCACCTCGATCCGGGTCTTCGGGCCGACCTTGCTGTCCATCCGGACACGGTATCCGACCGTTTCGCCGACGGCCTCCCCCAGCGTGTCCGCCATGCGGCGGGCGGCGGCGCGGGCGGCCAGCCGGCGCGGCTCCAGCATGACGATCTTCGAACCGGACAGCCACGGCTCGTCCAGCAGCGCCAGCGGCACGCGGGTGGTCTTGCCGGCGCCGGGGGGAGCCTGAAGAACGGCGTTCAGCGTCCCGCCCAGAACCCGGCGGACTTCGGGCAGGATCGGGTCGATGGGCAGGGCGGGGGTGGCGGCGTACGGCAAAGGGTGCTGGGTCTGCTTCAGAGTACAACTGTCGGGTCTATAGCATGACGTTTGGGGCGATGCCCGGCCGCTTTACCGAAAATTAGGCGGGCAGGGCGGAGAATGCACCCTGATAACCCGTATTTTCGGGGGCTCGTCGGCGGGCGTCCATGATTACGAACGTCTCCTCACTCCAGCGCCTGCCGCTTGCCTCGCCCCAACGCGGCAGTGGTGGCGCCACTCCAGGCACCAGCCGGACTGGCGCCGATCAGGAGACGAGCGCCTCGACCGACGGCAATGCCGCGACCCAGGATTACAAGGGCACCGAGGACACCAAAGGCGGCAAGGACGCCAAGAGTGTCAAAGACGCCAAAGACGCCTATGGCACCGACAGCAAGGGCGGGAAGCGTGACGCCACAGGCCTGAGCGAGGGCGAGCGCGAGCAGCTTAAAAAACTGAAAGCTCGCGACACCGAAGTCCGCAACCACGAGAACGCCCACCAGTCCGCTGGAGGGCAGTTCGCCGGTTCCCCCTCCTATACGTATCAGGCCGGACCGGACGGCAGGCGCTACGCCATCGGCGGCGAAGTCTCGATCGATGTCAGTCCGGAAAAAGATCCGGCGGCGACCATCGCCAAGATGGAAAGCGTCAGGCGCGCCGCGACCGCTCCGGCGGAACCGTCGCCCCAGGACTTCAAGGTGGCCGCCGCCGCCCAGCGCATGATGACCGAGGCGCAGCGGGATCTCGACGCCGCGAAGCTCGATCAGATGCAGGGGAAGGGCGAGACGGACGGGCAGCGCGAGGGAACCGGGTCCGAAAACGACCAGGAGGGTGATAAGGCGCAGGCCCAGGCGTCATCCGCCGCCGTCGCTTCCGCCATGCAGGCTTACCAGAGCGCCGCGGCGCTTGTCCGGTCGGCGAAATCGACAAGGCGGGATAAACGCCTGAAGGCTTTGCGGACATGACGCACCTTCAGATGTTATGCAACACCTCAGCGTCTTGCCCCGACCCCTCCTGGATTTCCCCGACTTGACCCTGTTCGTCCTGGCTGTCTTCACCGCCACCTATGCCGGAATGGCATTGGGGCGATTTCCCGGTTTGCGCATCGATCGCACCGGCATCGCCCTGGTCGCCCTTATCGTGCTGCTTGCCGGCGGCGCGCTGCGAACGTCGGAGATCGCCGGGGCGATCGATTTTCCGACGCTCTTCATCCTGTTCGGGCTGATGATCCTGTCGGCGCAGTTCGCGGCGGCTGGCTTTTATGACTGGTGCGCGCTCCGCATCGCGCGGGCGCGGCGCTCACCGCTGGCCCTGCTGGCGGTCACCGTCGTCGTGGCCGGCGGTCTGTCCGCCGTGCTGGCGAACGACGTGGTGGTCTTCGCCATGACGCCGATGCTGTGCGTGGGCTTGAAGGGGCGCGGGCTCGATCCCCGGCCATACCTTATCGCATTGGCCGGAGCCGCCAACGCGGGCTCCGCCGCCACCCTGATCGGCAATCCGCAGAACATCGTGATCGGGCAGGTCGGCGGTCTGGATTTCTGGCGGTTCACGGCGGCATGCGGTTTGCCGGCGCTGGTGGCGCTGGCCTGCGTCTTCGTCACGGTGGCATTCATCTGGCGCGGACGCCTGACCGTCGGACCTTCGAATCCGTGATGACGTGCCGTCGCCGGAACTGGATCGCTGGCAATTGGGCAAGGCGCTGCTGGCGACCGCGGCGCTGCTGGTGATGTTCGGAACGGCGCTGCCGCATGAGATCGGCGTGCTGCTGATCGCGGGGGCCATGCTGATCAGCCGCCAACTGGGCAGCCGCGATATGATCGGCATGGTCGATTGGCACCTGCTCGTCCTGTTCGCCTGCCTGTTCTCGATCAACTTCGCGCTGAAGCAGACCGGCTTGCCGGCCGATGCCGTGGCTGATCTGGCATCCGCCGGGCTGCTGCCGGACAGTCTGGCGGTGATGGCCCCGCTGTCGGTCCTCGCCAGCAATACCATCGGCAACGTGCCCGCCGTGGTCCTGCTGCTGGCGGTCTGGCATCAGCCGCCGGAAGGAGCGCTCTATGGT
Organism: uncultured Alphaproteobacteria bacterium; assembly: GCA_963848585.1. GTDB lineage: Bacteria > Pseudomonadota > Alphaproteobacteria > Azospirillales > Azospirillaceae > Skermanella. Next base: position 152,149 of record CAWKET010000039.1, on the reverse strand, counting down.
CTGGCGCTGCTGTCCACGCTTGCGGGAAACCTGCTGATCCTCGGCAGTCTCGCCAACATCATCGTGGTCGAGCGGGCGCAGGCCATGGGTGTGCGCCTCGGCTTCATGGAGCATGCCCGTTGCGGCATTCCCATGACACTGATGTCCCTGGCATTCGCTTGTCTTTGGTTGTGGGTATCCGGGCTTATGCCCCTGCGGTAGTAAAGCCGAGCTGTTCATTTCGCAAGTGCGAGATGAAAGCTAAACAGAACGGTACAGTATTGGAAGATATTCAGATGGCTGTTCTGAGTAATATTACTTTTGGCTGGGTAGTATGCCAACAAAGTCTGCACAAGAACCAAATTTTGTGCAAAAAGCCCTTTGCGCAATGGGGGGATTGGGTTATTGTCCCCTCCAACGATGCGGGGAAAAACAAAAACAAAACTTGAACCCGCACATGGGAGGAACGCCGATAATAATAATGCTTCATCCGTTCAAGGATGGGCAATAAGGTTGAGGAAGCTACGGCACCGATTACCGCACCTGATACAGGGCGGTTGGAGTTGGCGAAAGCCAGTTCCCGGACTGTACCTGGCGACATCGGAAGCAATGCTTCCGAAATGATAAGATCTCTTCGCGAAGCGCGAGGGACAGCCAGGAAAAAGACCGATAATGGAGGGTTGGACGAATTCGGCGGCGGGCATAGACCCGCCGCTTTCTCTTTGTGTGCCTCTATATTAAGCACCCTCAGACGGTATCTCCTTCCGCCGCCGCTTCCCGATAGGCTTCATACATCGCTTCGATGGTCTCGCGGCTGACGTCGCGGGTAATAAAGACGATGCGCGACCGGTGATCGTCGCTGGGCCATGCCTCCAGCCGGACCGGCGGGTGGAACACGTGCTGGACGCCGTGGACGACGACAGGCGCATCGGATTCCCGGACGTTCAGGATGCCCTTGATGCGCAGCAGGTCAGGCCCGCGGAGCGTGATCAGCGTCTCGATCCAGGTGGCGAAAGCGTCCCATGCCAGCGGTTCGTCGATGGTCATGCAGAAGGCGGTGATATGATCGTCGTGACGGTTCCGGTCATGCTCATGGTGATGATGGTGGTCATGGTGCCCATGGTCATGATGCTCGTGGTGCCCGTGCTCATGCCCGCCAGCCTCATAGGCTTCCGCCCTCAGCCAGCGTTCGACATCCGGGCTCTTGGTCGCCGGATTATAGAGCCCCGCGTCGAACAGGCCCGCCGGGTCGATCTGGCCCTGGACCGCGCGCAGCACGGGGGCGGCGGGGTTGAGCGCCTTGAGCCGGCTTTCCAGATCCGCGATGGCTTCCGGTGACGCGATATCGGTCTTGGTCAGCACGATGCGGTCGGCGACGGCGGCCTGTTTGACGCTCTCGTCGTGCCGGTTCAACTGATCGGCGCCGTTCACCGCGTCCACCGTCGAAATGACGCCGTCCAGCCGGAAACGCGCCGCGATCAGCGGATCGTTCATCAGCGTGTGCAGGACGGGCGCCGGATCGGCGAGGCCGGTCGTCTCGATCACCACGCGGTCGAATTCCGGGATCTCGCCGCGCACCCGCTTCAGGAACAGGTCGCGCAGCGTGTCGATCAGATCGCCGCGCACGGTGCAGCAGAGACATCCGCTGTTGAGCAGGATGGTGTTCTCGGAGCTTTTCGCGACAAGCAGATGGTCCAGCCCGATCTCCCCGAACTCGTTGATGATCACCGCCGTGTTCGCCATGCCGGGATGGCGGACAAGATGCGACAGCAGCGTGGTCTTGCCGCTGCCGAGGAAGCCGGTGAGGACGGAAACGGGCAGGCGGGTCGGGTTCGCGGCGATGACTGTGGTCACTTCTTTGCCTTCTGGTCGGCCCCGGCCCGGAACACGGGCCTTGGGGGCATGGGCGATTGTCTGATGCTTCAAGCTAACGAATTGCGGCAGGCGGAGCAAAACCCGCGCACCTCGACCGTCGTGCGGTCCACCTTGAAGCCCTGGTCGCGGGCGCAGGCGTCGATTGCGGCGCTGACCCTGACATCGTTCAGTTCGATGGCGTTGCCGCACTCGCTGCACACCAGGAACTGGCCGGGATGGGCGTGGTCGGGGTCCGGGCAGCCGATATAGGCGTTCAGGCTCTCGATCCGGTGGACAAGCCCTGCTCGACCAGAAAATCGAGCGCCCTGTAGACCGTGAGCGGTGCGACGCGTTTGCCCTCGACCGCCATGTCGTCGAGAATGGCGTAAGCTCCGCGCGGCCGGTGGCCGCTCCACACCAGTTCAAGCACCTGCCGCCGGATGGGGGTCAGCCTGGCCCCGCGTGAGGCGCACAGCGCCTCGGCACGGCCGAGTGCTCCATCGATACAGCGGCCGTGATCATGTCCGGTTTCGGCTTGGGCCGTGGTGATTGCCATGGCGGCTCCCGCAAACTCATTCAGCGATATGTAACTATATAACAACGAAGGGACGGGGCTACCCGCAAAATCACCAGCTTTAAAAGAAGAGGGCGGCCAAAGCCGCCCTCTGTGCCGATGCTGCCGGAAAACCCGATCAGACGCCGATTACGCCACCGTCTTCCTTGGTGATCACGACGACCGAGGGGCGCGGCGGCATGTCGTCCTTGAAGTCCGGCCAGCGGGTGGCCGGGTCCTCGAAGCTGGACGACTTGCCGAACTCCGGCCAGTCCTTGGTGTTGTCGGTGGCGGGGTGCTGCACGGCGAGGAACAGCGTCTTGTCGTCCGGCAGTGAAGCACGGGCCGCACATCTCGGCGCCGACCGGCACGCGGAAGAACAGCTTGCTGGTTCCGCGCAAGTCGCCGTTGGTTTCCATCGCCCAGACGCCGTCGGTCGTTTTGGTGGCCTTGTAGCCGTTGCCGTCGGTGGCGATCCACAGGCGGCCCTGGTTGTCCACCGCGCAGTTGTCCGGCATGCCGAACCAGCCGTTCGGCGAGGTTGCCGGGTTGAAGCTGGCGCCGACTTCGGCGATGCTGGGATCGCCGCACTTCACCATGATGTCCCAGGCGAAAGTGGTGGAGGCGTGGTCGCCGCCGGCGGCGTCATCTCGATGATATGGCCGAAGGCGTTGTTGGGTCGTGGGTTGGCGGCGTTGACGTCTTCGGGTTTGCGGTTGCCGTTGTTGGTCAGCATCACGTAGACCTTGCCGGTCTTCGGGTTGGGCTCGATGTCTTCCGGCCGGTCCATCTTGGTGGCGCCCAGCAGGTCGCCGGCCTTCCGCGCCTGGATGACGACATCGGCCTGGCTCTTGAAGCCGTTCTCGGCGGTCAGCTTGCCCTGGCCGTGGACCAGAGGCAGCCACTCGCCCTTGCCGCTCTCGTCGTAGCGGGCGACGTACAGCGTGCCCTTGTCCAGCAGGTCCATGTTGGCGGCGCGGTCGTTCGGGTTGAACTTCCCTTCGGTCACGAACTTGTAGACATAGTCGAAGCGCTCGTCGTCGCCCATGTAGACGACGACGCGGCCATCCTTGTTGACGATGCTTTCGGCGCCCTCGTGCTTGAAGCGGCCAAGGGCCGTGCGCTTCTTCGGGGTGGAGGTGGGGTCGAGCGGGTCGATCTCGACCATCCAGCCGAAGCGGTTGGCCTCGTTCGGCTCCTTGGAGACGTCGAAGCGGTCGTAATAGGCGCCCCAGTTGTACCAGTTGCCGGGGATGCCCATGCGCTTGTAGTTCTCGGCTTCCGGATGGTCCTCGGCGACCTTGCCCCAGAAGTTGCCGTTGACGTTCTCTTCCGCCGACAGATAAGTGCCCCAGGGCGTGATGCCGCCGGCGCAGTTGTTGATCATGCCGATGACCTTGGTGCCGGCCGGGTCGGCCTTGGTCTTCATGCGGTCGTGGCCGGCGGCCGGGCCGGTGATCTCGATCACCGTGTCGGACGCGGTGATCCGGCGGTTGTACTTGCTGTCGGGCACCACGGCCCATTTGCCGCCGGTCTTCCTGACCTCGATCACTGTGCCGCCATGGGCCGCCATCTCGATATCGACCAGATCCTTGGTCATGGCCGTGAAACCGATATCCTTGCCCTCCTTGTCCTTGCCGTCCTGGGCCACGCCCACGCCGGGGAACATGACTTCCTCGTCGGTGTATTCGTGGTTGACGCAGAGCAGGCCATGGTCCGGATTGTTGGAGCCATAGGGCAGGCCGATATAGCCGACGTAGTCGTTGTTGTAGCCGAACTGCATCTTCTGAGCGGCGGCGGTCTGCTTCATCGGATCGAAGGCCGGAGCGCCCGGCAGGACGGGATCGCCCCAGCGGATCAGGATATCGGCCTTGTAGCCCTTGGCGACGTGATGGGTGCGGTCCACGCCGCGCTCGACTTCATCGAAGCTGAAGCTCGCCTTCATGCCGTTGCCGGCGGCGGCCTTGGCCTTTTCAGCGGTGGCAAGAGCCAGCGGGCCGAAAGTCGCGGTGATGGCGGCGACGGCAAGCGATCCGCGCAGCATGTCGCGGCGGCCGAAGCGCTTGTTGATGATGTCGCCCATCGTCGGGCCTTCGGTCGGATTGCGGCCGATGTCCTCCGAAGCCTCGAACGCTTCCGCCTTGCACGAGTATTGGGAAATGTCGCGGCTGTCCATGGTTCTCTCCCGCTTGGCCTTGATCGGTCGATTTGGCGCGGACCATAGACGGCGGGCGTGACGCTTCGGTTACGCGGGCATGACAGCATGATGAAATCCTGAAACGGTTGCGTCCCGGTGGACGCGCGGGCGCCGCACGCTAGTTCAGTAATCCAATCCAAGCGATATTCTGAAACAGCGAAGCAGGGTCATTCCCCATGACAGCACCCATCATCGTCTTCGGCGCCAACGGCGGCATCGGCGAAGCTCTGGCCCGCCGGCTGGCACGGGCGGGAGCACCGCTCTTCCTCACCGGCCGTTCCGCCGAAAAGATCGGCCCGCTGGCCGACGAGTTGAAGGCCCGCCATGGCGTCTGCGACGTGCTGGATGAGGCCGCCGTCTCCGGCATCGTCCAGGAAGCGGGACCAGGACGGCGACGGGATCGCCGGCATCGCGTATTGCGTCGGCTCGATCGACATCAAGCCGCTGAAGGCCACTACGGATGAGGACTTCATCCAGGCTTACCGGCTGAACGTGCTCGGCGCCGTCAACGCGATCCGGGCGGCCGAGAAGGGGCTGAAGTCGGCCAAGGGCTCGGTGGTCATGTTCTCGACCGTGGCGGTCCAGCAGGGCTTCGCCAACCACGCCCTGATCGCATCGGCCAAGGGGGCGGTGGAAGGGCTGGGCCGCTCGCTCGCCGCCGAATTCGCGCCGCATGTCCGCGTCAATGTCGTGGCGCCCAGCCTGACCCGGACCCCGCTCGCCCATGGCCTGACCTCCAACGAGCAGATGGTTCAGAGCATCGCCGGCCTGCACGCGCTTGGCCGGATCGGCGAACCGGACGATATCGCGGCCATGGCGGCTTTCCTGCTGACCAAGGAGAGCGGCTGGATCACCGGTCAGGTCTTCGGCGTCGATGGCGGCCGCAGCAGTCTCAGAACCAAGGGCTGAGCCAGGCTTCCGCTATCAGGCCCCGCCACCCCCATCTCCCTCATGGCGAACGCCGCCGGTTCGCTGTACGATTTCAGATGATTGCACGTCCATGGCAGCAAGACCTTGGGGGGAGATGGCGGTTTCCTATAAAGGCTGTTGGAACATCCTGAAAAGGACGTATCGGACCTCTTCCGACAGAGGGCTTTGGGTGGCGGCGGCCGGTGTGGCGTTCTTCGCCTTCTACACGCTCATTCCCACTCTTGCGGTTCTGATCGTGACCTACGGGATGTTCGGCGGCGGCGACGACGTTCATGCCCGCATGCGGGAGCTTGGCGACGTCTTCCCCGACGAGGCGATGCAGGCGCTGTTCGGCCAGATGATGGACACCGCCAAGGATACCGGGACCGGCTTCGGCTGGGGCTTGTTCGGCAGCCTCATGGTCCTGGTCTGGAGCGGGCTGTTCGGCATGCGCGCCCTGATGGCGGCGCTCAACCATGCGTATCACGAGGTCGAAACGCGCGGCTTCTTCAAGCTGAACGGCATGGCGCTGCTGCTTTGTTTCGGGTCCTTCGTGCTGGCGGCCGGCATGATCGGCATCCTGACGGCGGGGCCGTTCCTGCTTCAGGACCCCGCCTTGGACCCGCTCTGGTCGAAGATCTTCTTGTGTCGGCCGCTGGCCGCTCGTCGGCGCGTTGATAATCGGGGCACTCGCGGTCTGCTACCGGCTGGCGCCGTGCCATTCCGCTCCCCGCTGGCGCTGGGTCGGCTGGGGCGCCATCGTCACCGCCACGCTGTGGATGGTGACCTCCGTGGTTTTCACGCTTTATGTCCAGCGGATCGCCGATTACGCGACGGCGTTCGGCTTGGCGGGCGCTGTCCTGACGCTGATGATCTGGCTTTACCTGCTGGCATACACCGTCCTGCTCGGCGCCGTCATCAACGCCGAGACGGAGCGTGAGGCGGCGCCGGACGCTTGATCCGCGCGGAATATCACAGCAGCAGGGCTTTTTCCCGCTGCATCCCGCCGGACATCATGGCCGTTTCCTTCTGATCCAGAACCGCGCGAAGCTTGGGGAAATCGACTTCTTCCTCCTGCTTGACGTGCTCGGCGATAAGGTTCTTCAGTTCGGTGACCGTGCCGCGCCAGCGGGGATCGTTCTTGGGCATCTGCTCCAGCGTGAAGAGATGCATCTTCATCTCCGCATGTTCGCTGTAAAGATGCATGGTGTCGTCCACCTCGTGGGCGCGGCCGTGGAGCAGCGGATAGACCACGTCCTCTTCCGCCAGCGCATGCGCGGACAGACGCCGCTTCAAACGAAGCAGAAGCTGCGTCCGGTCGAAAACGGCATTGTCCGGACTGCTCTCCATCCGGTCCAGCAGCGACAGAATGATCCTGTGGTCGTCGGCCAGCGCATCGAACGGGTCCCGTCCGGCGGCGGCCTGCGCGGAGCCCGCCGCCTGCGCCACCAGGGGCGGCAGGACGCGGCTGGCGATCACGGCCGCCAGCGCGCCGGTGGTGAACGCGGCAAGGCCGCGCAGGGAGATCAAGCCTGTGTCTCGTGTCATGGCGCTTGGTCCTTGCCGTTGATTGAAATCAGCTGCTTCCCGGAGAGGACGAGGGCGGGTCGCTTGCCGGGAAGGACTTCGTCCGCACTCTCATCGACCTTGTCCCAGGGGCGCCTGCCCCGGTCGCGCATGTTCTCCGGGCCGGCATGCCGCACCGCTCCGTAGCAACTGCCCTGATCGGTGGGAGCCTTCTCCGGGTCGCTGAAGGCCGCGTATCTCCGCTCCTTCCGGACTATCTTCCTGTCTTGCCTGTGGCTTCTCTTTGGGCCTGGCTGGGGCCTCGGCTTGTTCAGTCGGCCGGAGCGGACCGAAATGCGCCAGACGCCCGACATCCGGAATGCGGTCGTCGCCGCTCGGGCGTCTGTACCCGCCGGCCGGCCGGTTCTGGCCGCTGGTCCTCCTCTGATAGAGCCAATATCCCAGCAGCGACGCGCTCGCCGCCATGATCAGGGGACCGGCAAGACCGCTCATGCCGGAACTTTCCCGCCACGCATGGGATCGCATGTGCATCTCCTCCACTATGTTTCTCATACTTCGATCAACAGCCGGAGCGGCCCCATTGTCACTCGGCATTCGTTAGAGCCGCAGGCCGGCTGCGTCCAGCACCTCTGACCTAAGTCCCCTTGACTTCGCACTTGCGAAAGAGCAACTATCGGTCTCGAACAATTGTCTTTCGTGATCGCGCGAAGCGGTAATAGGCCGCTGCATCCGGAAGACCCGCATCAGCACCAGAGGGCGGCCCGGCAGCGCGCGGTCAAGCCCCGAAAGATCCTTTCACAGTGACGTCTTTCAGCGATCTCGGCTTGAGCGAGCCGATCCTGCGCGCCATCAGCGCCGAGAACTACTCCACTCCGACCCCGATCCAGGCGCAGGCCATCCCGCACCTGATCGAAGGCCGTGACCTGCTGGGCGTCGCCCAGACCGGTACCGGCAAGACGGCGGCCTTCGCGCTGCCCATTCTCCACCGCCTTTCCGCCACCCGCACCCGGCCGATTCCGCAGGGTGCCCGCACCCTGGTCCTGACCCCGACGCGCGAACTGGCGATCCAGATCGGCGACAGCTTCAAGACCTACGGCGCCAATCTGCCGCTGACCCATACCGTCATCTTCGGCGGCGTCGGCCAGAACCCGCAGGTTCAGGCCATGTCGCGCGGCGTCGATATCCTGGTGGCGACGCCCGGCCGTCTGCTCGACCTGATCGGGCAGGGCCTGGTCAAGCTCGACCGGCTTGAAGTGTTCGTGCTGGACGAAGCCGACCGCATGCTGGACATGGGCTTCATCCACGATGTCCGCCGCATCCTGAAGACGCTGCCGGCCAAGCGGCACTCGCTGTTCTTCTCCGCCACCATGCCGCCGGAAATCGCCAAGCTGGCCGACAAGATCCTGACCGAGCCGGTCCGGGTCGAAGTGACGCCGGTGTCGAGCACCGCCGAGCGGATCGAGCAGCACGTCATGTTCGTCGAGAAGGCGGACAAGCGTCCGCTGCTGGGCGAAGTCCTGAAGCGCCCGGAGATCGGCCGCGCCCTGATCTTCACCCGCACCAAGCACGGCGCCAACCGGGTCGTCGAGCAGCTCGGCCAGATCGCGCGTCCGGGCCGAGGCGATCCACGGCAACAAGTCGCAGACCGCACGCCAGCGGGCGCTTGAGAACTTCAAGACCGGCGAGATCCGGGTGCTGGTCGCGACCGACATCGCGGCGCGCGGCATCGATATCGACGGCATCACCCACGTGATCAACTACGACCTGCCCAACGTTCCGGAAAGCTACGTCCACCGGATCGGCCGCACGGCGCGGGCAGGGACCAGCGGCATCGCCATCTCGTTCTGCGACAGCGAGGAGCGGGCTTTCCTGAAGGACATCGAGAAGCTGATCAAGGTCCGCATCCCGGTCGTCGAGGATCACCCGTGGCACTCCCACGGCGGCGTCGTCTCCGCCCCGGAAGTGTCGGACCGTCCGCCGCGCCCGCCCCGTCCGCAGCAGCGCCGGCCCCAGTCCCCGGCAGGGGCAGGGCCGCCCGCAGCAGGGCCGTCCCCAGCAGCAGGGCCGCCCGCAGCGGAGCGGCAACGGTCATACGGCAACGGCAGCGGCGGTGGTCAGGGGCGTCACCGTCCCGAAGGGCGGTAATACGAGAGCTCTGACGCCAACATGCGCTGGCTGTGATGCCCGCGCATATCACTGGCGCGGATCAATGTCCAGCGACCGTTTACTCCTTTCGTCGACTGAACGGCTGGCATCGAGATTCAGATGAAGTCTTGCCTCTTCGGTACGATCAGTCCTTGACGAGACGTTGTTGGGCCACGACCGAAGCATGCGATAAGGCAGAAGCGTTGAGGATTGGGCGGCGTGCCGCCCCACAATCCGCCGCCGCTCCTCACGCCGCCGCTTGCTGTCGATCAGATCGACGAAGCGGTGGAACAGGTAGTGGCTGTCCTCCGGGCCGGGCGAGGCTTCCGGGTGGTACTGGACCGAGAAGATCGGCTTGTCCTTGACCTTCAGCCCCTCGTTGGTGCCGTCGAACAGGCTGACATGGGTCACCTCGACCGTGTCCGGCAGGCTCTCCGGCTTGACGACGAAGCCGTGGTTCTGGCTGGTGATCTCGACCTTGCCGGTCGCCAGATCCTTGACCGGATGGTTGGCGCCGCGATGCCCGCGCGGCATCTTCTCCGTCTCCGCACCCAGCGCCAGCGCCATCAACTGGTGCCCAAGGCAGATGCCGAACATCGGCACGCCGGTATCCATCAGCCCGCGAATTGTCGGAACCGCATATTTGCCGGTAGCGGCCGGGTCGCCGGGGCCGTTGGACAGGAAGATGCCGTCCGGCTTGTGGCGCATGACGTCCTCGACCGTCGGCGTTCGCCGGCACCACCGTCACCTTGGCACCCGTCCCGGCAAGGCAGCGCAGAATGTTGCGCTTGGCGCCGAAGTCGATCGCGACGACGTGGTGGCGCGGGTTCTCCTGCTTCGCGTAGCCCTGGCCCAGCGTCCACATGCCCTCGTCCCAGCCATAGGTCTGGCGGCACGACACATCCTTGGCGAGGTCCATGCCCTCCAGCCCCGGCCACTGCTTGGCCTGCGCCAGCAGCGCTTCCAGGTCGAACACGCCGTCGGGGCTATGCGCCACGACGCCGGTCGGAGCGCCGCCGTCGCGGATGCGGCGGGTCAGCCGGCGGGTATCGATGCCGGAAATGCCGATCAGGTCGTAGCTCTTCAGCCAGTCGTCCAGGTGGCGGGTCGCGCGCCAGTTCGACGGGTCGGTGATGTCGGCGCGCAGCACGAGGCCGCGGGCGGCCGGCGTGACCGTCTCGATATCTTCGGCGTTGGCGCCGGTATTGCCGATATGCGGGAAGGTGAAGGTGATGATCTGACCGGCATAGCTGGGATCGGTCAGGATCTCCTGATACCCGGTCATCGAGGTGTTGAAGCATACCTCGCCGACCGAGGCGCCCATAGCACCCAGTCCTCGGCCCCACAGCACCGTCCCGTCGGCAAGAACCAGAACGGCGGTCGCACCTTCCGGGCGCGACGCGGCGGCGGCGCTGAGCGCCGCACCGGCGGGAATGTTATCGGACATCGGTGATAGACCCCATATTGACGGCGCCATCGGGCGCATTACTTTAAGCGGCTCTGATCGTGCCGCATCCCGCCCAAGTGGAACGCGAACCGGCACGCGTCAAGACCGCGACTGGCCCGTGGGCCGATCGCGGTTCGCTTCTCCGCTTGCGATTAAACCATGGCTCGGCACCGGTCAAGTGACGGAATGGCCGCTGTGCCCGGATCGCATCCCCCAGCTGCATGCATCCCGCATCGCACTTTCATGGCCGCGCTGGCGAAGCCGTCGAAACTTTGAGTATTGTTGCTTAGAATTCTCTCGATGAAGGACCTCAGACCATGTTCCGCACTCGGCTCAACGAGGCCTTGAAAGAGGCGATGCGGGCCAAGAACCCGCGCGCGGTTTCCACGCTGCGCCTGATCCTGGCGGCCTTGAAGGACCGCGACATCGCCGCGCGCGGCCGCGGGGTCACCGATGGCATCAACGAGGAGGAAATCCTCTCCATGCTTCAGACCATGATCAAGCAGCGCCGCGAAGCGATAGCGCTCTACGAGCAGGGCGGCCGGCTTGAACTGGCGGAGCAGGAGCGCGAAGAGATCGGGATCATCGAAACCTTCCTGCCCAAGCAGTTCGACGATGCCGAAGTCCGCAATGTCGTGGCCACCGTGATCGCCGACATCGGCGCCACCGGCATCAAGGACATGGGCAGGACCATGGCCGAACTGCGGTCCCGCTATGCCGGCCAGATGGATTTCGGCAAGGCCAGCGGCTACGTGAAGGAAGTTCTGGTTCAGGCCTGAGCTGATTCCAGGCCGATGGGTCTGACCTTTGGCCGAGCCGGTTTGTTAGGGTTTGATGCTGGTTGGTTTATGGCCTATTAACCATTCATGGCCTAATGCTCTTTCGAGCAGCGGCCATGGGTTTGGGCCAGGGCCGGAACGGGCTTCTGGACTGGCCTTTAGGAGATCGACCTTGGCATTGTCGGCTATCTTCTTCAAAAAACACGGGTGAAGCGCAGAACCCATGGCGTTTCCTCCACAATTCCTTGAAGAGCTGCGAGCACGGCTGCCATTGTCCGACGTGGTCGGCAAGCGCATGCGGCTGATCCGGGCAGGGCGTGAATTCAAGTCGCCTTGCCCGTTCCACAACGAAAAGACCCCCAGCTTCTACGTCAACGACCAGAAGGGCTTCTTCCACTGCTTCGGCTGTGGCGCCCATGGCGACATCATCGGCTTCGCGATGCGCCACGACAATCTGGCGTTCCCCGAAGCGGTCGAGCAACTGGCGGCCGAGGCCGGGTTGCAGGTTCCGCAATCGACCCCGGAAGACCGCCAGCGGTTCGAGCGGCAGAAGTCGCTGCACGATCTGGTCGAAGCGACCTGCCGCTGGTTCGAGCTTCAGCTTTTCGCGCCCTCCGGCCGTGCGGCGCTCGAATACCTGCACAGCAGGGGCCTGGACGAGGAAGCCATCGTACGCTTCCGCCTGGGCTATGCCCCGTCCGACGGCAACGCGCTTCGCATCCATCTGGCGCGGGAAGGCTTCAAGGAGCCCGACATGATCGAAGCCGGCGTCGTCCGGCAGTCCGATTACGGCGGCGGCGCCTTCGCCTTCTTCCGCAACCGCGTCATGTTCCCGGTGACCGACCGGCGCGGCCGGGTGGTCGCTTTCGGCGGCCGGATCATGGAGGGGGAGGGGCCGAAATACATCAACTCGGCCGACAACCCGCTCTTCCACAAGGGCAAGCTGCTCTACAACATGAGCCGCGCCCGTCAGGCCGCCGCCGACGGCAAGCCGGTGATCGTGGTCGAAGGCTACATGGACGTGATAGCGCTGGTGCGCGCCGGCTTCGAGGGCGCCGTGGCCCCGCTCGGCACGGCGCTGACCGAAAGCCAGATCCTGGAGCTGTGGAAGCTGTCGCCCGCCGGCCAGCGGGTGCCCATCCTGTGCTTCGACGGCGACAATGCCGGCCAGCGCGCCGCTTTTCGCGCGGTTGAGAGAATTTTGCCACACCTGCTGCCGGATCATTCCGTCAAGGTCGCCTTCATGGAAGGCGGCGAAGACCCCGACAGCCTGATCCGCAAGCAGGGCGCCAAGGCCATGCAGGAGGTTCTGGACGGCTCCCGGCCCCTGGCCGATGTGCTGTGGCAAATGGAAGCGGAGGGCAGGGTGCTCGACACGCCGGAGGCCCGCGCCGGCCTTCAGGCGTCTCTGGACGAGCGGGTCGGAACGATCAATGACCGCACCGTTCAGTCGCTTTACCGCGATGAGATGCGCCGGCGCTTCTTTGAGAAATTCCGCGCCCGGCCTGCCTTTCAGCAGCCTTTCCAGCCCCGGCAGGGTGGTCCCGGCGGTTTCAGGGGCCGTGGGTTCCGTCAGCCGCGCAACACCGATCCGCCGCCGGACTTTCAGCGCTCAAGGCCGCGTCCCGCCCGCGAAGGGCGGGAGCGCGTACTGCTGGCGACGATGCTGAACCATCCCGAACTGTTCGAGGAGTTCGGCGAGGCTCTGGGCGAAGTTCAATTCACGCACCAGTCGCTCGACCTGCTGCGGCAGGCGGTTGTATCGGCGCTCAGTGAACATCCCGGCCTTGACGCTGCCGCACTTGGTAGCCACTTGACTAGCAAAGGGCTTCTCCAACCTGGACGATGCCGTCGGCTCGGCGTCTTTCCTTTATGCCTTCGCCCGCGCGGAAGCGACTTTGGATCAGGCTCGCCGGGGTTGGTCTGACGTATGGGGGCAAACATATTGCGATCATATCAGGTCCGAGCGTCAGGAAGCGACCCAGTCCCTAGTCCGCGACTTGAATACGGATAACTGGTCCCGCGTGAAGGCGCTGCAGGAGGCCGAGGCCGGAGCAGCTGAGTTCGATGACGACCCCGACCTTGAATACTGAGGTCGCGTGTGGCAGATGGAGCATGGAGCTTGGGTCAGGCCAATAAGAGTAAGTCCTGTATGTGCGGATGGCGCGGAGCACCGCAAGTCGTCGGCGCTACTTTTGTTTTCTAGGCGGGGGCATCTATCGAATGGCCACGAAAGCGACGAATGGCGCAGAAGTGACGGAAAATCGTGAGGAATCCGGCGATGGCCCGCTGATGGACGGCATGGCGCAGGCGGTCAAGAAGATGATCGCCCGTGGCAAGGAACGTGGTTACGTCACCTACGACGAAATGAACGCCGCGCTTCCTCCCGATCAGTCATCGTCCGAGCAGATCGAAGACACGATGGCGATGCTCTCCGAAATGGGCATCAACGTCGTCGAAAGCGAAGAACAGGACGACAACCAGAACGCCGCCGCCGAAAGCGATGGGGAAACCCGCGTCTCCGGCAATCTGGACGACGACGATATCGGCCGCACCGACGATCCGGTCCGCATGTATCTGCGGGAGATGGGATCGGTCGAACTGCTTTCCCGCGAAGGCGAAATCGCCATCGCCAAGCGGATCGAAGCCGGCCGCGAACAGATGATCGGGGCCATCTGCGAAAGCCCCCTGACAATCCGCGCGATCATCGAGTGGCACGATGCCTTGAACGAAGGCAAGATGCTGCTCCGCGACATCATCGATCTGGACGCCACCTATGGCGGCGGTCCGGAAGGTGAAGTCGCCGAGGGTCATTCCCGTCGCGGTGGAAGGCGAGGCTGGAGCCGAGCAGCCCGCCCGCGCCGAAGGGGCGGAGGGAGCCGCCGAGGGCGAGGAAGCCGAAGAGCCTCCCATGGGCGCCGAAGCCGAAGGCGATGGCGAAGGGGATGGCGAGGAAAACAACCTCTCGCTTTCCGCCATGGAAGCGGCGCTGAAGCCGCAGGTTCTCGAAACCTTCGAGAAGATCGCGGCCACCTACGAGAAGCTGCACAAGATTCAGGAATCCCGCCTGACCGCCATCCAGCGCGGCGAGGAGATCGGGAAGACCGACAAGAAGTACGACAAGATCCGCGCCGAGATGATCGAGCTGATGAACACGGTTCGGCTCAACAACGCCCGGATCGAGCAGCTTGTCGAACAGCTCTACGGCCTGAACCGGCGCCTGATCGGCATGGAAGGCCGGCTGCTGCGCATGGCGGTGGACAGCAAGGTCAAGCGGGAAGACTTCCTCCACCACTACTACGGCCACGAGCTGGACCCCAACTGGATCGACCGGCTCAAGGGCCTGTCGGGCAAGGCTTGGCCGCGCTTTCTGGAGCGGCACACCGGCGATATCGTTCGGCTGCGTGAGCAGATTTCGTCCGTGTCGGATGAAGCCGGCCTGCCGATCGGCGAGTTCCGCCGCATCGTCTCGACCGTCCAGAAGGGCGAGAAGGAAGCCAGCCGGGCCAAGAAGGAAATGGTCGAGGCCAACCTTCGCCTCGTCATCTCGATCGCCAAGAAATACACCAACCGCGGCCTTCAGTTCCTCGACCTGATTCAGGAAGGCAATATCGGCCTGATGAAGGCGGTGGACAAGTTCGAGTACCGGCGCGGCTACAAGTTCTCGACCTATGCGACATGGTGGATCAGGCAGGCGATAACCCGCTCCATCGCCGACCAAGCCCGCACCATCCGCATTCCCGTGCATATGATCGAGACGATCAACAAGCTGGTGCGCACCTCGCGCCAGATGCTGCACGAGATCGGGCGGGAGCCGACGCCGGAAGAACTGGCGGAACGGCTGCTGATGCCGCTGGAAAAGGTCCGCAAGGTCCTGAAGATCGCCAAGGAGCCGATCTCCCTCGAAACGCCGATCGGCGACGAGGAGGATTCGCATCTCGGCGATTTCATCGAGGACAAGAACGCGGTCCTGCCGCTCGACGCCGCGATCCAGGCCAACCTGCGCGAAACCACGACCCGCGTGCTCGCCAGCCTGACCCCGCGTGAGGAGCGCGTGCTTCGCATGCGATTCGGCATCGGCATGAACACCGACCACACCCTTGAGGAAGTCGGCCAGCAGTTCTCGGTCACCCGCGAACGTATCCGCCAGATCGAGGCGAAGGCGCTGCGCAAGCTGAAGCACCCCAGCCGGTCGCGGAAGCTGCGGAGCTTCCTGGATACCTGATCGTCGCTTGGAATCGCCGCCGGTCATGGGCAAGTCCCATGGCCGGCGGCATATCCCTGTAAACACTGCTCACCGCAATCGCTCATTTTGATCAACATCGGGGTTGCTTTAGGCCGCTTTCGGCGGCACATTCCCGGTCCTGCCATGGGTTCGGGCGTGTAGCTCAACTGGTTAGAGCTGGCCGCTCATAACGGTCTGGTTATCGGTTCAAGTCCGGTCACGCCCACCATTCTTCTCCCTCTCCCCCAGGGGGCGAGGGGCAAAGCTTGCAAACGCATCGATTTGGCCCCACCCTTTATTCATGTGCTTTGCCACGTGGAGGAAGAATGGCGGAAACGATCGATCTGTCCTCATTTCGTCAGGCGCGTGAAGCGGTGCCGCTGGCACGGGCGACCAACTCGTTCCTGGCGCTGGCCACCCAGACCAACAATGCCGGTCTCGACACGAAACTCCTGCTCCAGGCGATGACCATAGCGCTCGCCAAGCTGGTGGTGGAGGCGACGGAGCCGGAAGAGGCCGAGCAGGTCGCCCGGCAGATCGGCGACAGCCTGCCGGCTCTGGTCGAGCATCTCCTGAAAACCGATCCTCCCCACTGAGGCGGAAGGAGCGGTCGTCCAGGCATCTCGGACAAGAACGCGCTGTCGATGTCGGGCGTCTTGAGCCCCACGCTTGCGCCCCTTTCCTGTTGCTGTTAGGGACCCCTTCTTTTCCCGGTCCGTTTCCCGCTGGAGCCAACATGACGATCGATGAATTGATCGAGAATTTCGAGCTGTTCGACGAGTGGGAGGACAGGTACCGGTACGTCATCGATCTCGGCCGCGCCCTGCCGCCGCTGGAACCCCAATACCATACGGACGCCTTCAAGGTGGAAGGCTGCATGAGTCAGGTCTGGCTGGTGCCCCTGCCGGGCGAAGGCGGGCGTCTCCGCTTCGCCGCCGACAGCGACAGCGCCATCGTCAAGGGTCTGGCGGCCGTGCTGCTGACCGCATATTCCGATAAGACTCCGGAAGAGATCCAGGCGACCGACCTTGAAGCCATCTTCGCGCAGATCGGACTCGATCAGCATCTCAGCCCCAATCGGCGGAACGGTTTCTTCTCCATGGTTGAAACCATCAAAGCATCTGCGCGTGCGCGTATCGCAGCGCGGGATTGATCGGCCTCGATTATTTCAAAATTGAAATAATCGAGCCGTGTTCGTGTATTTAGAACAGATATAGTATCTCATTTTTCTCCAATAATTTGCATTTCGCGACAGGAGTGGATAATAATCGGTAGGGGCAAACGGGTGGAGATGCTGCGACTGTGTCCGCTTTGCGCAGACTACCGATAGGCGGATCGCTTCCGCTTTCTGGGAAGAGCGTTTCGATAACGGCATTCACGTCTGCCAGCTTTTCTCCGATGAGGAAGACCGGCTGGAGTCGATGACCCGCTTTCTGGCTTCCGGTATCGGAGCGGGGCAGAAATGTGGCTGCTGCACCCTTGATGATGCGCAAACCGCTCTTGGCGCACTATTTCGACTTATCCGGTCTGTCGGTGGATGATGCCTGCGCACGCGGGCAACTCTCCTTCGTGGAGGCCGATCGTGTCTGGCTGGCCGATGGCAGGTTCGATCCGGAACTTCTGCTGAGCCGACTGTCCGACTTCCGCGACAGCGCCGGCGGGCAAGGGATGGAACGGTGTCCGGATCATTGCTGAAATCAGCCCGGCGATCCCTGAAATGCCCGGCGGCGGCCGGCTGATCGAGTTCGAGGTGGAGGTAAACCGGCTGTTGCGCGACCAGGCCGATGGCGATCGTCTGCCAGTACGATCTGCGCCGCTTCAACGGCGCCATCCTCATGGATGTGCTGCGCGTCCATCCCTTCATCATGATCCGCGGCTCCGTGATGCCGAACCCGTTCTATCTTCCGGCGGACGATGCTCTTGCCGCCGCCTGATCCAGTACCCACCGCTGGATGACGCGAACCGCACGCTGGGACAGTTGCTGGTCCTGCAAAGCGTCGCCATAGGCCTGCCCGGTCGGCAGGCTATCTTCGATTTCCTGAAAGCCGGTCTGCACCGGCTGCCGGGGATCAGCCGGGTCGAAACATTCGTCCCGGGCGCCGCACTGCCTTCCGGGTTCGATCTGGTCATGCCGGTGCGCGCCGGGCAGCGCGACTATGGCACGTTCGCCTTCGCCATCGCCGATCACAATGCTTTCGGGATCTTCGGTCCCTATGTGCGCAACCTGATCACCTCGATCGGAGCGATCCTGGAGTTCCGGCGCAATGAGGAGGTCAGCCATGACCGCGAGCATCGTCTTGAGGTCGAAGTTCTCAAGACGCGGCGGGAACTGCTGCTGATCGAGCATGACCTTCAGGCGATCCTGAACACCATCCCCGATATCTTCTTCCGGACCGGCGACAACGACCGCGTGGTCATGGTTTCCCCCGGCGTCCACTCGATCCTGGGCTATGCGCCGGAAAGCTTTCTCGGCACCCGGCTGTGCGACCACTACTGCGATCCGCAGCAATATCTGCGCGACCGCGAGCGCGTGCTGGCGGCCAATGGCGATGTCGTCATGGTCGAGGGGATGATGCGCCACAAGGCGGGCTTCGAAGTGTGGGTTTCCACCAATGCCGCCGCCCGCTTCGACGCCGAAGGTCAGTTCACCGGGATCGACGGCATCTCGCGCGACGACACGTCAAGGAAACGGACGGAACAGGATCTGCTGGCGGCAAAGGATCAGGCTGAGCAGGCCAATCACCTGAAGACCCAGTTCCTCGCCAATATGAGCCACGAGTTGCGGACGCCGCTGAACGCGATCATCGGCTTTTCCGAGTTCATGGGGCTGGAGGCGCTGGGGCCGCTGGGCGCCGACAAGTACCGGGAATACCTGATCGACATCAAACATTCCGGCGAACATCTGCTGGAAGTCATCAACGACATCCTGGATGTGGCGCGGATCGAGGCGGGCCGGGTCGAAATGCGGTTCGAAACCGTGATCCTCGACTATGTGGTCGATTCCTGCGTCAGGCTGGTCGCCGACCGGGCGCGCGCCAGGAGACCTGACGATCAGTTGCGACTTGGCTCCGGGACTGCCGGCCCTGTCCGTCGATCCGCTCCGCTTCCGTCAGGTGCTGCTCAATCTTCTGACCAACGCGGTGAAGTTCAACCGGACCGGCGGCAGCATCCGCGTGACGGCTGAACAGGAAGCCGATGGCGGCATGGCGATCCGGGTCACCGATGCGGGTATCGGCATCGCCGCCAAGGATATCCCGCTCGTCCTGGAAGCGTTCGGGCAGGTTTCCGACGTCTATGCCCGCCCGCATGAGGGGTCCGGGCTGGGCCTTCCGCTATGCCGCTCCCTGATGCAGTTGCATGGCGGAGACCTGGAACTGGAAAGCACGCTTGGGGTCGGGACGACGGTCACGGTCCGCTTTCCGCCGGACCGTGTCGTCGCCAACGAGTACTGTGAGCCACGGCCAACCTAGGAGGGTAGGCCTCCGCCGGCAGGGCGAGGCATGGGCCGCCAGTCCGGCGGCGCCAGTTCGAACCCGGCGAACTCGAAGGCCGGCGACACGGTGCAGCCGACCAGCGTCCATGTGCCGAGCGAAACCGCCGTCTGCCATGCTCCGGCGGGTACGACGACCTGCGGCTTCTGACCATGGCCCAGCGCCGGCCCCAGATGGGTGGCGTAGGCGTCATGGCCGTTGGGCGAAATCGTCAGCGCCAGCGGTCCCCCGGCATACCAGTGCCAGATTTCCACCGCATCGACCCGGTGCCAAGCCGAGAACTCGTCCGCCTGCAACAGGTAGTAGATGGCGGTGCAGGACCCGCGCGAGCCGTCAGCCGGCTTATCGCGGAAGGTTTCGACATAGTGGCCGCCCTCGGGATGCTTTTGCATCCCGAGCAGCTTGATGACCTGATCGGCGGTCAGCTCGTCCATGGCGTTCAGGCCGCCGGCGGAGCGGTGCTGACGAAGCTGTCCCGCTTCGATTCGGCGTCGAACCATGCCGACAGGGCGGGGTGGCCCGGCCGCCAGTCCTCGTGGCCGAAGCGGAAGTCCAGATAGCCCAGTGCCGCCAGCACGGCCACGCTGCCGATGGTGAAACGCTCGCCCAGCTTGGCGGCATCGGCTTCCAGCGCATCGACCGAGCGGGCGACCGCCGCGCGCTGCCGCTCCATCCAGTCGGTCGAGCGAAGCTGTTCCGGCCGGTTGCCTTCCAGCCGGCGGAGGATGGCGGCATCGCAGATGCCGTCGGCCAGCGCCTGGAAGCGCAGTGCCGTCCAGCGGTCGGGACCGGCCGCCGGAAACAGCGATGCGTCGGGACCGCGCCAGCGTATCCAGATATTCGACGATGACCGGGCTGTCGAACAATGCAGGGCCGTCGCCAAGCACCAGCGCCGGGACTTTGCCCAGCGGATTGTTGCTGGGCAGATCCGTTTCCGGGCTCCACGCGTCGGTCTTTTCCAGCTCGACCCTGTCGGACAGGCCGCGTTCATGGATGACCATCATGACCTTCCGCACATAGGGCGAGGTCGCACTGTAACGCAGCTTCATCGGTTTCTTCTTCCTGTTGGCCGATTCTTGTCGGCCGATGTGGCTAGAAGGTATCCTTGCGCCTGCGGATCTCCGCGAAGACCTCGACCGGGTCGGCCCCGGCAAGCCCCACCGCCGCGGCGACGTCCGCATCGTCGGCGCGAAGGAACGGATTGGTCGCCCGCTCCACGCCAAGCGTGGTCGGGATGGTCGGCTTGCCGGAGTCGCGCAGAACGGCGATATCGGCGGCGCGCTCCTTGAGCGCTGGATTGTCCGGATCGACGGTCACCGCGAATCGGGCGTTGGAGAGGGTATATTCATGCCCGCAATAGACCCTGGTCTCCGCCGGCAGCGCCCGCAGCTTCAGCAGGGAATTCCACATCTGCGCCGGTGTCCCCTCGAACAGCCGGCCGCAGCCCAGAGCGAACAGGGTATCGCCGGAGAACAGGGCCGACGCTTCCGGGAACCACAGCGAGATATGGCCGCTGGTATGGCCCGGCGTTGCGAAAACGCGGACTTCCTGCGATCCGAAACGGTACGTGTCCTCATCGCCGACGGTCTCGTCCAGGTCGGGGATGCG
Organism: uncultured Alphaproteobacteria bacterium; assembly: GCA_963848585.1. Classification (GTDB taxonomy): domain Bacteria; phylum Pseudomonadota; class Alphaproteobacteria; order Azospirillales; family Azospirillaceae; genus Skermanella. The sequence continues at coordinate 131,435 of CAWKET010000039.1, read as the reverse complement.
GTTGCGGTCGGCGGCCGGGCCGACGATGGTGCAGCCGAACTGGCGCTTCAACTCCGCATTGCCGCCGATATGGTCGGCGTGATGATGGGTGTTGAAGATGTGCGTCGGCCGCCAGCCCAGGCGGTTCAGGGCTTTGAGCACGGGTCCCGCCTCGCCAGGGTCGACTATGCCGACAGCCTCGCTTGCGGGATCCTTGAAGAGATAGACATAATTGTCGCTGAACGCGGGGATGAGTTGGATATCCATGACGAAGACGTTACCCCATGGCCGTGGGTCGGGCAAAGCCCTGGGCATGACCCCGGCATTTGTTTCGTGTTAGGCTCCTGCCACAATGTATACCGATGCAATCGATCTGCGCGAGTTCTACGAAAGCAGCCTCGGCCAAGTGGCCAGAAGGATGATCCGTCGCCGCGTCCGTGAATTGTGGCCCGATGTCCGGGGGCAGGTGGTTCTGGGCGTCGGCTACGCCGCCCCCTATCTGCGCCCTTTCCGGGAGGAAGCGGAGCGGACGATCGCCCTGATGCCGGCCTCCCAAGGGGTCGTCTACTGGCCGTCCGAGGGGCCCGGCCTGTCGGCGCTGGCCGATGAGGCGGAATTGCCCTTGCCGGACATGTCGGTCGACCGCGTCCTTCTGGTCCATGGGCTGGAATGCACGGAGCAGCTTCGCCCCATGATGCGGGAGATCTGGCGCGTCATGGCGGGCGGCGGCCGCCTGCTGGTGGTGGCGCCGAATCGCCGGGGCATCTGGGCGCGGATAGACCGTACGCCGTTCGGCCATGGCAGTCCGTATTCCCCCTCTCAGTTGAAGCACACGCTGCGGGAAAACATGTTCGTCCCGGAGCGGTCGGCGCGCGCGCTGTTCATCCCGCCGGTCCGGTCGCGCTTCCTGCTGGGATCGGCGCCCGCCTGGGAAGAGATCGGCGAGCGCTGGTTCAAGGCCTTCGCCGGCGTGTATCTGGTGGAAGCGAGCAAGCAGATCTATGCCGGCGTGGCGCGGAAGGCTCCGGTCCGTCCCAAGAAGCGCCGTCTGATCATGCCCATGCCAAGTGGAGCCGGGATGCCGGGTGCCGCAGGCGCCGCTCATGTCGAGCATGACGACGAGGCGACTGTGGCGGCGCGCGATCAGACTGATTCGGACTACTGCCGCGGTGCTGGCTGAGCGGGAGGCGTTCCTGCGGATGGCGGCGGATTGGCGCGGTCGCTCTGCGCTTCTCCCTCGCCGGTCATCTCTCGCCGGCGCGTCCCGCGCCTGCGGGGTGGAACCCGGCACGCCGGTATTGCCCTGGCCGGTGAGTTCCCGGCTCGGCGCCTCTCCGGAAATGCCCGGAGTTGGGGTGACCTGATCGGTGGTGGGCTGGTCGCCCGGACGGGGCGCCGTCATCAGCGGCTTGTTGGCGGGATCTCCGGTCGGATTCGCGGGCGCCTGCGCTAGCGCCGGCGATGCGCCAAGCGTCAGAGCGGTTGCGGCGGCAATCAGCATGGTGCGCATGGCGGGTCTCCTCGTGCGTTTCCTCTTCTGATCAACAGCGCGCCGGGTTCCGTGTTGCGGAAGCTCGCTGGATTAAGGCAGTCTCCGCGCCGGTAAGCTCAAGCCCAGGGGACAATCGATGCGCAGGTGCTGCTGCTGCTGGCCATGGCCGGCGCCTTGTCCGGATGCGCCGCCATGGGTGCTCCCAGTTGCGGGCCGGGCGGTCAGCCGGAGCTGGTGGCCGAACTGGTGTTCGGGCGCAATATCGGTGACAGCCTCGGGGTTTCGGAAGCGGATTGGAACCGCTTCCTGGACGAGGAGGTGACGCCCCGCTTCCCCGACGGACTGACCGTGATGAGCGCCAGCGGACAGTGGCGCGATACCGAGCGCGGCAATGTCGTGCAGGAACCGAGCAAGGTGCTCGTCGTGGTGCTTGGCGACGAAGCACGGACAAGCCGCGAATTGCTGAAATCGCTACGGCCTACAAGCAGCGCTTCAAGCAGCAGGGCGTGCTGACGATGCTTCGCCCGGCCTGCGTCTCGTTCTGAGCGATCTCTGCCGAGCTTTATTCGTCCGTGCCGTTCCGGCGGAGCATGAAAACGCCCTGTTCGCCGAAGAAGTTGGCGATGCCATCGGCGGAGGCCAGCCGGGTGGGGCGGTTGTCGCGGCCCAGGATCACGCTTCGCTCGATCGTGATGTCCAGCCGGTCGCACAGGCTGGTGAAATCCTTGATCGTGCAGAAGTGGATGTTCGGCGTCTCGTACCACTCGTAGCCCAGGCGCTCCGTCACCGGCATGCGGCCCATCAGCAGCAGTGACGCGCGGATGCGCCAGTAGCCGAAGTTCGGGAACGAGATGATCGCGCGCCGCCCGATCCGCACCAGCTCCTCCAGCACCCTGCGCGGGGCGCGCATCGCCTGAAGCGTCTGGCTGAGCACGACATAGTCGAAGGCGCCGCTGGGATAATCCTTGAGATCGGTATCCGCGTCGCCCTGGATCACGGACAGCCCGTGGCTGACGCAGGAATGGACGCCGTCCATGCTCAGTTCGATGCCGCGCCCATCGACCTGCTTCTCATAGACGAGGTAGTCGAGCAGGGCGCCGTCGCCGCAGCCGATATCCAGCACCCGGCTGCCCGGATCGATCATGTCGGCGATCAGCCGGAGGTCGAGGCGGATGTCGCCGGGCCGGCGGTTCCGCGCGATCCCGGTCGGTGCGTTGTCCAGGGGGCTCATGCCGTCTCCAACCGGTGTCTGGTCAGTCCCCGGTGCTCGGCGCAGCCGTCCATGAAGCCCCGGACCACCTGATGGAACTCCGGCTCTTCCAGCAGGAAGGCGTCGTGTCCCTTGTCGGTCTTCACTTCCACGAAGCTGACATTGGCGGCGACGGCGTTGAGCGCATGCACGACCGCCCGCAACTCGGGCGTCGGGAACAGCCAGTCGCTGGAGAAGGATGTCAGGCAGAACCGCACCGGGGTAGCGCTGCCCATTGTGCCGGAAGGCGTTCGCCAGCACGTCGCCATGCTCCGCCGCCAGATCGAAGTAATCCATGGCGCGGGTGATGTAGAGGTACGAGTTGGCGTCGAACCGGTCGACGAAGGTGATCCCCTGGTGCCTCAGATAGCTTTCCACCTGGAAATCGGCATCGAACCCATAGGTCACCGTCTTGCGGTTCTGCAGGTTGCGGCCGAATTTGCGGTGAAGCGCCGCTTCCGACAGATAGGTGATGTGCGCCGCCATGCGCGCCACGGCCAGACCACGGTGCGGGCGCTTGCCCTGGTTGAGGTAATCGCCGGCGCACCAGTCCGGATCGGCCATGATGGCCTGACGCCCGACCTCGTGGAAGGCGATGTTCTGGGCGGAATGGCGGGCCGCCGTGGCGATCGGCAATGCCGCGAAGACATTGTCCGGATAGCTGACCGCCCATTGCAGCACCTGCATGCCGCCCATCGATCCGCCGACGACGCAGAACAGCTTCTCGATTCCCAGATGGTCGATCAGCAGCTTCTGCGCCCGCACCATGTCGGCGATCGTGATGACCGGGAAATCCAGCCCATAGGGCTTGCCGGTCGCCGGATTGGTTTCCGCCGGTCCGACGCTGCCCATGCAGCCGCCGATCACGTTGGAGCAGATGATGAAGTAGCGGTCGGTGTCGATCGGCCGGCCGGGTCCCACCAGCATGCTCCACCAACCCGGCTTGCCGGTGATCGGGTGGTAATCGGCGACGAAATGGTCGCCGGTCAGCGCGTGGCAGATCAGGATGGCGTTGGACTTTTCGGCGTTCAGCGTGCCGTAGGTGCTGTAGGCGACGGTGAAGTTCTCAAGCTCGAAGCCGCAGTCGAGCCGCATCGGCTGCTCGGTGCCCAGCACCACCCGCTGGTTCGCTCCCTCCGATGCGGGTCCCGCCAAGGGGCCGGCAGCCGGACCGCTGGCCGGTGGCTGACGAAACGGAATGGACGCGGTCATGGGGTGGGCGAACCTGCTCTCAAGGGCCTGAAAGGGAAGCGCATAGCTAGGGAGCAAGCCATGGGGGTGTCAACGTTTTCTTTGATTTTAGCAAGGCCGGATACTACTACTATCCGGCCTTGAATGCACCCTGACCGTACCCTGACAGGCAAGATCCAGAAACCCATGTCCGCATCACCGCCCTCGCTTGAAGAATTGCGCCGCGAGATCGACGAGATCGACGACGCCATTCACGATCTGCTCATGCGCCGCGCCCAGGTGGTCGAGCAGGTCGGCATTGCCAAGCGGCCGGACAACCAGATCGTCCGTCCGGGCCGGGAAGCCGTCATCCTGCGCCGGCTGGCGGCCCGCCATACCGGTGCTTTCCCCTTCACCGTGGTGGTGCGGATCTGGCGTGAGATGATCTCCGCCTTCTCGCGCCTTCAGGGACCTTTCGCCATCACCGTCTATGCGCCGGAAGACAAGCGCGGCTTCTGGGATATCGCCCGCGACCATTACGGCAGCGCGATCCCGATGACGGCGGTCAATACCCCGGCGGCGGCGATCCGCACCGTGGCCGACGGCACCGCGACCGTCGGCGTGGTGCCGATGCCGGAAGAGGACGACCACGAGCCCTGGTGGCGCTACCTCATGAACGAGGACGCCAAGACGCCGCGGATCGTCGCCCGCCTGCCGTTCTGCGGCCGGGGCAACGCTCGCGGTGACAACCACGACGCCCTTGCCATAGCGCTGATCCAGCATGAGGGCACGGGTGACGACCGTACCCTGCTGGGCATCGAACTGTCCGAGGATGTCAGCCGCGGACGGCTGAAGGATGCGCTGGAGGCGGCGGGATTGACCGTCGTCAACTTCCGGAGCTGGACCGGCCGGCGAAACCGGCGGCGGTCCGCCGCTCCATCTGGTCGAAGTCGCCGATTATGTCGCGTCGAACGATCCGCGGCTGTCGGCCTTCAGGTCCAAAGTGGGCGACATCGTCCTGCGCGCCACTCCGATCGGCGGTTACGCGGTGCCGCTCGGCCTTACCCCGGACATCAAGAAAGTCTGAAGTCTTTATCAGGAAAGTACAGTTCCATGTCTGCTCCGGCCCCCCGTCCCGGAATCCTCGATATTTCGCCATATGTCGGCGGCGAGGCGCATGCTCCCGGCGTCGATCGGCTGATCCGTCTGGCCTCCAACGAAGGCGCGCTGGGTCCCAGCCCGCGCGCCATGGAAGCCTACCGGAACGCCGCCGCCGAGGTGCATCGATATCCGGACGGCCATTCCACGGCCCTGCGGGACGGTCTGGCGCGGCTCTACGGGCTTGATGCTTCCCGGATCGTCTGCGGCACCGGATCGGATGAGTTGCTGGGACTGCTGACCCGCGCCTATGCCGGCCCCGGCGACGAGGTGCTTTACAGCGCCCATGGCTTCCTGATGTACCCGATCTCGGCCAAATCGGTCGGCGCCACGCCGGTCGCGGCGCCCGAGAAGGGCCTGAAGGCCGATGTCGATGCCCTGCTGGCGCATGTGACGGAGCGGACGAAGATCGTCTTCATCGCCAACCCGAACAACCCGACCGGCAGCTTCCTGACGACGGACGAGATGCGGCGGCTGCATGCCGGTCTGCCGGAGCATGTCGTGCTGGTGATCGACGCGGCCTATGCCGAATACGTGGACCGGCCCGACTACACGGCCGGGGCGGAACTGGTGGAGGAGTTCGGCAACGTCGTCATGACGCGGACCTTCTCCAAGATCTACGCGCTTGGCGGGCTTCGTCTGGGCTGGGCCTATTGCCCGCCCGCCATCGCCGACGTGCTCAACCGCGTGCGCGGGCCGTTCAACGTCAGTTCCGCATCGCAGATCGCCGGCGTCGCCGCCGTGGAAGATCAGGACTTCATCGAGCGGTCGCGCCGCCACAATGATACGTGGCGCGAGTGGCTGGCTGGCCGCCTGACCGAACTGGGGCTGACCGTCCATCCCAGCATCGCCAACTTCCTGCTGGTGTCGTTCGCCAACGCGTCTTCGGATGGAAATCAGGCGGCCGAGTCCGCCCGCCAGTTCCTGAAGGCGCGCGGTATCCTGGTGCGCCAGATGGGCGGCTACGGTCTGCCCCATTGCCTGCGGATCTCCATCGGCACCGAAGAAGAGATGCGGGCCGTGGCGGACGCGGTTGCCGCATTCCTGAAGGGCTGACGGCATGTCCAACGAATTGCTTGTTGATTCGCCAGCATTTTCCGGCGGCGAGCCGCTGTTCGGCCGTGTCGCCTTCATCGGTATCGGCCTGATCGGTTCGTCCATGGCGCGCGCCATGTCCAAGCTCGGGCTGGCGCGTGAGATCGTATGCAGCGCCCGCAGTCAGGCGACCTGCGACAAGGCCCTGGAACTGGGGCTGGTGACGCAGGCTTCGACCGACGCCGGATCGATGGTCGACGGCGCCGATCTGGTGGTGCTGTGCTCCCCCGTCGGGACCTATGCCGATCTGGCGGCGCGGATCGCGCCGCACTGCGCGCCGGGCGCCATCGTCACCGATGTCGGGTCGGTCAAGCAGGCGGTCATCCGCGACGTGGCGCCCCATCTGCCGGAAGGCGTGCATCTGGTGCCCGGCCATCCGGTCGCCGGAACCGAGCATTCCGGCCCGGAAGCGGGCTTCGCCGAACTGTTCGAGAACCGCTGGTGCATCCTGACGCCGCCGCCCGGCGCCAACGAGGAGGCGGTCGCCAAGGTCGCCGAGATGTGGCGCCGCTTCGGGTCGAACGTGGAGTTCATGGAGGCCTCGCACCATGACAAGGTGCTGGCCATCACGTCCCACCTGCCGCACCTGATCGCCTATACCATCGTCGGCACGGCCACCGACCTGGAAGAGGACACCAAGTCCGAGGTGATCAAGTTCTCAGCCGGCGGTTTCCGCGATTTCACCCGCATCGCGGCCAGCGATCCGGTGATGTGGCGCGATATCTTCCTGAACAACCGGGAAGCCGTGCTGGAAATCATCCAGCGCTTCAACGAGGACATCACGGCACTTCAGCGGGCCATCCGCTGGGGTGAGGGCGACAAGCTCGAAGAGCTGTTCACCCGCACCCGCGCGATCCGTCGCGGCGTCATCGACGCCAAGCAGGCCTGACAGGACCTTCAGGCCTGCCGGCGCCGCATCAGGCCAAGGCCGAGCAACCCGCCGGCCAGCATCACCAGCGTCGCCGGTTCCGCGACCTGAAGGGGCGGCATCGGATCGCCGAGGCGACGCCGGCCTCGTCCCAGCCCGCCAGGGCCGCCAGCGCGAAGTCGCCGAGGATCTGGTGGGCGACGGTGGTCGGATGGACGCTGTCCCAGAACAAGTATTCGTCAGGGTTCGCGCAGACCGTGCCGGGACGGTCGACCGCTCCGCTGAAGCAGGGCGTATTGACGTTGGTCAGGCCATACTGCGCCGGGTTGCCGACGACGGAGTTGAACAGGCTGCGGACATCCAGCGGGATCAGGTCGATCGGGAAGGCCGCTTCCAAACCCGCCAGCACGCCGGTCAGCGCGGTGTTGAAGGCGGCGGACAGGGTGGTGGCGCGCTGCATCATTTCCGGACCGCCGGCGATCGATTCCGGCGTCAAGGCCAGATCGCTGAGGTTCGGCACCATGATGTACTCCGCCCCCGCCAGAGCGAGGTTGGTGACCGCCTGCCGGATGTTCTCGGTCGCCGCGGCGGCCAGCGTCTCCGGCGCCAGGGTCGAGCCCAACTCGTTCCGCACGTCGTTGCCGCCGCCATAGACGATGTATAGCGCCTCCGGGTCGGCGCCGTTCGCAGCCTTGCCGCGCCAGATAGTCGAGCGTCTGGAAGGTCACGCCGGGCGGAACGGTTCCGCCGGTGGTGGCGCCGCCGATAAGCGAAGTTGTTGCCTCCCGCCAGCGACGGCGTCGCCTGGGTGCCATAGGCCGCCGCCACCTGATCGATCCAGAGCGGCCCGTTGGAGAACCGGCCGGGTGCATAGGGCGGTGACAGCGGGAAGAATTCCGAAGGTGGAGACGTGATGTTGCCCGTATCGGTCAGGCTGTCCCCGAAGGCATAGATCGAGGTCGGCGCGGCATCGGCCGGCGATGCCGTTGCCGCAACGCCGAGGCATAGGCCGAGCCCGACCGCGGTCATCACACCCTTGTTCCACCAAATCGCGAGCATCTGGCCTCCAGAAATCTACACAACTTTTAGTATATTAGCGTTCGCGTTCTTGTAGAGGAACAGGGGGAGCTTCAATGTCTCGGTGGATGCCGGCTATTCTCCGGCTGCTGTGACATCTCCTGCGCGACGCCGGCCCCGCCATTGGCGCACGAAGCGGACGGCGAACAACAGGACCAGGACCGCTATCAAAACCGTGCTGATCGGGCTGATATAGGATTCCACGGCGCTCCACTGATCGCGCAGGATGTAGCCGCATATCGCCAGCAGGCTCGTCCAGGCGACCGTGCCGATGGTGGAGTAGAGCAGGAACGGGAACAGCCCCATCCCGCTGATGCCCGCCGGCACGGAAATCAGGGTGCGCACGCCGGGCACCAGACGGCCGATCAGCACGGCGGACCGGCCGTGGCGATTGAACCAGTCGGTCGCATGGTCGATATCTTCCGGCGACACGGTGATCCAGCGGCCATAGCGGTTGGCGAAATCCCGCATCCGCTCCGCCCCATAGATCCTGCCGGCGTAGTACCAGGGCACGGCTCCGGCCAACGAGCCCAAGCTCCCGGCCAGGATCACGCCCACCAGTGACATGCCGCCCTGTGCGGACGTAAAGCCCGCCAGCGGCATGACGATCTCGGAGGGAATCGGCGGAAATATATTTTCCAGGAACATCAGCAGGGCAATACCGGCATACCCCAGCGTATTCATCAAACCGGTAATCCAATCAATCATCAGCCTCAATCCACGGCGTTTCGTGATCGCATAACAACCATCGGAACGCCGGTCGGTTGCGGGCGGATCAATCCTTGGGCGGTGTCGCCTCCGCTTTGGCCTGCTTCCTGGCCTGTCGTGCCGCCGATCGTTCCGCCCGGCGGGCCTGCTTCGCGCTGGCGTCGCTGCCACAGCCGGAAATAGAGACGGCTCCGGGCGGCTTCAAGCATGCGGATCAAATCGCGGGGCAGGGGAATGGCCGGCGGGCGCGGGCCGGACTGCGAACCGGTCGGCTCCAGCGCCAACCCGACGATGCGCAACTCCCCGTCAAGCATGTCCCGCGCTATCAGTTCCACCGAGCCCATGCGCAGCCGGTCGCCGATTTCGACCGAGTCGCGGAATTCCTGACGGAACAGTTCGGCCAGCGTGAGCTTGGCGTTGCGGATCGACAGCGGCAGCCCGTAAAGCTCCGCCAAAGCCGCGACCGTCATATCGGCCTTCAGCGCCAGATCGCCGAAGAACTGGCGGTCGTCCTCCGCCAGCTCGCGGGTTTCGCCGAACAGGCGGTCGAGCATGGAAACACGCGACGGCGCCGTGAACAGATAGACCAGATCGCCGGCCTGAAGCTGACGGACCGTGTGGATCGTCCTGCACCTGTCCATCGCGGATGATCAGCGACGGCCGCGCCCAGCGGGGCAGGCGATGCCCGGTGACCACAGGGCTGTGCTCGAGGATGGTGTAGGCGACCAACTCGTAATCGGCCTGCCCCGGCAACTCCAGCTCGACCCTGTCCACGGGTCCGATTCGCGGCGGAACGATCAGTTTCAGCCAGTGGGCCAGCGGCCGGATGGTCCAGCCCTGCACCAGCAGCGACACCAGCACGATCAGAAAGGCGATGTTGAAGTAGAGCTGCCCGTCAGGCAGTCCGAACAGGATCGGGACGATCGCCAGCAGGATCGACACGGCGCCGCGAAGCCCGACCCAGGCGATGAAGGTGGTCTCGTTATTGGTGAAGCGGAACGGGGCGAGGCACAACCAGATGGCGATCGGCCGTGCCACCAGGATCAGCACCACGGCGAGCGCCGCCGCCGGAAGGAAGAGGCTGGGAAACTGGGACGGGCTGGCCAGCAGCCCGAGCATCACGAACATCACGATCTGGCTGAGCCAGGTGAGGCCATTGTGGAACCGGCGGAGACTTTGGGCGCCGCGCAGCTTGGCATTGCCCGCGACCAGACCGGCGACATAGACGGCGAGGAAGCCGCTACCCTCCGCAACGCCCGCAAGCGCGAAGATGAACAGGGCCATGGACAGCGACACGATCGGGTAGAGCCCCGGTTCCAGCCTGATCCTGTTGATCGCGAGGACCAGCAGACTGCCGCCGACCATCCCGAACAGGACGCCGCCGCCGATCTGGGCCAGGAAAAGGGTTGGCAGATGCCAAAGGGACTGCGCGCCGTCGGACGAGATCAACTCCACCAGCGCTATGGTCAGGAAGATCGACATGGGGTCGTTGGTGCCGGATTCGATCTCCAGCGTGGAGCGGACGCGGTCCCGCAGGGTGATGCCGCCGACCCGCAGCAGGAAGAACACGGCGGCGGCATCGGTCGAACTGACGATGGCGCCGACCAGCAGCGATTCGAGCCAGGGCAGGCTCAGCGCGTAGTGCGCGGCGGTCCCGACAAGGCCGGTCGTGATGAGCACACCGAAGGTCGCAAGGGTCAAGGCCGGGGCCGCCGCGACCCTGTAGCTGGAGAAGCGGGTATCGAAACCGCTCTCGAACAGGATGATCGCAAGCGCCACGCTGCCGATCAGAAATGCCACCGGAGTGTTGTCGAAGCTGATTCCGCCGATGCCGTCCTCTCCGGCGGCCAGTCCAACGCCGAGGAAAATCAGAAGTAATGGCGCGCCGATCCGGAATGAGATCAGGCTTGTGAAAATACTGACCAGCAGAAGTATCGTCGCGACCAGAATTATAAGATTGTTGAATTCCATGTACCCGCCTTGTCGCGACGCAAGTTGTATCTCAACCGGATACGAAAGTAATTTGCCCGAAACAGACCATTCCCCAGCATTGGGAGACTATGGCAGGTTGTCGTCTTTGGCTATGCCAATTAGCGGGCCATGATTGTCGCAGCGACACGGGTCTAAAAAACTGCAAAAGGCGCAAAAATTCAAAATAAATAAAATTTGAAAGACCGTCCAACGTAAAGCCTCCACCGGAAGTAATAATCCATAAGTATTATGTTACATGTCGAACACATATGTGGCCAAAGCTGACACTTATCGTCAGAAAGAACTTTGGAAGAGCCAGCATTGAGGTATCTATACCGCCAAGACGACAGCGGGGACGACACGATCGTGGCTGCGTCGGTTGAATGAATACTCGATAGGGGTAGCTTAAATGAAAAAGATCCTTTTGGGGACCACCGCGATCGCAGCCGCTGCTCTGTACGCGCAGTCCGCTCAGGCGCAGATCACTGTTTCTCTCGGCGGTTACACCGAGTTCTTCGGTGCTTACTACGATGACGACGTTCCCGGCCGCACCAGCCGTGAATTCCAGCTCGAGACGGAAATCGTCGTCCGCGCCGACGGCAAGGCCGACAACGGTCTGCTCTACGGTGCGAAGGTCGAATTGCAGAACAGCACGCACCTCTTCGGCGTCGGCACCGACGAAGCGTCAGTCTATCTGTCGGGCACTTGGGGCCGTATCGAACTCGGTGACTTCGACGGCGCCGCCGACACCTTGGCCATCTATGCCCCGCTGGTCGGCATCGAGCAGATCGACGGCGACGCCTACGACTTCCTCGATGTGACCGCTGCAGTCGACTGGTGCCACGACGGGTACCCGGTTCGGCGCTCAGCCTTTCTTCGGCCTCGTCAAGGGTCCGGACTCGGGTGACGCGACCAAGGTCATGTACCTGACCCCGCGTTTTGCCGGTATCCAGGCTGGCGTCAGCTATGCGACCCAGAACTTGGGAGCGAAGCGCAGAACGTCGTGGCCCTGAAGAGCGACGACTCCAGGCTACAAGGACTTCTGGGAATTCGGCGCGAACTACACCGGCGCCTTCGCTGGCTTCTCGGTCGCCGTCGGCGCCACCGCCTCCATGGCCAGCGGCGAAGATCGTCAGTCTCCTCCGTTCGCTGCAGCTACGTACGCAACTTGAGGACTTCTTTGCTTGGCAGGCTGGCGCTCAGATCGGCTATGCCGGCTTCAAGTTCGGTGGCGGCTACATCGACGGCGATGACTTTGGTGCTGTGCGGAATACCACTGCTGGCGATGCCACCGCTTGGCACGTTGGCGCCAGCTACACGGCTGGTCCGTTCGCCGTCGGCGTCACCTACGCCGACGCTGAAGGCGCTAAGGGTCCAACCGGCCACGGCGCCCTTGTCGGCACGACTTACGCTTCCGACTACAAGACCTACGGCGGCGGTGTTGCTTACACCCTGGCTCCGGGCTTTGTCGTCCAGGCCGACCTGATGTATGTCGACGAAGAGGTGCAGAACATCACCCGCGCCGTTCCGCTCACCGAGACCAACGAAGGCTATGTTGCGGTGCTCAGCACCCGCCTGAACTTCTAATTCAGGCAGGTTCCGGTTCATCCGGAACCGTTTGGGACAGGAAAGGGGCAGCGGTCATCCGCTGCCCCTTTTCCGTGTTCAGCGCGTGCTTACGATCAGGCGGTCGAGCAGCAACTCCGTCGCGGCGCCGGTGACCTCCAGTCCGGCATCGCGCTGGAACTGTTCGATGGCTCTCCGCGTCCGGTTCCCGGCGATCCCGTCCGCCGGCCCGGACCGGTATCCCAGCCGGTTCAATTCCCGCTGAACCGCCGCGATGAGATCCGTCGCCTCCTGATTGCCGGCGGTTGCGGCCGGGTCCGTCCGCCTCTGGGCCTCCGCGATCTGGATCGGCGCCAGCAACGGCGCCAATCCATCGCGCAGGATGGACGCATCATGGTGCCCTTGGGCGGCGGCGCGGTCGAACCAGCCATAGGCGGTGACGGGATCGCGCGGGCGGCCAAGTCCGTCCGCGTAGATCCGCCCAAGCCAGTACTGGGCATCGGAGTCACCGTCGCGGGCCGCCGATTCGAACTGCCGCGCCGCCGTCGCGTAGTCACCGCGATTGAAGGCGTAAAGTGCCGCGTCGTATTCGGCTGCCGCCGGTCCCGCTGCCGCCATTACGGCAGCCATGGCGCACCACCATTATCAGCGGCAACAGCGGGCGTGCGATTCCGCCCATCGGCAGGTGCCGCTCAGCTCACGATCCGCCATGTTCCATCGGGTTGCAGGCAGGCGTTGCCACGGGCCTGTTCGGCTCTCCCTCCGACATAGACGGTATGCTGATACTCGCGGCAGGTCTGGCCGGTCTGGTCCTGATAGGTGCGGGTCGGCTCGATGGTGCCGCGGTTGCCTGTTTCAGGGTTGGTCCATTGAATGGGCTCGCCCTGGCTGACGGCGGTCTGCTCGGCCTGCGTCGCTGTCCGCTGGTCGTTGCCTTCCAGGTAACCGCCAAGTTTGCCGCCGGCCAAGGCACCGACCAGCGTACCGACCGCCGTGGCCGCCAACTGGCCGCTGCCGCCGCCGATCTGGGAACCGAGCAGCCCGCCGGCGGCCGCACCTCCCAGCGTGCCGACCGTCTGCCCGGTATTCATGCCTTCGCAGGCTCCAAGTCCCAATGACAGGGCGGCGAAGGCCGCGATGGTCGTCCTGCGCATGATCATGACGTCTTCCTCCGTAACGGGCGTGGTGGCCCGTCAAACGTCACGATGATTCAAATGTTCCAGTTTGGGCTGATTTGAAAATACCGGGGAATGAAGCGATGCCGCTTCTGTTGTCCGTTTGGGGTGATCAGATGAACCGTGATTGCCGGAACGACAACGAAAACAGGAGAAAACCATGTCGCGGATGGCGATCATCGCTCTCGGTCTAGCCCTTCTTGGGACGACGGCGTGCGAGAATTTGAGCGGCTGGGGAAGCGACACGACTGACCGAAGGCCGGTCCACGACATCCGGCGGCGCCGCACTCGGCACTCCGCGGCAGCAATGGACCCGCGACCGGCGCTCCCCGCACCACCAACAGCGGCACCACCAACAGCGACAGATCCTCACCCGGCGACCTGACGCGTCAGGGGACCATTCCGGGTGAGGATATGCTGAATTGAACCGGGCCTGAGATCAGGCGACCGCTTCGGCGTTCAGGGCTTCCAGGACATGCAGGGCGATCATCGTCTCCTCGCTGGTCCTGACGATCAGGACCTTCGTCGGCGTACCGGGTGCCGAGATGACATCGGCACCCGATTCGTTGGCGTCGGGGTCGAGGGTGATCCCCAGCCATTCCAGGCTCTCGCACACCCGGCGGCGGACATTGGCGGAGTTTTCGCCGATGCCGGCCGTGAAGACCAGGGCGTCGAGCCCGCCGAGCGCCGCCGTCAGGGCGCCCAACTGCTTGCTGGATGGCGTAGATGAAATAATCGATCGCGGCGGCGGCATGCGGATCGGCGCTCTGTTCCAGATCGCGCATGTCGGAACTGATGCCGGAAAGACCTTTCAGCCCCGATTCGTGATAGAGCAGGCGGGTCACTTCCGGCACGGTCATGCCGAGCGAACCCATCAGGTGGAGCAGCACGCCGGAATCGAGTTGCCCGCTGCGCGTTCCCATCGCCAGACCGTCGAGGGCGGTGAAGCCCATGGTGCTCTCGATGCTGACGCCGTCGCTGATCGCGCACATGCTGGCGCCATTGCCGAGATGCGCCACGACGACCTTGCCATGGGCGACGTCGGGAGCGACCTCCAGCAGCCGCCGCGCCACATATTCATAGGACAGCCCGTGGAAGCCGTACCGCCGGATGCCCTGATCGTAATATTTGTAGGGGATCGCGAAGGCTTCGGCCGCGAAGCTGTGGCCGCGATGGAACGAGGTGTCGAAGCAGGCCACCTGAAGCACGCCGGGATAGCGGGCTTCGACGGCTTCGATCGGGGCCAGATTGTGCGGCTGGTGCAGGGGCGCCAGCGGCACCAGTTCCCGCAGCTTCGCCATGACGGCCGGGGTGATCACGACCGGGCCGGTGTAATCGGCCCCGCCATGAACGACCCGGTGACCGACCGCCAGCACGCGCGCGTCGCCCAGGAAGCCGTCGAGCCATTCGCTGATGATATGAAGCGCCGCGTCATGGTCGGCCGGGCCGGCGCCGTCGGGCCAGCGGGTTTCCGCCAGCACCGCGCCATCGGCGCCCTTCGCGATGAAATGCGTATGGGCGCCGATGCCTTCGATCTGTCCGACCGCCAGCGTGCGGACGGTGTCCGCTCCGGTCGGTGTCTGGACCGAGAATTTGATGCTGCTCGATCCGGCGTTCAGGACAAGGATGCTGTCGCTCATTGCTGAGCCCCCCCGACGCCGTTCAGGTCGAGCAGCGCCTTGCCGGTTTTCCGGTAGGACTGATAAAGCTGCGCCAGGGCGCAGGAGGCGAGACGTGACTTTTCGTCATCGGCCCGGCTGGTCAGAATGACGGGGACCTGCGCGCCAAGCACGAGACCGGCGGCATCCGCGTGGGCGATGAAGGTCAGTTCCTTGGCCAGCATGTTGCCGGCTTCAAGGTTCGGCACGATCAGAACGTCGGCGCGCCCGGCGACGAGCGAGGCGATGCCCTTGGTCTTCGCCGCTTCCAGATCGACCGCGTTGTCCATGGCGAGCGGGCCATCGACGATGCCGCCCTTGATCTGGCCGCGTTCCGCCATCTTGGACAGTACGGCGGCGTCGATGGTGGACGGGATCTTGGGATTGACCGTTTCCAGCGCCGACAGGATGCCGACGCGCGGCTGGCTGATGCCGAGCGCCAGGGCGAGGTTGATCGAGTTCTGGACGATATCGACCTTGGTTTCCAGCGACGGCAGGATGTTGATCGCGGCGTCGCTGACCAGCAGCAGATGGTCCATGCCGGGCACGTCCATCACGAAGATGTGGCTGATCCTGCGGTTGGTGCGCAGCCCCGTGCCGGCCTTGGTCACTTCGTGCAGCAACTCGTCGGAATGAAGGTTGCCCTTCATGATGGCGCCGACCTTGCCCTGGTGGACCAGTTCGACCGAATGAAGCGCCGCCGCCTCGGACTGGGCGATCTCGATCAGCGGATAGCCGCGAGATGTCCACGCCCATTTCAGCGGCGAGGGCGCGGATGCGGTCCGCCGGGCCGATCAGGATCGGGTCGATCAGGCGGGCTTCGGCCGCCAGCATCGCTCCGCCAAGGGAGCTGCGGTCGGTCGGGTACACGACCGCGGTGGCGAGCGGCGGCAGCGTCTGGCACGCATGGATCATGCGGGTGAATTTTTCGTGGCGCTGAACCACCAGCTTGGGCAGATGCGGCGTCGGGGATATCGATATGCTCGGTCGGCGCCAGCACGTCGGCGATGCCGTCGGCGACCAGTTCGCCCTTCTGGTTGGTCAGCGTGCAATTGAGGATGACGATGCCGGGCTCGCGCTTGGCCGTGACGGTGACGGTGATCGCCAGATCGTCGCCGACATGGACGCGCTCGTAGAAATTCAGCGTCTGGCTGCGGTACTTGGTCCCGGCGCCGGGCAGCGAATTGCCGAGAATGGCGGAAATCTGCGAGCCGACCCACATGCTGGGAGCGATGGTGTCGGGATCGGTGTGCCCGTCGCGATCCTGGTCATGGGGCAGCGACAGGGGATTGAGATTGCCGGATGCGTGGGCGAAAATCACAAGATCGTTCGCCGTGCAGACCCGGTGGATCGTAGCGGTGTCGCCGATCGAGATCTCGTTGAAAGTCCGGTTCCGTGCCATGGGGTCCCTGAAGTCGCATCGGCTGTCGGAACAGCCGGGAGGTTGAGGTAACCGAGCACGGAGTCAGGGCAGCGAAGTGCTACGCGCGGTTCACCAGCTCCGCTCGGCAACTCCACTGTAAGAGCCCATTGTTACAAGATCATTATCTTTCGAGATAAAATTGCTGCGCTGCGGCAACAAGGCGCGCTGGCCGGGTGGCGGTGCCGCTGGCCTGAAGGTCGGGAGGAGAGCGCCGTCCTGACCCGACCTTGAGGAGCCGACATGACAGAGTGCGCTCTGTCGGATCAGGCGCTGCGCGCCTGAGGACGGTCGAAACCCTGGTGGATGGCCCAGAGTGCCGCCTGCGTGCGGTTGGCGGCCTTGATCTTGCGGAGCAACTGCTTGACCGAAGCCTTGACCACCATCTCGCTGAGCGACAGGTGCGTCGCGATCATGCGGTTGCTGTCACCGTTGACCAGCCGGCGCAGGATTTCGGCTTCGCGCACGGTCAGACCGCGAGGGGCCACGGCGGACGCGGCGCCGTCACGGCCAGCGGCGCCATGATGGCCGGGACCAGGATCTGGCCGTCCATCACGCGGTCCAGGGCGGATGTGAGTTCTCCCGGCTCCAATTCCTTGGTCAGGAATCCCTGAACCGGCAATTCGCCGGCCTGACGCAGGCGCTCCAGATGAATGTTGGAACTCAGCATGACAAGGCGGGCATCCGGCATCGCGGCCCGCAACTGCGCGATCGTCTGCGGATTATCGCTGCTGGGATCGACCACGACGAGTTGCGGGGCCGCATGGGGCAGGGAGGATCTCATCGCCTCTTCGATGGAAGCGTATTCGGCAACGACATGGTACCGGGTGGCTTCGAGCAGGCGCACCAGCCCCTGGCGGAACAGTCGGTGCGGATCGATCAGCATGGTCGGGACCGGTTTCATCGGTATTCTCCATCGCGGGAACCTGAGCGTGAGAAAACCATGCGTTGCCGCGCCGGACAGTGAACTACTTCACAAACCAACCGTAAGTTTGGTCTTTTTTATGTCTCCGGCTTTTATGTCACAGGACCGGGCATGTCACAGGACCGGGCTGACCGGCGCCGCTGTTTCCGCCGGGCGGATCAGCTTAGGTGTAGAACCTGGAGGGTTCTCCCTTAATTCCGACTCATACCCGGACTTGATCCGGGTATCTCCTTTCACGAGCTGAGCAGGTAGACATCAGGACTTCAGGTCGAAGTCCTCACGCCAGTCGCTGCCAGGAGATACCCGGATCAAGTCCGGGTATGACGGAAAGGTGGAGACGAAAAGAGAGTAGATTATCGTGGGATATTTCGGTTCTCCGGGTTGTTTAACCAATGACCGGCTTCGATCTTCGATCGGGGCCGGTCATGGTCCCGAAGCACCGGAGCACTTTCACCCTTGCGCAAGCCCGCTGGTCCCAGCGGCTTCGGCGGCATCGCCCGAGCCCTCCGCAATCCGAACTATGGCCTCTACACCGCCGGCAACGCCGCATCGCTGATCGGCACCTGGATGCAGCGCATCGCGGTGGGCTGGCTGACTTGGCAATTGACCGGATCGGGCGCATGGCTGGGCGCCATGGCTTTCGCCGACCTGTTCCCGACCGTCATCATCGGTCCGGTCGCCGGCGCCGCCGCTGACCGGTGGGACCGGCTTCGCGTCACGAAGATCAGTCAGGCGCTGGCCATGGCGCAGTCGATCGTCCTGTTCCTGCTGACCGTCAGCGGCCACATCACCATCGAACTGCTGCTGGTCCTGACGGCGGCTTTGGGAGTGATCGCCGGTTTCAACCAACCCGCCCGTCTGGCGCTGATCCCCAGCCTCGTCCGGCGGGAGGATCTGGCGGCGGCGGTCGCGATCAACTCCATCATCTTCAATTCCGCGCGCTTCATCGGCCCGGCGGTCGCCGGGCTCATGATCGTCGCCGGCGGCATCTCGGCCGCCTTCGCCGCCAATGCCGTCAGCTTCGTCTTCTTCCTGGTGGCGCTTTCCCGCATCCATCTGGAGTCCAGGCCCGACTAGCGTCCGGTGGCTCGGGGATCGCTGCTGGGCGATGTGGCCGCCGGCATCCGCTATGCCGCTCATCATCCCGGCATCGCCCCATTGCTCCTGCTGCTGACCATCGTCTGCATCTGCGTCAGGCCGGTGGTGGAACTGCTGCCGGGGTTTGCCGCCGCCGTCTTCGCATCCGGAGCGGACGGGCTGGCGGTCCTGACATCCACGGTAGGGGCGGGCGCCGTGCTGGGTGGATTATGGCTGGCGCGGCGCAGCGGCGATCCCGCCGGGCTGACGACGATAGCGCTCGGCAACACCCTGGTCCTGGCGCTCGCTCTCCTCGCCTTCGTCGCCAGCGACCGCTGGTGGATCGCCTTGCCGGCGCTGGCGGTCCTTGGGGCCTGCATGGTCATCACCGGAGTTGGCACGCAAACCCTGCTTCAACTGTCCGTGGCAGGTTCGATGCGCGGCAGGGTCCTGAGTCTCTACGGCATCATCTTCCGTGGCGGTCCGGCGGTCGGCGCCCTGATCATGGGCGTCGCGTCGGAGCGGGCCGGTCTCCGCCTGCCTCTTGGCCGTCGGAGCGCTGCTGGCCGTACTTGCGTGGGCTGTGGACGTGGTCGGCGCGCGGCAGGATCACAGGCGCGCTGGAGGCTCCGGAGCATGCCGACTGATCCCTTCATGGTGACATCAGTGATCGCGGCTCGCTCGGATTATAATAATTACATCACTGTATAGAATAAAAATATGCAAATTTGAAATAACCTTACTTAATGATTGTCACTTTCCGTCTTTGTGCATCCTGGTCTATCACTTTCACTTTATGGCTATTGATCTGGTTATATCATTAGGCATATAACTAAAATATGACGTTTGCTCGTGATCAAGCAGTCTCTGTTAATGGTGACTGAAGACGATGCAGTTACTCTCCATTCAAACTCCCAATTCGCCGGTTGTTCCAGTGTCCTCTCCGACACATGGTGTCAAACGACAGTGTCATATTCTGGTAATCGATGACGACCGTTCGGTGCGTCAGGCTTTTACATGGGCATTGCAGGATCTTGACTGTCTGGTTGTCGCGGCTGCGAACCTTGCCGATGCTTTGGCCCAGATGGCCCGCATGGAATTCACTCCCGACGCCGTGATCGTGGACTTTCATCTGGATGACGGGGTTTCCGGGTTTTGAGGTCATTCGCCTGCTGCGCCGCCTGTTCAGCGTGGATCTGCCGGCCGTCATGATTACCGGCGATGCCGCCGTCAGCGACTCCGATGAGCGGAGGGTCCAGGATATCCGGTGCTTGTCCAAGCCGGTGGGATATTCGGATCTGGATGGACTGATTGCCGAAATCAGGGTTGGGATCGACCCGGCGCCGGTGATTGCCGATCCTGGGACCATACGGCCAGCGATTTCCGGGAAAAAGTCCGCCGGAGAGTAAGCCAACGCGATCCGATAGCCAGCGACAGTGCAACTGTGTCATACACCTTGGTATTCCGATCCAAGGGATCCGGGTTGATGGCATTTAAGCTCCGCGTCATGGGCCGAGAGTTCAGCGATGTCTGGGACGCTTTGCGCGGCCTGCGCCTGAGGCTTGTGCTGCTGGTCGCCTGCGGCATCGTCCCCCTTATCCTTCTGGTCGGCGATATCCATGAATCCCAGCGTCAGGAAGAGCTGGCCGATGCGCGCGAGTCGGTCCTGCTTCTGGCCCGCGAGGGCGCCCACCAGCAGGCCGAACTGCTTTCAAACGTCCGTAATCTCCTGAATGTCCTGACATCCATACCAGCGATCAGAAATCATGAAACAGCCGTTTGCGGCCAAATTCTTGCCGATATCATTCGGCTTCAACCGGGCTTGACCAATCTCTGGACCGCCAGGGCGGATGGCGGCGTCCCTTGTTCCGATGATCCCGCCGGGCTCCACCTGAACATGAGCGGCCGGCAGTATTTCCGTGACGCTCTGGCATCCAACGATTTCGTCGTCAGCAATTATATTATCGGACGGCTAAGTGGCCGGCCGGTCCTTGCCACGGCACTCGCTTTCGGTGCCGATCGGGGCGAGGACGCCGGCGTCGTGTTCGCCAGCGTCGATATCAACTGGCTGTACCACCTTGCCGAAGACGCGACGCGGGGCCAAGGGATCGCCCTTGTGCTGATCGACGGCGAGGGCACGCTGCTGGCGCATACGCCGCCGTTGCCGGATCAGGTCGGCAAATCCATGGCCGGGCATCCCCTTGTACAGCGCGATGCTTGAAACTTCCGAAGGCGAGGCCGAACTGCCCGACCTGCAGGGAGTGCAGAGAATATTCGCCCATGTTCCTTTGGCCGGGACGGGCGCGCGGCTGGCGGTCGGCATCGATCGCGCCATGGTTCTGGCGAAGGTGGACCAGCAGCGTGTGTTCAGCCTTGCCATGCTGCTTCTCGTCGCGACCGGCTCGATGATCGGAGCGGCGCTTGCCGGAGAGGTATTGGTCCTGCGCTGGCTGGACGCGGTGCGGGAGGCGGCGGCGCGGCTTGGCCGGGGCGACCTTTCCGTCAGGGCTCCTCTCCCGCCCGGCGGCGAACTCCGCGAACTCGCGGGCGCCTTCAACGACATGGCCGACCACCTTGAACAGCGCGAGCGCAGCCGGAGCGAGTCGGAAGCGCGGTTCCGTGACATGGCGGAAGTTTCCAGCGACTGGTTCTGGGAAACCGGCGCCGATCACCGGTTCACCTATATCTCGCAAGGAATTCACCTGATCGGTGCGAACAGTTCCCAGTTTATCGGCAAGCGGCGGGAGGAACTCGCCTCGCCTGTGAAAGTGACGAAGAGCGGGCCAACTGGGCTGAACATGTGGCAACTTGCTGGCTCGTCAGCCATTCCGCAATTTCACCTACCGGATCGCCGCATCCGACGGCACCGACCGTTACGTTTCAAGCAGCGGCAAGCCTGTCTTCGATCAGGATGGAATGTTCGTCGGCTATCGCGGGGTCGGACGCGACATGACCGAAGCGGTCGAGACCGCTCACGCGATCACCAGAGGCCCGTGAGCAGGCCGAAGCGGCGAACCGGGCGAAGTCCCGGTTCCTGGCCGTCATGAGCCACGAGTTGCGCACCCCGATGACCGGCGTGCTGGGTACGATGGATCTGTTGAGCACTACCCGGCTGTCCGCCGAGCAGAGCCAGTGGCTCGACATCATGCGGACATCCGCGCAGACGCTGATGAAGGTCCTCAACGATATCCTCGATTTCTCGAAGATCGAGGCGGATCAGATCAAAGTTCGAATCCATCGACTTTCCGCTTCAGCAGGTCGTGCTGGAAGTCGTCAGGCTGTTCGAGCGGTCAGCCTTGAACAAGGGCGTGGTGCTTGATTCGGAAACCCAGGGACTGGAAGGACAGGATCGTGCGCGGCGATCCGACCCGGCTGCGTCAGGTCCTGCTCAACCTTGTCGGCAATGCCGTCAAGTTCACCGAGCGGGGCCGCATCGTCATCAGGACTTCGGCCCTGGCATCGGAGAATGAGGTTCTGACCGTCCGGTTCGAGGTCCAGGACACCGGTATCGGAATCGGGGAGGCCGAACGCGCTCACCTGTTCCAGGCGTTTTCCCAGGCGGACAGCACCACGACCCGGCGATTCGGTGGAACCGGCCTTGGATTGGCCATCTGCCGGCGGCTGGTGGAAGGCATGGGAGGCACGATCGGATTGATCAGCGAACCCGGAGCCGGATCGACTTTCTGGTTCACCGTCCCGCTGGGATGCGTCGCGACCCGTCAGCTTCTCGCGTCAGCCGACAGGTGATGCCTGCCGCGATATCGCGCCGGATACTGCTGGCGGAAGACAACGATCTGAACCGGCTGCTGGTGGCGACCATGCTGAAACGGATGGGCCATAGCGTGGTGGCGGTCGAGAACGGCGTGGCGGCCGTCGAGGCCGTCAGAGCTTCCCGGTTCGATGTCGGCATCCTGGACCTTCAGATGCCGGTCATGGGAGGACTGGAGGCGGCGGCCGAAATACGGGCGATGGGGTGCTGCCGGTGACTTTCCCCTGATAGCGCTTACGGCCGACGCCATGCCTGAACCCCGGGGAGGATGCTTCAGGTCACCGGATTCGGCCGCTGGCTGACGAAGCCGATCGACTGGCCTGAAATGAGCGAAGCGATCGAACAGGTCATTCGTCAGACGGAAAAAGCGTCACCCGTCGCGGCACCTTGAGGAACAGCCGCTCAGGCTTGCCCGTTAGCGTCGGACGACAGGTCGGATCGACTGCGCGGAACCGCGCGGGATCGCTGTACGGCAGGCCGATGGCCTTGATATGATTGGCGGATACCGCCAAGGATATGATACGCGGGATGGCCATAGGGGATGAGTGGGAAATGAGCCTGTTTGATGAAGTTGAAGAGCGGGTAAAACGGCGCGCTTATGAGATCTGGCAGCGGGAGGGATGCCCGGAAGGGCGCGAGGCCGATCACTGGGCGCTGGCGAAAGAGGAAATCGCCATTGAGGACAATCAGAATCAGGCGCTGCTGCCTAATCCCTCGGAAGGAGGCGACGATACCGTCGTCCATCCGGAACCGGTAGAGCCGCTGCTGGCTGCCGAAAGCCTAGGCGAAGAGGTCGGCGGTCCGACCAACCAGTCCGATGAGCAGCCCTTGCCGAAGAAGACCAGGGCAAGGCGCACACGCCGCAGGCGAGACGACCACGACGACCCGGACGAGGAAGACCAAGGCCAAGGAATAGGGGGCCAAGAATCAGGGGAGCGCAGGGAGTAAGGCGGCGGCGTTCAGGCGGCGTCGCTGACGGCGATGAGACCGCCCAGAGCGCCATAAGTTTTCCGGTCCGCCCGCATCAGTTCCAGCGTTTCGCGCAGGCTTTCCTGCGCGAAAGCGCAGGTCTGACGGTCGAGTTCCGCCCGGGTAAGTTCAATGAAGCTATCCAGCAGGCGGGCATGCACGCGGCTGGCGGAACGAAGTTCGGGGGCAATCACGGGAGTGCGCATGGCGGCTGGCCCTTCGGCTCATGTTGAACGTGGAGCCATTAAGCGTTTTTCCGGTTAAAGACTGGTAAATGAAGGCATTTACAAGTTGTTAGCAGAAGAACTACCCCTTTCGAGTAAATAAACTACTCCTGTATCTGCTTTCTGACTCTGGTTCTGCTCATGTGAGGTCGCCGCGGCACTTCGTCTTTGATCTTGAGCCGGGGGCGGCTTCGGCGTCGGACTGGGCCGGGAAGGGATCAGATCGGTCAGGCGGGCATAAGCCTCGACACGGAACTCGTCCAGCACGTTCGCCACCTCTTCATGTGAGCGTCCCAGCGATTTCAGCAGTGTTCCGGCGAGATGAAGGCTGCCCTCCGTCATTTCGGGCACCACATGGGTGGCGCCGGCTTCCCGCAGATGGATCTGGTGCTCGTGGTCACGGGCACGGGCATGGATGTCCAGCAGGGGGCAAAGCCTCCTGATGGCATGCCACGGCACGTTCGGCGGCCAAAGGCTGGTCCAGCGTCACCACGGCGGCGCGCGCCCGGTTGATGCCGGCGGCCTTCAGCACCTCGACCCGGCTGGCGTCGCCGTAATATATGGGCAGGCCGCGCGCCCGGCCCTCGGCGATCCGGGAAGGCTCCAGGTCGAAGGCCATGTAGGGCAGCCGCTGCGCTTCCAGCAGGCGGGCCACGGTCTGGCCGACCCTGCCGAATCCGGCGATGATCACATGCCCCTTGAAGTCGCGGGCGTCCTCCTCCGTCCGCCGCAGTTCCGCCAGCTCGATCTTCGGCGTCAACACCACGGCAAGCCGTCTTCCCGCCGTCATCAGGAACGGCGTCAGCGCCATGCTCAGCGCCACCACGGCCAGCATCATCTGCCCGGTTTCCATCGGCATGACACCCAGCGTCATGGCAAGGCTGAACAGCACGAAGGCGAATTCGCCCCCCTGTCCCAGGCTGAGGCCGACATGGGTGGAAACCGCCATCGGGAAGCCGAAGGCGCGGCACAGCGCGGTCATGACGATGGCCTTTCCCGCCACCAGCGCCGTCACCAGCATCAACACGATGACGGCATTTTCCTTGATGAGGACGAGGTCGATGGACATGCCGATGGTCATGAAGAACAGGGCCAGCAGGATACCGCGAAACGGCTCGATATCGCCTTCGACCTGATGGCGGTACTCGGTTTCCGCGATCAGCAGACCGGCCAGGAAAGCGCCCAGCGCCATCGAAAGGCCGGCGATCTCCGTCACGTAGCTGACGCCCAGCACCACCAGCAGCGTGACGCCGGTGAACAGTTCCGGCGACTTCGCCGAGGCCACGACGCGGAATGCCGGGCGGAGAATCAGCCGCCCGACGATCAGGATCACGATCAGCGCCCCGACCGCCTTGACCGCCGCCAGCCCAAGCGCTCCGGCAAGGCGGGTGTCGTGCGACGCCAGCAGCGGCACCAGCGTCAGCAGCGGCACCACCGCCAGATCCTGGAGCAGCAGGATCGCGAAGGAAACGCGGCCGTGGCGGGTCGGCATCTCGCCCCGTTCCACCAGGATCTGAAGCACGATGGCGGTCGATGACAGGGCCAGTCCGCCGGCCAGGATCACGGCGGTTTCGCGCGGCTGACCCAGCCAGCGGGCGGCAAGCCAGAACAGACCGGCGGTCAGGACGACCTGCAAGGTGCCGAGCCCGAAGACATGGCTGCGGATCGCCTTCAGGCGCTCGATCGACAATTCCAGGCCGATGGTGAACAGCAGGAAGACCACGCCGAAATTGGCGAGAACCATCACACCGGAAATGTCCGAGACGATCCCCAGGCCGGAAGGTCCGATCAGCATTCCGGCGACCAGATATCCAAGCACCGGGCTGGAGCGCAGCCGCTGGAAGATCGGCACCACCAGCACGGCGGCGGCCAGAATGATCAGAATATCGTGCAGGTCTTGACTGCTGGCGTGCATGCGCGCACTCGGCTGAAGAGTTGTACCGTGGTGGCGCCTATTCGCCCCGGACTTCTTCGACCATATCGACCAGACGCGTATAATCCTTTACCACAAGAGTATGACCGCGCCGCTCGACAAGGCCGTTGCGGGCAAGGTCGCTGAGCACTCGCGCAACCGTTTCGCGCGTCGTGCTGACCCGGCTGGCGATGTCGCCATGGACGGGAATCGGCGTGATTTCAGCCGTGTTGTCTGGCCGGAGGCCCGGTTTGGCTAGGCGGACGATCTCGGCATGAACCCGGTTGTTGGCGCCGAGCGTGCTGAGATCCATGATCCTTCCGGTTGCATTCCTGATCACTGCGGCCATTCGCTGCATCACGATCAGCGCCACCCGCGGATGGGTCGTCACGATCTCCTGAAACAGGCGCGGCGGCACGAAGGCGATCAGCGTGTCGGTCAGTGCGACCACGGTCGCCGAGCGCGGCTCCCCGTCCAGGGCCGAAAGCTCACCCATGTAGCCGCCGGCCGAGACGTCGTCGAAGCTGATCTCCCGGCCCGACATGGAGAACATCACGACACGGACCCGCCCCTCGACCACGAGGCAGGCGTCGCGCGTGTCGCTCAGATGGTCGATGATCTGCTCATCCTCCTTGTACCGGCGCCACCGGCACTGACGGACGATCGACGCCCGTTCCTCGGGCGTCAG
Source organism: uncultured Alphaproteobacteria bacterium (assembly GCA_963848585.1). Classification (GTDB taxonomy): domain Bacteria; phylum Pseudomonadota; class Alphaproteobacteria; order Azospirillales; family Azospirillaceae; genus Skermanella. The sequence continues at coordinate 105,285 of CAWKET010000039.1, read as the reverse complement.
GGATGCGAGCAGATCGATCTGATCGAGCGAGGCGATCTGCGCTTCCGACACGGTATATTCCCTCTGGTGATCATCGATTGGGGCGGAGGATACCGCATGGGGGCCGCCACCGCGACCCTCCAGAATTCCCTGTCCAGCCGTACCCGCTCACCGGATCGGCTTATTGCATGCGAGTATACCGGACCGATTTACAGTAAGACCGAAAACAAGTCATTGTGCCCCAGCCCCGGTCGGCCCATCATTCGTATCTTCATTTGGAAGGTCAGGTCCAGCCCTTGCTCCCCAGCGATCCAGTCAAAACTTCCGATCCAACGCCCAATGAAGCGGGCAAGGCCGGCAAACCATTGCGCATCGGCCTTCTGGGCCGCGTCCGCGCCTATCTTCTGGCCGGTATCCTGGTGACGGCGCCAGTCGCCATAACGCTCTATCTGGCATGGGCGGTTGTCGATCTGATCGACAATTCCGTCTCGAAGCTGCTGCCGGAGCAGTACAACCCGGAAAACTACATGCCGTTCAGCGTGCCCGGTTTGGGCGTGGTGATCGTCATCCTGACGCTGACCCTGATCGGGGCCTTCACCGCCGGCGTGATCGGGCGGCTGGTGATCCGGGCGGGGGAGGCGGTGCTCGCCCGCATGCCGATCATCCGCAGCGTCTATGCCGCCACCAAGCAGATCATGGAAACGGTGCTGGCCAACCAGTCCGCCGCTTTCCGGGAAGTCGTGCTGCTGGAATATCCCCGGCGCGGCATCTGGACGCTGGGCTTCATTTCCGGCCAGACCCACGGGGAGGTGCGGAACCTCACCGCCGACGATGTCGTCAACGTGTTCGTGCCGACCACGCCGAACCCGACTTCCGGCTTCCTGCTGTTCGTCCCGCGCTCCGATCTTCATGTGCTGGAAATGACGGTCGAGGAAGGCATCAAGATGGTGGTTTCCACCGGCATCGTGACTCCGCCGGAACGGCGTCCGGTCGAAGGGCAAAAAGTGCCCCAGGTGCAGGTGCGGACCAGGGAAACGGCGGAATAGAGCGGTAATTAAGCCGTTTTGTCCTATCGGCCTTGCGCCCGATGGGTGAATTTCGCTGTTATCCCCGGTGAAATCCATCGCATCCGCCTTCCCGAGCGCCCAATACCGGTATGTCCCAGGCTGTAGACCACACCCCCCGCCGCGAGGCTCAGGGCGCCGCTCCGATATTGCGGCGGCAACTCTCCCGGCTGACAAGCCGTCATCCCGACACGGCGGCTGCGCAACAGCGAGGTGGTGCTGATCCTGATCAGCGCCACCATCGGCGCGGTCGTGGGGCTGGGTGTCGTTCTGCTTCACGATTTCGTGGGATATCTCCACCACGTCATCTTCGGGCTTGGTGAAGGCCGCTACCTGAGCGAAGGGGTGGGCATCGCTCCCGCTACCATGGTGCTGGCGCCGGCATTGGGCGGGTTGCTGGTCGGGACGCTGATGTTCTTCGTCCGCCGCTGGCGTCCGGGGGATATCGTCGACCCGATCGAGGCCAATGCCCTGTTCGGGGGCAAGATGTCGCTGATCGACAGCTTCCGGCTGACGGTATCGACCGTGATCTCCAATGCTTGCGGCGCTTCGGTCGGGATGGAGGCGGCCTATACCCAGACCGGCTCCGGCCTGTCGTCAGCGCTGGGGCAGACGATCCGGCTGCGGCGCGGCGACCTGCGCATTCTGACCGGGTGCGGCGCCGCGGCGGCCATAGCGGCGGCTTTCAACGCGCCGCTGGCCGGGGCGTTCTATGCCTTCGAACTGGTGATCGGCAGCTATACGCTGGCGGCGCTGGCTCCCGTCGCCGTGGCGGCCCTGACCGCGACCCTCGTGGCGCGGGCCACCATCGGGGTGGCGCCCATCTTTTCCGTCGATGCCTCCACGGTCGGCGTCAGCGCTCGTGGATTACGCCGCCTTCGCCCTGGTGGGTTTCGCGTCGGGCTGGCTCGGCATCCTGACCATGCAGGCGGTGACGGTCGCCGAGCGCCTGTTCCGCCGCATCGCTCCGCCGATCTGGCTTCGTCCGGCATTGGGAGGATTGTGCGTCGGCCTGATAGCGCTGTGGGTTCCGCAGGTGCTGGGCAGCGGCCACGGAGCGCTCCAGAACAGCCTGGACGTGAGGCTGGCGCTGCCGGTGCTGCTCACCATGCTGACGGCGAAGATCCTGGCGTCGGCGGTGTCGCTGGGGGCGGGGTTCCGGGGCGGTCTGTTCAGTTCGTCGCTGTTCCTGGGCAGCCTGTTCGGCGCCCTGCTGGCCCATCTGGCCGACATGGTCTATCCCGAACTGGATGTGGGCGATACGGCGTTCATGCTGGTCGGCATGGGATCGGTGGCGGCCGCCATCATCGGCGCTCCGGTGACCATGGTGATGCTGGTGCTGGAAAGCACCGCCGACTTCCCGGCGACGGTCGGCGTGCTGACCGGCGTCGTGGTGTCCAGCGTCGTTGTCCGCAAGGCTTTCGGCTACTCCTTCGCGACATGGCGTTTCCACCTGCGCGGCGTGCCGATCCGCGGCGCCCATGATGTCGGCTGGATCGAAGATCTGACCGTCGCGCGCGTGATGCGGCGGGACCAGAAGACGGTGCCCGAGTCCATGACCGTCTGCGGCTTGCGCCGGGTCTTTCCGCTGGGCAGCGTCAAGCTGGTCTTCGTCACCGACGAGGGCGGCCAGTATCAGGGCCTGCTCGACATGGCGGCGGTCCATAATCCCGAACTGGACGAACAGGCGGAGGAAATCCGGGTGCGCGACCTTGCCCGCAACGCCCGCTATTTCCTGCTGCCGCGCACCAATGTCAGGACGGCGCTCCGGCAGTTCAGCGAAGCCGAGGAGGAAGGCCTGCCCGTGCTGGATAGTCCCACCAGCCGCAAGGTCATCGGCTACCTCACCGAAGCTTTCGCTTTGCGCCGCTATAACCAGGAACTTGAACGCCAGCGCAGCGACGAATTGGGGACCAAGTACCTGTACGGGTCGGATTGACGGCTGCCAATGATTAACGAACTTTAATTATTTTGCTGATTGAGGGATGGTCACGGCCTTCCATATCTGACTTCCATAGTTGAGGCGTTGTCCGCCTTCCTGTGGAAAGTCCTTTCCATGCCGAAAAATCAGGTCCAGGTATTCTCGTGGCGGAAAAGCCTGCTGGTCGGCCTTCTCGTCGCGATCATCGGCGCTGCCGGTGTCTGGTACGCCTTTGATGGCGGGGGCGTCGCCGCCAAGCCCGACGGCCGGCCACAGGCGCCGCCTGTGCCGGTCACCGTCGCGGCGGTCACGCGGCAGGATGTTCCGCTGCTGCTGGAAGGGATCGGGACGGTCCAGCCCCTCAACATCGTGACCATCCGGTCGCGCGTCGATGGCGAGTTGCAGAAGGTCCTGTTCACCGAAGGGCAGGAGGTCAAGGCGGGCGATCCGCTGGCCCAGATCGACCCACGGCCCTTTCAGGCGGCCCTGGATCAGGCGATCGCCAAGAAGGCGCAGGACGAGGCCCAGCTTGCCAACGCCCAGCGCGATCTGGAGCGCTACGAGGCGCTCGCCCGCAAGGACTTCTCATCCCGCCAGCAGTCCGATACCCAGAAGGCCCAGGTGGCGCAGTTTCAGGCGCATGGTCCAGGCCGATCAGGCTTCGATCGACAATGCCCAGTGTCCAACTCGACTATGCGTCGATCCGCTCTCCCATCGACGGCGGGCCGGGTTCCGCCTTGTCGATCAGGGCAACATCGTCCATGCCGGGGACGCGACCGGCATCGTGGTGGTGACGCAGACTCATCCGATCTCCGTCGTCTTCACCCTGCCGGAGAGCGAGGTCCATGGCGTGGCCGAAGCCATGGCGCGGGGTGCCGTTGACGGTTTCGGTCAACAGCCGCGACAATGGCAAGCATCTGGCCGACGGCGTCCTGAAGCTGATCGACAACCAGATCGACGAGACGACCGGCACGATCCGGCTGAAGGCCGAGTTCGCCAATACCGACGAACTCGCTCTGGCCGGGTGAGTTCGTCACGGCGCGACTTCTCCTGCGGACCGACGAAAAGGTCGCTGACCGTGCCGTCCAACGCCGTTCAGCGCGGACCGAACGGGCTTTACGTCTATGTCGTCAAGCCCGACAACACGGCGGAATTGCGGCCTGTCGAAGCCGCCCGGCTGGAGCAGACGCTGGCGGTGATCTCCAGCGGCATTGATGAGGGCGAGCGGGTCGTGGTGTCCGGGCACCTGCAAGATCCAGCCGGGCGCCGCCGTCAACGCCAAGATCGGCCGGACCGCGCCAAGGTTGCCGGGAGGTCCGGCGACATGAACATCTCGGCACCGTTCATCCGCCGCCCGATCGCCACGGCGCTCCTGATGGTCGGGCTTCTGCTGGCGGGCATCGCCGCATACCCGTTCCTGCCGGTGGCGCCGCTGCCGCAGGTCGATTTCCCGACGATCCAGGTTTCGGCGTCGCTGCCCGGCGCCAGCCCGGAAACCATGGCATCGACGGTGGCGCAGCCGCTGGAGCGGCAGTTCGCCCAGATCTCCGGCGTCAGCCAGATTACCTCGACCAGCGTGCTCGGCAGCACCCAGATCATCGCTGCAGTTCGCCCTGGACCGCGATATCGACGGCGCGGCGCAGGATATCCAGACCGCGATCAACGCGGCCGGCGGCCAGTTGCCGAAGAATCTGCCGAGCCCGCCGACCTACCGCAAGGTCAACCCGGCGGACTTCGCCGATCCTGATCCTGGCGCGTATCGTCCGACGTGCTGCCGATCACCGCAGGTCGACGACTTCGCCGAGACGATGCTGGCGCAGCAGATCAGTCAGGTCGCCGGCGTCGCGCAGGTCAATATCGGCGGTGAGCAGAAGCCCGCGGTGCGCATCCAGGTCGATCCGGCGAAGATCGCCGTCGCTCGGCCTGTCGCTGGAGGATATCCGCAGCGCGCTCGCCGCGACCGCCACCGTGAACGCCGCCAAGGGCAGCATCGACGGGGCGCGACCGCAGCCTTCACCATCTACGACAACGACCAGATCACCGGCCGCAGCCGTCTGGAACGACGTCATCGTGGCCTATCGCAACGGCGCGCCGGTCCGCGTGCGCGACATCGGCCAGCGCCGTCGACGGACCGGAAAGCACCAAGGTCGCGGCGCTGGGCAGAACGGCAGGCGCAGGCGATCCTGCTGACCGTCTTCAAGCAGCCCGGCGCCAACGTCATCGACACGGTGGACCGGGTCAAGGCGGAGCTGCCACGGCTGACGCGCGTCGATCCCGCCGGCGGTGCATGTCGAGATCATGTCGGACCGGACGCAGACGATCCGGGCTTCCGTCCACGACGTCGCAGTTCACGCTGGCCCTGACCGATAGGGCTTGTCGTGATGGTGATCTTCCTGTTCCTGCGGAACGTGCGCGGCGACGGTGATCCCGGCCATCACCGTGCCGCTCTCGTTCGTCGGCACCGCTCGGCGCTGATGTATGTGCTGCGGCTACAGCCTGGACAACCTGTCCCTGATGGCGCTTGACGATCTCGGTCGGCTTCGTGGTCGATGACGCCATCGTCATGGTCGAGAACATCTACCGCCATATCGAGGAAGGCGTGCGCGCCGTTCCAGGCGGCGCTCGACGGCGCCGCGCGAGATCGGCTTCACCATCCTGTCGATCAGCCTGTCGCTGGTCGCGGTCTTCATTCCGCTGCTGCTGATGGGCGGCATCGTCGGCCGCCTGTTCCGCGAGTTCGCGGTGACCGTCACGATGACGATCGCCGTTTCCGCCCTGGTGTCGCTGACGCTGACGCCGATGATGGGCGCCCGGCTGCTGAAGGACGAGCGGCACCGGCGGCATGGCCGGCTCTATCTGCTGTCATCGAGCGCTGCTTCGATGGGCTGCTGTCCGCCTACACGGCGCGGGCTCGACGTCGTGCTTCGGCACCATGCCGCCGACGCTGGTGGTGTTCGTCGCGACCTTGGCGCGTGACCGGTCTGGATGTTCATCGAGATCCCCAAGGGCTTCTTTCCGCAGCAGGATACCGGCCTGCTCGATCGGCACCTCGGAAGGTTGCGCAGGATGTCTCCTTCGCCGCAGATGAGCCGGCTTCACCAGCAACTCGGCGAGATCATCGGCAAGGACCCGGATGTGGCGACCTGGGTCGGCTCGGTCGGGGCCGGCGGCGGGCAATCGGTCAATACGGGGCGCTTCTTCATCACGCTCAAGCCGCGTTCGCGAGCGGACGGCCAGCGCCGATCAGGTGATCGCGCGGCTGCAGCCGGCAGACCGCAGGGGTCGAGGGCGCGCGCCTGTTCCTTCAGGCGGCGCAGGATGTCACGTGTCGGCGGCCGGTCGTCGCGCTCGCAGTACCAGTACACGCTTCAGGATGCCGACCTCGAACGAGTTGAACGACTGGGCGCCGAAGGTGCTCGACCAGCTCAGGAAACTGCCGCGAACTGGCCGACCTGTCATCCGACCAGCAGACCAATGCGCACGACGGCCACGCTGACCATCGACCGGGATCAGGCCGTCCCGCTTCGGCATCCAGCCGCAACTGATCGACGACACGCTGTACGATGCCTTCGGCCAGCGGCAGATCGCGCAGTACTTCACCCAGACTCAACAGCTATCACGTGGTGCTGGAGGTGCTGCCGGAGCTTCAGGGCCTCGACGACACTCGGCTACAGAATCGCTGACATGACCCTGGGCAGATCTACGTGAAGGCGCCGAGCACCGGGCAGCAGGTGCCGCTGTCCACGCTGGTCAAGGTCTCGACCCGCCCGGTGCACCTATCTGTCGATCAACCACCAGGGCCAGTTCCCCGCCATCACCCTGTCGTTCAATCTGGCGCCCGGTGCGACGCTCGGCGAGGCGACGGCGGCCATCGAAGCCGGCCATGCGGGAGGCCGGCAAGCCGGCGGCCCTGATCGGGTCGTTCCAGGGTACGGCGCAGGCCTTCCAGGACTCGCTCGGCAGCCAGCCCTACCTGATCGCGGCGGCGCTGGTGGTCGTCTATATCATCCTGGGCGTGCTGTACGAGAGCATGCGTCCACCCGCTGACCATCCTGTCCACCCTGCCGTCGGCGGGGCTTGGCGCGCTCTGGCGATGCTGTGGCTGAACGGCTTCGGCTTCGACGTGATCGGGCTGATCGGCCTGATCCTGCTGATCGGCATCGTGAAGAAGAACGGCATCATGATGGTGGACTTCGCCATCGCCGCCGAACGCGAGCGCGGCATGAGCCCGCGCGAGGCCATCCGCGACGCCTGCCTGCGGCGCTTCCGCCCCATCCTGATGACCACGATGGCGGCGATGCTGGGGGGAGTGCCGCTGATGCTGGGCACCGGCACCGGGTCGGAACTGCGCCAGCCGCTGGGCTTCGCCATCGTCGGCGGCTTGCTGGTGTCGCCAGCTTTTGACCCTGTTCACCACGCCGGTGATCTATCTGGCCTTCGACCGGCTGACCCGGCGGCGGGGAGAGGAGAGTGCTGGCGTTGCGGAGGCGGCCCCGGCGGAGTGATGCCGATACCTTCTTCAGCCGGAGCGGAGATATTTCACCGCCTGATCGCGCTCGAACAGGTAGAGCAGGACGCGCAGCGCCTTGCCGCGCTCCGACTGCAGCTCCGGATCGCGGTCCATGATCAGCCTCGCGTCGTCGCGGGCCGCCGCCAGCAACTCGCCATGGACGGCCAGATCGGCAAGGCGGAACTCCGGCATGCCGCTCTGGCGGGTGCCGAGCACTTCGCCGGCTCCCCGCAGGCGCAGGTCTTCCTCCGCGATGAGAAAGCCGTCCTCGGTCCCCTTCATGATCGCGAGCCGCGCCTTGGAGGTTTCGCTCAAGGGGCTGTCGTAGAGCAGCAGGCAGGTGGACGCCGCCGTGCCGCGCCCGATCCGGCCGCGCAACTGGTGCAACTGGGCAAGGCCGAAGCGTTCGGCATGCTCGATCACCATGACGGACGCTTCCGGCACATTGACGCCGACTTCGATCACCGTGGTGGCGACCAGCACATCCAGGTCGCCGCCGGCGAAGGCGGTCATGACGGCGTCCTTGTCGGTCGGCTTCATCTTGCCGTGGACCAGCCCGACGCGCTCGCCGATCAGGCTGCGCAGCAGCGCGTGGCGGTCGGTGGCCGCGGCGAGGTCCATTACTTCGGACTCCTCGACCAGCGGGCAGACCCAGTAGACGCGGGCGCCCTTCCGCGATCTTGCGGCCGGATGCCGGCGATGACTTCCTCCAGGCGTTCCAGCGGGATCGTGATGGTGGTGATGGGCTTGCGGCCCGGCGGCTTCTCGGTCAGGCGCGACACGTCCATGTCGCCATAGGCGGTCAGCGTCAGGGTGCGCGGGATCGGGGTGGCGGTCATGACCAGCACATCGACGCCCCGGCCCTTGGCCGAAAGCTGAAGCCGCTGGTGGACGCCGAACCGGTGCTGCTCGTCGATCACCGCCATGGCGAGGTCGCGGAAGGCGACATCTTCCTGGAACAGCGCGTGGGTGCCGATGGCGATGTCGATTTCCCCGGACGCCAGCTTCTCGTAGATGGCGGCGCGCGTCTTGCCCTTGTCGCGGCCGGTGAGAATGCCGAGCCGGACGCCGGCCGCATCCGCCAGAGGGGCCAGCGTTTCATAGTGCTGGCGCGCCAGGATCTCGGTCGGGGCCATCAGCGCCGCCTGCGCCCCGGTTTCCACCGCGTTGAGCATGGCGAGCAGCGCCACGACCGTCTTGCCGCTGCCGACATCGCCCTGGAGCAGGCGGAGCATCCGCTTGTCGGCCTCCATGTCGGCGTAGATTTCCTTGAGTGCTCCGGCCTGCGCTCCGGTGAGCGCGAAGGGCAGGGCGGCGGTCACGCGGGCGCGAAGCCGCCCGTCACCGCTGACGGAGCGGCCGGACAGCTTCCGCTGGTGCTCCCGGATCATCGCGAGCGCCAACTGATTCGACAGAAGTTCGTCGAAGGCCAGCCGGCAGCGCGGCGGCGACATCGCCGACAGATCGGCATCGTCCCGCGGGTTATGGACAGACTCCAGTGCCGCGCGCCATGTCGGCCAGTCGCGCCGCGCCAGCCACGCGGCGTCCTGCCATTCCGGCAGGTCCTTGGCCGAGGACAGGGCCGACGCCATCGCCTTCCGCAGCACCTTGGACGCCAGACCGGCGGTCATCGGATAGACCGGCTCCACCGGGTCGAACTCCCCCTTGGCGTCGGCCGGTACGATATGGTCGGGGTGCGCCATCTGGGGCATGCCGTTGAACCACTCGACCTTGCCGCTGACCACGACGGTGTCGCCGACGGGAAGCTGCTTCAGCAGCCAGTCGCCACGGGCATGGAAGAAGGTCAGGTCGATCTGGCCGGTCTCGTCGGAGCAGCGGACCTTATAGGGATGACGCGGGTTCGCGGGAGCCGAATGGTACTCCACGCGCACTGTCAGGGTCGCGATGAAGCCATCAGGCGCCTCCGCCACATGGGGGGCGAACCGGCGGTCGATGATCCCGGTCGGCAGGTGCCACAGCAGGTCGGCGACATGCGGGCCGACCAGCTTTTCCGTCAGCTTTCCAAGCTTCGGACCCAGGCCCTTCAGCGTCGTGACAGGGGCGAACAGGGGAAAAAGAATATCTGGCCGCAAAGGGCGCCCTCGTCAGGAAAGTTCGGGTCAGGGAAATCCGGGATGAAATAACCCCAGCGGTTTAGCCGCAGCCGGGCCAATCCCGCAAGCCTGACGAAGGGGCGGCCGTGTTCTGGTTCATCAGGGCCGTGGACGAAGCTGCTCGTAAGGTCATGGCGGGCCAGTCTCGACCATGAAGAGCATCAGGTTGGATACGACGAAATTGTAACAGAATGTAACTGACGCCCATCTGGACACAGTCTGTTGCAGACCCAACTCTGTCGGACATATTGCAGTCATCTATATTTGGTTCAATGCGAATGCCAGCGATGCATTTGCCGGCTGGAATTATGGCTTAATTTTATCTTTATTCGATGGATCTGGCAAGGGTTGGCGTTTACATGAAGACGGCTGGAGTTCTTGGCACTGCTTGTGGCCGCCGTACTGGCGGCGGCCGGCGTGACGTGGTGGCGCACCGATGGAGTGCTGCCGGCGCAGGCTCAGCAGGAGGGCCGGCGGCAGCCTCCCCCGGCTGCGGTGGAAGCGGCCAAGGTCAAGGTCGATCGCGTCACGGTCCAGATCGACGCGGTCGGTACGCTCGAACCTGCCGAAGCCGTTGCGATGGCTCCCGAAATCGACGGCATCCTGGCGGAGATCCTGTTCCGCGAAGGGACGCCGGTGAAGGCGGGCCAAGTCCTGGTCCGCCTGGACGACGCCATCCTGAAGGCGGAACTGGCCCAGGCCCGCGCCGAACTCACCCTGGCCGAAGCCAATTTCGAGCGCGCCGACACGCTGCTCAAGCAGCGCTCCGGTACCCAGCGCGCCCGTGACGAGGCGTTCGCCGCCCTCCAGACCGCCCGCGCCTCCGTCCAGCTCGCGCAGACGCGGCTCGACAAGACGGTGCTCCGCGCTCCGTTCGACGGCATCCTTGGCCTGCGGTCGGTCAGCAAGGGCGGCTATGTCAACAGCGGCGACACGCTCGTCACCTTGCAGTCGATCGATCCGCTGAAGGTCGATTTCCGGGTTCCGGAAACCCTGCTGTCCAGCATCCGGGTCGGCCAGAAGATCAGGCTGACCACCGACGCCCTGCCGGACCGGAGTTTCGAGGGGGAAATCTACGCCATCGATCCGCAATTGGACGTCAATGGCCGGGCGCTGAAGCTGCGGGCCTTGGTCGATAACCACGACCAGATCCTCCGGCCCGGCCTGTTCGCCCGCGTCGGCATTGCGGCCGAGAACCGCGACAACGCGATTATGATCCCGGAAGCCGCCGTCGTGCCGGAAGGCAATACCCGCTACGTCTTCCGCATCGAGGACGGCAAGGCCGTCCGCGTCGATGTCAAGCTGGGCCTCCGCCGCAACGGGGAGGTGGAGGTGACGGAAGGTCTGGCGCCCGGCGATGTGATCGTCATCAGCGGACAGCAGCGGGTCCGCAATGGCGGGCGGGTCGAAGTGATCAACACCATCGGCTCGGGCGTCTGATCCATGCGCATCTCCGACATCTGCGTCCGCCGTCCGGTCTTCGCGACGGTGATGAGCCTGATCCTGATCCTGCTGGGCGTCGTCAGCTATGACCGCCTGACGGTGCGGGAATATCCCAATATCGACGAACCGGTCGTCTCCGTCGCCACGGCCTATATCGGCGCCTCGGCCGAGATCATCGAAACCCAGGTCACGCAGGTTCTGGAAGGCTCGATCGCCGGGATCGAGGGCATCGATGTCCTCTCCTCCGTCAGCCGTCCGGAAAGCAGCCGGATCACCGTCCGCTTCCGCCAGAACATCGATCCCGATGTGGCGGCCAGCGATGTGCGCGACCGCGTGGGACGTGTCCGGGGCCGGCTGCCCGACGAGATCGACGAACCGATCATCGCCAAGGTCGAGGCCGACGCCCAGCCGATCATCGTCATGCCCTTCACCAGCGACCGCCTGTCGTCGCTGGAAATCACCGACTTCATCGACCGCTACGTGGTGGACCGGTTCAAGAACCTGCCCGGCGTCGCCGACGTTCAGATCCTGGGCGAGCGCCGCTACGCCATGCGCCTGTGGATCGACCGGGCGCGGCTGGCCAGCTACAACCTGACCGTCCAGGATGTCGAAACGGCGCTGCGCGGCCAGAACATCGAGGTTCCTGCCGGGCCGGGTCGAGAGCAACGACCGCGAATTCACCGTGCTCTCCCGCACCGGGCTGGTCGAGCCGGAGCAGTTCGGCAACATCGTGGTCAAGATGGCCGATGGCTTTCCGGTCAGGGTGCGCGATGTCGCGACCGTCGAACTGGGCGCCGCCGACGAGCGCCGGGTCAGCCGGTCCAACGGCCAGAACTCCATCGCCATCGGCATCATCAAGCAGGCGACCGCCAATCCGCTGGACGTCTCCGCTGCGGTCCGGCAAACGCTGCCCCGCGTGCTTGAAGACCTGCCGGAAGGCATGCGCGGCGAGGTCGTCAACGACAGCTCCGTCTTCATCGAACGTTCGATCCAGGCGGTCTTCCATACCATCCTGGAAGCTGTCGTCCTGGTCGTCCTGGTGATCCTGTTCTTCCTTCGGACGGGACGCGCCTCCATCATTCCGGTGGTCACGATCCCGGTGTCGCTGATCACGACCTTCGCGCTGATGTATGCGGTCGGGATTCTCGATCAACACCCTGACCCTGCTGGCGATGGTGCTGGCGATCGGCCTTGTGGTGGACGACGCCATCGTGGTGCTGGAGAACGTCTACCGGCACATCGAGATGGGCAAGACGCCGTTCAAGGCGGCCTTGGTCGGCACGCGCGAGATCGGCTTCGCCGTCATCGCCATGACGCTGACGCTGGCGGCCGTCTATGCCCCCGTCGCCTTCGCGCCCGGACGCACCGGGCGGCTGTTCCTGGAATTCGCCCTGACGCTCGCCAGCGCCGTGCTTGTCTCCGGCTTCGTGGCGCTGACGCTGACGCCGATGATGTGCTCCAAGCTGCTGAAGCCGCATGAGAAGCACGGGCGCATCTACAACACGCTGGAACGTTTCTTCGTCGGCATGGGCAACGGCTATGACCGCCTGCTCAAGGCCAGCCTGCGCGCCCGTCCGCTGATCGTGGCGCTGGCGCTGGTGGTGGCGGGCGGCAGCGTCGTGCTGTTCCTGTCGCTGAAGTCGGAAACGGCGCCCGTCGAGGATCGCGGCGTCATCATGGGCATGGGTGTCGCCCCCGAAGGCTCCACCATCGACTACAACGCCCGCTACGGGCTTCAGCTTGAGGAAGTCTACAAAAGCATTCCGGAGATCCAGAGCTACATCGTGATCTCCGGCGTGCCGGAGGTGACCCGCACCCTGTCGTTCGCCCGGCTGAAGGACTGGGACGACCGCGACCGCAAGCAGCAGGACATCGTCGCCAAGCTCCAGCCGGAACTGTCGCGGATCGCCGGCATCAGCGTCTTCGCGATCAACCCGCCTTCGCTTGGTCAGCAGCGGCGGCAGCAAGCCGGTCGAAATCGTCATCCAGACTTCCGGCACCTATAAGGAACTGGAGGGCCATGTCGACCGCATGCTGGAGCGGATCGCCGGGAACCCTGGGCTGATCAACGTCGATAGCGATCTGAAGCTGAACAAGCCGCAGCTTGACGTGATCGTCAACCGCGACAAGGTGGCGGACGCCGGCATTCAGGTCGATGTCGTCTCCCGCACGCTGGAAAGCCTGCTGGGCGGCCGGCAGGTGACGCGGTTCGAGCGCAACGGCGAGCAGTACGACGTTTATGTCCAGCTCAGCGAAAGCGACCGTTCCACGCCGCGCGACCTCAGCCAGATCTATGTCCGGGGCGGCGACGGCGCGATGATCCAGCTCTCCAACCTCGTCGAGGTCCGGGAGGTGGTGGCGCCGAAGGAACTCAACCGCTTCAACCAGCTTCGCGCCGCCACCATCAGCGCCACGCCGGCCCCCGGCGTATCGCTGGGCGAGGCGATAGCCTTCATGGAACAGGCGGCGGACGAGGTGCTGCCGCCGGAAGTGCAGATCGACTATTCAGGCCAGAGCCGCGAGTTCCGCGACGCCGGCTCCAGCCTGATCTTCGTCTTCGTGCTGGCGCTGGGCTTCATCTACCTTGTGCTGGCGGCGCAGTTCGAAAGCTTTCTGGACCCGCTGGTGATCATGCTGACCGTCCCGCTGTCGATGACCGGCGCGCTGCTGGCGCTGTATCTGGCGGGCGGCACGCTCAACGTCTACAGCCAGATCGGCCTGGTGACGCTGGTCGGTCTTATCACCAAGCACGGCATCCTGATCGTCGAATTCGCCAACCAGCTTCAGGACGAGGGCAGGGCGAAGCTCGATGCCGTGATCGAGGCCGCCGTGCTCCGCCTGCGCCCGATCCTGATGACGACGGGCGCCATGGTGCTGGGGGCGCTGCCGCTGGCCCTGGCGACCGGCGCCGGTGCGGAAAGCCGTCAGCAGATCGGCTGGGTGATCGTCGGCGGCATGTCGCTCGGCACGCTGCTGACCCTGTTCGTCGTGCCGACGATGTATACGCTGCTGACCCGCACGCGGCATCTGATCCATGAGGACGATGTGGAGGACGCGCAGCCCGCCCCGGCGGAGTAGGAGTGAAACGGCAAAAGCCGTGCGACAGCGTGCGGGCTTGCCATCACCGCCGCCGGTACGACATTGCACCGGGAAGACTTTACAATGGTCAGCCGTATTGAAAGAGGAGCAAACCAATGTTCATCGCCATGAACCGCTTCAAGGTATTACCGGGAGCGGAGGCCGATTTCGAGGCGGTCTGGCTCAACCGGGAAAGTCACCTGCACAAGGTCCCCGGTTTCGTCGAGTTCCACATGCTGCGCGGCCCGCAGCGCGACGACCATCGTCTCTACAGTTCGCACACCGTCTGGGAGTCGGAGGAGCATTTTCTCGGATGGACCCGCTCCGAAGCTTTCCGCAGCGCCCATAAGGGTGCCGGCGGCAACAAGCCGCTTTATCTCGGCCATCCCGAGTTCGAAGGCTTTGAAGTCATCCAGACCGTGACCAATCCGGCTGCGGCCTGAAGGCAGCCTGAAAAGGAAAAGGCGCCCGTCCGGAGACGGGCGCCTTTCCCATGAGTTCAGCCGGACAGCTCAGTGACTGGTGCCGTCAGGCGCCAGGAACACCGTTCGTATGTCGCGGTTTCTCCGCCGTGCAGGTCCTTCAGTTCGAACTTCAGCGGCGTCGAGGCACCCTTGACCGCGGAGGCCGGCGCCCGGACATAGATCCGGTAGGTCGTCACCGTATCCGCCTTTGCCGAAAGCTCCGGCTTCACGTGCTCGTCGCCTTCAAGACCGACCACGCTGATGTCGGCATCGGCAACACCTGAGAAGGTCAGACCGTAGTCCTTCCGCTCGCGCGTCATGTTGCTGATCTTGAACGTATAGCCGTTGCGGATATCGCCGCTCGACAGGACGACGAAGAGTGGCGCCCGGTCACGCAGGACCGAGATATCCAGCCGTGGCCGGAAGACGAGTGCCGCGAACATGGCGCTGCTGACGACCAGCAGAACCAGCGCGTAGACGATGGTGCGCGGCCGGATCAGCTTGGTTCGCGCCGGGTCGCCATTGGCGCGGGCGAGCTGGTTGTTATGCGTGTCGAAGGTGATCAGCTCGCCCGGACGGCCGATCTTGGCCATGACTTCGTTGCAGGCATCGACGCACAGGCCGCAGCCGATGCATTCAAGCTGATTGCCGTCACGGATATCGACGCCGGTCGGGCAGACATGGACGCAATGGCCGCAATCGATGCAGTCGCCGCCGCCGGACGCTATCCGGTCCTCCCACGACTCCGACCGCTTGAGATGCCGGCGCTGCTCGCCCCGAACGCCCTCATACGTCACGATCAGGCTGTCTTCGTCGATCATGGCGCTCTGAAAGCGCGGCCACGGGCACATATAGGTGCAGACCTGCTCCCGCGCCCAGCCGGCCAGCAGATAGGTGAAGCCGGTGAACAGGAAGATGAAGAAAGTCGTCTGCGCCGTGACCTGGAAATGGGCGATGTCATGCATCAGCGTCGGCGCGTCGTAGAAGTAAAGCGCCCAGGCGCCGCCGGTCGCCAGACTGATGGCGATCCATGCCGCGTGCTTGGCGACCTTCTTCCGGAGCTTGGCCATGCTGAACTTGCCGTTGTCCAGCCGGATGCGGTCGCCCCGGTCGCCTTCGATCTTGCGCTCGACCCACATGAACAAGTCGGTCCAGACCGTCTGCGGACAGGCATAGCCGCACCAGACGCGGCCGAACAGCGATGTCGCCAGGAAGAGGCCGATGGCGGCCACGATCAGGATGCCGGTCAGGAAGTAGACCTGCTGCGGCCAGATCTCGATGAAGAAGAAATAGGCGCGCCGCCCGGTCATGTCGATCAGGATCGCCTGATCAGGCGCATCCGGTCCCCGGTCCCAGCGTATCCAGGGAGTGATGTAGTAGATCGACAGCAGCAGGATCAGAGCTGTCCATTTCAGCTTCCTGAACCTGCCCTTGACCGACTTCGGATAGACCTTGTCCCGTTCCTTGAACAAGGCGCGTCTGGTGATTTCCGGTTCATCCGGTGTCGCGAGCGCCATTCTCAGTCTCTCCCAGGCTCCGGGTTACTTCTGACCCATCGGGCAGGTGCGGATGCCGATCAGAGTGTAGAGCGGGCAGAAGCTGATGAAGGCGGTCAGCAGCGGGACGACGCCGACCCAGCCCCAGGGGGTTTGCGGACCGACAAAGACCAGGGAGATCAGGCCGAGGCCCACGACGATCCGCAGGATCCGGTCGATCGAACCGACATTTTTCGCAAGCATGGCACGCATCCTTTGCATTTGAGGAACATGCCGGAGTCTTGCGCCGCTGGAGCTCCGCCCTCAGTGACTAAGTCACACTACATCCCGCCCCTGTGGGGGATGCGGCAAGATCTCGCAGGCCCGCCACATTCAGCACCTCAAGGTGACCACGCCCCAGATCGACAAAGCCGCGCCGCTGGAACTCCTTCAGGTGCCGGCTGATCACCTCGCGCGCCGTCCCCAGTTCAACGGCCAGCGCCTGATGGGTCAGCGTCACCGGGCCGCCCTGCGGCGCGTGGTTGACCAGGGCCTCCGCCAGCCGGCAGTCGATCCGGCCGAACGCCACTTCGCTGACCAGCTTCATCAGATCGGTCAGCCGCGCGCCGAAGCTGTGGAAGACGAAGTCGCGGAACGCGGTGGACTGCGTGATCAGCCTGTCGAAGCTGTCCTTCGGCAAAGCCACCGCCGATACGGCGCTTTCGGTGACCCCTTCCGCGCCATAGCCCTCGTTTCCGATCAGGCAGGAGGTCGTGAGAACGCAGGTGCTGCCCGGTCCCACGCGGTACAGTACGATCTCCCGCCCGGCATCCGACAGAAGCTGCACGCGCACCGACCCGGCAAGCACGATCAGGAAACTGGCGCAGGCGTCTCCCGGCCGGAACAGCACCGTGCCGGCCTTCAGATCGACCCGCGTCGCCGCCTTTGCCAGCAGATCGAGCGCTTCGGCATCAAGGCGCTCCAAGGCGGGGAGCGACTGCAGCCAGTCGGGTGCGGTGGACATAGTGATCGTCATCTCCAATCGGGCGGCATTTCCCGATGGTCGCAGCACCATGGGAAGCGGCGTATTTAAGCCGGTTTCTTGATATCCTGGAATTGATCAAAAGCTTCAAGAGCTTGTGCCGCATACATCACGCTGGGGCCGGCGCCCATATAAATCGCCATCCCCATCGTCTCCAGCACCTCATCCCGGCTGGCACCCTGCTTCACGGCGGCTTCGGCATGGAAGGCGATGCAGCCGTCGCAGCGGGTCGCGACCGCGATTGCCAGCGCGATCAACTCCTTGGTTTTCGTGTCCAGCGCATTGGCTTTCAACGCCGCCTGCGCGATGGCTGAAAAGCCCTGCATGACCGCGGGCGCGCCGCCGCGCAGTTCCTTCAAAGCGGCGGACAGATCCTTGGTCGTCTGAACCCAGTCCTTGTTCATGATGCTGCTCCGGGTAAGGGGGCCGCCATCATCGGCGAGGCGGGCGGTTCAAATCTTCGATTTTCCATCCTGCCTACAAATCTTATATATAACTCAATTATCAATTACACATGAGTAATGTATGAATGTATCGGTCGGTGGTTTCCTGCGGCAGGCTGACTCCGCTTGCGCCTTTACGTGCCCGACTCGGCTTCTTCAGGCTATGGTTCCGATCATGACAATCGACCATCCACTATCCAGATCCCCTGAACCGCCCCTTGACCCGGCGGCATTGGAAGCCAGTGCCGCGGAGGCGGAAGCCTTCCTCCGGTCGCTCGCCAGCCGTCATCGGCTGATGATTTTGTGCCGCCTCGTCGATGGTGAGACTTCCGTCGGGGAAATGCTTCAGACATTGGGTCTGAACCAGTCCAACCTGTCGCGCCATCTGGCGCTGCTGCGAGAGGAAGGGCTGGTGGCGACCCGGCGCGAGGGAACGGTGATCCATTACCGCATCGCTTCGGACCGTGTCCGGCCCTTCCTTGCGGAACTGCAAAGGCTGTTCTGCCCGCCTCCCGCTGGGAGTGATAGCGCGACCTGAAGGGCATGCTCTTTCTACGAACGTAGTATTTATCTGCGAATTAAGAAGTCTCTATATGAGATGATTACCGATCGTTTTTTCGCTCGAAGTGTTATTTGCGCGTCTTTGCGTTCCCTGTAACCTGCTACCGCTATGCCGCCTGAACGACAGTTCAGGTGGTTATTTTCGGTTCTCTATATAAATTGCAGGAAGAACTGCAAACAAACCGACGATGTCTAAACCCTTTTCCTTCGGATTATCCGACGGAGATTCCCTGGCACGGATCACAACTCCAGGAACGAGCAAGATTTCATGGTGAAACACGATATCAATGCCACTGTATCACTGCGCACGGATAGCTTTGGAACGCCTTTAAAATTAAATATAGCGAAGCCCAGGTATGCTCTTCAGGCCGTGGTGGTATTGTGCATAACTATACTATGTTATTTTGCGAATGCTCTCCCGGAATTTCCCGTCGGCAATCAAAATACCTATCTGATTTACGCTTTTGCTAAGCTTAACTTTCCAAACTTGAATAATGATTTTGTAGCGCTTTCAGCGGACACGTTTGAATTTTTCACATTTCTGTCAGTGAGTTTCGCCAGAATATTTGGGGCAGCGGGATACTCACTTCTCTACTTCCTTCTTATGACGGCCTTCGTCGGCGCCACGTTCTGGTTGGCGTGGCGGCTGGCCGGTGGGCAGGATTTCGTGGTCAAATGGGCTTTCATCAGCGCCCTGCTGATCACCCCCCTCACCATTCCAAGCCTGCCCTGGATAATCAGGAACATGCTGCACCACTTGGCGGAACCGGGGTCCTACCGGATCAGCACCGGTGCTGCGGCACAGTATATCCTGGGGGGATACTGGCAGCCGAGCGAGGCGGGGATACTGCTCTTCGTGGCGGCCGCGGCTTTCATCCTCGGCCACAGTAGGGTTGCGGCCGTCCTGATCGCTCTCGGGGTGTCGCTCCATTCCAGCTACCTGATCGCCGGCGCCATGCTGATGGCGGTCATCTGCCTTTATCTCGCGGTTACCGGCAGGGTGAGCGAAAGCCTGCTTTCCGGAGGTTTGTGCCTTCTCCTGGTGCTCCCCACCGTCGCCCGCCTTTGGTTCGTCTTTGCTCCGACTTCGGCTGAACTGTACGAGCGCGCCGCGGCCATCCTGGCGCGAGAGCGTATCCCTCATCACGCCCTGCCCCAGGTCTGGCTCCGCAAACTCGATCTGCTCAAGGTTCTTCTGGTGATTGCCGCAGTCTGGGTCTGGCGTCGGAATGCGCCGATCGTCTGGTGTCTGACGGGGCTGCTGGTGCTGATTATCGCGGCGACCGCGTTTACATGGATGATCGACAGTAATTCGCTTTACCTGCTGTTTCCCTGGCGCGCCTCGGTTTTCCTGGTGCCGCTGGCCTATGTGCTGCTGGCAATCTACTTTTCGCACCATGTCGCCCGCCTCGTCCACAACTCTGCCGGTTCGCGGCGGGCTCTCACCGCAGCCTGCTTTGTCGCCATCATCGCCATGGTCGCGCTGCCGGTCGCGGCGAAGGCTTCATCGAAATCGATCCAGCTTCCGGAATACTACGACCCGGATCTCAAGGCCGTGACGACATGGGTCAGGGAGCACAAGAACGAGGGAGACTTGTACCTGACGCCGCCCGAGCTGGAGACATTCCGGCTGAACGCCCTGCAGAGTACTTTCGTCGATAGCAAATCCCATCCATATCGGGACTTCGAGATTCTGGAGTGGAAACGGCGGCTCGATCTGGCCAAGCAGTTCTATGACAACGTTTCAAGCTGCGATGCGTCCCCGCTTGGCAGCATGAAGGAGGCCGGCGTCACCCACATACTCATCGAACGCAATTCCGGGTGCTCCTTCGGTCTTGGCAAGGTGTATGAAAACGCCGGCTACTCCATCCTGACTTTGGCCGGCAGCTGATACCATTTGGCCTGGCAAATCGATCAGCGACGCGGTGGCCCCGCCCTTGGGTCCAGCGCGTCCTGCAAGCCGTCGCCGACGAAGTTGAACGCGATCACCGTGACGAAGATCAGCAGGCCCGGATAGATCGCCAGCACCGGCGCCTGCCAGATCAGCTCCTGCGCATTGGTCAGCATGTTGCCCCAGCTCGGCAGCGGCGGCTGGATGCCGAGCCCGAGGAAGCTCAGCACCGATTCCAGCAGGATGATGTTGCCGACCGACAGCGTGGTCGCGACGATGATCGGCGAGACGACGTTGGGCAGGATGTGGCGACCATGATCCGCAGCGGTCCGGCGCCGAGCGCGACGGCGGCGCGCACGAAGTCGCGCTCGCGCACCGACAGCGCGGCGCCGCGCACCAGGCGGGCCACCGTGGTCCAGCCGACCAGCGACGACGATCACGAGGATGCGGTACAGGCTGGCGCTGATCCGACTGCGCCAGCCCGACCGGGAACCCCGAGCTTGCCGAGATCGACCGCCGCCAGCACGATCAGCAGCGGCAGCAGCGGCAGCGCGATCACCGCCGTCGGTCAGCCGCATCAGCAGAGCGTCGTCCGGCCGCCCGCCGTAGACCCGGCGACCAGACCGATCGACGGTGCCGAGCACGGCGGCGGCGAGCGCGCCGACCAGCCCGACGAACAGCGACACCTGCCCGCCATAGAGCAGGCGCAGCAGCACGTCGCGGCCGAGCTCGTCGGTGCCGAGCGGATGCTCCGCCGCTGGGCGGCGCGAAGCGGTCGAGCAGGTCGACCGCGTTGGGATCGTGGCCGAGCCAGCCGGCGACCAGCGGCGCCGCCAGGCTGCACAGCGCGAGCAGCAGCAGCACGATGCCGCTGGCCACGCCAGGCGGTGGCGCAGGAACCGGCGCACAGCAGGCGGCGCGGCGAGCGCCCGGCTGTGCCGGCCGCGCGCCGTCGCCGCGAGCAGTCCGAGCGTCTCAGCGTCATAGGAGATCCGCGGGTCGAGCCAGGCATAGACCACGTCGCGCCGAGGTTGCTGGCCAGCGTCAGCAGCGTCGCGAACAGCAGCCCGACCAGGGCGACGTTGAAGTCGTTGCCCATGATCGAGTCGTAGATCAGCTTGCCCATGCCGAGATAGGCGAACATCGTCTCGACGATCAGCGCGCCCGAGAACAGGGCGCCGAAATCCAGCGCCAGCGATGGTGACCACCGGGATCATGGCGTTGCGCAGGGCGTGGCCGACCAGACCACGCCGCACGGGCCCAGCCCCTTGGCGCGCGCGGTGCGGATGTAGTCCTGCCGCAACGCTCTCGAGCATGGCCGCCCGGATGAACCGCAGTATGCCGCCGACGGTGAGCAGCGGTCAGCGTCAGCACCGGCAGCACCAGATGCGGCAGCGCGATCGCCGAACCGCGTCGACCGCCGACGGCGCTGCACGCCGCCCGCCGGCAGCCAGCCGAGCTCGACCGCGAACAGGAGGATCAGCAGCAGCGCCAGCCAGAACGACGGCACCGAGATGCCGGCGAAGCACGAACAGATTGAGGCGGTAGTCGTCACCGAGTCGCGGCCTGCGCGCGGCGATGGATGCCCGCCGGCAAGCGCGATCGGCGAGCGCCAGCACCAAGCTGATGCCCATCAGCAGCAGCAGGTGTTGAGCAGGCGCGGCCCAGCACCTCCAGCACCGGCTGGGACGTCAGCCGGGAATAGCCGAAATCGCCCTGAAGCGCGGCGGCCAGCCAGTTGCAGGTAGCGCTCCAGAGCGGCAGGTCGAGCCCGTAGACCGCCCGAGCCGGGCGATGTCCTGCGAGGCGACAGTTGGGGTTGGCGCTGATCATCAGGTCGATCGGATCGCCCGGCATCAGCCCGAGCAGGCCGTAGATCAGGAACGACATGACCAGCAGGACGATCGCGCCTGGAGCAGCCGGACGGCGATGAAGCGCAGCATCCATCGCCGGGCCGCGCCCGATCAGCTGGCCTCGGCGCGCCACTGCTCGACCCACAGCGTGCTCGACGCGTACAGGTGGCCGGTCGGCCGTCACGCCCTCCAGCCAGGGCGGCCATGATGTGCTGTCGGACCGGAAATAGAGCGGCAGGGACGGCAGCTGCTCGGCGTAGATCTGCTGCAGCCGGTGCCACAGCGGCCGCGCCTCGTCCTCCTTGCAGGTGACTTCCAGATGCGTCGATCAGCTTGTCGACCTCCGGATTGCTGTAGCCGACATAGTTCTGGCCGGACAAGCCGTTCTCCGGCGTCGGGATCATGGTCGAGTGCATGATGGTCCGCGGCATGTTCTCCGGCGCGCTCAGCCACGCGAACATCGCCATCGCCGGGAACTGCCGCTCCCGCAGTGGTCGCGCCGAACAACACGCGGGCCGGCTGGTTGTTGATGCGGACTTCGATGCCGAGCCTTCTGCCACTGCGCCTGAAGCACCTGCTGGACCAGCTCCCGCGTCCGGTTGCCGGCGGTGGACTGGAACTCCAGGCTGAGCCGGCGCCCGGAAGCGTCGTGCCTGATGCCGCCGCGAAGCTCCTTCCAGCCGGCCTCTTCCAGCAGCTTCACGGCGGCGGCCGGGTCGAACGGGTACTTGGTGAAGTCCTCGGAGTAGTACCGGTCCAGCGGATTGACCTGCCCGTGCGCCACCGGCTGCTTGCCCTCGAACAGCTGGCGCGAGATCGCCTCCCGGTCGATCGCCATCAGCAGAGCGCGGCGGACCCGCACGTCCGCCAGGATCGGGTTGTCGAGCTTCAGATCGATATGCTCGAAGAACAGGCCCGGCTTGTAGACGACGTTGAAGCGCTTCGCCGTTGCGCTTCTCGAACGCCAGCGCCTGTTCGATCGACAGCCCGACCTCGCCCGCGACGAAATCGACCTCGCCGGACAGCAGATTGGCTTCCATGCGCCGAGGTGTTCTCGATCGTCCGCACCACGATCCGCTTGAAGCTGCGGCTTCTCGCCCCACCATGTCGGGTTCTGTTCCAGCACCACATAGGCGCCGGACTCGCACCCGCGTGATCCTGTACGGCCCGAAATAGAGGCCCGGATTGGTCCGGTCGGTATCGTAGAGCGTGCGCGTCCGGTACTGCGCCGGATCGGCCTCGAACACCGGGCGCTCCAGATGCTCGGGCAGCAGCAGGAAGTCGTTGATCGAGTCGTAGCTGCACCGGAACTTGTCCCAGTGGATGACGAAGGTCTTGTCGTCGACCGCCGTGATCCCGACGATATCCTTGGCGAACATCTGGCTGTTGGTGATCCCGCTCTGCGGGTGCTTGCCGACTTCCCAGGTGAACAGCACGTCCTTCGGTGGTGATCGGCGTGCCGTCGCCCCAGGTGGCGCCGGGCTGGATCGTGAAGGTCGCGTCGATCGCCTTGGTGCCGTCCGGTCTGGTGACCTCGACGGCCGTCCCCTTCTCAAGGCTCGGCAGCTCGGTGCAGAGCATGCAGATCAGCTTCCAGTCCTGGTCGAAGGTCGTGAACGGCCGCCGGGCCATGTCCAGGATGTAGTTCTTGGTCGCCATCGCATCGATGCTGGGATGGAACGTGCCGGGGAACTGGATCGCGCCGATCACCAGATCGTCCTTCGCGACCGCCGGCCCGCTCAGAGTCACGGTCAGCCCCATCAGGGCGATTGCGGCGCATCCAAGCCTTAAGCCCGTTCCCAACAAAGTCCGATCCTTCGCCACCGGCCGCTCACCTTAAACGTTGCGTGCAGTATGTCCGTCGAACTATGGGTTCTGACCAGCCTTGGGTCCAGCACCGATGACACCCACAGGTCCGGCAAAATACGCAGCCGCCGCAAAGGCGTCTTCACGGAGGAGTTCACATGCTTTCCAACGTCTGGCTTTCCAGGGTCCGGTTCAGTTTCGGCGCCGCTCTGATAGCCCTTGCCGCGTTCGCCGCCGGCCCGGCCGCAGCCGCCGACGAAACGAAGCGCTTCGACGATTGGGAACTGCAATGCAAGGACAGGGCTCCCGAAGGCTTCCCCAAATGCATCATCACGCAGAACGTGGTGGCGGAGGAAAGCAAGCTGGGCCTGCTGAGTGCGGCGATATACTTCCGCCCCGGCGTCAATACCCCGTCGCTGGGCTTCAACCTCGCCCCGCAGGCGATCAAGGAAGCCGGCATGGTGCTCCAGATCGATACCAAGCCCGCCCTTGAACTGCCGATCCAGTCCTGCAATCCCAATATCTGCGTCGTCCGCGCGGCACTCCGCGATCAGGTGCTGAACATGCTCCGCAGCGGCAATCGCGGCATCGTCGGCTTCAAGATCCCGCCCGACCAGCGGATCGCGGCCCAGCTCTCCCTGAAGGGCTTCGGCAATGCGTACAAGGCGTTGGAGCAGCGCAAGGGCCGCTGATTGACATGACATCGGGCGGTGCATCGGAAACTCCGCCCATCAATCAGTTGCTCAGCCAACAATCCGGGAAACGTCATGTCAGGCACATCCAAGCCCCGCTCCGGTGGGCAGATCCTTGTCGATTCGCTGCGCGTCCATGGCGCCGATCTGGCTTTCTGCGTCGCGGGCGAGAGTTATCTGGATGTGCTGGACGCCTTTCATGACGCTTCCGATATCAAGCTGATCACCTGCCGGCACGAGGGCGGGGCCGCCAATATGGCGGAGGCCGCCGGCAAGCTGACGGGCCGGCCCGGCATCTGTTTCGTCACGCGCGGCCCCGGCGCCTGCAACGCCTCCATCGGCGTTCATACCGCCATGCAGGACTCGACGCCGATGATCCTGTTCGTGGGGCAGGTGGCCCGCGATCAGGCCGAGCGCGAGGCTTTCCAGGAAATCGACTACCGCCGCATGTTCTCTCCGGTCGCCAAATGGGCGGCCCAGATCGACGACGCGGCGCGCATCCCGGAATTCATCAGCCGCGCCTTCCATGTGGCGACATCCGGCCGGCCCGGCCCCGTCGTTCTGGCGCTGCCCGAAGACATGCTGCGCGACCGTGTCAGCGTCCCGCCGACCGGCCGCTATACGGAGGTCCAGGCCCATCCCGGCATGGCGGACCTCAAGCGCACCGCCGAACTGCTGGCCCTGTCGGACCGGCCCCTGATAATCGCGGGCGGCAGCGGCTGGACCGATGCCGCGTGCGAGGACCTGCGCCGCTTCGCCGAAGCCAACAACATCCCGGTCTGCTCCTCCTTCCGCCGGCAGGATGTGGTGGACAACAACAGCCCGGCCTGGATCGGCGATCTCGGCACGGGACCCAACCCCAAGCTGCTGGCGCGGGTGCGGGAAGCCGACCTGCTGCTGGTGATCGGCGCGCGGCTGGGCGAGATGACCACCCAGGGCTACGAGCTGATCGACCTGCCGGAAACCCGCCAGACCCTGATCCACGTCCATGCCTCCGCCGAGGAGCTGGGCCGGGTCTTCCGCCCCGATCTTCCCATTCAGTCCGGCTCCACCGCCTTCGCGGCGGCGCTGTCCAGCCTGCCCACCTTCCACGATCTGCGCTCCGACCGCTGGCGCGACTGGATGGAGGCCGGGCGGCGCGACTTCCTGGAATGGCTGGAGCCGGCGGCCTATGGCGGCGCGCTCGACCTTGGCGCCATTTCCGTCTGGCTGCGCGACCGTCTGCCCGCCGACAGCATCGTCACCATCGATGCCGGCAATTTCAGCGGCTGGGCTCAGCGCTTCCTGAAATACGGCCGTCCGGGCCGGCAGTTGGGGCCGACCAGCGGCGCCATGGGCTATTCGGTCCCGGCGGCGGTCGCCGCCAAGATCGTCCATCCCGACCGGCTGGTGGTCAGCTTCGTCGGTGACGGCGGGTTCCAGATGACGGGTCAGGAACTGGCGACCGCGATGCATACCGGGGCCGCCCCGATCATCCTGGTGTTCAACAACGGCATATTCGGCACCATCCGCATGCATCAGGAAAAGCGCTATCCCGGCCGGGTCAGCGCCACGGACCTGACCAACCCCGATTTCGCCGCACTCGCCCGAAGCTACGGCGCGTTCGGCGCCGCCGTCGAACGCACCGCCGACTTCGCCCCCGTCTTCGAGCAGGCGGTGGCCTCCGGCCTGCCCGCGGTGATCGAATTGCGCATGGACCCTGAAGTCATCACCACCCGCACGACGCTCTCGGCGCTCCGGGCACAGGCGCTCGGCCAGAAGTGAATGCGGCGATATTATTCCGTGAAAATATCGTAAAATAAGCTTATCAGATCAGCCCGCGACGCATTGCGCATGTGCAATTAATCTCATTGCACATGCGTGGTCGCACACTATAAATTTCCGCCGGCTCGCTTGCTTGGTAGACGGTGTGTGGAACTGTGGCGCCCTTGGATCTGGAATGCGGTGTTTCATGATCGGCATCGGCCATGAATTTCATTTTGCCGGCTTGGATGAGAGACGTTGAAGAGGATCGCCATGAATTTCCGCGCCATCACAGGCAACCGGCTGCGCGACGGCGCCGTCGTGTTCTACAACGACGATGCCGGCTGGGTCGAAAGGCTGAATGACGCCAGCCTTTACGAGGACAAGGCCACCGCCGAAACCACCCTGGCGTCCGCGAAGGCCCAGGCGGAAAAGGAACGCCTTGCCGTCGATGTCTACGCGATTCGAGGTCCAGGTCGAAGACGGCAAGCGGATGCCCGTCCACCATCCGCGAACGCATCCGGTCGCTTGGCCCCACCGTCCGAACCGATCTCGGCAAGCAGGCCGCGGCCTGATCCTCGTCGCGCAACATCCTGGAACCTGTAAAATGAACTGCCCCCGCTTTTCGCGCCGACTCTGGCATTTCCTGGCACCGGCATCCTTGGTTCAGAGCCGGACGGCAATGCCGGTATCTATCGCTATGACGATCTTGACCGCCGCTTCGTCGCCGAGCGTGTGGAGCAGTTCAGCAATCAGGTGGCGCGCCGTCTTGCCGGTGAATTGACGGAAGACGAGTTCAAGCCGCTGCGCCTGATGAACGGCCTCTATCTCCAGCTTCACGCCTATATGCTGCGCATCGCCGTTCCCTACGGCGTCCTGACCACGACGCAGTTCCGCAAGCTGTCCGAGATCGGCCGCAAATACGACAAGGGCTACGGCCACTTCACCACGCGCCAGAACCTCCAGTTCAACTGGATCAGGCTGGAAGACACTCCCGCCATCCTGGGCGAGCTGGCGGAAGTGGACATGCACGCCCTCCAGACCAGCGGCAACTGCGTCCGCAACGTGACCACCGACCAGTTCGTCGGAGCCGCCGCCGACGAGATCGTCGATGGCCGGGTCTATGCCGAGATCCTGCGTCAGTGGACCATCGCGCATCCGGAATTCACCTATCTGCCGCGCAAGTTCAAGATCGCGATCATGGGGTCCGACAGCGACCGCGCCGCGATCCGCACCCACGATGTCGGCGTGATCGCCAAGCGGAACGAGGCCGGCGAGATCGGCTTCACCTTCTATGTCGGCGGCGGCCTTGGCCGCTCCCCCTTCGTCGGCAAGCTGGTCCGCGAGTGGGTGCCGGAGCAGGACTTCGCGGCCTATCTGGAAGCGATCCTGCGCGTCTATAACCAGTACGGCCGGCGCGACAACATCTACAAGGCGCGCATCAAGATCCTGGTCCACCAACTGGGCATCGACAAGTTCAAGGCCGAAGTGGAGGAGGAATTCGACCGCCTGCCGCGGCCGAAGTTCACCCTCGCTCCCGAGATCGTGGAAGGCATCCGCGCCCGCTTCGCCTCGCCCCCGCTGGAAACCCTGCCGGCCAACTCCGCCAGCTTCGAGAGCCGCAAGGCCGAGAACGCCGAGTTCGCCCGCTGGGCCACGGTGAACCTCGCCGCCCACAAGACGCCCGGCTACGCCATCGTCTCCGTCTCGCTGAAGCCTGCCGGCGGCATTCCCGGCGACATCACGTCGGAGCAGATGGACACGCTGGCCGATCTGGCCGACCGCTACAGCTTCGGCGAAATCCGCGTGACCCACGCGCAGAACCTCGTCCTGGCCCATGTCCGCAAGGACGACCTGTTCGACCTGTGGCAGCAGCTTGACGCCATCGGCTTGGCGACCGCCAATATCGGCCTGATCGGCGACATCATCGCTTGCCCCGGCCTGGATTACTGCGCGCTGGCGAACGCCCGCTCGATCCCGCTGGCCCAGGCCATTTCGGCTCGCTTCGCCGATCCGGCGCGGCAGCAGGCCATCGGCGAGCTTGGCATCAAGATCAGCGGCTGCATCAACGCCTGCGGCCATCACCATGTCGGCCACATCGGCATCCTGGGCGTCGATAAGCGCGGTGAGGAACGCTACCAGATCACCATCGGCGGCGACGCGACCCTGACCACCGCCATCGGCGACATCATCGGCCCGGCGGTCACGGAAGAGGAAGCGGTCGACGCCATCGACACCATGGTCGAGGTCTACCTCGCCAACCGCACCGACGGCGAACGCTTCCTCGACACGATCCGCCGCATCGGCCACGGCCCCTTCAAGGAGAGAATCTATGCCGCTGATTGAAGACGGTCGCCCGGCCGAAGATAGCTGGACCAGCGTGCCCGATGGCGAACCCGTCCCCGGCGACATCCCGGCCATCATCAGCTTCGAGCGCTGGCAGGCGGAGCGCGACAGCTTCGCCGGCCGCAACACCAAGCTCGGCGTGCGCCTGAAGGGCGGCACCCTCGCCCCCGCCATCGCCGCCGATCTGGACCGCTTCGCGCTGGTCGCGGTGGAGTTCCCCAAGTTCCGCGACGGCCGGGGCTTCTCGACCGCCCGCGAACTGCGCGAGCGCTACGGCTACGAGGGTGAAATCCGCGCTGTCGGCCACGTGCTGCCCGACCAGTACCTTTTCCTGAAGCGCACCGGCTTCACCTCGGTCGAGGCTCCCGGAAGGCACCAACCTTGAAAGCTGGGCCAACGCCCTGACCGAAGTCAGCGTCGTCTACCAGCCCGGCATCGCCAAAGACGACCCCAACCCCCTGATCAATCGCTGGCTGAAGCCGGAAGCCGTCCAAGGCTGAGAAAGCGCACCAAATCAGAAACTCCGGCGGCAGGCCCACCTGCCGCCGAGTTGCCGCTAAATCCGGTGACGCTTTACTATTTTTAAGAGGAAATAACTGCTCCGTCCTTTCTGATACAATCGGCAAGTCACTGATCCCTCCATTCTGCATATGAGAGTAGATAGCAGGTATTTTACTTGTCGCCGTCGCAGCATTCGCTCATAGTCTTCCATCGTGGCGGTGGTATGGTCGATGCCGCTCGCGAACGTTGCGATATCGGTCACTATTAATTCTGTAGCATCGCAGCCTGCGACACTTATTATTCGAAGGCAGGAAATATGACCGCTCGTTTGGACTTCCGCAGCACGTGTGACCGGATGCAGGCTCGTTGCCTGTACGCATACTTTATGTCGGTCCGGATTGCAATGCCGTCATCCGGGCCGCAATCAGGATGGACGACGACATGGACTCAACTGGATCTTTCGCGGCAGGACATGCCGATTAGGGCGGACCATGGACCGACGACGGCATGGACAAATAGGCATATCCGTCGCTCCGGCTGGCCTGTGAATCGACTATGGAAGCGGCTGCCGTCCGCATCTGTCGAGGCGGCTGGTCGCAATACGTCCTGGATATCTCGCGACCGTCAGGAAGCTGCCGAGGCGCCTGAGCAAGGAATTCATACATCCTGGCGGCATGGCCGAACGTCGCGGAGCTCTGAACTCGTCGATTGTCCGACGGCAGATTGGAGGCCTCACAGGAACGTCAAAGGCGATGTTCAATTACTGGCATCTCGGCGAGCAATACGGTGCGCTGACCAACGCTTCATCTGTTGAAATGCAGGTCGCGGCTGAAATGACATCTCGAAGCATGTCGTGGGTAACTTCGATACCGGCGAGCCGACACGCTGTCACCAGCGCCTGTCTTCGAAGCGCAAATACGCTGATTGCACCACTGGTCGCCAAGGTCTAACCTCGGTACGAACCCTACAAAAAGGGCGTTCCCTACGAGGAGATCCGTCACGGATGCTCCAGGCGTCCGGATGGCCTTCCAGTCGTCGAGCGTTCAGCGCGCGGTCAGTGTGCCGCTGGGTATCACCACTCCGGAAGAGCCGAACATCTCGTCCACGATCTGGCGCACGGCGGCGGACCAAAGAACCTCGTCTATTATTTCAATTCAGCGACGCGCCCCAATACATTCTGGGTTTCGCTTGCCAAGGCCGATCTTAAACCCGGAGCTCCGGTCAAGAAGCTCACCATCGACGGGGGCAGGTGTTCGCCGGTGAGGTTGCCGACAAAGTTCGAGCCAGCCACGCCGTTCAAGTTCCTGTCGGAGAGCCATTAATTAGTGGGGCTAGTGCGGGCGGCCCTCAGTACCAGGGCCGCGTCCGCGTCAGGTGCGGTTTCGGCGGCAGTGCCGTTTCCGTGTTCAGTTCCGCATAGGCATGCGCGATCGAAGCCGCCACCGACGCGTTGTTCCGCACCAGCGCTATGTTGGCCTCCAGGCTGGCGCCGCCGGTCAGTTCTTCCATCCGGGACAGCAGGAAGGGAGTAACCTCCTTGCCTGAAATACCCTGGGCGTCGGCATCGGCCAGCGCCTGCGCGATGGCGCCGTCCACCATCCCCTGGTCCAGCGCCGCCGACTGCGGGATCGGGTTGGCGATCACGGCGCCGCCCTTCAGCCCCAACTGCCACTTGGCGCGCAGAATCCGCGCCACCGTCAGCGGATCGTCGCAGCGCGACGCCAGCTTGATGCCGCTGTGCCGCGTGTAGAAGGCCGGCAACTCGTCGGTGCCGTAACCCAGCACCGGCACGCCGCGCGTCTCCAGGTACTCGGCCGTCTTCGCCAGATCGAGGATCGCCTTCGCCCCGGCGCAGACGACGGCGACGTTGGTCAGCGCCAGTTCGTCCAGATCGGCCGAAATATCCAGCGTGTTTTCCGCCCCGCGATGCACGCCGCCGATGCCGCCGGTGGCGAACACCGAGATATCGGCCAGCGCCGCGCAGATCATCGTCGCGGCGACCGTCGTGGCGCCATCGGCGCGGGTCGCCAGCGCCACGGGAAGATCGCGGCGGCTGACCTTGATCACCGACTTGGCAGGTCGCGAGATGCTCCAGATCGTCGTCGGTCAGGCCGATTCGGATGCGCCCGTCCAGAACCGCGATGGTCGCCGGAACGGCGCCGCCGTCGCGCACGGTCTGTTCGACAAGGCGCGCGGTTTCGACATTGCGGGGGTAGGGCATCCCATGGGAAATGATGGTCGATTCGAGAGCGACCACGGCCTTCCTGGCCTGGAGCGCCTCGGCGACCTCGGGATGAATGGCAAGGTAATCGTGCATGCCGGGAGTTTACCCGGTTTTCAGCAAAAGTCCCGCGCGTTCGATGACCATATCGGCACTCAGTGCCGGATTTACCGTCTCGTCCGTCTCGACCGCCGCAGCGGCGCAGGCGAGCCCCAGGCTCATGGCCTCCGCCATGTCATGGCCGCCGATCCGGCCGAAGATCACACCCGCGATCAGCGCGTCTCCGGCGCCCGTCACCTCGTTGACATCGACCGGCGGCGGCAGGAAGAAATCGTAGTCGAACGGCGACGCGACGAAGGCGCCTTCCTGCCCGCGCGTGATCACGACGCTGCCGACGCCGTTGCACATCAGGCGGTATCCCGCCTCGCAGACATCCAGCGGAGCGCGGATCGGGACATGCGACAGATAGCCCGCCTCGTCGCCATTGGCGAACAGCGTGTCGATGCCGCGCAGGATGCCCTGAAGCCGGGCGGCCTTGGCGACGGACACGCAATCCACATAGACCGTGCAGCCCTCCGGCTTGCGGCGCAGCAGGAAGCGCAGCGACTCAGCCGGCAGGTTGCAGTCGATGAACCAGACGGGGATTCGCTCCAGCCGGGGCAGCAGCGGCTCCAGGACATCGACGGTCAATTCGTCGTAGATGGCCATATCGGCAAGGCCGATCACCAGTTCGCCCGCCTTGTCCAGCAGCGCCGTGTATGTGGCCGTGGGCGCCGTGGTCGAGCGTGTGCAGAATTCGAACCCGACCCCCGCTTCCGCCAGCCCGTCCAGAACGGCGTCGCCTTCGCGGTCGCTGCCGACCCGGCTCACCATGGTCACGGACAGGCCCAGGCGCGCCAGATTCTCGGCGACGTTGCGGGCCACTCCGCCGGCACCCACCCGCATGGTGACGGGATTGGAACTGCCGGGAACGACCGGCCCGGCGGCAGTCGCCTTTCGATCGATATGGGCGGCTCCGATGCAGGCGACCGTTCGTTCCATGGGATTAGCCTCTCTCCGGCACCAGATGCTTCCTAAGATCAGGATGCACTTAAAACGGGTGGCCCCGCAAGAGGCGGTAGAGTACAGGGTTTGGCTTTTTTGGTCGAGATCGCCCATATAACACACATGACAGTCCCGACCCCTGCCGCTACGGCCCCCGCTTCCATCCCCGCTCCTGAGTCCTGGATCAAGGTGCTGCCTCAAGGACTCTATGTCGAGCCGGGCGATTTCTTCGTCGATCCGGTCCGGCCGGCGGCGCGTGCCGTCATCACCCACGGCCATGCCGACCATGCCCGCCCCAACAACGAAAGGGTGCTGGCGACGCCGGAAACGCTGGCGATCATGCGCGCCCGCTACGGCGACGCGGCGGGCGGCTCCCTGCAACCGCTGCCCTATGGCGAGCGCCTGCGGATCGGCGACGTCGATGTCAGTTTCGCTCCGGCCGGGCACGTCCTTGGCAGCGCTCAGGCGGTGCTGGAATACCGTGGCTGCCGGATCGTGGCTTCCGGCGACTACAAGCGCCGCGCCGATCCGACCTGCGCGCCGTTCGAGCCGGTCCCCTGCGATGTCTTCATCACCGAAGCGACCTTCGGCCTGCCGGTGTTCCGCCATCCGCCTGACGAGGGTGAAATCGCCCGCCTTCTGCACTCGGTCGAGCTGTTCCCGGAGCGCAGCCACGTGGTCGGCACCTATGCGCTCGGCAAATGCCAGCGGGTGATAGCGCTGCTTCGCAAGGCCGGCTACGACAAGCCGATCTTCCTGCACGGCGCGCTGATCCCGCTCTGTAACCTTTACCGCGAGTTGGGCGTGGAGCTTGGCGAACTGCGGCCGGCCACGGGGCTGAAGAAGGACGCCTTCGTCGGGCACATCGTCATGGCGCCGCCCTCGGCGGTCGCCGACCGCTGGGCGCGCCGTCTGCCGGACCCGGTCGTCTGCATGGCTTCCGGCTGGATGACGGTGCGCCAGCGGGCCAAGCAGCGCGGCGTGGAACTGCCGCTGGTGATCTCCGACCATGCCGACTGGGATGAGCTTTGCCAGACCATCGAGGACGTCGGCGCTCCGGAAATCTGGGTCACCCACGGGCGGGAGGAAGCGCTGGTCCACCATGCGACAAGCCGGGGCATCCGCGCCCGCGCGCTTGCCCTGGTCGGGTTCGACGAGGAAGGGCAGGGGGAACCGCCGGCGCAAGGGGAAGCGCCAGCGGGGAACTGCTGTGAAGCGCTTTGCCGAACTGATCGACGCGCTGATCTTCACGCCGTCCCGCAACGGCAAGATCCGGCTGATGGGCGACTATTTCAGCCACACGCCCGACCCGGAGCGCGGTTTCGCGCTGGCGGCCCTGACGGGAGGACTCGACCTTTAACGACGCCAAGCCGGCCGCGTTGCGCAACCTCGTCATGACGCGGGTCGATCCGGTGCTTTATGGCTGGTCGTATGATTTCGTCGGCGACACGGCGGAAACCATCTCGCTGATCTGGCCGCCGCGTCCGGGGGCGAACCGTGAGCCGGACCTGAGCGAAGTGGTCCAGACGCTGGCCGAAACGCGCCGGGCCGATGTGCCGCGTATTGTCGAACGCTGGCTGGACGCGCTGGACGCCCAGGGGCGCTATGCCCTGATCAAGCTGATAACAGGATCGCTCCGCATCGGCGTGTCGGCGCGGCTCGCCAAGACGGCGCTGGCGGAATGGGGCAAGTGCCCGGTCGATGAGATCGAGGAAGTCTGGCACGGCCTGACGCCGCCTTACCTGCCGCTGTTCGAATGGCTGGAAGGCAAGGCCGAACGGCCCGCCGTGGGCGAGGGGGCGGGCTTCCGCCCGCTGATGCTGGCGTCTCCGCTGGAGGACGAGGACATCGCCGCACTCGATGCCGGCATCTACAGGGCGGAATGGAAATGGGACGGCATCCGGGTGCAGCTTGTCGCGAAGCGGCGGCGAGTGCCGCATCTATTCACGCACCGGCGACGATATCGGCCCGGCGTTTCCCGAGATGCTGGAGGCGATGGATTTCGACGCCGTGCTGGACGGTGAGTTGCTGGTCGCGCGCGACGGCGTGGTGGCGCCCTTCAACGACCTTCAGCAGCGGCTGAACCGCAAGGCCGTCACCGCGAAGATGCTGCTGGACTACCCGGCCTATGTCCGGCTCTACGACATCCTGTTCGAAGGGCCGGAAGACCTGCGCCAGCTTGGGTTCGAGGAACGGCGCCGGCGGCTGGAGGACTGGTACGCCAGGGCGAAGCCCCAGCGGATGGACCTGTCGCCGATGCTGCCGTTCGAGACCTGGGGCGAGTTGGCGGAACTGCGCAACGGTGCCCGTGAGAACGCCATCGAAGGGCTGATGCTGAAGCGCTTCGACAGCGCTTACGTCGCCGGGCGGCCGAAAGGACCGTGGTTCAAGTGGAAGCGCGGGCCGCTGACGATGGATACCGTGATGATGTACGCCCAGCGCGGTCACGGCAAACGGTCGTCGTTCTATTCCGACTATACGTTCGGCGCCTGGAAGGGGGATGAGCTTGTGCCGGTCGGCAAGGCCTATTCGGGCTTTACGGACGAGGAACTGGTGCTGCTCGACAAATGGGTGCGCAACCATACGACCAAGCGCTACGGCCCGGTGCGGGAGGTCGAGCAGGGGCTGGTGCTGGAGGTGGCCTTCGACAGCGTCCACCGCTCGACCCGGCACAAGAGCGGGGTGGCGATGCGGTTTCCCCGCGTGGCCCGCATCCGCTGGGACAAGCCGCCGCATGAGGCGGACAGGTTGGAGACGCTGGAGAAGTTGATCGTGGAGTAATGCCCGCAAATAAAAACCCCCGCCCGAAGGCGGGGGTGCAAGCCAGCGATTACGCGGCGGACTGCATGGCCTTCTTGTTCACGTCGCTGATCGCGAGCTTGTTCAGCAGTTGGTCGGTCTTCTTCTCTTCGTTCAGCGTCTGTTCAAGAAGCTGCGCCACTTCATCAAGCCCGGCCGCCTGGGCCAGCGCATGCAGAGTGCCGTAGCCGGCGATCTCGTAATGCTCGACCTTCTGCGCCGCCGCGATCAGCGCCACGTCCTGAAGCTCGGGCGCCAAGCCCATTTCCATGATTTCCTTGGCTTCCTCGATCAGGCCTTCCATCGCATGGCAGTGCTTGCCGCGGGTGCGCGTGTCGAGCTTCTCGAAAACCTGCTCCAGACGCTCGATCTGGCCCTGGGTTTCCTCAAGATGCTGGGTGAAAGCCTGCTTGAGCTGCTCGTTGGAAGCGGCCCGCGCCATCTTCGGCAGCGCCCGGGTAAGCTGCTTTTCCGCGTGATAGATGTCGCGAAGTTCTTCGATCAGGAGGTCCTGCATGTTCTTGGCAGCCATCATATGCTCCGTTGGCGAGGGTAATTAGTTTCATTGTCGCAAGGGTTGTCCCGTTGCGATTGCCCCCCTCCAACAGGAGCCTTTCAGAGGAGTTCCGTGATGTTTTTATCTGCGGCGTCCGACTTCTGAAATCCAGGCGCCGATCAGCCACACTCCAGCCGCCAGATGGACCATCCCGGTCGGAACCCACATGATCAGGCCGGCAAGCTGCTGATCCTCCAGTGCCGTCAGCCCCCACAGGGCGGCGACGTCACCATAGGCCGGATAAAGCGGTTTACCGGCGAAGGTCAGCAGCGCTCCCAGCATCCCGCCATGCAGAACGGTGATCAGCGTCCAGCCCGCGGCAGCCGCATATCCTTGCGAGCCCTCGCGGCCGGCGTGGACGATGCTCCACCAGAACAGCAGGGCGCTTCCCATGAAGGTGACATGCTCAGCGGTGTGGATGGCATCGTTCAACATGGCGGCCTGGAACGGTGCCGGCGCATGCCAAGCCCACAACGCCACGCCCTGAATCAGCGTCGCCACCGATGGGCGTGTCAGCAAACGGCCGGGCGCGCAGCGCGGCGCGTCAAGGCTCCCGCATAAGGCCGCCAGCTTCCCGGCAGCGCCCACATGACCGGGGCCGAGCGGCCGGCCCAGCACCAGCAAGCGGTGGCGCCACGACCATCAGCAGCATGTGCTGGACCATATGGCCGGAGAACAGCGTTCCGCCCTAAGGCGTCGAACGGCCAGACCAGCGCCAGCACCAGCGTCAACTCGCCGGCAAGGAAGCAGGCGGCTTCAGAAGCGCCGGATGCCGCGTCCGACGCCGGCCTGCCGCCAAAGTTTCAGAACGCCCCGGCCATAGAGCCAGTGGGTCAGTAGCGAGCGGGACCAAGACCAGGGATCGAACGACCATGCGTACCAGATGCCTTCCGGTGGGACCAGCGTAAGGCCATGTGCCCACGCCGTGGCAGGGAGTAACACCATAGCCAATATAAGTAAGTAGAAGAAGATCGGTGCCATGTCGTTACCGGGACTGTTTACAGGAGAAGCCAACGGCCTAAACTAAAGCCGGTTGCAAATTTTTTAGTCAACTCGCCCGGAATCCTAGGGTCTGCTATTCGGCTCAAGCATTTGACTGTGGGGGTGGTCGTCATCAATTACTAACAAACAGTTAAAGGAGATTTCCGGACGTGTCGATCATCACCTCATCCAACTGGATCGGACAGACCGACCAGGGCTGGACCGGACAAGCCGACCAGGGCATCCTCATCAAGGCCGGCTACGAGTTCTCCATCGAGGTCCCTCAGCCGACCACGGTCGTGCTTTTGCTGGGCATCCATCCCAGCCGTGAGCACGCCTTGTTGAAGTACGATGCGATCGAAACGTTCCCGGAAGCTCCCGGCGATCATTTCATCGATACTTACGGCAACCGCTGCTCGCGGTTCCGGCTGCAGCCCGGCACGACGGTGTTCCGCTCGATCGGTTTCGTCCACGACAGCGGTCTGCCGGACTTCAAGCAGTTCGGCGCGCGCCAGCACGGCGTCGATGAGTTGCCGCCCGATGTCCTGCCCTTCCTGTACGGCAGCCGGTATTGCGACACCGATCTGCTGTCCCAGGACGCCTGGAACCTGTTCGGCTGGACGACGCCGGGCTTCAGCCGGGTGCAGACGATCTGCGACTGGGTGAACGCCAATGTCGAGTTCGGCTACCAATACGCCCGCAATACCCGCACCGCGTCGGAAACCCTCCGGGAGCGCCGGGGCGTCTGCCGCGACTTCGCGCATCTGTCGATCGCGATGTGCCGCGCGATGAATATTCCGGCGCGTTACGTCAACGGCTACCTGGGCGATATCGCGATCGAGCCGAACCCGTCGCCGATGGATTTCAACGCGTGGTTCGAAGCGTATCTGGATGGAAGCTGGCACCTGTTCGATGCCCGCCACAACCAGCCGCGCGTCGGCCGTATCCCCATCGCGAAGGGCAGGGATGCCGCCGATGTCGCCATGATTACGACCTTCGGGCCGCATATCCTGAAGAGTTTCGAGGTCTGGACCGAACAGGTCGCCTGATTTCGCTCCTCGCGGCATGATGACAAGATGCCGCAACAGGTGTTGTCCCAGGACGCGGCATTGCCCGATCGGCATGTTCGCGGCGTGAGGGCGGCCCCCAAGGGAGAGGACCGGAATGAGTCGACGCTTTGATATCATCGTGGTGGGAACCGGGGTCGCCGGATCGGCCATCGCGCGTCGATGCCGGGCAGCGGGACGCAAGGTTGCCATCATCGACGAACGCCCTTTCGGCGGTACCTGCCAGCTTCGCGGCTGCGACCCTAAAAAGGTCCTCCGCGCGGCGGCGGAGCCGGTGGCATCCATCGAACGGCTCGCGGAACCGGATGTCGGTGTCTTCATCCAGGTCCCGATACCCGACTGGCGCGCCCTGATGAAGTTCAAGCGCCGCTTCACCGATCCCGTTCCCAAATCAAAGGAAGCCTCGTTCGCCGATGCCGGCATCGTGGCGCTGCATGGCACCGCCCGGTTCGTCAGCGCCGATGCCCTGGTGGTGGGGGATGAATTGCTGGAGGCGGATAACTTCGTGATCGCCGCCGGATCGAAACCGGCCCCTCTGCCGATCGAAGGGGCCGAACTGGTGGCGTCGAGCGAAGACTTCCTCAACCTCGACACTCTGCCGCGCAGCATCGTTCTGGTCGGCGGCGGCTACATCGCGATGGAGTTCGCCCACCTCGCCGTCCGCGCCTCGGCCGAAGTCACCATGCTTCAGCGCGGTGAGCGCCTGCTGGGCGGGTTCGATCCCGATCTGGTGGACCTGCTGGTCGAGCGCACCCACGACCTGCCGGTCGATGTCCGCCCCGGCACCGCCGTTACGGCGGTGGAGCGGGTCGGCTCCGGCTTCCGGGTCCATGCGGATCAGGAAGGGCGGCATCTCCGGTTCGACGCCGATCTGGTGGTCCATGCCGCCGGCCGGGTGCCCAACCTCGACAGCCTGGATCTGGAAAAGGGAGGTGTGCGCACCGGCAAGCGCGGCATCGAGGTGGACGGCCATCTGCGCAGCGTCACCAACCCCCGCGTCTTCGCGGCCGGCGACGCCGCGGCGTCCGGCATGCCGCTGACGCCCAAGGCAAGCCACGATGCCGAGGTGATCGCGGCCAACCTGCTGGCCGAGGGACCGTCCCGGCAGGCCGATTACACCGGCATGCCGAGCGTCGTCTTCTCCGTGCCGCCGCTGGCCCGCGTCGGCCTGCTGGAGGAAGAGGCGCTGGCCCAGGGCCTTCGCTTCCGGGTCAACCACGCGGTCACCGACGACTGGTTCTCATCCCGGCGGCTGAACGAGACCTGCTCCGGCCATAAGGTCCTGATCGAGGAAGACAGCGGCCGCATCCTCGGCGCGCATCTCGTCGGCCCCCATGCCGACGAGGTCATCAACCTCTTCGCGCTGGCGATCCGCCACGGCATCCCGGCAAAGGCATTGGCGGAAACCCCCTTCGCCTACCCGACCGGCGGGTCGGACCTGTCGGCGATGGTGTAGTCCGCCAACCGAGCCTCAGCCGTCGTAATCCTCTTCGTCGCCGACCGGGGCCGGCAATGTCACCAGGACCTTGTCCACCCGGCGGCCGTCCATGTCCATGACTTCGAACCGGCTGCCCTGCCAGACGAAATGCTCGCCGGCGCGCGGCACATGGCCCAGTTCCGCCAGGATGAACCCCGCGAGCGTGTGGAAGTCCCGGTCGGCGAGCAGGCCGCGCAGGCCAAGCCGGTGCTCGACCTCGTCGATCGGCAGCATGCCATCGACCAGCCAGGAGCCGTCCTCGCGCCGGACGGCGCCGGCATCGTCCTCTCCCTCGTCGGGGAAATCGCCGGCGATGGTTTCCAGAATGTCGGTGACCGTCGCGATGCCCTCGATGCTGCCATATTCATCGACCACGATCGCCATATGAAGCCCGGCCTGCTTGAACAGCTCCAGCACCCGCAGCACAGGCGTTCCGTCATGGATGATCAGCGGCTTGTGCAGGCAGACCTGAAGATCCAGCGGCTTGCCGGTCAGCAGCAGGTCCAGCAGATCCTTGCTGTGGACGATCCCGACGATCTCGTCCAGGTCGCCCCGGCTGACCGGAAAGCGCGACCGGCCGCTCGCCGTGATCTCGCGGCAGATATCTTCCGGTTTATCGTCGATATCCAGCCAGACCACGTCGGGCCGGGGCGTCATGATCGTCCGCACGCTCCGGTCGGCCAGCCGCAGGACGCCTTCCAGCATCTCCCGCTCCGCCGGATCGAAGACGCCGGTGCGCGCACCCTCGGCGATCATCGACTTGACCTCTTCCTCGGTCACCTCCGACTGTTTGACCTTATCGAGCCGCAGCAGGCGCAGGACGAGGTTGGTGGATACGCCCAGCAGCCAGACCAGCGGCGCTCCCATGGTGGCGATGATGCCCATGGGCCGGGCGACCATGGCGGCGATCCGCTCGGCATTGACCAGAGCGATCCTCTTCGGCACCAGTTCGCCGATGATCAGCGACAGGTACGTGATGCTCATGACCACGACGGCGATGGAAATGCCGTCGGCATAGGGTTCGATCACGGGGAACCGGCGAAGCTCCACCGCCAGATAGCCGGCGAAGGTGGCGCCGCCATAGGCGCCGGCCAGAATGCCGATCAGCGTGATGCCGACCTGGACGGTGGACAGGAACTTGCTTGGATCTTCCACAAGGCGGACGGCGGCCCTGGCGCCGCGATGTCCCTCGTCCGCCATCTGTTGAAGTCTTGCCCGCCGGGCAGAAACGACCGCCAGTTCCGACATGGCGAAAAAGCCGTTCAGCAGGATCAGCAGAACGACAACGATCAGTTCCCAGGCGAGCATCGACTCCTCGGTTTGAAATTTCGGTAGGGGACGTTATCACAAGCGGCACGCGGTAGCG
Organism: uncultured Alphaproteobacteria bacterium; assembly: GCA_963848585.1. GTDB lineage: Bacteria > Pseudomonadota > Alphaproteobacteria > Azospirillales > Azospirillaceae > Skermanella. The sequence continues at coordinate 64,848 of CAWKET010000039.1, read as the reverse complement.
GTAAGGCGGATTGCCGGAGGGCCGCCATGTGACTAAGTTTGGTTGATCTTTGGATGTTTCCCGGTTCTGCTGAAAGTTCGCCCGGTGCCTGATTCGACCTTCGTCCCGTCCGTCTGCCCCCATGACTGCCCCAGCACCTGCGCGCTGGAGGTTGAAAAGCTGGCGCCCGACCGCATCGGCAAGGTGCGGGGTGCCGCCGCCAACAGCTACACCGACGGCGTGATCTGCGCGAAGGTGTCCCGCTACGCCGAGCGGGTCCATCATCCCGAACGCCTGCTGAAGCCGCTCCAGCGCGTCGGCGCCAAGGGCGAAGGCAAGTGGCGTGAGATTTCGTTCGAAGCGGCGCTGGACATCGTCGCCGAACAGTTCGCGAAAGTGGCGCGTGAACATGGACCGGAAGCCGTCTGGCCCTACTACTATGCCGGCACCATGGGCCACGTGCAGCGCGACGGGATCGAGCGTCTGCGCCACGTCATGGGCTATTCCCGTCAGGCGAACACCATCTGCATAGCGCTTGCCGATGCCGGCTGGCTGGCCGGAAACGGCGTCAAGCGCGGCGCCGACCCGCGCGAGATGGCGAAGTCGGACCTGATCGTCGTGTGGGGCGGCAATCCCGTCTCGACGCAGGTCAACGTCATGACCTGGATCGCCAAGGCCCGCAAGGAACGCGGCGCCAAGCTGGTCGTGGTCGATCCCTACCGCACCGGCACGGCGGAGCGGGCGGACATGCATCTGGCGCCCCGGCCCGGCACCGATGGCGCGCTGGCCTGCGCCGTCATGCATGTGCTGTTCGCCGAAGGCTATGCCGACCGCGACTATATGGCGCGGTTCGCCGATGTGCCGGAGGAGTTGGAAGCGCACCTGAAGACCCGGACGCCGGCCTGGGCCGCCGCGATCACCGGCCTGGATGAGAACCGAGATCATCGAGTTCGCCAGACTGTACGGCGCCGACGAAGCGCAGCTTCCTGAGGCTCGGCTACGGCTTCTCCCGCTCGCGCAACGGTGCGGCGCAGATGCATGCGGTAAGCTGCCTGCCCGTCGTCACCGGCGCCTGGGCGCATGAGGGCGGCGGCGCGCTCTACAGCAACTCCGCCATCTACCAGTTGAACAAGACCCTGATCGAAGGGCGGGACCGGATCGATCCCGCCGTCCGGACCCTCGACATGTCCCGGATCGGCCCCGTTCTGGTGGGCGAGCGTGACGCGCTCGGCAGCGGGCCGCAGGTCCACGCGATGCTGATCCAGAACACCAACCCCGCGGCGGTCGCCCCGGAAAGCGCCAAGGTCCGCGCCGGCCTGCTGCGCGACGACCTGTTCGTCTGTGTCCACGAGCAGTTCATGACCGATACGGCGCAAGCTGGCCGATATCGTGCTGCCGGCGACCATGATGATCGAGCATGACGATCTTTATACGGCGGGCGGCCAGATGCATCTCCAGATCGGGGCGAAGCAGATCGACCCGCCGGGCGAGTGCCGCGAAAACCATGCGGTGATCCGCGGTCTGGCGAAACGGCTCGGCGCCGATCATCCCGGCTTCAACCTGACGGCCTGGGAACTGGTCGACGCGACGCTGAAGGCATCCGGCTGGCCCGGAGCGGACGAGTTGAGCGAAGCCCGCTGGCACGATTGCATCGCCGGAACCGATACGCATTTCGAGAAAGGCTTCGGCACGCCGGACGGGCGCTTCCACTTCAAGCCCGACTGGTCCCGCGTCGGGCCGAACTACTCGGATATGCCGGCGCTGCCGGATCACTTCGACGTGATCGAAGAGGCGACGGCCGAACACCCCTTCCGCATGATCGCACCGCCCGCGCGCCAGTTCCTCAACAGCAGCTTCACCGAAGTCCCGACATCGCGGGCGAGGGAAGGGCGGCCGACGGCGCTGATCCACCCGAAGGACTGCGCCAGCCCTCGGCCTGACCGATGGGGGGCTTGTGCGGATCGGGAACCGGCGCGGCACCGTGCTGGTCCATGTGAAGCCTTTCGACGGGCTTCAGCCGGGCGTGGTGGTGGTCGAGGGCATCTGGCCGAACGACCGCTTTATCGAGGGAATCGGCATCAACGTCCTGACCGGCGCCGATCCCGGTCCGCCTTTCGGCGGAGCCGTCTTCCATGACACCGCCGTCTGGCTCAAGGGGGAATAGGCTCTCCGGCGCTGCCGGCGCCAGTATCTCTTCCGGTTGGGGTATCCGATTCGGGCAGGCGGAGGTGCCGGGCGTGGCAGCGTGCCATAATCTGGTTTAGACTTGCCCAAAGGATGCGGAACCGCCTGGAACCGGCCCGTCTGGAACGCTGCGGCGGTGCGGTTTGGATAAGGCTCGGCCGCAAGCCCTGGACAGGCCGGGTTTCGCTTCCATCTCTGAGAATAGGTGAGACGCCGCTGTAGGTTACTCTTTCCGCAGGAGATACGGCCCGCCATGGCAGACGATGATCACACACTGCCGACCGCCAAAGACACGCGAAGCGATGTGGACGCCTTCCTGCGCAAGGTCGCGGCGACGCCCAATCTCAAGCAGGCCGGACGGCGCGGCCGGCTGATGTTCGCCATGGACGCGACCGCCAGCCGGCAGCCCTCCTGGGACAAAGCCTGCCAGATCCAGGCGGAAATGTTCGAAGCGACATCGGCGCTCGGCGGCCTGGATGTCCAACTCGTCTTCTACCGGGGCTTCCGGGAATGTCAGGCCAGCCCCTGGGTCGGCAGCGCCAAGGATCTGCTGAAACGGATGACGGCGGTCACCTGCCTTGGCGGGCAGACCCAGATCGGCCGCGTCCTGAACCATGCGCTGAAGGAAAGCCGCCGCGACAAGGTCAACGCCGTCGTGTTCGTCGGCGACTGCATGGAGGAAGACATCGATAAGCTCTGCCACCATGCCGGCGAACTGGGCCTGCTGGGAGTGCCGGTCTTCATGTTCCACGAGGGCGGGGAGCCCATCGCGCGGCGCGCCTTCGAGCAGATCGCCCGGCTCAGCGGCGGCGCCTACTGCCCGTTCGACGCTTCCAGCGCCCAGCAGTTGAAGGAGTTGCTGAGCGCCGTCGCCGTTTTCGCGGCGGGCGGCAGGCCGGCGCTTGCCGACTACAGCCGGGGCAAGGGAGAAGTGGTCCGCCAGCTCTCATATCAGGTCGGCAACAGATAGGGAGGGAAACCGCGCCGCATGTTCCCGCTGTTCCTGCTCGGCATCGCACTTCTGATCGGCTTTTATCTGCTGGCGCGGGCCTTCGTGAACGCGGACCCGAAAAGCCTCGCGCGGGGCGTGCGCTATACCACGATCGGCGTCACCGTCATTGTCGTGGTGTTCCTGGCGGTGACCGGGCGGCTGGGCGCCGCGATGGCGGTCGGCGCCTTCGTGGTGCCGATGGTGCTGCGCTGGCGGTCGCTGATCAACCGGGTCAGGGCGGCCGCCGGTCCGTCGGACGGCCAGACTTCAACCGTTGAAACCATGTTCCTCCGCATGTGGCTCGACCATGATTCGGGCGCCATGAGCGGTCAGGTGCTGCGCGGCGGGTTTGAAGGGAGGATGCTGGACGATTTGTCTTTGAGCGAACTGCTGATCCTGCTCGACGAATGCCGGAGCGGCGACCAGCAATCCGCGGTCGTGCTTGAGGCCTATCTCGACCGCACTCAGCCGGATGACTGGCGCAGTGCGGGGGCGGGGGGCGGAAATGCCGGCTCCCATGCTGGCGGCGGATCGGGCGGGCGGACTTCCGGCGGCGCCATGACAAGAGAAGAGGCCTACGAAATTCTGGGGCTTCAGCCCGGCGCCACGGCCGAGGAAATAAAGGAGGCGCACAAAAGACTTATGCTGAAGATGCACCCCGATCAGGGTGGTTCGACATACCTCGCGGCAAAGATCAATCAGGCGAAAGATCTGCTGATGAGGTCATAATGCGTGGGTTGCGCCGCAGCGTGTCCTTGTGGCAGAAGATTCGGGGCGTAGACAATGCCGCTTCGGCTTCGGGTTATTCCCATCATCCACGCGTAGCGAAAAGAGATACCCATGCGTAAAGCAGTGCGAAAGGCGGTTTTCCCGGTGGCTGGACTGGGCACCCGGTTCCTGCCCGCGACCAAGGCGATCCCCAAGGAGATGCTGCCCCTGGTCGACAAGCCGCTGATTCAGCACGCCGTCGAAGAAGCTCGCGCGGCCGGAATCGAGGATATCATCTTCGTGACCAGCCAGGGCAAATCCGCCATCGAAGACCATTTCGACATCAACGGCGACCTCAACAAAGTTCTGGAAACCCGTGGCAAGCTCGACATGCTCGATGCGGTCCGGGCAACCGAAATCGGCTCCGGCAAGCTTTTCTATACCCGCCAGCAGCAGCCGCTGGGCCTGGGCCATGCCGTCTGGTGCGCCCGCAAGCTCGTCGGTGACGAGCCGTTCGCGGTCCTGCTGCCCGACGACGTGGTGCTGGCCGGCACGCCCTGCCTTCAGCAGATGGTCGAGGCCTACAACGAAGTCGGCGGCAACATCGTCGCCGTCGTCGATGTGCCGCGTGAGCACACCAACCGCTACGGCATCCTGGATGTCGCGTCCGACGACGGCCGGCTGGCCGCGGTCAAGGGGCTGGTCGAAAAGCCGAAGCCGGAAGTAGCGCCCTCGACCCTGTCGATCATCGGCCGCTACATCCTTCAGCCCGAACTGTTCGCGTCATCTCGACCGGCAGGAGCGCGGCGCCGGCAATGAAATTCAGCTCACCGACAGCATGGCGCGCCTGATCGGGACGCAGCCGTTCCACGGCCTGCGCTTCCAGGGCACCCGGTACGATTGCGGCGACCGCGTCGGCTTCCTTGAGGCCAACATCGCGTTCGCTCTGGAGCGTCCCGGACCTTGGGCCGAAGGTGCGTGAAGCGCTGGCCAAACTGCTGTAAACGCTTCGCTGCTTCTCGCCAGTTACTCGCCAAGTTAAAAGAAGGTACCTCCATGCGTATCGCAATGATCGGCACTGGCTATGTCGGCCTGGTTTCCGGCGCCTGCTTTTCCGAATTCGGCGTCACCGTCACCTGCGTCGACAAGGATGCGGGCAAGATCGAACGGCTCAATCGCGGAGAGATCCCGATCTACGAGCCGGGGCTGGACGAACTGGTCGCCAAGAACGTCAAGGCCGGCCGCCTGTCGTTCAGCCTGGATCTGGCAAGCTCCGTCGCCGATGCCGATGCGGTGTTCATCGCCGTCGGCACCCCGTCGCGCCGCGGCGACGGCCATGCCGATCTGAGCTACGTCTATGGCGCCGCCGAGGAAATCGCGCGCGGCATCAACGGCTACACGGTGGTCGTGACCAAATCGACGGTCCCGGTCGGCACCGGCCGCGAGGTCGCGCGGATCATCCGCAAGACCCGGCCGGACGTGGATTTCGGCGTCGCCTCCAACCCGGAATTCCTGCGCGAAGGCTCCGCCATCGGCGACTTCCTGCGCCCGGACCGGGTGGTGATCGGGACCGACAGCGACCGCGCCCGCGCGGTCATGCGCGCCCTCTACCGGCCGCTCTACCTGATCGAAACGCCGATCGTCATGACCAGCCTGGAAACCGCCGAGCTGATCAAGTACGCGGCCAACACCTTCCTGGCGACCAAGATCACCTTCATCAACGAGATCGCCGATCTGTGCGAGAAGGTCGGCGCCGACGTGCATGACGTCGCCAAGGGCATCGGCCTGGACGGCCGCATCGGCAAGAAGTTCCTGCATCCGGGGCCGGGCTACGGCGGGTCGTGCTTCCCCAAGGACACGCTGGCGCTGGTCCGCACCGCGCAGGATTACGGCTCGCCGCTGCGGATCGTCGAAACGGTCGTGGACATCAACGACAAGCGCAAGAAGTCGATGGCCGACCGGATCGTCGAGGCCTGCGGCGGCGACGTGGACGGCAAGACCATCGCCGTGCTCGGCGTGACCTTCAAGCCCAACACCGACGACATGCGCGACAGCCCGTCGCTGGACATCATCCCGGCGCTTCAGGCCAAGGGTGCGGTGATTCGCGCCTTCGACCCGGCCGGCCGCCACGAGGCGGAAAAGACTGCTGCCGGGCGTGCAGTGGTGCGGCGATACCTATGAAACGCTGGAGGGCGCTTCCGCCATCGCCCTGCTGACCGAATGGAACGAGTTCCGCGTTCTCGACTTCAAGCGCGCACGGGAGTTGATGAAAACGCCGGTTATGGTAGACCTTCGCAACGTCTACAATCCGGACGATATGGAGATGGCCGGGTTCGCCTATACCTGCGTCGGCCGTCCTTCCCGCTATCGTATCAACAGCCGCGAATTGCGTGAAAAGGTTCTTGAGGCATGAGTGAAGCTCATCAGTTCCACAGCACCGTTCTGCGTGAATATGACATCCGCGGCATCATCGGGAAGACGCTGACCGCCGCCGATGCCAAGGCCATCGGGCGCAGCTTCGGTACCGTGGTGGTCCGCGGCGGCGGTAAGCGGGTATGCGTCGGCTATGACGGCCGTCTCAGCTCCGTGGAGCTGGAAGAGGCCCTGGTCGAAGGACTGGTTTCGACCGGGCTGCATGTCGAGCGAATCGGCCTGGGGCCGACCGGCATGCTGTACTTCGCGGTGCGCGACCGCGAAGCCTCGGCCGGCGTCATGATCACCGGCTCGCACAACCCGCCGGACTACAACGGCTTCAAGATGATGCTGGGCAAGGCTCCGGTCTATGGCCCCGCCATCCTGGAACTGGGCGAGATCGCCTCCAAGGGCGCCTACGCGGTCGGCGACGGCACGTCGGAGAAGATCGACATCCAGGACGTCTATGTCGAGCGCCTGCTGAAGGACTATGACGGCGTCAAGGAACTGACGGTCGCCTGGGACGCCGGCAACGGCGCCGCCGGCGAGATCCTGAAGCGCCTGACCGCCAAGCTGCCCGGCAAGCACATCCTGCTGTACGAGGACATCGACGGCAACTTCCCGAACCACCATCCGGACCCGACGATGCCGGAGAATCTGGTGGATCTTCAGAAGGTCGTCGCCGAGAACAAGTGCGATATCGGCATCGCCTTCGACGGCGACGGCGACCGGATCGGCGCCGTGGATGCCGGCGGGCGGATCGTCTGGGGCGATCAGCTCGTCGCGATCTACGCGTCCGAAGTGCTGAAGACCCATCCCGGCGGCACCATCATCGCCGACGTCAAGGCCAGCCAGACCCTGTTCGACGAGATCGAGCGCCTGGGCGGCAAGCCGCTGATGTGGAAGACCGGCCACTCCCTGCTGAAGGCCAAGATGGCCGAAACGGGCTCGCCGCTGGCCGGCGAGATGAGCGGCCATATCTTCTTCGCCGACAAGTGGTACGGCTTCGACGACGCGCTCTATTGCGGCGTCCGGCTGGTGTCGCTGGTGGCGAAGTCCGACAAGCCGCTGTCGGCGCTGCGCGACGTCCTGCCGGAAGTCTTCAACACTCCGGAAGTCCGCTTCCAGGCCGACGAGGAACGCAAGTTCGCCGTCGTCAAGGAGGTCAAGGCCCGGCTGGCGGCCAGCGGCGCCACCGTCAACGATATCGACGGCGTCCGCGTCAACACCGAGGACGGCTGGTGGCTGCTCCGCGCGTCCAATACCCAGGACGTGCTGGTCGCCCGCTGCGAAGCCTTCAGCCCGGAAGGGCTTGACGCGGCTGAAGGCTCTGCTGGTCGAACAGTTGAGCGCCAGCGGCATCGAAGCTCCCGCCGACTTCTGATCCGCCGACTTTCCGATCTGTCTTGCGTCCCGCGATTGCCGTGTTCACTTTGATGGAACACGGCAATCGACGGGGATGCGGACATGCCAGACACACTTATTCTCGACACCGACCTGGATGTCGTTCAGCAGACGTTTCCCATAGCGCTCAGCCGGTTCGATCCCGCGGCCAAGCCGACCGGCCTTGTCATCGTGGACGAGGTCAACGGTTTCTGCACCGTCGGCTGCGGTCCGCTGGCTCCGGCCTCTCCCAATGAGCAGGTCAGCCGCATGGTTGCTGAGACCGTGGCGCTGGCCCGCCGGTTCGAGGCGGCGGAATGGCCGATCCTGGCTTTCCTCGACACCCATATTCCCGGCAAGGCCGAGCCGCCCTATCCGCCCCATTGCGAGATCGGCACCGGCCAGGAAAACCTTGTGGCCGAGCTGGAATGGCTAGGCGCCGCCCAGCATGCCACCCTGATCCGCAAGGACTGCATCAACGGCTTCATCGGGGCCATCCAGCCCAACGGGGCCAACCGCCTGCTGGACTGGATCACCGGCAACGGGCTGAAATCCGTGCTGGTCGTCGGGATCTGCACCGATATCTGCGTGATGGATTTCGTGCTGACGCTGCTGTCCGCCCGCAACCACGGCATGGCCGGCGATCTGGAGGACATCGTCGTGTACGAGCCGGCCTGCGCCACCTACGACCTTCCGCTGGAGGTCGCGCGCGACCTTGGCCTGCCCGATACCGCCGCTCATCCCCAGCAGCCCGCGCACCATGTCGGCCTGTACCTCATGGCCTCACGCGGCGCCGTGCTGGCGGGAGAACTGGCTTAGACCTCAAAGCCCCTGGCGGGGCCACCGTCAGGCAACCTTCTCCGGAGCGTTCCAGGCTGGCGCAGACTGTACGCGCGGCCAATTCGTCCAGCCCCATCAGGCGGGCGCGGAACAGACGGCCGGAACCGGTCGTGACCGGCACCATCTGAGGATATGCCGACGCCAGCAGCGACGGCAGGCGGCGCGATACGGAGTCGAGTGCCCGCCGGCCGGCATCGGCGTCGCTGAAGGCTCCCACCTGGATGCCCCAGCCTCCCGCTCTTCGGGAGTTCCGCCGCTGCGGCGCTGCTGGTCAGGCCGATGGAGGACGGGGTTACCGAAGCGGCCAATGCCGCCAGTTCGCTGCTGTCCACCACCTCTTCAAGGCTGGCGACGTCGATACCGGTTTCCGGCTTCCGCGCCGGAACGGCGGGCGGGCGGAGCGACGCGACCAGCGGTGCCGGGGTCCGTGGGGTGGCGAAGCCCTGGTCCATCAATTCGGCCATGTGCTCGTCGCGCCATCCCGGCGTGTCGCCGCCCATCACGACGGCGATCAGGCGGCGTCCGTCGCGCACCGCCGATGCCGCGAGGTTGAAGCCGGACGCGCGGATATAGCCGGTCTTCAGACCGTCCATGCCCTGGATAGATCTCCATCAGGCGGTTATGGTTCGGATGCTCGATGCCCTGATACGTGAAGCTGGCCCGGCTGAAATAGGGATAGTATTTGGGATAGTCGCGGATCAGGGCATTCGCCAGTGTCGCCAGATCGCGCGCGGTCGTCACCTGATCGTCGTCGGGAAGCCCGGAAGGATTGCGGAAGGTGGTGCGCGTCATGCCGAGCCGCCGGGCCTTCTGGTTCATCATCCTGACGAAGCGGGTTTCCGATCCGCCGATACCCTCCGCCAGCACCATGGCCGCGTCATTGGCCGACTTGGTGACAAGCCCCAGGATCGCGTGCTCGATCCTGATCTTCCGGCCGGCCTTGAGGTCGAGCTTCGTCGGCGGCTGGGATGCCGCCTTGCGGGAAATCGGGAAGTACTGCCCCAGCTTGATCCGCTTTTTCTGCAACGCCTCGAACGTCAGGTACAGGGTCATCATCTTGGTCAGGGAGGCCGGGTATTTGGGATCGTCGGCATTGGCCCGGTACAGCACCTCGCCGTTGCCGGCATCGATCACGATCGACGCGTATTTCGACTGGGCCGACGCCGGACCGGCGGAGAGCGCGCACAATGCCAGCACCAGCGCCAGTGGCCAGAGACGCCCCCGAAACGCGCGCCAGGCTGTACGACGATAGATGCATGGCGGAACCCCCCTGACGCCCACAAAGAGTTAACTTTCGATAGGATGGTAATTTCGTGGAAAATCAATGTCTACCACCCTTTCGTTAAACGGGCGTCTCGACCGCGACCGGAGGTAATTCCCGAACGGGTGAGGCATCGGCGCACCGGAAGATTGTCGGGGGAGCGTCTCGCCGATGGTGCGGCGCGGTGATATAGTTCTTGCCTATGCGCTTGACACCGATCGGTTTGGCCGCTGCCGCGGCCTTGCTCCTGTCCGGTTGTGCCTCCTTAGGCCCGGCCGAGGAGGCGGATGCCCGCAAGCTGACTTGGTTCAGCTATGTCAACGGGGAGGATCTGCGCGCCCAGTGCTCGCAGGACGGGCCTGACCGCTACCGGCTGATCTACAATTCAAAATCCAACGCCCAGTTGCGGACTTATGAAGTGCAGGCGGCCGGCGACGCGGGCGAGGGCGGTGGCGGGGCGGTGGTCGAGGCGCGGATCATTCCGGCCGAAGCGCTGTGGCGGCGCGATCCGGAAGATGCCCTGGAAGCCGGGCAGATGGCCAGCATGCGGCTCTATCTGTCGCCCGATCAGTTCGAGCGGTTAACCACGAAGCTTGCTGAAAGCGGGGTCTTCGAGCGGCCCGTCCATGGAATTCCGCACGCAGACGGGCGGAGTGTTCTGGCTTGCCAGCGGCTGCCACGACGGAACCTATTTCCTTACCGCATTCTCGAACCCGTCGGACAGGTTCGAGAATATCGGCATGGGCGGGCGAGCGCTGAAGCGCGGGAACTAATCCCTCTCGTCACCCCGGACCACCGCCAGCGACGGCTGAGCGTTGGGCATCAGCTTGTCGATCCAGGGGCCGTCGGGCATGCGCTGGGCCAGATCGGTGATGTTGCGGTTCCACCACTGACGCTGATCCACCAGATCGTCGTAGTCGAACTGGGTCTGACGCCACGCGCTGTCGGCATTGGTCATGGCGACCATGTCGATCGGGAAGCCGACATCGGCCGAACTGAACCGTGTCGAGTCGAACGAAAGATACGCCAGCTTGAGCGCCGTCTGCATCGACGTGTCGTAGCGCAGCGCCCGGTCCAGGATCGGCTTGCCATAGGCGGTGGCCCCGATCGACAGATAAGGCGTGCGTTCGTCCACCTCGATCCAGTTGCCTTCCGGATAGACCAGGAACATGGTCGGCTCCCGGTCGTCGGACAGCCGGCCGCCGATGATGGCGTGCAGGTTGAAGGTCAGCTTGCTGGCCTCCAGCGCATCCTTGTCCTCCGCGGCAACCTGCCGCAGGCAGTGCGTGAACGCGTTGACGGCGTCCAGCATGCTGGCGAAGCTCTCGGTCGGGCGCTTCGACATGTCGCGGCGCAGATACGCCAGCGTCTTGTCGCGCACGCTGCGCAGGCCGGAGTTCATGATGAAGAAGCGGTGGGCTCCCGATCCCATGATGGTGACCTTGCGGGCTGCCGATAGCTGCGAACCACTGGTGATCCGGCCATCCGACAGGCCGATCAGGCCGTCACGGATCTTGATGCCAAGGCAATAGGTCATTTCTGAAAAATCCAAAGGCGGGCGGGCGGTTATATCCTGTCATGCCGGGCAAGCCGCCACAAGCGCGGTGCCCGAAGCGCCAGACAATCCGGGGTTATCGGTGAATGCCCCATTAACAGGCTCTCCGGTCAAGCGCGGCCAAGCCGCTCCCAGAGCCTCGGCAGCTGACGGACAGTTTATTGTGCAGTGCACAAAAAAGTGTTGACGCCGCCTTCGAAATGCCTATAGTAAGGGCATTGCTGCACTGCAGCATAAAAGTTCAAGCCGCTTCCGACACCAATGCACTTCGCCGTGACCCTCCGCTGGAGTTGGTGCGGCGCCAACCAGGAGAAGATCAACATGGCCACGACCCCGAACTACGCGCAGTTCGTCTCCACCGCCAAGGAGCAGGTCGAAAAGTCCACCTCGCAGTTCCTCAAGGGCTTCGAGAGCCTGAACGCCCTGACCAAGCAGAACGTCGATGCCTTCGTGAAGTCCAGCTCCATCCTGGCCAAGGGCTTCGAGGACATCAGCAAGAGCACCGTCGCCTACACCCAGAGCACGCTGGAAAGCAGCGCCGCCGTCGGCAAGGCAGGCGCTGGGCGTCAAGACCGTGCGCGATCTGGTGGACCTGCAGTCGTCCTTCGCCAAGAAGAGCTTCGACAGCGCCATCGCCGAGGGCACCAAGGTGTCCGAGATCTCCGTCAAGGTCGCCAACGAGGCTTTCCAGCCGATCAGCGCCCAGATCAACGCGACGCTCGGCAAGCTGACCAAGCCGCTGGCCGCGTAACCGAAACCGGTGATCTGGCGGCGCGGTCAATCTCCGCGCCGCTGTGATTTTCGATCGGGATAAGGCCCGGCGGTCACTGGTGACCGCCGGGCCTTTCTTTTTTCCACTCAGGGCATGCCGATTATTGCGCGAAAAGGGGCTGACGAGAGCAATCCGTCGAAATACGTCGTAGACCATGTCGCTTTGGCACAACACGCCTCTTCCAAGCGCGTCCGGAAATCTCATATGATTGTCGGAGGATGTCCATCGCGATGAATGCTAAATTTACCCATGGCCGACAACGACAAGCACGGGGACGAGGGGACCGTGACGGGAGTGGTCGTCAAGGCCAAGCCCCAGACGAAGAAACCCTCGATGTACAAAGTTCTGATGTTGAACGACGATTATACTCCAATGGAGTTCGTCGTTCTCGTGTTGGAGCGATTCTTCAACAAGAACCGCGAGGAAGCGACGCAGATCATGCTGCACGTGCATCGGCGTGGCGTCGGCATCTGCGGGGTCTTCACTTACGAGGTAGCCGAAACGAAGGTAACCCAGGTGATGGACTTTGCGCGCCAACACCAGCATCCTTTGCAATGCACTCTGGAGAAGGATTAGCCCGGCATGCTCTCGCGTAATCTCGAGCAATCCCTGCACCGAGCCCTAGCCTACGCCAACGAGCGCCGTCACGAATACGCCACGCTTGAGCATCTTCTGCTCGCGCTCACCGAGGATCAGGATGCCGTAGCGGTCCTGAGAGCGTGTGGCGTCAACCTCGACAAGCTGCGCTCGGAGCTTGGCGAGTACCTCGATAACGAACTCTCCAACCTGATCACCAATCGTCCCGAGGACGCGAAGCCGACTGCCGGTTTCCAGCGGGTGCTCCAGCGGGCGGCGATCCACGTACAAAGTTCCGGTCGTGAAGAAGTGACTGGGGCCAATGTGCTGGTTGCGCTGTTTTCTGAACGCGAGAGCCATGCGGTCTATTACCTGCAAGAGCAGGAGATGACCAGGTTCGACGCGGTAAACTATATCTCTCACGGGATCGCGAAGGCGCCGGGCCGCAATGAAACAAAGCGGGTATCGGGAGCTGACGACGACGCTGCGGCGGAGAAGGTCGTGAAGAAAGGCACTGAGGCTCTCGAGGCATACTGCGTCAACCTTAACAAGAAAGCGGCCGGCGGGAAGATCGATCCGCTGATCGGCCGGGACCAGGAGGTCGAACGGACCATCCAGATCCTTTGCCGTCGCTCCAAGAACAACCCGCTCTACGTGGGTGACCCCGGTGTCGGCAAGACCGCCATCGCCGAGGGTCTGGCGCGCCGTATCGTTCATGGTGAAGTTCCGGACGTTCTGGAAAACGCCACCATCTTCTCGCTCGACATGGGTTCGCTGCTGGCCGGTACCCGGTATCGCGGCGACTTCGAAGAGCGGCTGAAGGCTGTGCTTTCCGAACTGGAGGCAATGGAAGGCTCCATCCTGTTCATCGACGAGATCCACACCGTCATCGGTGCGGGTGCGACCTCGGGCGGTGCGATGGATGCGTCCAACCTGCTGAAGCCGGCGCTCGCCAGCGGCGCGCTGCGGTGCATCGGATCGACGACCTATAAGGAATACCGGAACTACTTCGAGAAGGATCGGGCGCTTGTCCGGCGCTTCCAGAAGATCGATGTCGCCGAGCCGTCGATCGAGGATGCGGTCAAGATCCTGCGGGGCCTCAAGCCCTATTACGAGAAGTATCACCGGGTCCGCTACACCAACGAGGCGATCCGTTCGGCGGTCGAGTTGTCGGCCCGCTACATCGGCGACCGCAAGCTGCCGGACAAGGCCATCGACATCATCGACGAGGTCGGCGCCGCGCAGATGCTGGTGCCGGAGTCGCGGCGCAAGAAGACCATCCAGGTCAAGGACGTGGAGGCGGTGGTCGCCAAGATCGCCCGCATCCCGCCGAAGAGCGTCTCGCGCGATGACCGCGAAGTGCTGCTGAACCTGCAGCGCGACCTGCGCACCATGGTCTTCGGACAGGACAAGGCGATCGAAGCGCTGTCTTCGGCGATCAAGCTGGCGCGAGCCGGCCTGCGCGATCCGGAAAAGCCGATCGGCAACTACCTGTTCAGCGGCCCGACCGGCGTCGGCAAGACCGAGGCGGCACGCCAGCTCAGCATGACGCTGGGGATCGAGTTGATCCGCTTCGACATGTCGGAGTACATGGAGCGTCACACCGTGTCGCGCCTGATCGGCGCCCCGCCGGGCTATGTCGGCTTCGACCAGGGCGGCTTGCTGACCGACGCCATCGACCAGCATCCGCACGCGGTCCTGCTGCTCGATGAAATCGAGAAGGCGCACCCGGACCTGTTCAACATCCTGTTGCAGGTGATGGACCACGGCAAGCTGACGGACCACAACGGAAAGACGGTCGATTTCCGCAATGTGATCCTGATCATGACGACGAACGCCGGTGCTTCCGACATGGCCAAGCCGGCGATCGGGTTCGAGCGGGCGGCGCGGGTCGGCGAGGACATGGAGGCGATCAACCGCATGTTCACGCCGGAGTTCCGCAACCGTCTCGACAGCATCATCCCGTTCTCCGCACTGTCGCCGGAGGTCATCGGGCAGGTCGTCGACAAGTTCGTCATCCAGTTGGAAGCTCAGCTTACCGACCGTGGCGTGTCGATCGAACTGACCGACGAAGCGCGGGAATGGCTGGGCAAGAAGGGCTACGATCCGCTCTACGGCGCCCGGCCGCTGGCTCGCGTGATCCAGGAAAACATCAAGAAGCCGCTGGCCGAGGAACTGCTGTTCGGCAAGCTGGCGAAGGGTGGCAATGTCAAGGTTTCGGTCGCCGACGACAAGCTGACCTTCATCTACCCCGATCCGCCGCCGACGGATCACGAAGAGGAAAAAGTCCCCGAAATGGTGGACTGAACGGTTTGGCATCACTGCGGAAGCGGGGCTCTTCGGAGCCCCGTTTTCGTTTGTGTCACGTCGTTCTAGTAGCCCGGAGCTATCGCTTATGTTGCGAGGCAACATGCCGCTGCCGCGATCGCGTGACGCCACTCGTTTCGCATGCTAATAGAAGCGGTCCCAGCTACTCGCCGGATGCTTCCCCGTGGTTCAACGCACCTATAAGCGCAGCGAAGTCGAAGGCCTGCTCCATGCGCTGGAGCGGCAGGCCCGCGAGGCGGCGAAGCTCGCCGTCGATGCCCAGAAGGAAGCCGCCAACAACAGCTTCGTCGCCTACCGCCACTTCCGCGAGAAAGTCGGCGAGTTCAAGGCGCTCTGCATCCTGATCGAAGGACGCCTGAAGCATATCGCCGACGGCAGGGCGGATGACCTGAAAAGCGAGTTCGAGCGGATGGATATCCTGATGCTCGGCCTGCTGATCAAGGCCAGCATGCGCTTCTTCTTCGTGCTGTCGGCGAATACGATCCTGCCGCTTGGTGCCCGCGAGATCTTCATTGCGGAACTGCACAGCCTTTACGAGGCGCGCGAGAAGCTGCGGCGGCCGGATTATGTGAGCCGGCTGAGCGCAGGTCTGGCCACCGACCTCGATACGGCGGAGGCGATCCTGGAAGAAATCATCGACAAGGCGCCCGGATTGCTGAAGTTCGGGACCGGCTGATCATGACGGAGTTGCTGCTGGAAGGTATCCGGGTACTCGATCTCAGCCAGTACCTTCCCGGCCCCTATGCCGGTCAGATCCTGGCCGATCTCGGCGCCGATGTGGTCAAGGTCGAGCCTCCCGCCGGTGATCCGATGCGAAGGCTGGGTGGAGTCGATTCGGATGGTCTGGCTCCAGGCTACAAGCTGATCAACGCCGGAAAGACCGTCGTCCATCTCGATCTCAAGACGGAGACGGACCGGGCGATCTTCGAGCGGTTGGTCGAGCGCGCCGATGTTCTGGTGGAAAGCTTCCGCCCCGGCACCCTGGACAAGCTGGGATTTCCGCGCTCCCGGCTGGAGGAATTGAACCCTGGGCTGATCCATGTGGCGATTTCCGGCTGGGGGCAGGGCGGTCCATACCGTCTGCGTGCCGGCCACGACCTGAACTATATGGCGCTGGGCGGAGGTCTGGCGGCTTCGGGCGCCGGCGGAGTGCCGGTCATGAGCTACCCGCCGGTAGCGGATCACTCGGCCGCCATACAAGCCGTGGCCGCCGTGTCGGCCGCGTTGTTTCGCCGGAGTCGGACGGGCAAGGGCGCTTATCTCGACATCAGCCTGATGGAAACCGTGCTCGGCTGGCAATCATGGCCGCTGACCATGGCGCGCCGCGGACAACCTCCCCGTCCTTCGGAAGACCTGCTGACCGGCGGGGCCGCCTATTATCAGATCTACCGCACGGCGGACGGTCGATTCGTCAGCCTGGGTCCGATCGAGGAGAAGTTCTGGGCGATCTTCTGCACGACCATCGGCCGGCCCGACTGGATCGGCCGCCAGTTCGAGCCGCTGCCCCAGACCGACCTGATCGCCGAAGTCGCGGAGACGCTGGCGGCGCATCCGTTGAGCCACTGGGAAGCGCTGTTCGCCGACGTGGACTGCTGCCTGGAAACCGTCGCCGATCTGGCCGAGATCCCCGACCATCCCCACATCGCGGCGCGCGGTCAGGTGAAAGTCACCGGCGGCCCCGAACCGCTGGTGGAAACATTCCTCGGCCTCCGAGTCGATGGCGCACCGCCACGGGAGCGGACACCCCTGGTGCACGAGCGATGCCGCTTCAACTCTGGCCCGCTGGCAGGATTGACAGCGGTCTCAACTCCGAAGCGTTTACCCGCACCCATTCTCCTGCCGGAACGGGCTGTCCTGCATCAGCGCGTTGATTTCCTGTGCTACGGCGACCCGCTCGCGCCTCAGGTAATCGTCGATCGCCGCCCGGAAGCCGGGATCGCGAATCCAGTGGGCGCTGTAGGTCGGAGTCGGCAGATACCCGCGCTGGATCTTGTGCTGACCCTGCGCGCCGGCTTCGACCCGGCTCAGCCCGCGCTCGATCGCGAAATCGATGGCGCGGTAATAGCAGGCTTCGAAATGCAGGTGCTTGTAGGTCGCGATGCATCCCCAGTTGCGGCCATACAGGGTATCGGCGCCCAACAGGTTCAGTGCCCCGGCGACCCATTCGCCGCCATCCTCGACCAGGATCAGCACGACCCGGTCGGCCATGGTTTCGCCCAGCAGACGGAAGAACTTGCGGTTCAGGTAAGCGCTGCCCCATTTCCGGTCGCTGGTGTCCATGTAGAACTTGTAGAAGACATCCCAATGCTCCTGGCGGAGATCGTCGCCGGTCAGCGTGTGGATCTTGACGCCGGTCTCCGCGACTTCGCGCCGTTCCTTCCGGATGCTCTTGCGCTTGCGTGAATTCAGGTCGCCCAGGAAATCGTCGAAGCTGCCATAGCCCCGGTTTTCCCAGTGATATTGCTGTCCGACCCGCTGAAGCCAGCCGGCCTCGCCCAGCGTGTTCCAGTCCGCTTCGGTCGGGAAATGTCACATGGACCGAGGATACCTGATGCCGCAACGCCAGCTGTTCCATGGCCGCGATCAGCGCCTGGACCGGCCCCTTCAGGCGCATTCGGCCGAAGCAGCAGGCGCGGGCCGGTCACCGGGGTGAACGGCACCGCCGCCTGAAGTTTCGGATAATAGCTGCCGCCCGCCCGCTCGTAGGCATTGGCCCAGGCATGGTCGAAGACGTATTCGCCATAGGAATGGCTCTTCAGGTAGAGCGGAACCGTTCCGATGACGCTGCCATCCGGCGCTTCCAGCGCAAGATGCTGCGGCTGCCAGCCGGTCGCGGCGCGGCAGGACCCGCTGTCTTCAAGCGCCTTCAGGAAGGCGTGACTGAGGAAAGGGTTTTCCTCGCCGGCACAGGCATCCCAGGCGGCGGCGTCAATCGCGCCGATGCCGGGCATCACCTTGACCGTGATGGCTGTCTTTTCCGTCTGGCATGCCTACAGAATTAGAGTTTTTGCGGTGCGGCGCAAGACGATTAGGCGAGTTCGAAAATCGCTTCGACCTCGACCGCCGCAACCGAGCGGCAGGGAAGGGGCGCCGACCGCGAAACGGGCATGCTTGCCGTTGTCGCCGAAGACCTGAAGCATCAGTTCCGAAGCGCCGTTGATCACCTTGGGATGGTCGTTGAAGTCCGGACCGCAATTGACGAAACCGCCCAGCTTCAGGCAGCGCGCGACCTTGTCGAGATCGCCGCCGCAGGCTGCCGCGGCCTGGGCCAGGATGTTCAGCGCGCAGACGCGGGCGCAGTCATAGCCGTCCTCGACCGACAGGTCGCCGCCGACCTTGCCGGTATGGGA
Source organism: uncultured Alphaproteobacteria bacterium (assembly GCA_963848585.1). Classification (GTDB taxonomy): domain Bacteria; phylum Pseudomonadota; class Alphaproteobacteria; order Azospirillales; family Azospirillaceae; genus Skermanella. The sequence continues at coordinate 46,509 of CAWKET010000039.1, read as the reverse complement.
CAGCGCGCCGTCGCGCATCGGGATCTGCCCGGAGATGAACAGGATCTTGCCCGAGATCGTATAGGGGACATAGGCGCCGGCCGGTGCCGGCAGCTTCGGCAGTTCGATGCCAAGTTCGGCAAGACGCGCCGTGATGGTGCCCGCCATGGTCTCTTCTCCCTTGTTGATTGCGTTGGCGTTTGTCCGGGGTCAGCCGCTTTCGGCCCCGGAAGAGCAAGACCATAGCGGGACATCCGGCGACAGGCCAGAGCGGGGAGGCAGGGAAGTCGGGAACCGACGGCGCTTATGCGGCAGCTTGTAGCGGCTGACGAGCTGGTCGAGCATGGTCGGCCAGCCGGCTCAACTCGCCAGCGGCGCTGGATGTCTCGGTAGCGCCGGCGGCCGTGCTTTGAGAATATCGACCATCGTCAGCAGGGCGTCGCGAACCAGATGGGCCTGATCGGACGTCTGCCCGGTATCGGCGCCACCGTCTTCGCCGATCCGCCACCTGACTGACATTGCGGCCGATCTCGCTGGTCGTCGCGGTCTGCTGGGCCACTTCGGCCGCGATGGAGCCGGCGATCTCGTCGATGCGCGCGATCACGTCGTGGATGGCGCCGATCGACTTCGAAACCCGCGTCATGGCGCCGGCGACCTGATCGATGGATGCAACCGAGCGGCCCGTCTGCTCCTGTGTCGCCGTGATGCGCTGGGCGATGTTTTCCGCCGCGCGGGCGCTCTGGGTCGCGAGGTTCTTGACCTCGGTGGCGACCACGGCGAAGCCCTTTCCGGCTTCTCCCGCCCGCGCCGCCTCGATCGTGGCGTTCAGCGCCAGCAGGTTGGTTTGCTCCGCGATATCGGAAATCACCTTGATGACCTCGCCGATCTCGGCACTGTTGTCCGAAAGCTGCCGGATATCTTCCACCGCCGACCTGATCGCCGCTTCGGCACCCCCCAACGTGTCGCGCGCCTGATTGGCGGCGGTCGAGGCATGATGGGCGACATCGGAACTGTTGGCCGCGTGGCGCGCGACTTCCTTGATCGAAGCGGTCATCTGCTCCGACGCGGCGGCTACGCTGTCGGCGCTTTCCGCCAGTTGCCCGGCGATGCCGGAAAGCTCGCCGACCGCCGCGACGACGCCGTTCATCGCGTGGCTGATTTCGTCGGCATGGGTATTCAGCGATTCGGCGTTCCGGCTCATCTCCTCGGCCGACGCCGTCAGCTCGACGGAGGCTGCGGAAACCGATCCGCTGGCCATGCCGACTTCGCCGATGCTGCCGCGCAGGCTTACCAGCAGCTCGTTGAAGTCACGGGCCATATCGCCGACCTCGTCACTGCGTCTCGATGCTGACCGTCTGTGACAGATCGCCCGCGCGAGCGGCGGCGATGGAGCGCTGCATGACCGGGATCGGCTTCACGATCGCGCGTCCAAGCAGACCGGCGATCGTTCCAAGCAGCACGACGACCGCCAAGACTGGCTGCCGCCCAGTTGCAGGGCTGTCGCGACGAAGGCGTTGTCGACATCGTCGACATAGACGCCCGAGCCGATGATCCAGTCCCAGGTCTTGTATCGCTTGGCGAAGGCGATCTTCGGCTTCGGCTCGGTCGAGCCGTTGCCCTTGGGCCAGACGTAGCGAACCGTGACGCCGCCGGTGGCTTGAGCGCCCGCGTATCATCTCAGCGACGAAGGCGAAGCCGTTCTGATCCTTTACGGCCTTCAGGTTCTTGCCGACCAAGCGCGGATCCACGCCATGCGCCACGACCGTCCCCCCTCGAAAACGAAGAAGTACTCGCCATCCGCGTAGCGGAGCGAGGTTACCGCGGCCAGGGCCTCTTTTCCGGCCGGCGTCTTCGGAAAGATGCCGTCACGGGCGGCTTGGGCATAATGGTCGACCAGCGTGGTCGCCGCTCTCGACCAGGTGCCGGGTCTGGCCTGGCGTTCGGAGAACATCTGATACCAACGGCGGGTGAAGGGTTCCAATGAAGGGATTTGGCTCCCATTTACTGGGCATGGGAAGCAAGGTTTATCTGATTGAACATCTTGATGCCGATGAGTTGTATCATCGGTATCGGGAGGAACAGGACCCGATCAAGCGCACGCATCTCCAGATCCTCTGGCTGCTGACAAGCGGCCGGCCGGCGAAGGTCGCGGCCGAGATGACCGGGTATTCGCAACGCTGGATCAGCGTTCTTGTCGGACGGTATAACGAGGCCGGGGTTGACGGGCTGGGCGATCTGCGCCGCTTCAACCCCGGCTCCAGACCGTTGCTCGACGCCGAACAACGCGAGCGCCTTGACCGCGCGCTCGATGATCCACCGCCCGATGGCGGCCTGTGGACCGGCCGTCTGGTCGCGCAATGGATCTGCGGCCTGCTCGGCCGTCTGGTTTCACCGCGACGCGGCTTGGAATACTTGCGGCGCCTGGGGTTCACCCGTCAGGTGCCGCGTCCGCGCCATGCCCGGGGCGACTTCGCCGCCCAGGAGCGGTTCAAGGCCGATTTCCGCGCCCGCATGGAAGAGCTGGCGCGCGAGGAGCCGGGCCGGTCGGTGCAGGTCTGGGCCTTCGATGAACATCGCGCCGGCCTCAAGCCGGTCATCCGCCGGGTCTGGGCGCGCCGCGGCCAGCGCCCGCTGGCGCTCGGCCATCACCGGTTCCAGTGGCTCTATGTCTTCGGCTTCGTGCGGCCGGCCACCGGCGAGGTGGTCTGGTTCCTCGCCGAGGCGGTCAACACGGCGATGTTCAGCGAGATCCTGGCCGCCTTCGCCCGTGAGGTCGGCGCCGGACCGGACAATCTGGTCGTGCTCGTGCTCGATGGCGCCGGTTGGCACGTCGCCACCGATCTGGTCGTTCCCGAAGGCATCCACCTCGAGTTCCTGCCGCCCTATTCCCCCGAACTCCAGCCGGCCGAGCACCTCTGGCCCTTGATCAACGAGCCGCTCGCCAACCGTCATTTCACGACCTTGGCCGATCTCGATCAGGCCTTGGGCGAGCGGTGCTGTGATCTCGCCGACGATGACGACAGGATCAGATCCTCAACCCAGTTCCATTGGTGGCCAGCTTTTATCTAAAAATCCATCAGCGGAAGCCTTCACCCGCCGTTGGTATGACTGTGCAGCGTCAACAGCGAAATGCCGACGATAACCATCAGGCCAACCAGACCGGCGGCCACGATCAGCATGATCTTGTTTTTTATCTTTAAATTGCTGATCATTTCCGCTCCGACGGATTATTTGTTTAGACATTCGAGCTTCGCGGCATAGCGGTCCGGTTCGGCGGGAGCCGGATGGGCCGCGAGCAGCTGAATTTGATGCCGGAAAGGCTGGATCAGGCGGCGATGGCGGTGTGAACCACCCTGGTCTTCATCGGAACGCGTCGGGACGGGTCGAATTTCCGCCCTCTGCGGTGCCACGCTTCTGCCGGCGCAATATTCCAGAAGGCTCGGACGAGGCCGGCCTTGACCATGCCGGCGGTGAGATACCGCTCCTTGCGCCAGGCTGCGACCTGAGCCAGCGCTGTGGTCGCGGCATCGGCCTTGACGGCCAGCATCTGGATCAGCGCCCGCCCGATCTGGACGATGGTCAGCCATCGATGGAAAGTTTCGACCGACTGCATCCACATGTCGATCATGCCCTCGCCCCATTTCAGGGCGGCAAACATGGGCTCAATCGTCCAGCGAAGAGAATAGGTCATGATCACATCTTCTGCTGTATGACCCGGATCAGTGGACAGCAGAAGCCGTTCCGCTTTCCATTTGCCATCGACGAACATCGATACCCAAACGGCTCGGACAGGACGACCGCCGAGGAAGCGGGCCCTGCAGACGGCGGTGCGATAGCGAACGGTCCGGTGGCCGCCGTAGATCGGCAGCTCCGTGTGCGTTTGCGTAAGCGTCCTGAGCTTCTCCCTGGTGATCCGATCGCCGTACTTGCGGGGCCGTCCTGGTTTTCCCGTCCGCGGTGGCGGCGGCTCATACAAGGCAGTGTCGCGTCGGACCTGGCCGATGACGATGGCGTCGCGCGTGAGGACATCGACGATCAGGTATCTCTTCATGTACCAGGCATCGAGCAGCAGGGTGATCGCGCCCAGGGTCCCGCTCACCTCCTCCACCATGGCCCGCATCGTTTCGAGCTTGCCGTGGTTGCCGGTGCGCACTGCCAGGTTCGACATCAGCGGCACGCTCCAGGATCCCCAGGAATTGCCGATCACCGCCGACAGGCTGACCACCGTCTGAGCCAGGATATAGTCCGGCCGATTGGGCTTCCGGGCGTGATCGTACTGGATCGCGGCGCCCGGCGCCGCCTCGGACACGCGCGGGATCAGGGTATCGTCGCCGACCACGACGCAGCGCTCGGACGGGAACTCCCGCTTCACGATCCGGCACAAGGCATGGACCATGACCTTCCAATCGAACTTGCCCTTGCGAACCATCCAATAGTAGCTGGTCCAGTGCCGCCGGCACGGAACCGCCAGAATCGCCTGACTGATCGAGCCATAGCCGGTCAGCATGGTGCCGGTCAGCAGTTCCAGGACCGTGACGGCACAGCGCCCCGGGAGCGAGGCGATGATCTCGGAGATCCACAGGCAGAGTAGCGTCGGGATGCCAACAACCGCTCGTGCAACCATGCCGTCCTCCGGGTGCGAGGAGTATGCTCCCGTAGAAGTAGGCCTGTTCGCTCCTGGCAGGGCTATAGAGCGCGCCCGCAGCTGCCCGCGCCGATCCGCACACCGCTGACCGCGGATGTCGCGAGGCTCGAATGTTAATACGTTATATTTAAGTTTCTCTCCGTTTGACCAACGATCTGTTAATTCGATGGATTAGTTTTTCAGGCTGTGCCGCGTTCTGCCGCCATGCACTGCCGTCGAAGCTTCTTGCGAACGATTCTCAAAATGCCTAAGCTCGTGATTTGCGAGTGATTATCATTTTCATGGAGAGGTGCCGTGTCGAACCAGATGCTCAACGCCTCCGCTCCTCCCTGGCATGATCCGGATGCCGCTTCGACGGAATATGCCGAACACGACGATGCCGAGACGCTGGCCGTCTGGGCATTTCGGCGCTGGGTGCTGGGGCTGCGGTATCAGGCTCCCGAACAGTGGCACACGGTATGGCGGGGACTTCACCGCCGGTGCGGCGAAGCGGCCGGGCGCGAAGCGACGGCGGCATTGGCCGAGATGGTCGAGGAGTTGCGCCGGACTGCCCGCCGGACCATCACCCATCACCAGCCCTGCTGCTCCAGCATCGGCGATGACGAGGCGACTCTGCTCGTTCTCCTTGGCGCCTGCCAGCGTGGCGATGTCCTGCTGGCCCAGACCGCTGCCCAGACGCTGTCGGGTACGCTTCATGCCGATGCCCTGATGCTGGCGGCCATGCGGTTCGCGGAGGCGTTTCCATGAGCGCGGCCTGATGCTGCCCTACCGCGATCTGCCGCCGACCGCGGCACCCCCGGCCGCCGCGTCGATCCACTGAGATCCAGCGGATCTGAAGGCTGCCGCATCCTGGCTGGTATCATGCCCGGTGCGGCAATTCACCATACTGCTTAGTCGCAGAGCGCCGGCGATGCCCCCGGCGTCAGGCGAGATCGGGCTGGCTGCCGGGAAAGCGCGGGTCGGCCGGATCGGTCGGCTGTCCCGGAATTTTGCCCGGAATGATGCCTGTCTGCTCCTCATCCGGGATTTTGAGCGGGTTTTCGCGCCGGCTTCGGCGCCGGCGCCGGCGCTTCGGCGCATCGTCAGGTTTGCCTGTGGCGACGCCGCTGGCGGACAGTTCAAAATCTGGATCTTCCATTTCTTTCCTCCTGTTCCCATTTTACAACAGTGGCGTGGCGTTCGGGTTGCACCACCGGTGCCCGGGAACAGGTCAAAATCCCTGGCCGAGTTGCCTGAAAGACATCAGCGGTAGACGCTATGGCGAACAGGAAGGAGTGCGAATTGGATCGGAACGAGTACAGCTTGGGTGTGTTTGATAAATCACAGCGCATGGGAAGATACTGCTATAGGCTTCGAGTATGACCGGAGCCTTCCCGCGTTGACGAGGAACCCCGGAAAACCAGGGAGAGTGGGCAACACCGCCACGTACAGGTGTGATGCCATGAGCGTGGTAGGGCATGGCCGACATTTCGCGATATGAGAATGGTGAAGTCACTTCCGCTCTTGCTCAGACTCCTTGTCTGTCTGAAACTTCTTGTTAACGAACTGCCACTTAACGTAACGATTAACCATCTTGGTGTCTGAAAGGGTGACGGCTTGAAGCAACGAACCGCAGACCATCACAGCTCCAGCCGGACGTTGCAGTCCGACCGCCGCACTGAAGGTTTGCCGTCCGGGCCACGGTCTTCTCTACCCGACACGCACCAAGAATGGCGTCGTGCAAGCAATAAAATCGCGCCCAAAAGCCGCAGTGCGGTATACTCCGTTTTGCCATCGAATTGTCAAACTGTACGGCAAGCATACGGGTATGATTGGGGCAGTGTGGCTGACGTATACATTTCCAACGAAACCGGCTTCGGCCGACGCTGGCAATTTACGTACGGCGTCATAAATCTCTTTGAGACTAACCTTATCGATTCGATGAACAAGAACCGCCCATGCTCTAGGCTAAATCGTTACGAAGCCGGAAAGTCAGCGTGCCGGCCAAGTAGCGATATAGAAAAGGACAGCCTTAAAGTTCGGCGGGGAGGAATGACTGCTTTCGTTGCCTGCGGCAGCCCTGGCGGAGAAATTTGACGTATGAAGCCAGTCGAGCGCTGCAGGACCAATGGAGACCCTTTGAAAGAGGAGTGACCGATGTTCCCGGCCGACGACCTGTTTTCCCGCTACGCGCAGAACTATGAGGGTCGCAAAGAAGTTGAGATGACCCTCTTCGAGTACCTCGAAGCGTGCAAGAAAGATCCTCTGATCTACGCCACGGCCGCCGAGCGAATTCTGGCCGCCATTGGTGATGCGGAGGTTGTGGATACGGCGAAGGACCCGCGCCTTGGCCGCATCTTCATGAACCGCACGATCAAGGTATATCCCGCCTTCAACGACTTCTACGGCATGGAAGAGACGATCGAGCGGATCGTCGGATTCTTCCGCCACGCAGCCCAGGGTCTGGAAGAGCGAAAGCAGATCCTGTACCTGCTGGGGCCGGTCGGCGGCGGCAAGTCGTCCCTTGCCGAGCGTCTGAAGTCCCTGATGGAGCGTCAGCCGATCTATGCGCTGAAGGCCGGCAAGGATGTCAGCCCGCTGTTCGAAAGCCCGCTCGGCCTGTTCGATCCCGATCAGATGGGGCCGGTGCTTGAAGACAAGTTCGGGATTCCGCGCCGCCGCCTGACCGGCCTGATGAGCCCCTGGGCGGTCAAGCGGCTCGATGAATTCGGCGGCGACATCTCCAAGTTCCGCGTCGTCCGTCTGATGCCGTCGAAGCTGCGTCAGATCGGTGTCTCCAAGACCGAACCCGGCGACGAGAACAACCAGGACATCTCCAGCCTTGTCGGCAAGGTCGATATCCGCAAGCTTGAGATGTTCAGCCAGAACGACCCGGACGCCTACAGCTTCTCCGGCGGTCTGAACCGCTCGACCCAGGGCATCCTGGAATTCGTCGAGATGTTCAAGGCGCCGATCAAGATGCTGCACCCGCTGCTGACGGCGACCCAGGAAGGCAACTATGTCGGCACCGAGAATATCGGCGCCATGCCTTTCCAGGGCATCATCCTGGCCCACTCCAACGAGGCGGAGTGGCAGACCTTCAAGAACAACAAGAACAACGAAGCCTTCATCGACCGTATCTGCGTGATCAAGGTGCCGTACTGCCTGCGGGTGACCGAAGAGCAGAGCATCTATCACAAGCTGATCCAGAGCAGCGATCTGGCCGACTCGCCCTGCGCGCCGGCCACGCTTCAGATGATGGCCCGGTTCTCCGTTCTGTCGCGTCTGCGGGAGCACGAGAATTCCGGCATCTATTCGAAGATGCGGATCTATGACGGCGAAACCCTGAAGGAGACCGATCCGAAGGCCCGGTCCATGCAGGAATACCGCGACGCCGCCGGTGTTGATGAGGGTATGGAAGGCATCTCGACCCGCTTCGCCTTCAAGGTGCTGGCCGCGACCTTCAACTATGACAACACCGAGATTTCGGCCGATCCGGTCCACCTGATGTACATGCTCGAGCAGTCCATCAAGCGTGAACAGTTCCCCGAGGACACGGAAAAGCGTTATCTTGAGTTCATCAAGGGTGAACTGGCACCTCGTTACGCGGAGTTCATTGGCAACGAGATCCAGAAGGCTTATCTGGAATCGTATCACGACTACGGACAGAACATGTTCGACCGGTACGTGGATTATGCCGACGCCTGGATCGAGGATCAGGACTTCAAGGACCCCGATACCGGCCAGCTCATGAACCGCGACCTGTTGAACCAGGAACTGACGAAGATCGAGAAGCCCGCGGGTATCGCCAATCCCAAGGACTTCCGGAACGAGGTGGTGAAGTTCGCGCTCCGCGCGCGGGCCAACAATGCGGGCCGCAATCCGCCGTGGACTTCCTACGAGAAGATCCGCGAAGTGATCGAGCGGCGGATGTTCAGTCAGGTGGAAGACCTGCTGCCGGTCATCAGCTTCGGCAGCAAGAAAGACAGTGATACCGAGAAGAAGCACTCCGACTTCGTCGAGCGCATGACCTCCCGGGGCTATACCGAACGTCAGGTTCGCCGGCTGGTCGAGTGGTACATGAGAGTGAAGCAGGCCGGCTGACGGAAGGGAATATCGCTGACATGAACATCATTGACCGGCGCCTCAATCCCAAGGGCAAAAGCCTGGCCAACCGCCAGCGCTTCCTGCGCCGCGCCAAGGAACAGATCGTCAAGGCGGTGCGCGACAGCTCGGGCAAGCGCAACATCCAGGATATCGAGAACGGCGACAAGATCTCGATATCCACCGGTGGCGTGCGGGAACCCTCGTTCCACCGCTCCGCGTCGGGCGGGCTGCGCGAGCATGTGGTGCCGGGCAATAAGGAGTTCGTCGAAGGCGATACCATTCCCAGGCCGGATGGTGGAGGCGGACGGGGCGGCTCGGAAGGCGCCCCGGACGGAGACGGCGAGGATGATTTCCGGTTCGTGCTGAGCCGGGAGGAATTCCTCGACATCTTCATGGAAGACCTGGAACTGCCTGATCTGATCAAGCAGAAGATCAAGCAGACCGAGAGCTTCTCGCTGCACCGGGCGGGCTACAGTTCCAGCGGCTCGCCGACCAATCTCAATCTGGTGCGCACGATGCGCAACAGCCTGTCACGCCGCATCGCGCTCCGCCGGCCCAAGCCGGAAGAGATCGAGCGGCTGGAGCAGGAGATCGCGGACCTCGAGGCCAACGGCACCGACGACGACCGGCTGCTGGAGCTTCGCGGCGAGCTGGACCGCCAGATGCGGCGCAGCAAGCTGATCCCCTACCTCGACCCGGTGGACGTTCGCTACAACCGGTTCGAGCGGGTTCCAAGGCCGGTGGCGCAGGCCGTCATGTTCTGCCTGATGGACGTTTCCGGCTCCATGACCGAGCATATGAAGGATCTCGCCAAGAGGTTCTTCATCCTGCTCTTCCTGTTCCTCAAGCGGCGTTACCGCCACGTCGATATCGTCTTCATCCGGCACACCCACGAGGCCAAGGAAGTGGACGAGGAGACGTTCTTCTACAGTGCGGAGACCGGCGGCACCGTCGTCTCCACCGCACTGGAGGAGATGAGGCGGATCATCGCCGACCGGTATCCGGAAGGCGACTGGAACATCTACGCGGCGCAGGCGTCGGATGGCGACAACATGTCCAACGACAATGCCAAGTCGGCGGCGTTGCTGGAAAATGTCATTCTGCCGATGTGCCAGTACTTCGCTTATATTGAAGTCAGCCAGGATTACGAAGGCGGCCTTGGCGGCGCGCTGGGCGCAACGCTCGGCCGCGAAACCGACCTGTGGCGAACGTACAAGCTGGTGGCGAAACCGGGAGCGCCGATCGCCATGCGGAAGGTGCGGACCCGCAGGGAGATTTTCCCGGTGTTCCGCGAGTTGTTCTCGCGCGAAAACGCCACGACATAAGACGACGGAGATAGTCGCCCAAATGAGACAATCACTTGAAGGATAGTCTCTGAGGAACGCCAGAGGAACGGTAGATGTCCATGCAAATGCTCGAAGACAGCAACCAGTTGATCTACGAAGGCGCCGATTGGGATTACGACAAGATCAAGCGCGCCTACGACGCGATCGAGCGGATCGCGTTCGACGAGATGGGGCTGGATATCTATCCGAACCAGATCGAGGTGATCACGGCCGAGCAGATGCTGGACGCCTACTCGTCCATCGGCATGCCGCTGATGTATAAGCACTGGTCGTTCGGCAAGCATTTCGCGCAGGATGAAACCCTGTACCGCAAGGGCCTGCGCGGGCTGGCCTATGAAATCGTGATCAACTCCAGCCCCTGCATCAGCTACATCATGGAAGAGAATTCCATGACGATGCAGACGCTGGTGATCGCGCACGCCGCGTTCGGCCACAACCATTTCTTCAAGAACAACAACCTGTTCCGCCAGTGGACCGATGCCAAGGGCATCCTGGACTATCTGGAATTCGCCAAGACCTTCATCCTCAAATGCGAGGAGCGCTACGGCCATCAGGCTGTCGAGCGCACGCTCGACGCCGCCCATGCCCTGATGAGCCACGGCGTCCACCGCTATCCGCGCAAGCAGCCGCTCGACCTTCGGGAAGAGCAGCGCCGCGAGGATGAGCGGCAGGAATATAACCGCAAGATGTACAACGACCTCTGGCGGACGGTTCCGACCAAGCCGGGCGTCAAGGAAGCCGTCTCGGCGGTCGAAAACCGCAAGGCGCTGCTGGCGCTGCCCGAGGAAAACATCCTCTACTTCCTGGAAAAGAAGGCGCCGCGCCTGCATCAGTGGCAGCGCGAGATCCTGCGCATCGTCCGCCGGATCGCCCAGTACTTCTATCCGCAGAAGCAGACCAAGCTGATGAACGAGGGGTGCGCCACTTACACCCACTACTACATCATGAACCGTCTGCATCAGAAGGGCCTGATGAGCGACGGCGCGCTGCTGGAATTCCTGCACTCCCACACCAGCGTCGTCTTCCAGCCGAGCTTCGACGATCCGCGTTTCAGCGGCATCAATCCCTACGCCATCGGCTTCGCGATGATGGAGGATATCGAGCGCATCGCCACCAAGCCGACCGAGGAGGACCGCCAGTGGTTCCCCGACTTCGCCGGCAACGGCGATCCCATGGGGACGCTGCGGGAAGCCTGGGCCAATTTCCGCGATGAAAGCTTCGTGCTCCAGTATCTCAGCCCGCACCTGATGCGGAAGATGCGGATGTTCGAGGTCCGCAACGACGCTTCCGAGCCGGAAATGATGGTCGAGGCGATCCACAACGAGCGCGGCTACCGCAAGCTCCGCAAGGCGCTGGCCCGCCAGTACGATATCGGCTATCTGGAACCCGACATCCAGATCGTCGATGTGGATCTGGCCGGCGACCGCAAGCTGATCCTCCAGCACCGGGTGATCAACCGGGTCCTGCTGGACGAGAGCGACGCCCGCGCCGTCCTGCGGCACATCGCCAACCTTTGGGGCTACGAAGTCATGCTGGTCGAAGTCGATGCGACCACCGACGCGGTCCTGAAGGAACACACCGTTTCCGCCAGTTCACTGCTGTTGAGCTGAGGCTATGCACGGTCGTCTTGCGCTGGGAGCGGGCATGCTTTTCGGTCTTGCCTATGATGCCAACCGCCGCGCCGCGCAGGCCGAGCTGGACAACCCGCCGATGGGCAGGATGATCGACCTGTCCGACGGCTCCCGGTTGCACTATGTCGAGCGCGGCTCAGGGCCGCCGGTCCTGCTGATTCACGGCGCCCTGATGCAGGCGGAGGACATGGCGATGTCCCTGCTTGGCCCGCTGTCGGAGCGCTATCGCACGATCGTCATCGACCGTCCCGGTCACGGCTACAGCACCCGTCCGGCACAGCTCGCATCCCCGCGCGCCGCTTCGATGGCCGGTCAGGCCCGGATGATCCACGAGGCGATGCGGATAATCGGGGTGGAAAAGCCGATCATCGTCGGCCACTCCCTTGGCGGCACGGTGGCGCTGGCTTACGCCGTCCAGTTCCCCGAACATATTTCCGGCATCGTTTCGCTTGCCGGCTACTGCTTCCCGACGCCGCGCTTCGACCTGATGCCGATCATGCTGAACGGCGTTCCCATCGTCGGCCCGATCAGCGCGCATACGGTATCGGCGGTCTTCGGGCGGCTGTACCTGTCGGCGATGATCAGCCGGATCTTCGCGCCCAATCCCATCCCGGACTATTTCCAGGAACGCTTCCCCGGCGGGATGCTGCTCCGCCCCCGGCAGCTTTGCGCGAATGGCGAGGATTTCTCGGCCATGGTCACGGGGGCCGCATCGATGTATCACCGGTACCACCAGATCCAGGTGCCTGTGGCGATCCTGTCAGGCACCGAAGACAAGATCGTCTGGCCGCAATACCACGCGAAGCCGCTTCAAAAGACCATAGCCGACGCGACGCTGGAGATGCTGCCGGGGGTCGGGCACATGCTTCATCACATCCAGACCGATGCCGTCATAGCGGCGGTACACCGCATGGCGGAACGGGTGGATGAGCGGGCGCGGGAATTCGCGCTGGCGGGTAATTGGGATAAGACTGCTCCGGCCGGCCCCGACACTGGAAGGCCGGCCGAAGCTATCGATGGCGCGTTCAGGCGCCGCCGCCCTGTTCGTTCTGAGCGCCCGGTTCACCGTCTCGCCGCCGAACTGGTCGGCATCCGTCCCTTCGGCGCTTCCGGTCGAAACGCCCCGCAGCGCGTCGGCCGCTTCGGTCAGATTGCCCGGCACAGTCTCGCCATCGGCACCAGAATCCAATTGAGCGCCGCTCTGGTCCGGGTTGCCGGTAATCTCTCGTACCGCCTGATCCCAATGTTCCTGCTGCTTGCCTTCCGGCTGCCCATCCTGTTGCCATAGCTCGTAGGCGCGCTGTCTGATGCGTTCTAGGTCCATCGTGCTCTCCTGGATTGGCAGGGGGTAGGGTGGGTGGGACAGTCGCGAGACGCATCCCGCAGATTGTCCTACTCAAACAAGAATGCTCGCTTTTCGTCCCGCCTGACCAGTGCAAATCCGAGGGGAGCAAATCGCACTGGATCGGGAATGGGCTTTGGGAGGATGATCAGCGTCGAAGCTGTTCGGCCACAAGGGAGGGAGGTCCCAATGAAGCCCATCAAGAAGCGGCGGTCCGGCATCGACCCGTTGTATCTGATCATCGGCGGCGCGCTGCTGCTGATGGTGATCCTGGTCAGCCTGAGCCGTGAGCCGGTTCAGAGCTGCGGTACGGCCGTTCCGGCTACCAGGTGTATGATTGCGGGCACAGTTTGTCGCATCGCAAGAGGTTGAGGAGAGGCATAGAGTCGTAGATGGCACAGTGAAAAAAGGACGACCCATGCAGGGTCCGGACGCTGCCAGATCGTCCTGTCACAGACAGGAAGGAGACTTTATCATGGCATCTTCACTCATCACGACGATCAACGAAGAACATCGCACCATCGCCAAGCTGCTGCATCTGATCGATCGGCAGGTAATGTTGTTCGCTGAGTCAGCATCGCCGGATCTCGACCTGCTGCATCTGATCATGGACTACACCCAGGCCTATCCTGATCTTTACCACCACCCCAAGGAAGACGCGATCTTCTCCAAACTGAAGGAGCGTGAGCCCGCCATGGCGGCGCAGGTCGATACGCTGCTCGAAGATCACCGCAACATGCCTCAGATCAGCCGCAAATTCGCCAATCTGGTCGAGCAATTGATCGAGGACGCGACGATGCCGCGCGACGCATTCATCAAGGCGGCGGTCGATTATGTCGATTTCCAGCGCAACCACATGATGCGGGAAGTCGGCGACGTGCTTCCCGCAGCACTGCGCGTCCTGACGGCGGAGGACTGGGCGGAGCTTGGAAGCCGCCGTCGATCATGGCGAAGATCCGATCGCCGGCGGCAAGGAGCATTATCAGAGACTGGGCGAACTGCTCCTGAGCGAAGCCTGACGCGCGATTTCGCGCTGCGGAGTAGCCCCCTATGCGGGCCTACTCCGCAGCCCTCGGAAAACATATATAGAGGGTGCATTATTTATTTCCCGGCCGGCACGGAGAGCGCCATGCGCCTGACCACCTATACCGACTATTCCCTGCGGGTCCTGATCTACCTCGGGGTTCAGAGCGATAAGCTGGTCACCATCAAGCAGATCTCCGACCATTACGGCATCTCGAACAACCACCTGCTGAAAGTGGTTCACCAGCTCGGGCTTCTGGGGTTCATCGAAACGGTGCGGGGACGCAATGGCGGGCTTCGGCTGGCCCGTCCCGCGTCTCAGATCGTCATCGGCGACGTCGTGCGGAAAATGGAGCAGGACATGGCCCTGGTCCAGTGCTTCGCCGCCGAAGGCACGTATCGATCCCGGCTCCGATTGCAGGATCATGAACGCCTGCGTGCTGAAAGGCGCTTTAGCCAAGGCTTTGCAGGCCTTCCTCGACGTGCTCGACCAGTACACCCTGGCCGAGCTGGTGGCGCCCGAAGAACCGTCTGGCGGAACTGCTGCTGGTCGAACAGGCTTGAAGCAAATTCAGCCTTCCGCCACCAGCCGCGCGTCGGACCTGCTTCTGCCGGTTCACGCTCGCCGGGCTGGCGGCTGAGATCCCGCAGACGCCGCTCGGCGGCCGCGATGCTCTCGTTGTTGCGGCGGGCGTCGGCGTCGATCGCTTCCAGCAGGGAGCGCAGCATGGCGCGCAGGCGGTCGTTCTCGTTGACCAGCCGGCTGTTGTCGGTCGCAAGCTTGCTCATGGAAACCCGCGCCATGCTCAACTCGGCGGCCTGACGCTCCAGGGTGCCGGAGAAGGTCTCGATCTGGGCCAGCAGCCCTTCGCCGCTGGTCTTCGATGCTTCGAGACGGGCGAGCGTCGCCTGATATTCGTCGAACAAGGAATCCTCCCGCGCACTGCTTTCCACCGCGAATTTCTCAGGTACCTTCCGGCTTCGGCAGCTCGACGACGGCCGAAGCCCGAGGTGCCGGCGGCTCCGGCGGATCGTCGCTGAGCTGCCCGATCAGGTTCGCGATGGCCTGGAGATCGTCGGTCATTTTCGTGTTCACCGCCGGCAGCCGGCCCGCGATCGCGCTGCCCCGCCTTGGGCTGGGCGGGAGGTGCCGCGATCGCGGGCAGAGCCTTGTGCTCCGCATCCGTCTGAGGCTGGGGCAACTGGTCCACCTTGCCCCGTACAAGAAAATTCAATGACATCGGCAAAGCTCCGCACGATTCGGGCCTGGGATGTCATGGTTATCGATTGTTAAGCTTAATAAGTTGTGAATCACCCCCTCGCCTTGCGCCAGAGGAACATGACCAGCGGCACCACCCAGATCGCCAGCGTCACGACGCCAAGACCCGCCGCCAGCGGCCGTTCGAAGAACCCCAGGAAGCTGCCGTCCGACTTGATCATCGACGTGACGAAGTTCTCCTCCAGCAGCGGCCCCAGCACGATCCCCAGGATGGTCGGCGCTATGGGAAAGCCGTTTTCCTCCATGATGAAGCCCAGCAGGCCGAAGGCCAGCATCACGCGTCACGCCGAAGACCGAGTTGTTGATGGCGAACGACCCGACCACGCAGAACAGCAGGATCGTCGGCATCAGCACATTGCGCGGCACCCGCATCAGCAGCCGGGCCGATTTGATCGCCGCCCAGCCGGCGGGCACCATGAAGATATTGGCCAGGATGAAGATCAGGAAGACCGCGTAGATGTCCTGCGGGTTGTTGATGAAGATCGTCGGCCCCGGATTCATCCCCTTCAGGTACAGCACGCCGATGACGATCGCCGTGATGCTGTCGCCGGGAATGCCGAACACCAGCGCCGGGACCCAGGCGCCGCCAAGTGCGGCGTTGTTGCTCGACGTGCTCTCGATGATGCCTTCGACATGGCCGGTGCCGAACTTCTCCGGTGTCTTGGAAAAGCGCTTGCTGACGGCATAGCTGACCCAGGCCGCGATATCGGCTCCGGCGCCGGGCAGGGCGCCGATCGCGGTCCCCAGCACATTGCCGCGAAGCGACTGCCGCCAGTACTGCTTGAACAGCTTGCCCCAGCCGGTGAACAGGTTGCCGGCCGGCGCCTGGACGTTGCTGGTATCCGGAGACATCCCCAGCACGTAGCGGAAGATCTCCGACACCGCGAACAGGCCGATCATCGCCGCGATGAAGTCGATCCCGCCCATCAGATCGACATTGCCGAAGGTGAATCGCGGCACGCCCGCCGGGTTGTTCAGCCCGATGGTGGCGACCAGCAGGCCGATCATCAGGCTGACCAGCCCCTTGATGGTCGAACCTGTTCCGACCACCGTGGCGCAGGTCAAGCCCAGGCAGGCCAGCCAGAAATACTCGAACGAGCTGAACTGAAGCGCCACCTCCGCCAGCGACGGCGCCGCCACGATCAGGACCGCCGTGCCGAACAGCCCGCCAAGGGCGGAGAACAGCAGATTGGCCCCCAGCGCCAGTTCCCCCTGACCCTTGCGGGTCATGGCGTAGGCTTCATCCGTATAGGCGGCGGAGGCGGGAGTGCCGGGAATGCGCAGCAGGGTTCCGGGAATATCGCCGGCGAAGATCGCCATCGCCGAACAGGTGACGATGGCGCCGATGGCGGCAACCGGCGGCATGAAGAAGGTGATCGGCACCAGAAGCGCCGTCGCCATGGTGGCGGTCAGGCCGGGAACGGCGCCGACGAACAGGCCGAACAGGGCCGCACAGGACGATGGTGACCAGCACATCCGGCTGGAACACCATCTGGGCCGCAAGCAGGATCGCATCCATGGCGTCACCAAGCCCACGGCGTCAGCACGCCCCACGGAAGCGGAACCCGCAGCAGGCTGTAGAAGCCGTAATGCACCACCATGGTAACCCCCGCCGCCAGGACGGGCACCAGCAACGGCCTGACCCCGAGCACGGCGAACAGGATGGCGAGCGCTATGAACGCCGTCGGGATGAATCCCAACGGCGTCGAAGCCAGGATATAGAACACCACCAGCGCTATCGTGATCGCCAGCGCCCGCAGATGATGCCCGGAGCGTGCCCACGGCGCCAGCGACACGGCGCCGGTTTCCGCCCATTGCCGCATGCCGCCCGCTATCAGGACGATCGAGCAGAGCCCGAGCGCTATGGAAATCCAGGTCGGGAACACCGATGCCCCGTATTCCTGACCCGGTATGGCTGGAAAGGTCCGGGCGTAAAGCCCGACCACGAGGGAGAAGGCCAGCAGGACCGCTCCCAGGATCGCGTCATTGATCCGCATTTCCGCTGCCGCCCCTTATTACCGGGCGATCCCGACCGCCTTCATCACCTTGCCCAGGCTGTCGTTGCTCTCGGCCATGAAGTTGCCGAACTGCTCGCCCGACGCATAGATCATCCCGAAGCCGCGCTGGTTCATGAAGTCCTTGAACTCGGCGCTGTCATAAACCTCCTTCAGCGCTGATGTCAGTTTCTGGCTCGATATCCTCCGGCAGATCCCTTCGGTGCGACGATGCCGCGCCACGCGGCCATGGTCCAGTCGATGCCGGTCTGCTCCTTCAGCGTCGGGATGTTCGGGAACAGCGGGTTGCGCTTCTCCGCCATGATGGCGAGGCTCTTGACCCGCCCCGCATCGATCAGCGACCGCGCTTCGGGGATGCGAGCAGGGCGCTATCTGCACACCGCCCGCGACCAGATCCTGAAGGCCGGGCGCCGCTCCCTGGCTCGGCACCCAGGCGACGGCCTGCGGTGCGATGTCGGCTTCCTGAAGCATGCCGGCCAGCGCCAGATGCCAGATGCCGCCTTGGCCGGTGCCGGAAGCCTTCATGGTGCCGGGCTTGGCGCGGATCGCTTCCAGCAGGTCCTTGGCGGAGTTGAACTGGCTGTCGTTGCTGACCTGAAGCCCGGCCGGGTCCTCGTTCATCAGGGCCAGCGGCGTATAGTCGGCATAGGTGAGCTGGGTCAGGCCCTGCCAGTGCATCATGCCGATTTCGACGGTCGCGATGCCCAGCGTATAGCCGTCGGGTGCCGAACTGGCGATGGCCTGATGCCCGACCACGCCGCTGCCGCCGGTCCGGTTGACCACATTGATCGGCTGCCCCAGCGTCCTTTCCAGCAGGCTGCTGACGATGCGCGCCGTGGCGTCGGTCCCGCCGCCGGCACCCCACGGCACGATCATGGTGATCGGGCGCTCGGGATATGCCGCCAGGGCCGGAGACGGACCCATCGCCAGCAGGCCGCCGACAGCGGTCAGAGCCAGGGCGCAAGTGCGGATGAATGTTCTTCTTTTCATGGTTTCCTCCCAGTTTTTTGGTTTTTTGACTTCTTGAGTTGTTGGGCCATCAGCCTACAAAAGCCCTCTCACGATCTCAGCCCAGTTCCTCCGGCAGCACCAACCCCTTCTCCACCACCATCCGTTCCAGCGCCCGCAGCCAGTGATGGTAGTAGGTCGTTCCCAGATCCGGATCGCCCTGCTTCTGGGCTTCGGCGATCTCCTCCGACAGCACCGCCGCCCATTCCGGCCACGTGAAATGGCCGGCCTCGTGAAGCTTCACCGTCATGGCGAAGGCTTGCGCCTCCCAAGGCTCGCGGAACGGCGGTTCGTCTCCCGGCTTCATGGTGCGGCCTCCAGGTAGTCGTCCCACAGATCGACATAGATCGCGTCATTTGCCGGCGCCGCGTCGCCCCACAGGTCGCGGCCGCTGAAGCGGACGCTGTAGCAGTGCTGCGGCTTCTTTCCCAAGCCATGGGCGTGGGTGTCGGGAAAGATGTAGACGCCGTGGTCGCGGTCGATGGTGCCGATCCGGCCCCGGCAGTAGCGCGGCACGCGGGTATGGCCGGTGGTCGTGATATCGCGCACCAGCACCCTTGCTCCGGCCGCGAACTTCGCCGGCACATCGTCGTCCAGCTTCGCGCTGGCGCCCTTGGCGAGAATCGCCGCCACGCGCGCCGGATCGGGCGGAGGGGCCGCGGCAACTCCGGCCGGCTTCCCCCGTCGCCAGTTCCTCCGCCGAGATCATGCCGGTATCGACCGCCAGCCGCTCGACCCCCTTCAGCCAAAGCTCGAAGTAGCTGCTGCTGAGGTAATCGAGCGGATGCCGGTTCTCGCGGGCATGGCGGGACGTGTCGATGTTCCAGCGGCCATGGAAGCCAAGCGCCAGCGTGATGGCGAACGCCCTCCGCTCCCATTCCGCATGGAACAGCGGGTCGTTCGGATCGGTGTCGATCGGACCCATGCCATGCATGCCGCCCATATCATGGGCGCCGTTCATGGCACGCTCTCCGGCGCTCTTGGCCCTGGTGACACCGATCATGCTGTCCCGCGTGACCAGTTCAGCCAATTGCTCCTCGCTGAAGCCTTCCGTCCCGGCCGGACGCTCCGGCAGCACGAGGTAGCGCAGTTCGGCCGTGCTGTCCCAAACCCGCACCTCGACCTCGTCGCCGATGACGGTGCCGAACTCCCGCAGCACCCCGCGCGGGTCCAGCACCGCGCGGGAGCGGTAGGGCGCCGACTTGTACCAGACGGGAGGCAGCCCCAGCACCGGCCACGGGTAGCAGGAGCAGAGCGTGCAGACGACCATGTTGTGGACAGCGGGCGTGTTCTCGACCACGACCATGTGCTCGCCCTGCCGGCCGGTGAAGCCGAACTCCGCGATGGCCGCCGTGGCGTCGCGCAGCAGCCGTTCCTTATAGGCGGGGTCCACCCAGGCCCTCGCCACGACCTTGGCGCCGTTGCGCGGACCGACCTTGTGCTCGTAGGTGTCGATCAGCGCGTTCAGCGAGTCGGGATCGACCAGCTTCTTGGCGACCAGCAGCGCCTCCAGCGACTTGACGCGCTCCGCCAGGGGCGAGGCCGGTGCCGCATGGGGATGCTCATGCCCATGGTCATGATCGTGGTCGCTCATCGCTCAGACGGTCCCGGCATCGACGATGAAGGTCTGGGCGGACAGCATCATGCTGTCATCGGCGCCCAGGAACAGGATCATGCGGGCGACGTCATGGGGCTTCAACTCGTCCTTCAGGCACTGCCGCGCCAGCGTTGCCTTCAAGCTTCTCCGGCGTCACCCAAAGGTTCTTCTGCCGCTCGGTCATGATCCAGCCCGGCGCCACATGGTTGACCCGGATGCGCGACGGCCCAAGGTCGCGGGCAAGCCCGCGCGTCAGCCCGACCACGCCGGCCTTGGCCGTCTGGTACACGGCCAGATCGTCGGTGCAGACCATCCACGAGGTCGATCCCAGATTGACGATCGAGCCGCCGCCGGCCTTCGCCATGCCGGGCACGACCGATTGCGCCATGAAGAACTGGTGCCGCAGGTTGACGTTGATCCGGTCGTCCCAGTATTCGGGCGTGACCTCCGCGATGGTGTGCCGGTCGTCGCGCGCCGCGTTGTTGACCAGCACCCGGATCGGCCCGAGCGAATCCTCGATCTGGCGGGCGGCTTTGCGCGGCGGCATCGATATCCGTCAGGTCGCAGGCGACGAACAGCGGGGCCGCTACCCCAGCCTCCTGCAGAGTGCCGAGCAGAGCTTCGGCGGCACCCTGGTCGCGGTCGATGAAGCCGACTTTCGCTCCCTGAAGGACGAAATGCACGACGGTGGAGGCTCCGATTCCCGAAGCGCCCCCTGTTATCAGGACGGCCTTGTCCTTGAGGCTGGGATAGCGGGCGGCGCCGCGCGCGGCCTCGATATCGGCGACGGTCACGTCAGCCATTTTCGATGTATTCCTTGCGGTTGGTCCAGAGATATCCAGCGGATCAGATGCTGATGCCGCCATCGACCACATGGATCTGGCCTGTGGTGAAGGCCGATTCGTCGCCGGCCAGATAAAGCGCCATGGCCGCGATTTCCTCCGGCGTGCCCAGCCGGCCCAAGCGGCTGGCGCGCGACGAACGCCTTCCGGGCCGCTTCCGCATCGCCCTGCGCCGCGATCCGGTCATCGAGCGACGGCGTCTGGATGGTGCCCGGACAGATCGCGTTGCAGCGGATGCCCTTGGTCACGAAATCGGCGGCGACCGACTTGGTCAGCCCGATCACCGCCGCCTTGCTGGTGCCATAGACGAACCGGTTCGGGATGCCCTTCACCGATGAGGCGACCGAGGCGATGTTGACGATCGACCCGCCCTGACCGCGCTCCAGCATGGCCGGCAGGAAGGCCCGGATGATCCTGTACATGCTGCGGACATTCAGGTCGAAGGAGAAGTCCCAGTCCTTCTCGCCGCATTCCAGGATCGTGCCGTTATGGACATAGCCGGCGCAGTTCACCAGGACATCGACGGCGCCCAGTTCGGCGGCCAGCGCCTGGATGGCCTGGGCGTCGAGCACGTCGAGCGGACGGACCGTCAGACCTTCGGTCCCCTTCAAGTTCGGAAAGCTTTTCCAGATTGACATCGGTGGCGATGACCTTTGCGCCCTCACGCGCGAAGGCAAGGGCCGTGGCGCGGCCGATGCCCTGCGCCGCCGCCGTCACAAGGGCGGTCTTGCCGGACAATCGCATTGTTTACTCCCCCTGCGGAACCGCGTTCATCCGCGGCTTGGTTGTTCTGTCTCCGGAATTAATCTGTCCCCCGGAGTATTCGGGATACGGACAGTTTCACCCGCACAAACTGGTATGTCCACTCTTCAGATGAGCAAGCTGATCCACCTCTTGGCAACATACCGTCCAGACGGTATGTTAACCTCCATGAACCAGACCTCACCCCGCAAGCGTCAACCCGACATCACCCAGCAGCGCCTTCTCGACGTCGCCGGAGAACTGGTGACCGAAAGCGGCGTCATGGCCTTGACGCTCGATGCGGTGGCGAAGCGGGCAGGGGTCAGCAAAGGGGGATTGCTGCACCATTTCCCCAGCAAGCACGCGCTGCTGATGGCGATGGTGGAGGACATCTCGTCCCGCTTCATGGGGCAGGTGGCGGAACAGGCCGAGCGACGATCCCGACGCGCACGGACGGAGCGCCCGCGCCTATGTCCGCACGGTGGTCGATGAGCCTGATCCAGGAAATCCGCCGCTGGGGCGCGCTGAGCGCCGCCTTCATGTCCGATCCGTCCCTGATGGAGGATTGGCGGGCAAGGCTGGCCGAACTGCGCGCGGTCGATATGGCTGAGGCGGACGATCCGGTCGGTCTGATGGTCGCCCGTCTGGCGGCCGACGGGTTGTGGCTCGCCGATGTGTGCGGGCTCTACGGGATCGACGACGACATGCGCGGCCGGATCGCCGAGCCGGCTGATCGCACTGACGAAATCATGACGAACGCCGGCATCATAGGAATTCGAAATGACCTACGCGTTTCTGTTCACCGCCATCGTGCTGGAAGTCATCGGGACATCGGCGCTTAAAGCGTCCGAGCAGTTCACGAGGCTGCTGCCGATCCTGATCATGGTGGTCTGCTACGGCGCGTCGTTCTTCTTCCTGTCGCTCGTGCTGAGAACCCTGCCGGTCGGCATCGCCTATGCGATCTGGAGCGGGCTCGGCATCGTGCTCATCAGCATGGTCGGCGTCATCTGGTTCAAGCAGCCGCTCGACCTTCCGGCGCTGGTCGGCTTAGGCCTGATCGTGGCCGGCGTCGTCGTCGTGAACCTGTTCTCAAAATCGGTCGGCCACTGAGGGCCGTTCCGCTTCAAGCCGCGTCGGCCAATTCCGCGATGGCGTCGGGATCGCTCAACTCGACCTTATGATTGTCGAGGAGCCGGATCAGACCGGCGGTCTTCAGGCAGGTGATGGTGCGGGAAACGGTTTCGATGGTCAGACCCAGGTAGTCCGCGATGTCGGCCCTGCCCATCGGCATGGTGATCCTGGTGCCGTTCAGACCGCGCCGCGCCGCCTTCCGCGACAGGTTCATCAGGAAGGTGCAGAGCTTTTCCTTCGCGGACTTGCGGCCAAGCAGCACCATCTGGTCCTGAGCGGTCAGCAACTCGTTCGCCGTGATCGCCATCAGGCGGCGGCGGACTTCCATGGTTCTCGTCGATCAGCGCATCCAGGCGGCGGCGCGAAAAACGGCGCACGGAGGCGGGGGTCACGGCTTCGGCGCTGTAGAGATAGTTTTCGTTGAAGGAGAGGCCCAGAAAGTCGCCGGCCTCCAGAAAACCGATGATCTGCCGCCGCCCGTCGGGCAGCAGCTTGAAGACGCGGATGGTGCCGCTGGTCACTTCGAACACGTTATCGGCACTCTCGCCTTCGCGGAACAGCGGCTGGTCGCGCTCCAGCGCTGCCGGGGTGGCGATGGCGTCGAGCGGATCGGCCGGCCGTTGGCCCCAACGCCCGTTGGCTGCCCATTGCGTCCTGGGAGAGGCATGCAGAGCACTCGGGACGAAGGCTTCGATGCCTGCGGTCGCTGCTCCGGCAATGGCAAGTGCTATGGCCATGTTGTCTTCCTCTCCGTTTCCACTCCGACGGACCTTATGGCCGCGTTCCTGCTGGTAGTGGAGGTATAGGCTTAAAGGCCTCCGGTCGCTTAAGTTCGGGATTGTACGTAAGGGCTTCTACGTAAGGGGTTTTACCTATGCCCTCTGACATATGTCAGGTGACTGCATGGCATTGTTTTGCGAGGTTTTATTGGAAGAAGGTGACTGGTGACGGATCGGGAGGCGGCGAAATATCTCAGCGGACTGGCGCGGCAGGCGCGCCTTTGGATCGGGCTGGCGATCGGTGCCGGGTTCGCCAGCGGGCTGCTCCTGCTCGCCCAGGCCGGATTGATCGCCTACGTGCTCCACGCGGCCATCGTGGACGGTACGGCTCGCGCCGACCTGATGCCGGCGCTGTGGGTGCTGCTGGCGGTCTATGCCGCGCGCGGCCTGTGCGCCTGGGGGGCGGAGGTGGCGGGATTCACGGCGGCCGCCCGCGTCCGCGCCACGTTGCGGCGCGAGCTTTACGGCCATATCGCCCGGCTGGGACCGGCCTATGTCGGCAGCCGGCACAGCGGCGATCTGGCGACGGTCCTGATCGAGCAGGTCGATGCCCTGGACGGCTATTTCGCCCGCTTCCTGCCGCAGATGGCGCTGTCGGTGCTGGTGCCGCTGACGCTGCTGGCCGCGATCTTTCCCGTCAACTGGGTGGTCGGCGGCATGCTGCTTCTGGCGGCCCCCTTCGTGCCGCTGTTCATGTCCCTGATCGGGATGGGAGCCGCTTCGGCGAGCAAGCGGCAGTTCCAGGCGCTGGCCCGCATGGGCGGGTACTTCCTCGACCGCCTGCAAGGTTTGACGACGCTGAAGCTGTTCGGGCAGGCGCGGCGTGAACTCGACCTGATCGGCCAGGTTTCGGACGAGTACCGCCAGCGGACCATGGGCGTCCTCCGCATCGCCTTCCTGTCCTCCGCCGTGCTGGAGCTCTTCAGCGCCATGGCGGTGGCGGTGGTCGCGGTCTATGTGGGCTTCAGCCTGCTGGGCTATGTCCGCTTCGGGCCGAGCGGCGGCGTGACCCTGGCGACCGGCCTGTTCGTGCTGATGCTGGCGCCGGAATTCTTCCTGCCGCTGCGCCAGCTTGCCGCCCATTATCATGACCGCGCGGCAGCCGTTGCGGCGGCCGGGCAGATCCTGACCGTGCTGGAAACGCCGGCGGCGCCGCGCGGCGGCATCCGCCCGCCGGCCGACGCCGGGCCGATGGCGCTCGACATGACCGCCGTCAGCTTCGCCCATGGCAGCGGGGAGGGTGCGCGGCCCGTGCTGAAAGACGTGTCGCTGAGCGTCGCGGCCGGCGAGCGGGTGGCGCTGGTCGGGCCGAGCGGCGCCGGCAAATCGACGATCATCGGGCTGTTCCTCGGCTTCATCAGGCCCGATGCCGGGACAGTCAGGATCGGCGGGCTGGAGGTCGGCCGGATCGATCCGGCCACCGTCACCGCCTGGGTCGGCCAGAACCCGCACCTGTTCCACGGCACGATCCGGGAGAACATCCGGCTGGCCCGCCCCGGCGCCACCGATGCCCAAGTCGATGACGCCGCCGACGCCGCCCATGTCACCGATTTCGCCGCCCGACTGCCTGACGGGCTGGAAACGCTGATCGGCCAGCGCGGTCACGGCATTTCGGGCGGCGAGGCGCGCCGGGTAGCCCTTGCCCGCGCCTACCTGAAGGATGCGCCGGTCCTGCTTCTGGACGAACCCACCGCCGGTCTGGACCCCGAAAACGAGCGGCTGGTTCTGTCCGCACTGGACCGGCTGGCGCATGGGCGGACGGTGCTGGTCGCGACGCACAGCGCGTCCGGCATCGACTGGGCGGAGCGCCGGATCGAGATCGGCGGCGGCAAGCTGGAGGTGGTCGATGCGTGACCTGTGGCCATTCCTGAAGCTGTTCCGCCGGCATGCCTTCCGCATGGCGTTCGGCGCGCTGCTGATGCTGATAACGCTGCTGGCCGGCATCGGGCTGCTGGGCGTTTCCGGCTGGTTCATCACCGGGTCAGCGCCTGGCCGGCCTGGGGCTGCTGGGAACGGCGGGCTTCAACATCTTCACCCCCAGCGCCGCCATCCGGGCCGCAGCATTGATCCGCACCGCCGGCCGCTATGCCGAGCGTCTGGTCAACCACGAAGCGACCTTCCGCCTGCTCGCCGACCTCCGCCGCTGGCTGTTCGCCAAGGCGATCCCGCTGGATGCCGGGCAGGTGGCGCGGCTGACCGGCGGCGATCTGCTGACCCGCCTGACCGCCGATATCGACGCGCTCGACAACCTCTACCTGCGGGTCGTGGCGCCAAGCATGGTCGCCCTGATAACCGCCGTCGCCGTCCTGGTGCCGCTCGGCTGGATCGATCCGCTGGTGGCGCTGGTGACCGCGGCCCTGATGCTGGTCGCCGGAATCCTGGTTCCGGCCCTTGCCGCCAAACTGGGCGCCGGCGCCGGCAGCGACATGGTCGCCATCGGCTCCCGCCTGCGGACGCGCGCGGTGGATGGCATCCAGGGCTTGGCCGACCTGCGGGCGTTCGGAGCGGAAGGCCGGCAGCAGGAGGCCATCGCCAGCGAAACCGACGACCTGATCGTCCGGCAGCGCCGGATGAGTTCCATCACCGGCCTGTCCTCCGCCCTGTCCATGATGGCTGCCGGCGGTGCCGTCTGGGTGGCGCTGTTCCTGACGACCGGCCAAACCGGCGAGGATCGCCTGGACGGTCCCACCGTCGCCCTGGTCGTTTTCCTGGTCATGGCGGTATTCGAGGCGACGGCACCCCTGCCGCTGGCCTACCAGTTCCTCGGCCGCACCAAAGCCGCGGCACGCCGCCTGACCGAGATCGCCGACATGCAGCCCCGCATCCGCGACCCGGAACACCCCGCCCCAACCCCCAACCGGCATGACCTGAATTTCGAAGGCGTTACCTTCGGCTACGGCAGGACGGTGCTCGACAACGTCCAACTCCACCTTCCGGAAGGCCGCACCGCCGTACTGCTGGGGCCAAGCGGCTCCGGGCAAATCGACCCTCGCCCAACTGGCCCTCCGGCTGATCGACCCCGATGCCGGCCGGGTAACCCTGGGCGGCGTCGATCTCCGGAACCTCCGTCAGGAGGACCTGCACAGCCGCATCGCCTATGTCAGCCAGAACACCCACCTGTTCGCCGCCGACATCCGCGACAACCTGCTGATCGCCCGCCCCGACGCCACCAACGATGAGCTATGGGAAGCGCTGGAAATCGTAGACCTCGCCGACTTCGTCGAAGCCCTTCCCAACGGCATCCTGACCTGGGTCGGCGAAAACGGCGTCCTGCTCTCCGGCGGCCAAGCCCGCCGCCTGTCGCTCGCCCGCGCGCTTCTGAAGAACGCGCCGGTGATGATCCTCGATGAACCGACGGAAGGCCTGGACTCCGCGACCGAAGCCACCGTCATGCGAGCCCTGCGCCCCAGGCTGGCAGGCCGCACGGTGCTGCTGATCACCCACCGCGAAAGCC
Source organism: uncultured Alphaproteobacteria bacterium (assembly GCA_963848585.1). Lineage (GTDB taxonomy): Bacteria > Pseudomonadota > Alphaproteobacteria > Azospirillales > Azospirillaceae > Skermanella. The sequence goes on along the minus strand of CAWKET010000039.1, from coordinate 19,611 downwards.
TTGTGAGGAGCACCGATCTGGTTTGGCGGATGGGAGGCGCTTAAGGCTTGCTATGGTTCCACGTGCAGATTGCTCGTGCGGCCGCCACCATCCGCCGCGCTCGTGTGTTGACCTGGGAGCATCAATTCAGGTGAGGAGCGCTCCCCATGCACATGCGATCAGCAACCCTCGTAGCGGCCATAGCGCTGTGCTCCCCCGGCGCCGGCGCCGCTTTCGCCGCCGACGCGCAACAATCCGACGATCTCCTGAAGCGGGCGGAAGCGGAGCGGCCGGATTTCCTGACGACGCTGGAGCAGCTTGTCAGCATCGATACCGGGACCGGCCATGGCCCCGGTCTGTCCAAGGTCGAAGCCATCCTGACCGACCGCCTGAAGGCGCTTGGCGCGGATGTCCGGGTGAGCGACGCCAAGCCGTCCACCGGCAAGAACATCGTCGGCACGCTGAAGGGGCAGGGCGAGGCGAAGTTCCTGCTGATGGTCCACTACGACACCGTCTTCCCCGAAGGCACCGTGGCCGAGCGTCCCTTCCGCATCGAAGGCGAGCGCGCCCGTGGCCCCGGCGTGGCCGATGCCAAAGGCGGCCTCGCCATGATCCTGCATTCGCTGAAGCTGCTTCAGGACGCCAAGTTCGACCGCTACGGCACCATCACCATCCTGTTCAATCCCGATGAGGAAACGGGCTCGCGCGGCTCGCGCGAAACCATCGCGGAACTGGCCGCGCAGCAGGACTATGTCTTCTCCTACGAGCCGCCCGACACGCGATGCCGTCACCATCGCGACCAACGGCATCAACACCGTGTTCCTGGACGTGAAGGGCAGGGCGTCCCATGCCGGGTCCGCTCCGGAGGAGGGCCGCAACGCCGTCACCGAACTGGCGCACCAGCTTGTCCAGTTGAAGGATCTGGGCGACCCGGCCAAGGGAACGACGGTCAACTGGACGGTCGCCAAGGGAGGCGACAAGCGCAACATCATCCCGGCTCAGGCCGCCGCCGAGGGCGACATGCGCTACTCCGACCTTGCCGAGTACGACCGCGTCCTGGCCGACGGCAAGCGCCTGATCCAGAACCACCTGATCCCCGACACGCAGGTCGAATTCCGCATCGAGAAGGGCCGTCCGCCGCTGGCGAAGAACCCCGGCTCCGACCGGCTGGCGGGACTTGCCCGCGACCTCTACGCCAAGACCGGGCGCGACCTCAAACCCATCGCCATGCGCTTCGGCACCGATGCCGGCTATGCCTATGACCCGAAGAACCCGAAGCCCGCCATCCTGGAAACCATGGGGCTGGTCGGCGCCGGCCTCCATTCGCCGGAGGAATACGCCGAGCTGTCCAGCATCGCACCGCGCCTGTACCTGACCACCAGCCTGATCATGGAACTGTCGCAGACCGGAACCGCGAAAACTGAGTAGGTTTATTAACCTTAAGTCGTAGTTAACCATACCTCGCGTATCTCAATCCATCCCAAGGGCGGCGGTCGCCCCGGACATGAGGTGGTGCGAGGTATCTGGTTATGCGTTCAGGGTTTTTTCTGATGACGGCGGCGGCCGTTTCGGCGTTTCTGCCGCTGTCGTCCGCTCAGGCCCGTGAAGCTTTTACGGCGGTGTTGAGCGCCAACGGGGAGAGCAGGACTTACAGCTACAACAGCATCGAAGACGCCATCGACAGCGTCTCCGGCACCAGTCTCAGAACCCTGCTCCCCTCATACCGCGACAATGCCCCGGCCACCGCCTCGTTCAACCTTCGCGGTCTGGCGGCGACGATCGAATATCCCACAGCCGGTTCGACCATCGTGCTGAAGGTGCCTTCGGCCGGTATCGAGCGCACCTTCACCGGCGCCACCCGCGACGAGGCGCAGGATGCGGTCACCGAATACTTCAAGGGCGCCGGCGGCACCGACGTTACCAAGGTGCTTCAGGCCGCCGTCCGGGAAACCGCGATCGATCCGGTAGCCGGCAACCCGGACAGTCTGATGTCGCTGATGGGGGCTGCGGACTTCGCGCAGGGCACCGATGCGCTCGGCCATGCCGGGGGCGACGGGCTCGCCCAACCTTCTGGGCTTCAGTGTCGAAGGCGGCCGGGGCACGGCATCCGGCGGCTACGACCAGAACCGCGTTTCCGGGACTTTCTCGTACCGGCTGAACTTCGAAGAAAGCGACGCCGCCGTGCTGATCGACCTGCCGGTCAACTGGGTGCGCAGCGGAGAGTCCGACAGCGTGTCGGGATCGCTCGGCATCGGCGTCCGGCTGCCCGTGACCGACTGGTGGTCGATCACTCCCGCCGTCCGCGCCGGTGTCGCCGGGATCGGTCGATCTGGGCGCCGCCGCCGTCGTCTATTCCGGCTCGGTGACCAGCGATATCCGCTGGGACTGGGGCGGCTGGCATTTCGGCCTTGGCAACATGGCCGGCGTCTACCGTGCCACCGGGGTTTCGGTCGGCGACTACGACATCGATTATGACCTGACCAACGTGATCCTGCGGAACGGCATCTCCGTTTCGCGCGACCTGACCGAAGGCCCGGCTCCGCTCCGCGTCACCGCCGCCTTCATCGACAGCCGCTACCTGGGCGACGACCTGTACGTGAAGGGCTTCGACGAAGTCTCGCTCAGCTTCTCCAAGGGCGCCGAGGGCGGCCGCTTCGGCTTCGACCGGGTGGAAGTAGGGGCGGCCTACGGCTTCGGCGACAATTATCAGCGGATCATGGGCAAGCTGAAGATCCGCTTCTGAGAGCGAGCGTCCGAAAAATCGAGCGCCGGCCTGTCAATGGCAGGTCGGCGGGACGACTGTCTGGGGAGACTTGCGCGCCAGCGCCGTCCGGATCAGATCGACCAGCCGTTCATCGTCGAACGGCTTTTCGATGAAAGCCAGAACGCCGGCTTCGAGCGCCCGCGCCTTGGTGGCCGGGTCGCCGCGTCCGGTGATCAGGATCACCGGCATGTCGTTCAGGCGCGATCCGTAGCGCTCCATGAACTCCAGCCCGCTCATGACGGGGAGATGGAGATCGAGCACCAGACAGCCGGCATCGTTGCCGTCGAAACGCTTCAGGAACTCGGGACAGGACGGAAAGTCTTCGACCGGCATGCTGTAGGATTCCAGCAGCGTCTTCAGAAAGTCGCGAACGGGCTCGTCGTCGTCCACGAGGAACACCGTTCGATTGCATTCTGAAATCACGACACCAGCCTCCCGCAACCCTACGACCGGCACAGTGCCGCATATCCCGGTACTGCATCGTCATAACGCACAGTAGGCTGGAGCGTGGCCGCGCGAAATACGCAATACTCCCTATGTGCAATACCGCCGGTCAGGCCGGAAGGCGGCGAAATGCCTGATTCCAGGGCCATCCGGACCAGTTGCGACAAACTGCGCGCCTGCATCTTTTCCATGACGCGGGCGCGGTGGATTTCCACGGTGCGCGGGACTGATATCCAGATCGAAGGCGATCGACCTTGTTGGCGCGGCCGGCGACCAGACCTTCCAGCACCTCCCGCTCGCGCGGGGTCAGCGATGCGCAGCCGCTGGGCGATTTCGGGATTGGCGGCCGGGCGCAGTTCCAGCGCGCGGCGGACGGTCTCGATGATGACTTCGTCATCGAACGGCTTTTCGATGAAATCGACGGCACCCGCCTTCATCGCCCGCACCGCCAGCGGCACATCGGCATGCCCGGTCATGACGATGACGGGAAGCTGCCGGTTGTCCGCCGCGAGATTCTCCTGCACCTCGATGCCGCTCATCTCCGGCATCCGCACGTCGATCAGCAGGCAGCCCGCCCGGCCCGGAGCGGACGACTTCAGGAACTCCAGCGGCGAGGCGAAGGCTTCGACCGTGAGGCCCGCCAATTCCAGCAGGATCTGAAGCGAATCGCGGACGGCGTCGTCGTCGTCCACGATGAAGACGGTCTCCTGTCCGTTGTTTTCAGAGGGTATCGTCATCGTCGATTCTCGGGGCGGGCCGTCTCGACCGTGAAGTGGAAAGTGACGCCGCCATCCGGGATTCGGCGTGGCCCACAGCCGCCCGCCATGGGCATCTATGATCGACCGGCAGATCGACAGGCCCAGCCCCATGCCCTTCGGCTTGGTCGTGACGAACGGCTGGAACAGGTTCGCCGCCACGACCGGGGCCAGACCGGGGCCGGTGTCGCTGACGGTGACTTCGACCATGTCGTCGAAGGATGCCGCGGTTCCTATCGTCAGGTCGCGGACGGGTGACTGGATCAGTGCCTCCATGGCGTTGCGCACCAGGTTCAGCACCACCTGCTGGATCTGTATCTTGTCGATCCAGACCGGCGGCGCATCCGGCGCCAGTTGGAAATGTGACCCGGATATTCTCCTGCTTGGCGCCGACCAGCGCAAGGGCGCTCGCTTCCTCGACGACCTTGTTGATGGCTTCCGCCGTCCGGTCGGTCTGCCCCTTCTCGATGAAATCGCGCATCCGGCGGATGATCTGGCCGGCGCGGACGGCCTGCGCCACGGCCTTGTCCATGGTCTCCAGCACCTTGACCGAAGGCTTGGTTTCGGCCGCGTCCATCATGCGGCGGCAGGCCTTGACGTAATTCGTGATGGCCGTCAGCGGCTGGTTCAGTTCATGCGCCAGGGTGGAGGACATCTGGCCCATGGCGCTGAAGCGGGAGACGTGCAGCAATTCGCTTTGCAGGTCCTGAAGCCGCTTTTCCGCATGCTGGTGCTCGGTCAGGTCGCGGACGAACCCGGTGAACAGGCGGCGGCCGGCCAGATTGACCTCGCCGACCGCCAGATCCATGGGGAAGGTCGTGCCATCCGCCCGCTGGCCGACGACGACGCGGCCGATGCCGATGATCCGCTTCTCGCCGGTGGTGAGATAGTGATCCATGTAGCCGTCATGAGCGGCGCGATAGGGGGCGGGCATCAGGATGCTGACATTCCGGCCGACCGCCTCGTCGGAGGCAGTAGCCGAACAGCCGCTCGGCGGCGGGGCTGAAGGACTCGATGATCCCCCGGTCGTCGATCACGATGATGGCGTCCGGCACCGTCTCCAGGATCGATGTCAGGCGCGCCTTGCGCTCCAGCAGGGCCTGTCTCCTGCTGCTTGCGTTCCGTGATGTCGCGGATGATGCCGATGAAGACCTTGCCGTCGCCGCTGCCGGCTTCGCCGACCGACAGTTCCAGCGGAAAGACCGTCCCGTCCTTGCGGCGGCCATGGACCTCCCGGCCGATGCCGATGATCCTGCGGCTGCCGGTCTCATGGTAATTCCGCAGATAGGTATCGTGCTCCTCCTGATAGGGAGCCGGCATCAGCATTTTGACGTTCTGGCCGATAACTTCATCGGCTTCATAGCCGAACAGGCGCAGGCAGGCCGGGTTGCAGGTCTGCACCTGACCTAATCTGTCGATGATCACGATACCGTCGGGAGCGGTTTCGATCAGCGTTCGAAGCTTAAGCTCATCCGCTGGTGATGGAGGAGGGCTGGTTGTCCACTTTTCATATGCTCTGGCGCGTCGGCGGTTCGCCGAGCTTACCAGAAAAACATACGGGTGGGTCTATTCAACCCAATTTCGGCTTAAAAAAGCCGAGCCGGGTCAAAAGGTTCATGTTTGACCTTTATCCAGTCCCCTGCTAAACCTTGTGACCAAGATCAGACGGCTCAGCCGAGAAGCCGCATCAAGGAACCGGGAGGTCCGACGCTTATGAAGATCACAAGATGGGTCGCCGCCTGCGCGCTCACGCTTTCCACGACATTGACTTTCGCCGGCCCAGTCCTGGGCGGAAACGGTATTGCAGCTCGGGCATCCCACCGCATCGACGTCCCACTACGGCGTCGCCGCGGCGACGCTGGCCGACGAATTGGCGAAGCGCAGCAACGGCAAGTTCAAGGTCGTCTCGACCCCCAACGGGGCGGAGCGCGAGATGATCGAGAGCGCCCAGATCGGCACGCTCGATCTGGTGGTGACCTCCACCGGCCCGGTCGGCAACTTCGTGCCGGAAGTCGCGATCGTCGACATCCCCTTCCTGTTCCGGGACTACGCCCACGCCCGCGCCGTGCTGGACGGCCCGATCGGCCAGGACATGCTGAAGCTGTTCCCCGCCAAGGGGATCGAGGCGCTGGCCTGGGGCGAGAACGGCTTCCGCCACATGACCAACAGCAAGCGCCCGATCAACACCCCCGACGACGCCAAGGGCCTGAAGGTCCGGACCATGGAAAACCAGGTCCACATGACCGCCTTCCGCCAGTTCGGCATCCTGCCGACCCCGATGGCCTTCACGGAGGTCTTCACCGCCCTGCAGCAGGGCACGGTCGACGGCCAGGAAAACCCGATCCCGGTCATCACCTCGTCCAAATTCGCCCAGGTGCAGAAGTACCTGACGCTGACCGGCCACGTCTATTCGCCGGCCATGATCCTGATGACGAAGGCGACCTATGACAAGCTGTCGCGCCGACGAACAGAAGATGTTCCACGAGGCCGCCGCCGTAGCCGCCAAGGCGATGCGCGAGAAGGTCGCCGCCGTCGAAGCCAATGGCGTCGCGGAACTCCGGGCCGCCGGCATGCAGGTGATCACCGACGTCGACCGCGCCAAGTTCCAGGAAGCGCTGGAGCCGGCCTATGCCGAGTACTCGAAGAAGTTCGGCAAGGACAAGATCGACCAGATCCGCAATTACAAGCCCTGATCCGCGAAATTCATGATCCGGATCTTCCTGCGCGTCGAAGAGGTGATCAACCGGGTGATCGGCCATGCGGCATCCGCCTGTCTGGTGGTCGCGGCGGTGGCCGCGTTCTTCAGGTCATCACCCGCTTCGTCTTCGAACAGCCGTCCACATGGACGGAGGCGCTGATCCGCATCTGCCTGATCTGGATGGTCTTCCTCGGCATCACCATCGCCTTCCGGCACGGCGCGCTGGTGGCGATCGATCTGGCCTATCGCTCGGTTTCCGGCCGCTGGCAGACGTGCTCCAGGGCTTCATCACGCTGGCAGCGTCACGCTGCTGGGCGTGATCCTGTGGTTCGGCATCCAGATGACATGGCGGGTGCGGTTCCAGACGCTGGCCGGGCTGGAGGTGCCGATCGCCTGGGCCTACGCGGCCTTGCCGGTCGGCGCCTTCTTCAGCCTGCTCGCCGTCATCGCCCATTACCTCGACCGCCGCACGGTCGGCGCTTGAGGAGGCGCGCGACATGAGCACGTCCATCCTCATCACCATGCTCGTGCTGTTCGCGCTCAGCGTCCCCATCGCCGTCTCGATCGGGCTGGCGAGCGTGGTCGGCATCGCGGGCTTCACCAACCTGCCGCTGCTGCTGGTCGCCCAGCAGCTTTTCGTCTCGCTCGACAAGTTCCCGCTGGCCGCCATCCCGTTCTTCATCCTGGCCGGCAACCTGATGGAGACCGGCGGCATCTCCACGCCGCCTGGTCGACTTCGCCAAGTCCATCGTCGGCGGCATCCAGGGCGGCCTGCCTGCACCTGCGTGCTGACCTGCATGATCTTCGCGGCGGTGTCGGGCTCCAGCGGTCGCCACCACCTTCGCCATCGGCGCGATCCTGATCCCGGCGCTGGTCCGCACGGCTATCCCGCACCCTTCGCCGCCGCGCTGCAGGCGACCTCGGCCGAGCTGGGCGTGATCATCCCGCCGTCGATCCCGATGATCCTCTACGGCGTGTCGGCGCGAGGTCTCCATCGGCGAGCTGTTCATCGCCGGCATCGGGCCGGGCCTCCTGATCGGCGGCGGCGCTGATGCTGTTCGTCTATGTCTGGTGCCGCATCAAGGGGCTGGGGCAAGAACGACGGCGACGGCCAGCTCAGCGTTCGCCGCCGCCTGACAAGGCCGGCGCTGGCCCTGCTGATGCCGGTCATCATCCTCGGCGGCATCTATGGCGGCATCTTCACGCCGACCGAAGCGTCGGTCGTCGCGGTGTTCTACGCGCTGCGTGGTCGGCATGGTGATCTACCGCGAGATCAGGCTGTCGCGACCTGGCGCCGATCCTGCGCAAGATCGGTGATCTCGTCGGCGGTCATCATGTTCATCATCGCCAATGCCGGGCTGTTCGCCTTCCTGATCACCCGGGCCGGCGTGCCCGGTCGCCATCGGCGAGTGGCTGGTCCAGACGATCTGAAGAGCCCGGCGCTGGCTTCCTGCTCGGCGTCAACGCCTCCCTGTTCGTGCATCGGCATGTTCATCGAGACCTCCGCCGCGATCATCGTGCTGGCGCCGATCCTGGCGCCGGTCGCCAGCCATTTCGGCATCGATCCGGTGCACTTCGGCCTGATCATGGTGGTCAACCTGGCGCTGGGCATGATCACGCCGCCGTTCGGCGTCAACCTGTTCGCCGCCTGTCAGGTGGCGCGGATTCCGCTGGACCGGATCGTCGGCGCCGCTGGTGCCCTTCGTGCTGGTGATCCTGACCTGCCTGATGATCGTGACCTATGTGCCGGAAGTATCGCTGCTCTTCCGCGACCTGCTCTACTGAAGCCGGAAACCAAACCGCTCATGCCGCCGTTGAGGCGGCATGAGCGAATTTCCTGTATTCATCGGCTGCGCCGGCTGGTCGATCCCAAGTCAGCATGCGAGCTTCTTCCCGGCGGAAGGCAGCCATCTGGAGCGCTACGCGCGCTTTCTCCCGGCGGTCGAGATCAACAGTTCGTTCTACCGGCCGCACAAGCCCGCGACCTATGCCCGCTGGGCCGCATCCGTCCCGGACGGCTTCCGCTTCGCGGTCAAGGTGCCCAAAGCCATCACCCACGAACGGCGCCTGACCGACTGCGCCGATCTGCTCGACCGCTTCCTTGGCGAAGTGCGCGAACTGGGCGACCGGCTCGGCCCCCTGCTGGTCCAGCTTCCCCCCAGCTTCCCCTTCCAGCCCAAGCGCATCGAGGCGTTCCTGGGCCTGCTGCGCGACCGCTTCGACGGGAACGTCGTGTGGGAACCGCGCCATCCAAGCTGGTTCCTGGACTCAAGGCCCGGACGAGATGCTGGCCGGTTTCCGCGTCGCCCGTGTCGCCGCCGACCCCGGCGGCGAGCCGCCGGGAGGCTGGAACGGCCTGATCTATCACCGCCTCCACGGCTCGCCGGAAATCTACCACTCCGACTACGCGCCCGACCGGCTGCCCGCGATCGAGCGGATGGTGGCCGCGGATGCGGCAAGGGCGCCTGTCTGGTGTATTTTCGACAATACGGCGCTGGGGGCGGCAACTCACAACGCCTGTACGATCTGGGAGAGACTTTATTTGGAAACTGGAAAGGAATAGCGATTAAAAGGTTGACCCGAAATTCGGTGCGCGCGATCAATGACCGCCCATGGGGCACCTTCAGACAGGCAAGCAGATTAGAATGAGCGACTTTCAAAACTCCTCCGACAGCCAGATTTCCAAGCTGGACAGTGCCCTTGCCCGTATCGATCGGGTGATCGACAGCGTGTCGAAGAAGCTGGACGAGCAGCGCTACGAACACCGCGCCGTCGTCGAGGAGCGTGACAGCGCCCGCGCCGAGCTTGAAGAGCTGCGCCGCAAATACGACGAGTTGCAGTCCAAGGCGGACCATGCCGCCGACCGTATCGAAGTGCTGATCGGCATCGTCGAGCGCAGCTTCCCCGAACTGGCCGGCATCGGTCTCCGGCGATTTCAACGGCGGCGACCTCGACGGCGGCGGGCAGTTCAATCAGGGCGATCAGAACCACCAGCCGCAGCAGTCCTACGGCTACTGATACGGCTATCCTCAAGGCGGCGATATCCGGGAAGCATGGCCCTGATCAGCCGTGCTTCCGCCTCGCCGGGACGGTGCGAGAGGGCAGGGGGGATTGTTGACAGACGAAACTGTTGACCGGAAACCCCAAACGATATTATTAACTTATAGCCCTATCTTCACATAACAGTTGAACCATGCCGATATTGACGCCGTCCTGTGATGCTCCGGTCAGACGACTTCGCGGGACGGTGCCACGCGGCGTGGCGATCGGCCTTACCCTCGGCCTCGTGGCCTCCCTGCTGAGCGCCTGCTCAAGCACGCCCTCGGACCGTTCCGGCTCCAGCCCGGCGGCATCGGGCAGCTATACCGGCGGGCTCACAGGCGATCCCTGGGCCTCGCATATCGCCGAGGCGTCCCAGCGGTTCGACGTGCCGGAGCAGTGGATTCGCGCCGTCATGAAGGTGGAGAGCGGCGGCCGCACCCACATGAACGGCAAGCCGATCGTCAGCCGGGCGGGGGCCATGGGCCTCATGCAGGTCATGCCCTCGACCTACGAGGAACTGCGCGTCAGGCACGGTCTCGGCTCCGACCCGTTCGAGCCGCATGACAACATCATGGCCGGCACGGCCTATCTCCGTGAAATGTATGAGAAATTCGGCTCGCCCGGCTTCCTCGCCGCCTACAATGCCGGTCCCGGCCGCTATGGCGAATATCTGACCGGCGACCGCGGACTTCCCAGCGAAACACGCAACTACGTCGCGATGATCTCGCCGCAGCTCGACGGTGCTCGAGCCGAGTCGCCGCGTCGCGGACACGATGTACGCGGCGATCCCGGCGCCCAGCGTCCCGGACCGCACGGTTGTCGCCGCCACCATCGCTCCGCCACGGGCACGCCCGGTCGTGACGGCATCGGCACTCCCCATCGCTCCCGTTCCAGGCCGCCCCTCTTCCGGCCGCAAGGCCGACGCCCGCAGCTCCGGTGCAACTGGCCTCCGCCCCCGCCGGAGACTGGGGCATCCAGGTCGGCGCCTTCCGCTCGCCGACCGAAAGCAACAAGGCGGTGGAGGAAGCGCGCCGCGCCGTCCCGGATCTGCTGACGCCCGCCCGAGTCTGCGGTGATGGAAGTCAATACGCCCGCCGGCCGCCTCTACCGCGCCCGCCTGATCGGCGTGTCCTCCGCCAGCGCCGACCGCGCCTGCGCCCGCCTGTCCAGCCAGGGTTCCGCCTGCATGACGGTTTCGCCGTCGTAGTTCACACGTCGCAGGCGTATCAGCTAACGCTTGACCGGGCAGGGCACCTGCGGGTTGTCGTGCATGCGGAACTGTCCGTAAAGCGGATCGTCGGTGCTGACGCAGAGCGTGTATCCCTCCGGCACCCCCGCCGGTTCCAGCACCAGCCTGATCCTGAAGCCTGAAAACGCCAGCCCCGGATCGCCGACGGTGTCGACCACATCCGGGCGCGCCATCGTCTCCATTTCGACTCGGGCGATCGGAAGATCCGTGTCGAGCCGGATCATGCCGCCATTGCCGTCGCCCGACGACAGCCGGCCCCAGCCTTCCAGCACGATGTCCTTGTCGGCGGTGAATTTGTCGATATGTCCGGCGATGGTCAGTTTCTGAAGCGCCGCGACCTCCCGCAGGTCGGAATTCACCGCCACGATGGGCTCGGCGGCCGGCGCCGCGAAGCATGGCGAAGCCCAGAGGCAGGCGGTCAGAATGGCGGCGGCGAAGATATCTCTTGTCATCGGGTGCTCAAAAATGAGGAATGCCGGTATGGAGACATGCCCCAGTCAGCGTCAGTACCGATCCCACCGGCAGGCGCCCCGGCCATGCCCCAGCGAGCCCGCGACAGCGCCCAGCACCAAGTGCCAGGAACGACCAGAGTGCCGCTTTCGACACCGTCTCCGCCGCCGTCTGAGCCGCTTGCCGTGCCTGCTCCACGGCCTGGTTGTACTGCGTCTGCCAGTCGTTCAGCGTTTCCCGAGCTTTCTCCTCCGGGATACCGCGCCTGCTCGGCGAGACTGCTCGCGGCCGTCTGCATTTCCTCCTGCGTGACTTCACCACGGACGATCCGGTTCAGCACGTTCAGCGAGGCCTGCGGCAGCGATCCGCCGTTCGGCGCCAGCAACTCGCGTGCTTCGTCCTGAATGCCCTGCAAGCTGTTCGGATCGACCTGATCGGTCGCCTGCGCCGCTCCCTGCGCCGCATTCGACAAAGCATTGCCGACTACCGAGAAAGCGCCTCCTATCAGCGAGCCGACCGCACTGGTCAGCAGCCAGAAGATCAGCATCGTGGCGATACCCCAAGTGACAAGACCATGAAGCGCCCCATCGAGCCGAGTCGGCATACCGGCCAGCCGTCCTGCCACCCAGCCACCGGATGCTAGCGACAGCAGGGCGGTCACGATCCACCACACGGTGGCGGCGATGCCCAGCGTGGAAGCCTGTGGCAGACTCGGCCTGCGCCGGATCGATGCGTGGTCAGCCCGATCCCGATTACCCAGGACTGCCAGCACAAGGTTGAAGCTGATGGCGACCACCACGCCCGCCAATACCGCCGACCACGACACCCGGCGGTATTCCACAAGGTCCGGCGATGCCAGCGAGCGCCGGGCGGCCCACGATCCATAGGTGTTCTGGCCATAGGTATCCTGGTAGCGCCTTGCCGCCATGGTACTCGATCCTCTCTTCGATACTGTCCCGGTTCAAACGGTCCGGCTGTTCAGTCGTCATCACCACGCTTGATCGAATATTTCTTCGTGTAGAGCCGCCGCCCGGTAAATGCGGCGATCCCCAACCCGGCCGCGGCGGCGCCGATCACCGCCCAGTTGGGCTTGGTCACGAATTTCTTGATCCCATGGCTGAGCGCGCGCTCGACCTGCTTGGGCCGCTCCGGGTCCAGCAGACGGGCTTCGACCATCTGCTCCTGAGCTTCGTTCAGTTCCTCGACCTTCAGCGGCACCAGGGTACGTCCCTCGACCCGGCGCAAGCCGTCGATCGCCGCGACCAGCGAACCGCGTTCCGCCAGCGCCTCTTCGACCGCTTCGATGCTGACGCCCAGATGCTCGGCGACCAGATCGTTGCGGAAGCCGATCACCGTCGCGGATATCTCCTCGGCTGACTGCTCGCCCGGAATGGCCTCGATCGCCAGATCGCATTCGGTGTCGAAGCCCATCGACCGGTTGTTGAGGTTGGAAGAACCGACGCGCAGCAGCCGGTCGTCGATGGTCAGCACCTTGGCATGGACGTAGATCGGCGTGCCGGCCTCGTTGACCGGGAAGTATATGCGGAACCGGTCGTGGCGGTCCTCTTTCCGGATCTGCTGCACCATCAGCGCCCGCGCCGTATCCATGACCGACTGCTCCAGCCAGCCATCGGCCAACTCGGGGTTGATCACGACCACTTCCGGCCCGTTCGGTTCCCTCAACCGCTTGATCAGGGCGTCGCGGATGGCGTGGGAAGCCAGATACTGGCTTTCCATATAGATCGTCCGCTTCGCCGCCAGGATCGCGGTGAGGTAAAGACGCTCGATCTCCCGCACTTCCTCATACTTGCCCTGACGCGGCCACGTCCGGGCGATCGAAACGGGGACATTCCTCAATGTGACCTTGAGGCGTTCCGGCCAGGGATCGAGTTCGCAGGCCGGCGGCGGCGGCAGATGCGCGCCCGTGGCGCGGTGCCAGCGCTCGCGCGCCAACTCGCCCAGCGCCTGGGCGGCATCGCCGTCCACGGCCGTCGTCACATCGTGGAACGGCGGATAGGGCGAGCCGTTGGGCAGGACGCGGAATTCGTTGTCGGGCGCGTGGTCGCGGGTATCCCAGCGGCTGTCGGTCATGTCGATGCCGCCGCAGAACGCCAGCGCGTCGTCGATGACGATGATCTTCTGGTGGTGGGCCGCACCCGGAGGATGCTGCGCATCCAGTCTGAAATGGATTCGCCGCTGGGTCATCAGGTCCAGCGCCAGCACCGGCAGTATCTGACGGCTCAGGGTGAACAGCATCGCCATGTCCCATTTCAGGATATAGGCCTGGAGGCCGGGACGGCTGTTGACCGTGTGCTTCAGAAAAGCCCCGAGTTCGTCAGGCTCCGTCGCCTCCGGATTTGCCGGGTCGAGCCTGAGCCGCAGGTCGAAGTCCCAGCCAATCATGTAGATCGAGTGTTGCGCCCGCTGGATAGCGGCTTTCGCCACCGCGAAATAATCGCAGGCATCCACGATCAATGCCAGACGGTTGGTCTGCTCGGTGCGCCAGCAGGTGCGGCCGGGTTGAAGGATCGGTGCTTGGTCGGGCATTATTTCTTCTTTGCCGCGATCGGGAAAGGGTGGCTCTTAAACTCATAAGCCGCCCGGTCGTTCCTTTGGCATCTACCGACCTTGTTTCCCTGGCATGCCCATGTGGCGAAAGCGCCATATCCCGAAAAAGTATTTAAGAAAAATTATTGATTAACTGGACTTAATCGTTAGGGGTAGATAATCTGGCATGCATGAGCCACATCGCCACCCTGGATCCCGTTCTCGCAGTCGATGCCAGCCTGACCGGCCAGCACCTGCCGCCATGGGCGCATTCCAAGCTGAAGACCCTGTATGACTACTGGCTTCAGCGGCGGCCGGAGCGCTTCCGGATTGCCGTCCCGGCGGGATATCGACCCAGCCGATTTCCCGAACCTGCTCGGCAACGTGTTCCTGCTGAATGTGAACGAGCGGGAACCCCGCTTCACCTATCGCGTGGCGGGACAGAAGCTGTCATGGCTGCACCACACGCCGCTGACCGGCAGGCCCCTTGGCACGGGCTTGACCGATCAGCACAGGGCGGCCGCCAATCGCCCGCGCCCTGGAAGTGGTGCGCAGGCGCGAACCGGCATGGCGCAGCGGCGATCTCGGCTGGTGCGGGCGCGGCTATCTCGACTTCCAGGAACTCGTCCTGCCGCTCGGCGGACCGGAGGGTGATGTGGCGATGCTGTTCGGCATCCTCGTAGTCATCGACCCTCCTGGGTAAAGAGTGCTGATCCAGCGCCGAGTCAGGCCTCCGATCAGCCGCGATCTTCACCCGTCCGATATGATCTTGGCGTGAAGGTGCAACGGGCAGACGCCCTCGACCGCCACTCCGGAAAAATGCGCCTTCACCGCCTCTTCGATCCGCTCGCGGCTGCCTTTGGGCGCCGATGCCAGACGGGGGGCGAACAGCATGTCGAGCGAGGCGCGCCAGAACGGCTTGTCCAAGGGGACCCGCGCCGTCGGCCGCAGCGATTCTTCCGTGACGTTCCGGAAACCGGCCTCAGCCATCATTTCCGCCAGATAGCCGGGCTCCTCGAAGCGGAACAGGGGCAGCAAGGACTGCGCCGGGTCGGGGCCGAGCACCTCCGTCACCGCGGCGTCCAGTTCCGAGAACAGGGTATTGTCGGCCAGCGGACCCCAGACCATGAAAGCGGCTTTGCCGTGGGAATGCAGCACCCGCGCCGCTTCGGCAAGGCATGACCGGGTGTCGGGAACGAACATGATGCCGAACCGGCAGGTCACCCGGTCGAAATGACCATCGGCGAAGGGCAGGGTCGTCATATCGCCGACGACGAAGTCGGGTCTGGTCCCGCTGAAGCCGGCCGCGCGCCGGATCGCACCCGCCAGCATGGCCGGGACAAAGTCGATGCCGATAACGTGGCCGCCGGGACCGACGCGCTTGGCGGCGCTCAATGCCGGCTCGCCCGCTCCCGATGCCAGATCGAGCACCGTTTCACCGGGCATCACGCCGCAGGCGTCGAGCAGTGGCAGGTTGAGGCGGTCGGCCATGTCCGCCATCGGGTCGGACCAGCGGTCCCAGACAGGGCCGCTGGCGGTCCATCGGGCGCGTTCCTGCGCGGCGTCGGGCAGGCCGGGGGAGTTCGTGGTCACATCAGCACCGATGGTTGGAGAGGCGACGCCATAATAACCATCGACACCGGCTTAATGCAGCACCCGGTTGCCGCCCCGCTCCATCAATTTCCTCGAACCCGTCAGGACACCGCACGCGCAAGGATGGCGCCTGTCAGCGGATCGACGGTCAGCCGGACCCGCTTGCCGGCCGGATCGAGCGCCTTGACTTCATAGACGTTGCGCCCGGCATCGATCGCGTAGATGTGAGTGATGCCCGTCTCTTCGATGCCGCGCGCGATCGCCGATACCGGCAGCGCTCCCGGCGGCAGGGTCTTGTTCCCGATGCCCCAGAAACCGTCATCCGCGGAGACGGCCGCCATCAGGATCAGGGTTGCGAGGTTGAGTGCGCCGAGGCCCAGGGCCAGTCTTCCGGCGGTGCTTCTCATGATATCCCCCTCGGTCAGGCCGTCGGCCGGCCCGGTTGCCGGAGCCAGCACGAAGCTTGCTCCCGACGAAGAGGAACTTGACGTCTTCCGGCCGGCATGACTGTGTCCTGGGTCACACCCGCCGGATCGATCAGTGAACGTCAGCTGACCTTGGTCAGCGGACGCGCCGCTACGGGTGCGGCCGCGAACTCCGCCAGATGGGTGCCGAAAGCGCGAAGCACCGGCGCGAAGCGCTGCATCAATTCGTCGGTGACATGGGCATCGGTCTTCAGGATGATGCCGGGCGCCTGGGACATCAGCTTCTGCGAGCGCATCGGCCCGATCTTCTCATCAAGAAACATCGCCAGTCCCATGATGACTCCAAGGCTGGTTTCATCGGGATTCTTGGCATCCGCGAGAACTTCGTGAAGTTCTTCAAGCAGGGCATAGGTCACGATCGAAGTACGTTCGATCACATCGTCTTGCTTCACCATGGCAGGCCCTCGGCGAGATGAGAAGGTGTCTGGAGAGTGACGTTAACTATTGTCTGTAACCAAACTGTTAATTTTGCGCCGATGCCACTTTTGAGTTGGATAAGCACTTCACATCGGTGAGACGCCAGCCCTCATGATCGGCGACCCACTCACGCAGACGTACCGCCCCGCCAAGATGGCAGGCCGTGGCGTTGGTGATCTGGGGAAGGGGAAGATGGTGCTCGCGGCACTCACCGGGCTGGCCGGTCAGAGCATGCGACAACAAGAAGCACATAAGACATGAAACGCCTCAACACGTGAATTCGTTCCAGACGACATATTTGCTTAATACTGCTGTAACGGCAAATTGCTGTGCAGTGCAACAAAAATGCGTTAACGGCGCCAGCGCCCGGCCCGGATTTCCAGCGGCTGCAGCACGGCGAACTCGATGATCTGGACGACGACGATGAAGGCGATGGTATATGCCAGTATGCCGGTCACGTCGAATAGCTGGAACAGCACTTGTAGCTGGAATCCCATACCGTTACTGCGTCCCAGCAGTTCGACCACCAGAACGATTTTCCAGATCAGCGCCAGACCGGATCTCGCCGTCGCCAGAAGGTACGGATAGAGCTGCGGCAGGACAATATGTCGCAGGGTCTTCATCGGCCCCAATCGATAGGCCTCCGCCATCTCCAGGTAATCGCGATCGAGCGTACGGGCGCCCTCCCGCAGGGTGACGATCACGTTGGGGATCTTGTTGACCGCCACCGCCGCGATGGCGGCGGACTCCGTCAGGCCGAACCAGACATAGGCCAGGATGATGGTCACCAGCGCCGGCACGTTGAGGAACAGCACCAGCCAGCCATCCAGAAAGCGGTCCAGCAGCGGCATGCGGCCCATCGCGATGCCCAGCGCGGTCCCGATCGCCATGGCGATGGCGAAGCTGGCCGCGACCCGCGCCAGCGTGACGGCCAGATGAAACAGCAGCCCGCCCTCGGTGACTTCCCGGACCAGCCGCAACGCCACGGCGCCCGGTCCGGGCAGCAGGCGGCTTGCGGCGAACAGGGCCGCGGCTTCCCAGATGACGATCAGGACCAGAAGCGACAGAATATGGGCCGGCAGGCGGCCCATCTTTGACAACACCATCAGAACGACGATCCGGCCCAGAAAGTCCCGGCGGCCAGATGGGGCGAATCCCCGACCAGTTCCCGCCCGCCAAGCTTGGCCAGGATGTCGTACACCTTGGCGGCATCGTCACGCTCCGCGGTACCCCATGCCGTCGGAATGCCGGCACGGTAGCCGTCGCGCAGCGCCGTCAGGGTGGCGTCGTCCTCCGCCTTCGTCAGCGGGGCGAGGCGTCGCCATTCCTCGTCGCTCTTGCTCATGATCGCCTTGGCGGCCTGGGAGGCGCGCAGGAAGCCCTGCACGGCTTTGCCGTTCTTGCCGGCCCAGGCTTCGCTGAAGACATAGCCGATGATCGGCACGTCGGTCCCGATCCCAAGCTCGCGGGCGATCTGCTCCACGGTCGCGACCTCGCGCAGGCCGGCCGCCTTCAGACGTGCCGCGAAGTGCCAGTAGTTGAGCACCGCGTCGATCCCGCCATTGCGGACCTGCTCGTTGAGAAGGGGCGGCGCTCCGAAGACCTTGGCGGTGTCCTTGTCAGGGTCGAAGCCGTGCTTCCGGATCATCAGCGCCCGCAGCATCAGCCAGCTTTTGTCCAGCGGCCCGCCGGCCACCCCCAGCCTGCGCCCCTTCAGGTCGGCGAGCGACCGGATGTCCGATTCGGCCGGCACCATCACGCTGCCGGCCGAGGTGGAATAGGGCGCGAAGGTGAAATCCGCCCCGTCCGCCCGCTGCCGGGAAACCCACAGCCAGTCCGTCACGATCATATCGACGGCGCCGCCCTGCAAGGCGACCTGGGTCGCCTGATTGCTGGCAAGATCGACGATCTGGAGATCGATGCCCTCCGCCTCGTCCAGCTTGTGGGTCTTGATCGTGTCCAGTTCCCAGTTGACCGTGCCGAATTTCAGGACGCCGACCCTGACGGCGGGACGGTCCGCGGCGAAGCCCTGGGAGATGAGCGGGGTGCTGAGCAGCAGCATCGCCATCGTGAGCAGACTGGTGACGAGATGCCGCATGGGCGGGTTCCTCCCGATTTATGCCACCGGCTTCTGGCCGCCGGTTATGGATGTGGATCGGGAGGATAGCGGTTCCCACCGTCCATTGGTACAGGCCGACGGTTGTACTTTGGGAGGAATTTCGGCGGCAGGACTTCGGCGCGGATGGATCAGCCGGGCGGACACCGGCCCCGGTGAAAATACCCCGGTCGTTCTTCAGCAGGATCACCTCGAAATACGGACGGAAGCGCTCGTCGGAAATGCCGAACGCGCCTTCTGAAATTTCGCCAGCAGTTTTCGCTCCTCCGGCTCGGCCCGGCTGTCGGCCAGGGCGCTGTCGACCATGTTCAGCAGGATGGACAGACGCTGCCTTTCCGTCAGGATGGGTGTAGCTTCAGCCAGGAAATCGTCGGATTTATGGGTGCGGACATACTGAACCGCGCGGTGGAACAGGTCCCTGTGCGTGGCCCCGACTTCGATGATATCGGGAGCAACCTTGCCGCCGAAGGCGGAGACAAGCCGCCCCACCTCGTGCGCATCCACATCCCTGTCGACGGCGACGCAATAGATCAGCGAGATCGCGAACGCCAGCCAGGGGGTCATGCCGCCCGGCTCCGGCCCAAGCCGCTCACTCTCCGGATACCGTCATAGACTTGGCCCCTCCACCCGCCGTCAGCATGTACCGGACTATCCGGCGCGACGTGTCCATAAGGTCAAGAAATTCTACGCCATAGGATGCCGATAGTCGGCTGAATGCAATCGTAGTTGCGACACTGGCATGCGGCACCGTTGCTCATGACACGTGTGGCACGGATGCGCTAAGATAGCTTGGGGAGGTGCGGCGGAGCTGCTTCCGTTCGCCTTGAAAACTATTCCATTCGTAATAAATGTTTAAATATTATATGTCCAATCTCACGAAATTTTTGCGTGCGGCGCGATCGAAATAAATTGCCGGCCAAAAGCGCCTGCGGAGTGGAGTGATGGCCGAAGGTCAACGAGCAGATCCTTTCGGAGCCTTCGTCGCCGCGATGGAAGACGATTTCATCGCAACCCTGGCCTCCAGCTTTCTCGACAAGTCACCCCAGTGCCTTGCCTATTTAGCAAATGTGAG
>CAWKET010000038.1:0-124762 GCA_963848585.1 uncultured Alphaproteobacteria bacterium | reverse complement strand
TAGATGGATAGGGATGCCGTTAGTCACAGCAGCCGGATATTTTTTTATTCAACTGGCCTGTGTTCTTCTATCGATCATACCACTATGACTGTATTTGTCCTGTGGTGTATCTGTTATCTGAACAACGATTGAGACACGACTTATTCCCTCAATTGACTGAAATTTCAGCACGAGGTCACCGGCCAGCTGTTTCGATGCGTGTTCAGCATCCCCTAGCGCGTACCATCTGAACGATCTACGACAAGACGCCCGAACGGCCGATAAATTCCCGCATATACCTTAGAGGTATGGAAGGGGGAGGCGGCTGATCCATCCAGGGACTCCGTCCTTCGACCGGACCGCCACTCCGCTCGATCGTCGATGCCGCTGTGCTGCGGCAATGTAGCACGAGTTTTCTACCGCGCCTCGTTGCCGAAGCGGTGCTCGGCCGTGGATTCCTCGCCGACGCGGGCGCTGGTGGTCGAGAAGGCGTCGTAGGCGGGTTTGCCCAGGAAAGTTGGCATCAGGATGCCCGCGGCGACGGCGATCACGATTGCCGTCAAGGCACCCAGCAGAAACATCTTCATCGGCTCTCCTATCGTTATCCTTTTCCGGCCCCGGAGCGCGTTGGCGCGCTCCGGGGGTATTGAACAGATTCTAGCTGGCCTTCGCGGTCGCGTCCGGCCTTGTCGCGGATCTCGTCGCGTTCACCCATCTCCTCGAACTTGCGTTCGGGGCTCTTGTCGGTGTCGCCCGATGCCTTGCCGGTCTTCTTGTCCAGAGCCTTTTCGATCTGGGCGGCGGCGTCGGAACCCTTGCCGGTGCTCATGGCTTCCTCCCTCCTGCTGACCGTTACTGGCGGATCGCCTCGCGCTCAGGTCAGGGGAGCGGGGCATCCTGACGGATCAACCCTTCAGACGCGCAGTTCCGCCCACAGGTCGGACGGAATTTTGTGCGCCAGGAGGTCCATGTTCTCGGCGACGCGCTTCGGGCTGCCCATGCCGGGGATGACCGACGCCACCGTCGGGTGGCCGAGCGGGAACTGGAGGGCGGCGGCCTTCAGCGGGACGTTGTGGCGGCGGCAGACCTCTTCGATGCGGCGGGTCTTTTCCAGGATCTCGGGCGAAGCGGGGGCGTAGTCGTAGTGAGCGCCCTCGACCGGGCCGGTCGCCAGGATGCCGGAATTGTAGGGGCCGCCCAGCACGATCCCGATGCCGCGCTTCTCGCAGAGCGGCAGGAAGCTGTCCAGGCTCTCCTGATCCAGCAGGGTATAGCGGCCGGCCAGCAGGAAGCAGTCGAAATCGCCGGCCTCGGCGAAGCGCTGGCAGGCTTCCCACTCGTTCAGCCCGGCGCCGATCGCCTTGATGACGCCTTCCTCGCGCAGCTTCAGCAAGGCGGGGTAGGCGCCTTCCATGGCCTCCTTGAAGCGCTGCTCGAACGCGTCGCCCTGGTTGCGGCGGTCGGCGTCGTGGATGAAGACGATATCGACGCGGTCGGTGCCGAGCCGCTGAAGGCTGTCGTCGAACGACCGCATCACGCCGTCGTAGCTGTAGTCGAGCCCCCGGCGGAACGGCGGCACGTCCATGAACAGGCCGGCCTCGGTCGGTTGCCCGCGCGCCGGGAACAGGCGCCAGCCGACTTTGGTGGACAGCACGATGTCCTCGCCGCGCACCCGGCGGAGCCAAGCCGCCGACGCGGTGCTCGCTGAGGCCGTGGCCGTAGAGCGGGGCGGTGTCCACGTAGCGCACGCCCGCATCGAAGCTGGCGTCGAGCGCCTCGTTGGCGGCCTTGTCGTCGATCGCGTGGTACATGTTGCCAAGCGACGTGCCGCCGAATCCGAATACTGTGAGCGAGACATCCGTACGGCCGAGTTTTCGCCGTTCCAGTTCCATGCCATCCTCCCTGTTTAGTTGTTTACCATTTAGTTCTACGCGATCGGGCCGTCAGAGCCCGGCATCCCAGGGGAAGGAATGTCCAGTCATGCTGAAGACCCTCGATCCGCTGCTCAATGGTGCCCTGCTCCAGATCCTTGCCGATATGGGGCATGGCAACGAAATCGTCATCGTCGATGCGAATTATACGGCATCGGCCGATGCCAAACGTCTGGTGAGGCTGGATGGCGTCACCGCGACGGCGGCGCTCAAGGCTGTTCTGTCCTTGCTGCCGCTGGATGATTTCGTTGAGTCACCGGTCGCCATCATGCCGCCCCCAACCGGGCGTACGCCGCTGGTGGACGAGTTCCAGTCCCTGATCGACAGTGCCGAGGGAAAACCGATCCAGATCACGGAGATGGATCGCTTCGCCTTCTATGAGCGCGCCCGTAACGCCTATGCCATAATTGCGACGGGAGAGCGGCGGCTTTATGGCAACATCATCCTGGTGAAAGGTGTGGTCAGGCCGGAGGAGTGAGGCCATGCTCATTTCCGGCTTTTTTTGGACAATAAAATGCATATCTCAGATATGATGTATAGTCGCAGCCGATATCATCGGCCGGCGATCTACAGGCGGTACGCACATCCGATACTGCTCCAAATGCGCGTTTGTCGTGTTTTCGCCTGGGCGATAGCCTTACCCATCCAAACGGGGCCGCCCGGCTCCGTTCGCTCTTTGGATAATCTCAGAGGACGAGCGCATGCAGGTCATCCTGGCCCAACCCCGAGGCTTCTGCGCCGGCGTCGAGCGGGCGATAGAGATCGTCGAGAGGGCCTTGACGCTTTATGGCCCCCCGATCTACGTCCGGCACGAAATCGTCCATAACGGCCATGTGGTCGACCGGCTTCGCGCCAAGGGTGTGCGCTTCGTCGAGGAAGTGGACGAGGTGCCGCCGGGCAGCATCACCATCTTCAGCGCCCATGGCGTTTCATCGGCGGTGGACGAGGCCGCGAAGGCGCGCGGCCTGAAGGTGATCGACGCGACCTGCCCGCTGGTCGCGCGCGTCCACCTGGAGGGTGCGCGGTATTCCAGGCAGGGGCGGGACGTCGTGCTGATCGGCCATGCCGGTCATGCGGAGGTCGAGGGCACGCTTGGCCGGCTGGCCGGTCCCGTCCATCTGGTGGCCTCGGCCGAGGATGTGGCGGGCCTGAAGGTGGAGCGGCCCGACCATGTCGCCTACATCACCCAGACGACGCTGAGCGTCGATGATACGCGGGGCATCATCGACGCGCTGAAGGCGCGGTTCCCGTCCATCGTCGGGCCGAACACCGACGACATCTGCTACGCCACCCAGAACCGCCAGCGCGCGGTGCTGGAACTGGCGCCGAAGGTCGATCTGGTGCTGGTGGTCGGGGCCGCGAACAGTTCCAACTCCAACCGCCTGCGCGAGATCGCCGAGGCGGCCGGAGTGCCGGCCTACCTGATCGAGGATGCCTCCGGCGCTCGATCCCGGCTGGCTCGACGGCGTCTCGTCGGTCGGGATCACGGCCGGGGCGTCCGCTCCGGAAGACCTTGTCCAGGACGTCATCGCCACGTTGAAGCGGCGGGGCGGGGTGCGCGTCAGCACGCTGCCCGGCATCGAGGAAGCGTTGCGCTTCCGCCTGCCGGTCGAACTCGAACCGTCCGCCGCTCCCCAAGTCGCCATCCCTCCCGTTGCCGAGTGAGCTGAAATGGCTGTTCCTTTGCTGCAATCCGCTATGGTCGGCGCCTATGTGGTCGGCCGCCACCTGCGCGGTGTGAAACGCTATCCGCTGGTCCTGATGCTGGAACCGCTGTTCCGCTGCAATCTCGCCTGCGCCGGCTGCGGCAAGATCGACTATCCCGCCCCGCTGCTGAACCGCCGCCTGAGCGTCGATGAATGCCTGGACGCCGCGCGCGACTGCGGCGCTCCCGTCGTGTCGATCGCGGGCGGCGAGCCGCTGCTGCATGCGGAGATGGATCAGGTCGTCCAGGGGCTGATCAAGCAGCGGCGCTTCGTGTACCTGTGCACCAACGCGCTGCTGATGGAAAAGCGGATGGACCGGTACAAGCCAAGTCCGTTCTTCACATGGTCGGTCCATCTGGACGGCAGCCGGGCAAGAGCACGACGCGGCGGTGTGCCAGACCGGCGTCTATGACCGGGCGGTCGCGGCGATCAGGGAAGCCAAGAAGCGCGGCTTCCGCGTCAACATCAACTGCACCCTGTTCGACGGCGCCGAGCCTGAGCAGGTCGCCGACTTCTTCAGCGAGGCGATGGCGGCCGGGATCGACGGCATCACCGTGTCGCCCGGCTACGCCTATGAGCGGGCACCCGATCAGGCCCACTTCCTGAACCGCCAGCGCACCAAGCAGCTCTTCCGCGATATCTTCCGGCGGGGCGAGGGCAAGAAATGGCGGTTCAGCCAGTCGCCCCTGTTCCTCGACTTCCTGGCCGGCAATCAGACCTACCAGTGCAGCCCGTGGGGCAACCCGACCCGCAACATCTTCGGCTGGCAGCGGCCTTGCTACCTGCTGGGGGAGGGTTACGCCAAGACCTACCGTGAACTGATGGACGGGACGGACTGGGACGCCTACGGCACCGGCAACTACGAGAAATGCGCCGACTGCATGGTCCACAGCGGCTACGAGGCGACGGCGGTGGCCGACACCATCCGCAACCCGCTGAAGGCGCTGTCGGTGGTCCGGAAGGGTGTGAAGACGGAAGGGGAGATGGCGCCGGAAATCCCGCTCGACCGCCAGCGGCCGGCGGAATACGTCTTCTCCCGGCATGTCGAGCAGGCGCTGGCGGAGGAGGACCGGGCGGCGCCGAAGCGGCGGCGGGCTGGGGGGTAGACTTAATTCGTAGGTATTCGGCGCTGGCGGGATGCCCCATCCTCGCTGGCGCTCTGGAAGCCATAAGCCGATGATTGTCGCGTAGGCTGGGTCTACGCGCACGTGAATGTAAACAACTTGCGCGATCGCCGCTGGTTCCAAATATCCGCGCCGCGCTTTCGGCGTGTATATAATCACACCGCCAGCTGTAATCCTCAAGGTTTTTGCCTTCAAGATATCTTTGCTGCCGAGTAAAAGGTCCATCAAGCCGGCTATCTGTTTGCCGGCTCTTATCGATTTCTGACTTCAAAAATGGTTCAATTAATACAATGTGCGTCCCTGGCACCTTATTCGGCGGCATTATAAGTTTCCGCCCAATCAGCGTAGTCTTCCGGATTGGCTTCGACCAGATCGTCGTTCGCCGGCTCCAATGCGGCGTGCAAAACTTCGGAAAACCATTCCTTCATGCAAATTTTCGGAATGATCACAGTCGAAGTCGCTCCCTTGGCGATGCCATGAGCGTTGCGCACCTGTGCCCATGGGGTTCCGGGAAGGTGCGTCAGCCCAATCAGGGCTCCTGGGTCGTATTCCCTGTAGGTCTTGAAGACACGTGAGATCAGGTCGAGGGTCAGGCTGCCCAAGACAGCGAAATCGAGTGACTTTATCTCGCTTCTGGGAATGCTGTGCGCTGAATACCGCAGCAGCCTTCGTAAACTGTCTTGATGACGGGACCATTCGCCCAAGCCTGGAATTCTTCGTCGAAGAGGCTGTCGCCAACTGTCGCCAGATGCCAGCCTTCCAGGAAAAACAGAAGCTTCTGCACTTCGATGTGTGTCAAAGGACGCCCGGCGTCATGTCCCAGCGACAGAAACCTGTCCACAACCGCATTAACATCAACGGGCATAGCGCTTCTCCATCCCGCCTACGATCGGGCTCTAAATAGGTACCCGATTGTAGGTGGGAAAAGTTAAAAACTCTAGAGAATGCGTGCGGAACGCTAACTCAAAGCCCCCAGGGAACCTCCCGCGTTTCCTCCGCCACCATCGACCTGTAGCGGGCGATGGCCCAGAGCGGGAAGATGGCGGGGTAGCCGTGGTAGCGGAGGTAGAAGACGCGGGGGAAGCCTACGGCGGTGAAGTCTTCCTCGTCCCACAGGCCGGCGGCGTTGCGGTTGTTGATGAGGAAGCGGATGCCGCGCGCGGTGGCGGGGTTGGCGACTTCGCCGCCCGCCATCAGGCCCAGCAAGCGCCCAAGCGGTCTGGGACGGCGTGCTGGGGCAGCGGTCGTCGGCGATGCGGTCGGGCCAGTAGGACACTCCGCCTTCGCCCCAGCCGCCATCGGGGTTCTGGCGGCTGATCAGCCAGTCCACGGCGCGCCTCACCATGGGATCGTCGGCGCGGACGCCGACGGCGTTGAGGCCGCACAGGGCCGACCACGTGCCGTAGATATAGTTGGTGCCCCAGCGGCCGAACCAGGAGCCGTTCGGCTCCTGCTCGCGCCGGAGGAACTCCAGGCCGGCGGCGACGGAGCTTGTGTTCCGCATTGAAGCCCAGTTGCGCCAGCATGCCGATGCAGCGGGCGGTGACATCGACCGTCGGCGGGTCGAGCAGGGCGCCGTGGTCGGCGAAGGGGATGTGGTTGAGGTAGTGGGCGCAGTTGTCGGCGTCGAACGCGCCCCAGCCGCCGTTGGCGCTTTGCAGGCCCTCGATCCACTCGCGGCCCCGGTCGATCGATTCCGCGAACTCCTCGGCCCCGCAGCGGTCCAGCGCCATCACGACGACCGCCGTGTCGTCGGTGTCGGGGTAGTGGGGATTGGCGTACTGGAAGGGCCAGCCGCCCGGCCGCACGTTGGGACGGCGCCAGCTCCAGTCGCCCGGTTCGTCCAGCACCTGCCGCCCGACCAGCCATGCGGAGCCGTCGAGGGCCGACTGGCGGGCTTCCGGGGTGCCGACTTCCGCCATGGCGTGGCAGGCAAGTGCGGTATCCCAGACGGGAGACAGGCAGGGCTGGGCCATGATCTCCCCGCCATCCATCGGCAGCAGGAGCTTGTCCATGGCGCGCCGTGCCATGACCGCATCGGGATGGTCGGCCGGATATCCCAGGCAGTCGAACATCATGATCGTGTTGGCCATGGCCGGGAAGATGGCGCCCAGGCCGTCCTCGCCGTTCAGCCGCTCGGTCACGAAGCGGACGGCGCGGTCGATGGCGGTGCGGCGGCCCGACTTGGGCAGCCTGGGCTCGATCAGCGACAGGAAGCTGTCGATGCCCCGGAACAAGCGTGCCAGCGCCGTGTCGTCCGGGGCGGAGTGCCAGTCCACCACCTGATCGGCCGGCATGGTGAACAGTTCGGAGATGCCGACGCCGCGCGGATTGCGGGCCTGCGGCTTGTGGGCCATCACGACCAGCAGCGGCACCACGACGGTCCGCGACCAGTACGAGATCCTGGAGATGTGGACCGGCGACCATGACGGCAGGTTGAGGATTTCCACCGGCATCACCGGCACGCCGCGCCAGGGGATCTGGCCGAACAGGGCCAGCAGGATGCGGGTGAACACATTGCAGCGCGCGGCACCGCCATGGGCCAGCATCGCTTCGCGCGCCCGCTTCATGTGCGGCGCGTCGATCGGGTCTCCCACCGCCTTGAGGGCGAAGTAGGCTTTGACCGTGCAGCTCAGGTCGAGCGTGCCGCCATGAAACAGCGGCCAGCCGCCATCCTCGCCCTGATGGCTCCGGATGAAGGCGGCGAGGCCGGCCTCCACCTCCGGGTCGATCTCGTCCAGGAAATGCTGGAGCAGAATATGCTCGGCCGGAATAGTGGCATCGGCTTCCAGTGGAAAGACCCAATGGCCGTCGGAATGCTGGAGTTGGATAAGTGCTGAGGCGGCGCTTTCCACCGCCTCGTCCAGATTGGCCACAAGCGTGGCCGGATTTAGTTCATGAATATCAGTGCCCGTATGCGGGAGAAGCATGTTCGCCCACCTGTTTGTGGTCGATATATGGAGATTTCACGAAGCGGACTGTTCGTGGAACTGGTGAAACCATCCAATATGCCGCCCGTCACGGCAGTGTCATCAGCGCAAAAGGCGACCCGGAAATCCTAACGGCGAGCGGAAGCACACTCATGGCAATATTCAATGGGAAAGAATGGTCATCATACTCCAGTATGAGTTGAGCGGTTCTGGTCAATCGCCAGTAAAAGCCGAATGTCTCAAAACGAAATTATGGTTAACGATAATTTTACCATGAAGGCTTCAAGAATCCATCCAGGAGCGCGGCATCGGGACTCATGAGGGGTTCGCGGAGCGCGCTCACCAGGACAGGAGAGGCCCGTATATGCTCAGCAGCGCCGCCGCACAGACTGTCAGGAACGCTTATCAACTGGCCGCGCAATATGGTCACGGCGGCCCTGGCCAGGAACATCTTCTGCTCTCGCTGACCGGCGATCCGGACGCGGTCGCGGCATTGCTGGCCTGCGGCGCCGACCCGCGCATCATTCACGGGGAAGTGGACAGGCTGCTGCCCCGCATTCCGGAGCGCCACACGACCGACAATCCGCTGGAGCGGACGGTGGAGCGGGCGGAGCGTTTCAAGCCGGAGACGCCCTGCGACGGCGCCTGCCTGCTGCTGGCGCTTCTGGTCGATCGCGGCGCCTCCCCGGCGACGATCCTGCGGCGCCACGGCGTCACCCGTGACCGCGTGGTCGAACACATGGTCCAGCGCGACGTGGCCGCGCGCCGCCGGGAAAAGTCGCCGCGCCGGGCCATGGACGCCTCCGATCCGGTCAAGACGGGAGCGCCGGCCGCCGACAGCGCGCTGGCGAACTGGTGCATCGACCTCAACGCGAAGGCTGAAGCCGGCCGGATCGATCCGGTGATCGGCCGCGACGACGCGATCGCCCGCACCATTCAGATCCTGTGCCGCCGGACCAAGAACAACCCGGTGCTGGTCGGTGAACCCGGTGTCGGCAAGACCGCCATCGCCGAAGGGCTGGCGCTGCGCATCGTGGAGGGCGAAGCGCCCGCAGCCCTGGCGAACGCGCGCATCTTCACGCTCGACCTTGGGGCGCTGGTGGCGGGGACCCGCTATCGCGGCGACTTCGAGGAGCGGCTGAAGGGCGTCATCACGGAGATCGGCGCCACTCCCGGCGCCGTCCTGTTCATCGACGAGATGCATACCATCATCGGCGCCGGCGGCGCCGGCGGCGCCATGGACGCGGCCAACCTGCTGAAGCCCGCCCTGGCCGCAGGGACCCTGCGCTGCATCGGCGCCACCACCTACCGCGAATACCGCCTGCATATCGAGCGCGATCCGGCGCTTGTCCGCCGCTTCGGCAAGATCGACGTGATGGAGCCGTCGATCGAGGACGCCGTCGCCATCCTGGAAGGCGTCGCGGAGCGCTATGCCGACCATCACGGCGTGATCTACAGCCGGGACGCGATCCGGATGGCGGTGGAGCTTTCAGCCCGCTACATCACCGACCGGCATCTGCCGGACAAGGCGATCGACGTGCTGGACGAGGCCGGAGCCATGGCGAGGCTGGATGCCAGCCGGAACTGGCCGAGGCGGATCGAGACGCCCGATATCGAAACGGTCGTGGCCCGGATGGCGAACATGCCGATCCGCCGCGCCGGGATGGATGAGCGGGCGGCGCTGCGCGGTCTGGAGAGCGACCTGAAAGCGGCGGTGTTCGGCCAGGACGAGGCGGTCGAGGCGGTGACCGCCGCCATCAAGATCGCCCGCTCCGGCCTCCGCGATGCGGAGAAGCCGATGGGGTCGTACCTGTTCGCGGGTCCCACCGGCGTCGGCAAGACCGAGATCGCCCGCAGGCTTGCCACCACGCTGGGCGTGCCGCTGCTGCGCTTCGACATGTCCGAATATATGGAGCCGCACACGATCAGCCGGCTGATCGGCGCCCCTCCCGGCTATGTCGGGTTCGATCAGGAAGGTCTGCTGACCTCGGCGGTGTCGAAGACCCCGCATGCGGTCCTGCTGCTCGACGAGATCGAGAAGGCCCACCCCGACCTGTTCGCCCTGCTGCTTCAGGTGATGGATGCCGGCCGCCTGACCGACACGACCGGCAAGACCATCGATTTCCGCCATGTCATCCTGATCATGACGACCAATGCGGGGGCGGCCGAGATGGCCCGTCCTTCCATCGGGTTCGGCATGAGCGGGAATGACGGCGACGCCGCCGATGCCGCCGCCGGCGCCATCAAGCGCCTGTTCTCGCCGGAATTCCGCAACCGGCTGGACGCGGTGGTGAGTTTCCGGTCCGCTGACGCCCGAGACCGTTTGCCGCATCGCTCGCGGGCATCTGGATCAGTTGGCGGCTCAACTGGCCGACCGGAACATCGCGCTGAGCGTCAGCGACGAGGCGTTGCAATGGTTGGCGCGCCATGGTTTCGAGCCGGCGATGGGCGCCCGGCCGCTGGCCCGGCTGATCGAACGCACGGTCAAACTGCCGCTGGCCGAGCATCTTCTGTTCGGCGGACTTGCTGAAAACGGCGGGCGGATCACACTGAATGTGGTGGACGGTATGCTTGATCTGGCGGTAGAGCAAACCCATGTCGCAGTTTCCGAACCAATACCGGCGTGACCACCCCTTCCGTACCCCTTCGCGGTTTTCAATTCTGAATGATTGCCTTGCGAGGGAGTGCCGGCGATGGGCTGATCTGGTGGAAAGCGCCGGGAAAACACCGCATTTCCGGAGCTTTCCGCCGCAATGACCATCGATATGGGGACCGCATCGACCGCGTCGGCAAGCCAGACGCTGGGCCAGTTCATCTCGGCGCTGGCCCAGGAGGTTCCCGACACGAAACTCCTGATGCGCATCGTCGATCGGGTCCCCGCCGGTGTCGCCATCGTGCGCGGGCCGGAAATGCGCTTCACCCTGGTGAACGCCGCCTATGCCGCGATCCCGGCGACGCCGGGCCGCATGCTGGGGCGCACGGTGGCGGATGTCTTCCCCACCATGCCGGCACTCGGCGTCTGGCGCTGCTGGAGAAGGTCTATACGACCGGCGAGACGCTCAGCCTGCGGGGGCATCAGGCCGCGACCGACCTGGGGCGCGGCCCGACTTTCTGGGACATGGACTTCATCGCACTGCCCGAAACCGGAGGCTGACGGCGGTCAGCCGGCGGAAAAAGGCGTGCTGATCATCGCCCGCGACGTGACCCGGCAGATCCTGTCGGAGCGGGCGGGCGAATCCCTGCGGGCGACCGAAGCGCGCCTGAACATAGCGCTGGAAGCGGCCGATCTGGGGGCCTGGAGCGCCCGGAACGAGGCGACCGAGTTCATGTCGTCACCCCACGCCGCCGTGCTGCATGGGCTGAGCCCCGATACCGTTGTCGATCATGAAACCGCCATGTCGGTCATCCACCCCGACGACCGCGCGGCGGTGCAGGCGGCGCTGGAGCGGGCGATCGCTGAAAAGGGCATCGTGTCGGTCGAGTACCGCGCCGTGCGGCCGGGAGCCTCCGGAGAGAGTGCGGAGACGGAGCGCTGGATCGCGTCGCGCGGGCGCTGGATCGACGATCCCTTCACCTCCGGCGGGCAGTTGTTCGGCATCGTGCGCGACATAACCGGACGCAAGCAGGCGGAAGCCGAGCGGGAGCGGCTGATCGCCCGGATGGCCGGCGATCAGGCCCGGTTCGAGGCCCTGGTGGAAAGCCTGCCGGCCGGCGTGCTGGTGGCGGAAGCGCCGGGTGGCCGGATCGTCTATGGCAATCGCCGGATCGAGGAGATCCTGCGCCATCCGGTGCTGGAATCGCCCAGCGTCGAAGCCTATGGCGAGTGGGTCGGCTGGCATCCCGACGGTACCCTGGTGGCGGCGGAGCAATGGCCGCTCGCCCGCGCGCTGAAGGGCGAGTTCATCGAGGGCGATGAGTTCCTGTACCAGCGGGGCGACGGCACGACCGGCTGGATCAAGGTCTGCGGCGCTCCGGTCGTCGATGCCGCCGGGGCCATCATCGGCAGCGTCATCGTCCTTTATGACGTGGACCAGGAAAAGCAGGCGGAGGCGGATCTTCGGAGCAGCGAGGAGCGCGTGCGCAGCGTGCTCGGCGAGAAGGAGGCGCTGCTCGCCCAGAAGGACATGCTGCTGAAGGAGGTCAACCACCGGGTCAAGAACTCGCTCCAACTGGTCGCCAGCCTGCTGAACCTTCAGGGCCGCCAGCTTGAAGACCCGAGGAGCCGGCAGGCTTTCGAGGATGCCGTGTCCCGCGTCGGCGCCATCGCCCAGGTCCATGAGCAGCTTTATAAGAACGACGATGTCAGCAGGGTGGAGTTCGGCTCTTACCTGCGCACGCTCTGCACCCTGTATGGCGGCGAGGGCAGCGTTTCCATCGATGCCGCGACGCATCGAGATCCCGACCGATGCGGCCATTCCGCTGGGGCTTCTGGCGGTGGAGCTTCTGACCAACGCGCTCAAGCATGCCGGTCCGGGAACGCCCGAGCAGCCGATCGAGATCTTCTTCGGGTATGCCGGTTCAGATGCAAGAGGAAGGCGGGGCGGGGTTGTCGCTGATCGTGCGCGACCACGGTCCCGGCATCGCTCCGCAATTCCTTGAAGCGCGCAGCCGCCGGCGCAGCGAGAGCCTTGGCATGCGCCTGATCGAATCCCTGGCCGGTCAGATCGAGGCCCGGATTCGAGGTGGAGAATGTCGATCCCGGTGTCCGCTGGACCCTGATGCTGCCGTTCGGACGATGAGCCGGCGGACGATGAGCCGACAACTGATGCGGCTGGCATGACCGGCGATCTGGCGGCCTATGGCGGGCTGTTCGCGGCGGCGCTGGTGGCGGCGACCATCCTGCCCGCGCAGTCGGAACTGCTGCTGGCGGGATTGCTGACATGCCGGCGAGCAGAGCCCCGTGCTTCTGGTGACGTTCGCGTCGCTCGGCAATGTTCTGGGATCGATCATCAATTGGGGATTGGGGCGGTTCCTGATCCATCTGAGGCATCGCCGCTGGTTCCCGCTGAAGCCGGCGGCCTACGACCGGGCGGTCGGCTGGTTCAACAGGTATGGCCTGTGGTCGCTTCTGCTGGCGTGGGTTCCCGTGATCGGCGATCCGCTGACGGTGGTGGCCGGCGCCTTGCGGGTCGATCTGCTGCGTTTCACCGTGCTTGTCGCGATCGGCAAGGTCGGGCGCTACATCTTCATCGCCTTATCGGTTCTTTGGTGGTCGGCGCGATAGGGTGCGATCCAAGTGGTCCGTGCGGAAAATTCGGGTCAAATTGAATGAGCGCTGAACTACCGGCAGTTGACGGTGTTTCCGTAGCTGGAACCCGGAATGAAAGCGAACATGGGTAATCGCAGCGGCATATGGCTGATTGCGGCGGCGGCGGCGATCCCAGGGCTGCTGCTGAGCGCCGTATCGCCCATGCTCGACCAGGGCTCGATCGGTCCGGTGTTTCGCCTCCGGCGGCGGGCGTGGTCGAACAGGTCGCCACCCCGACCGTGACCGGCGCCGTGGTGCCCGCGGGCTCCATGCCCGGATCGCCCGTTCCGGGCGCCGTCTTCACGCTTCAGCCCATCGCCATCGCGGGTCTGGTGGCGGCCCTGGTTTCCGGCCTGCTGGCGGCGGGCACCGCGCGGACCGTGATGCGGAAGGCGGCGGCGCGCGGAGCCGGCGGCGGGACGGCGAGATCTTCCCGAACCCCCGGCCGGCGGGAGCGATGACGCCGGCTTCAAGAACGTCAGCGACGAGCGCCTGCGCGACATGGCGGAAGCGCTGCCGCAGATCGTCTGGATCACCGATGCGTCCGGCATGATCGAGTATTACAGCCGGCGCTGGTTCGAATATTCCGGCGCTTCGCCCGACAGTTCCGATCCGAAGCACTGGCGCGGTTTCGTCCATCCGGAAGATCTGGAGCATCTTATCTCCTCATGGCGGGATGCCGCGGCGCTCGGCCAGCCCTGGCAGGCGGAATACCGGCTGCGGCGGGTCGATGGCAGCTATCTCTGGCATCTGGGGCAGGCGGTTCCCGTGACCGATTCCGATGGCAGGGTCATGCGCTGGTTCGGCAGCGCCACCGACATCGACGGCCAGAAATGCGTCGAGGCGGAATTGAGCCGGACGGCGGCGGAGCGGGCGCGGCTGTTGCAGCAGAAGGACATATTGCTGCTGGAGATCCAGCACCGGGTCCGCAACAACCTGCAACTCATCTCAAGCCTGCTGAGCCTTCAGAACCGCACCATCACCGATCCCGAAACCCTTCAGCAGTTCATCGAGGCCCGTGGGCGCATCCAGACCGTCGCCCAGGTCCATGAACAGCTATACCTGACCGACGAGCCCGACCGGATGGACTTCGCGGCTCTCCTGCGCGAGATGTGCCTCAATCAGTCCAAGCCGGGCATCGACGTCATCTGCCGGCGCGACGGTCCGCTGGACCTGCCGATCGACGAGGCCACACCGCTGGCCCTGATCGCCAACGAATTGATCTCGAACGCCGTCGAGTATGCCTACCCGGCCGATGGCGGCCTGCGGGTCGGCGGCGGTGAGGTGCGGGTCATCCTGGAGGGCCGCTCCCCCGGCGAGGTCGAACTGCGCGTCGAGGACGACGGCATCGGCCTGCCGCCCGATCTGGAGCGGCATCAGGCCAGCTTAGGCATGCGGCTGGTCCGGCAGTTGGCGCGGCAGTTGCGCGGCGGTATCGAAACGGACTCGGGCGCCGGCGGGACGCGCGTGAGCGTCCGCTTCGTCAGCCATCCGGTGCCGGAGCTTGGTCTGTTCGATGGCCGGAAGGCGATGCGCAAGGCCGTCAGGATACCAGGGAAATCACCTCGGCCGTCCGCTTGACCGCTAGCCGCTTCGGGCCAGCGCAGCAGTTCCAGCTCGCCCGATTCATGCTCCACCAGGGCCGTGCGGTTATCGACCCAGTCACCGTCGTTATAATAGAGAATGCCATCCAGCGTCTTGTGCTGCGGATAGTGGATGTGGCCGCAGACGACGCCATCGACGCCGCGCCGCCGGGCTTCCTCGACCAGGGCGTTTTCATAGTTGGCGATGAACTGGCCCCGGTGCTTGACCTTGTGCTTCAGGTAACCCGAGAGAGACCAGTAGGGATATCCCAGCTTCAGCCGGCCCCAGTTGAACCACTGGTTGACCAGTTGGGATGCGGCGTTGGCATGGGTGCCCAAGTGGCCGAGCCAGGGCGCGCGCGCCACCACGCTGTCGAACTGGTCGCCGTGGATGACGAGCAGCCGGCGGCCGTCGGCCGTCTCGTGGATGGCGTCGCCGACCACCAGGATGCGGCCGAACTCGTGATCGAGATAGCCGCGCAGCATGTCGTCATGGTTGCCCGGCGTCAGGATCACGCGGGTGCCCTTGCGGGCCTTGCGCAGGAGTTTCTGGACCACGTCGTTATGGCTCTGCGGCCAGTAGCGGGCGCGGCGCATCCGCCAGAAATCGATGACGTCGCCGACCAGATACAACGTGTCGCATTCGACAGACCGCAGGAAGTCTAGAAGCGGCTCGGCCTGGCATCCGCGTGTCCCGAGATGAATATCGGAAATCCAAACCGTCCTATAGCGATGCTGCGATTCGCCGGCCATCCCTGGGGTCTCCGCTTCTGCCATGGGCTATGTCGTTTCTTGTCTGGCATGGAGGTATCGGGGGTGCAAGTTATGTTTAGATGATATTTTATCGCCGCGTTCTTTTGGGGTAAGCGGGTCATCAGGGCCTTGTTTTTGCAACAGATGAATGGGATTTCAGCAAATAGCTGGTTACAGCATTGTCACCGCCGCGCATAAGGGCTGTTAACCCCGGCAGGGCAGGCTGAAGACTTTCGCGGCTTCAGGGGTGAGGCATGTCAGACGCCGGAGAGTCCACCGTGGCGGATCGGGTCGAGTGGTGCAAGGTCGAGCGGTGCGCCGGTTCCGACCGTCTGGTCATCGTCTTTTCCCACATCAACGAAAAGCCGGGGCGCTTCTCGTTCTACGGCACGTTCAGGGATATCGCCGTCAACAAGCTCTTCGTGAACATCCCCGGCAATTGCTGGTACCGGGACGGTATTCCGGGGATCGGAGACTGTATCGAATCCGCTGCCGAAGGCATCCGGATCATCATGCAGGAAATAGCGCCCCGATCCGTCATGTGCATCGGCAACTCGATGGGCGCCTATGCGGCGCTGCTGTTCGGGACGCTGGTGAATGCCGATCATATCCTGGCGATCGGGCCGGAAACCCTGCTGAAGCTTGCCCGGCAGCCGGAGCCGGGCCTATATCGGCAACCGGCCGGATACGCCGCTTCGACGACCTGCTCCCCTATCTCAGCCGGCCCGCCGCCGGACCGGAAGACCGACATCATCTTCGGCGAATCCGATCTGTTGGATGTCCACTGCGCCCGGCGCGTCGCCCATCTGGAGGGCGTGCAAGTCCGCAGCCTGCGCGGCGTCGGGCATGAGGTGCCGGCGATGCTCCACCGCTTCGACGCCTGGAGGCCGCTGATCGAGGGCTATGTCCGCGACGGCGCACTGCCGCTCGATGCTGCCGCTGGAAGGCGGGCTGTTCAGCGGCCGGCGACGCGGCGGAGGCCCTGATCGACGGACGGCGGCTGCGGGCGGCCGGAATGATGAAGGAGGCGCGGGCGCGGCTGCGCCACTGCCTTGACCTGTACCCGGATGCCGATGCGGCCCATGACGATATCGGTCTGATCGACCAGCACGAGGGCGGCTTCATCAAGGCCGAGGCGGCGCACCGGCGGGCGCTGAGGCTGGCTCCCGACCGGGCGCTTGTACCACCTGCATCTCGGCACTGGCGCTGGCCCGGCAGGGCCGCGACGAGGAGGCGGAGGCTTCCCTGACCGCCGCCTTGTCAGATGCTTCCGGCAGTGCCGCCGTCCATCATCAGTTGGGGCTGCTATATGCCGGGCAGGGGCGGCATGGCAGGGCGGAGGCGGCCCAGCGGGCCGCCATAGCCGTCCGCTCCCCGCCACGCTCATTTCCATCATCACCTGGCCCTGGCGCTGGATGCGCAGGGCCGCTTCGACGAAGGGCTGGCGGCGCATGCGCAGGCCTGTTCGCTGAACCCGCGCAACCCGGAACTGGCGCGGTGCCTGACCGAAGCGAAGCGGCGGCAGGTGGCCGGCTGCCGCGGTCGCTTGGGGGGGAGCGCGCGGTTTTCGTCGGCGAATAGGAGGGATCAGTAGGAGGAGACGCCTTCGACCTTCGCCCCGTAGCGGGTGTAGATCTGCATGGCGCGGCAGGTCATGCCATCGTTCTCTACCACCAACTGGCCGGGCTGTCCGGCCAGCCGCATCCAGGCGATGTAGCGGGAGATCCTGTCGTTCGTGTTGTCCATCACCTCGGTATAATAAAGCTCCGTGATGCTGTTGGCGGGGATGCCCGCTCCCTGCAGCGCTCCGGCGGTGCGGTCGTTGCAGCGATGGTTCGTGAACTGGTCGAGGCGCGCCTCATAGGCCGGATCGGTCGCCGCCTGTTGAGGCGGGTTCAATCCGGCACAAGCCGTCAGCATCGCGGCGCCCAGCAACAGGGGGGCCGCTTTCTTGAGGCCGTGGTTCATCGGCTTGGTCCTTGGATTTTCGAAACGTTCGCTTTCGATATGGGATGCGGAGCTGTCGGAATTGATTATCCGGGTGTGGTATGACCACTGCGGCGGGTCCGGCCCGCGGTGCGATGGACGGGCACGGTGCCGCATCGACAGTGTGGTCCGGCGACTTGTATAGCTCTGGTCTGGTCATACGCGTGACCCGGTGGAGCCCGACTTGCAAAGCTTCAGCTACCGCCTGAAGAAGCTCGAAATCGGGCTGGTCCTGCTGGACAAATCCTGGCGCATCACCGACTGCGACGCGATGGCGAGGAACCTGCTGGGGCGCCCGCCGGGGACATTGCTGGGTTGCTCCATCCTGGATCTGCATCCGCCATCCAGCCGGCAGAAGGTTGAATGGCTGCTGAAGTCAGCGGCCCACGGCCCGGCCAGCCTGATCATCGCCTTGCCTGACCGCACCCTGATGGTCCGTGTCGTCAGCCTTGACGCCGACCGCCTTCCCGGCGGGAGGAAGGGGGCGCTCTCGCGATGGTGTTGTTCGAGATGGACGGCGCCGCCGAAAGCCGTGCCGAGCCGGTCGCGGCCGCTGACAGCGGCCGAGGTTTCCACGGCTCTCGCCAAGCTGCCGATCTCGCGGCATGACGGCGTCTTCCTGCTCGACCCGGAGAAGGCGATCTATCTTCAGGCGAACGGGCATTACACCAGCGTGATGACGTCGGCGGGATCGCTGTTCTGCCCGATGTCGCTGCGGAAGCTGGAGCAGGGCCTGGGCGGCGATGCGTTCGTGCGGGTTCACCGCAGCTATATCGTGGGCCTGAGCCACGCCACCGGCCTGCTGCGGGAGGATGGCAGGATGGTCATCGTGATGGATGCTCCGGGAAACCCGCGCATTCCGGTCGGCCGCAATCACATGGAGCAGGTGCGGCGGCGGCTTGGTATCTGATTTCCGTGCGGGCTGAATGCCGTTCGTGAACGCATTGCGTCTTTCGTTCACGGGGACTATGGCGGTGCCGGCCGGATCGGGAATGGTCCGGTCAGGCTTCTCAGTTGGACAACCGCCGCCATGGACGACATCACCAGCACGACCGACCGCTACACCACCTTCGCCGGGATCGACTGCACGGGCAACAGCCAGCGCCTTGTCCAGGCGATCCGCCGGCACATCGACGATCCGGCCAAGACCAACAAATTCTGGGAAGCCTTCAAGGTCAAGCTCGCCCATGCCGAACTGGAGCCGGTGAAGCGCAAGGCCGACCAGCTTTGCCTGCTGTGCTCCCACGTCTGCTACCTCGATGAGTTGTTCGAGGAGCATGACGACAAGGAAGGGCTGGAACTGCTTCGGATTCTGGAAGTCGAGTGCTGCTGAACGAGCCTTCGGTCTATCCCCCGACGACTCTCCGCCACAGTGTTCGGCGCGCTCGCTCCGCCCGCATCCTCCCCCGGCTGGGTGAACAGGTAGGGCACGAAGCTGCGGTGGTGTTCGTTCACCGTCAGGTGGCTGCCGATCGGGGGGAAGGCGCGCTGCTGGCAGTCCGCGCGCTCGCAGATGCGGCAGCTTACGCCGATCGGCACGGCGGCGTCGGCGTTGCTGATGTCCAATCCCGCTGAATAGACCACTTCCGACGCGTAGGCCGCTTCGCAGCCAAGGCCGATGGCGAACTGGCGGCTCGGCTTCAGGTAGGCTCCGGCGCGCTTGGTGACGCTGCGCGCGACGCAGATATAGGCGACGTTGTCCGGCATCCGGGCCAACTGGACCAGGATCTTGCCCGGCTGGGCGAAGGCTTCGTGGACGTTCCACAAGGGGCAGGCGCCGCCGAAGCGGGCGAAGTGGAAGCGCGTGGCGCTGTGCCGCTTGGTGATGTTGCCCGCCATATCGACGCGGACGAAGTAGAACGGCACGCCCCGCGCACCCGGCCGTTGCAGGGTGCTGAGGCGGTGGCAGACCTGCTCGAAGCTGACGCCGAAGCGGCTTTGCAACTGCTCGATATCGTGGCGGACGGCGCGGGCCTGGGTGGCGAAGGCGCGGTAGGGCATGACCAGCGCGCCCGCGAAGTAATTCGCCAGACCGACGCGGCAGATCGACTTGGCGTCCTCGGTCGTGAAATTGGCCTGGCCGATCAGTTGCTCGATCGCCTCGCTCTGGCCGAGCAGCGCTATCTGGTGCGCCAGATGGAAGGCGCGGCTGGGACCGCTGAGCAGCGCCGAAAGATAGAGCGTGCCGCTGGCCTTGTCGTAGATCCGCATCGCCGACTCGCCGTCGTGGTCGGCGACGATCTTGACGCGGACATCGTGCCTGTCCTTCAGGTGGCGCATCAGGTCGGCCTGCATGTCGGCCGGGCGGAACTCCTGCTGCTCGGACAGTCTTTCCGCCGCCTCGTCCAGCGGACCTACATAGTTGTTGGAGTAATGGAAATAGTCCCGCACCTCTTCATAGGGGAACTGCGGGCCGGCCAGCGCCTGACCGCGCTCATGGCTGGACAGCGTTTCGGCCAGCGACTGGAAGCGCTCCTGAAGCTTCTGATAGGCGTGGTGGAGCACCAGCGTGCGCCGCGCCAGCTCGGGCGAGGCGGCGGTGGCGTTGCGAAGCTCCGCGGTGCCGGGTGAGCCGCCGGGGAACAGCGGATCGCCCAGCGCTTCGCGCAGGTCGGAAACCAGCCGCGCTTCCTCGTCCTCGACGAAGCTGGCAAGATCGATTTCGAAGATGCTGGCGATGCGCAGCAGCACCGGCAGCGTCAAAGGACGCTGGTTGTTTTCGATCTGATTGAGGTAACTTGGCGACAGCTCAAGCTGCTTCGCCAGCGCGGCCTGGGTAAGGCCGCGCTGCTCGCGCAGGCGGCGCAGCTTGTAGCCAAGGAAAAGCTTCTTTTGCATACTGGTCTATGTCAAAAAATTCGCAAACTTTGCAAGCTGATTGTCCATCCTGGCGAAGTAGTTTGCAAGTTCGCTCTTTTGTTAACGGACAAACGTTGCATGCCTGCCAAGGATGCAAATAAGGTGCGCTGCCGTTCTGGGAAGCCGATAACGGCTCTGGTGCGCGTGCGTTCAGGTGGCGGGTAAGTACGGGGGAAACGACGGATCATGCAGGAAGTTCTTGCGAGGCTCGAACAGATGCGCGCCGCGGCGCGGGCCGGTGGCGGTGAGCGGCGGGTCGAAGGCCAGCACGCCAAGGGCAAGCTGACCGCCCGCGAGCGGATCGAACTGCTGCTGGACGAAGGCTCGTTCGAAGAATGGGACATGTTCGTCGAGCATCGCTGCGCCGATTTCGGCATGGCACGAGCAGAAGGTTCCCGGCGACGGCGTGGTCACCGGCTACGGCACCGATCAACGGCCGCCTGGTCTTCGTCTTCTAGCCAGGACTTCACCGTGTTCGGCGGCTCCCTGTCGGAAGCCCATGCCGAGAAGATCTGCAAGGTCATGGATCAGGCGATGAAGGTCGGCGCGCCGGTGATCGGCCTGAACGACTCCGGCGGCGCGCGCATCCAGGAAGGCGTCGCCTCGCTCGGCGGCTATGCCGAGGTGTTCCAGCGCAACGTGATGGCCTCGGGCGTCGTCCCGCAGATCTCGCTGATCATGGGTCCGTGCGCCGGCGGCGCCGTGTACTCCCCGGCCATGACCGACTTCATCTTCATGGTGAAGGACAGCTCCTACATGTTCGTGACCGGTCCCGACGTGGTGAAGACCGTGACCCACGAGATCGTCACCGCCGAGGAACTGGGCGGCGCCGTCACCCACACCACGCAAGTCCGGCGTCGCCGATCTGGCGTTCGAGAACGACGTGGAGGCGCTGCTCCAGACCGCGGCGCTTCATCGACTTCCTGCCGCTGTCCAACCGCGAAAAGCCGCCGGTCCGGCCGACCGCCGATCCGGCCGACCGCGACGACCTCTCGCTCGACACGCTGGTCCCGGCCAACCCGAACAAGCCCTACGACATGAAGGAGCTGATCCTGAAGATCGTCGACGAGGCCGACTTCTTCGAGATCCAGCCCGACTACGCCAAGAACATCCTGATCGGCTTCGGCCGCATCGAACGGCGGATCGGTCGGCATCGTGGCCAACCAGCCGCTGGTGCTGGCCGGCTGCCTGGACATCCA
Organism: uncultured Alphaproteobacteria bacterium; assembly: GCA_963848585.1. Taxonomy (GTDB): domain Bacteria; phylum Pseudomonadota; class Alphaproteobacteria; order Azospirillales; family Azospirillaceae; genus Skermanella. The sequence continues at coordinate 103,464 of CAWKET010000038.1, read as the reverse complement.
GTCCGCCATCAAGGCCGCGCGTTTCGTCCGCTTCTGCGACGCCTTCAACATCCCGATCGTGACCTTCGTCGACGTGCCGGGCTTCATGCCGGGCACCGCGCAGGAATACGGCGGCATCATCAAGCACGGCGCCAAGCTGCTGTTCGCCTATGCCGAGGCGACCGTGCCGAAGGTCACCGTCATCACCCGCAAGGCCTATGGCGGCGCCTACGACGTCATGGCTCCAAGCACCTGCGCGGCGACGTCAACTATCGCCTGGCCGACCGCCGAGATCGCGGTCATGGGGCCGAAGGGCGCGGTGGAGATCATCTTCCGCGACGACATCGGCGACCCGGAGAAGATCGAGCAGCGCACCGAGGAATACCGGCAGAAGTTCGCCAACCCCGTTCGTCGCCGGCAGCCGCGGCTATCATCGACGACGTGATCATGCCCCATGGAACCCGGCGGCGCATCTCCAGGGCTCTCGCCATGCTGAAGAACAAGCAGCTCGAGAATCCCTGGAAGAAGCACGACAACATCCCGCTCTGAAGGCGCCGCCACCATGTTCTCAAAGATCCTGATCGCCAACCGCGGCGAAATCGCCTGCCGCGTCATCAAGACGGCGCGGCGCATGGGCATCAAGACCGTCGCCGTCTATTCCGAAGCCGACGCGAACGCGCTGCACGTGGAGATGGCCGACGAGAAGGTGCTGCATCGGCCCGGCGCCGTCCGCGCAGAGCTATCTGGTCGCCGACCGCATCATCGAAGCCTGCAAGCGCACCGGCGCCCAGGCGGTCCATCCGGGCTACGGCTTCCTGTCGGAAAAGGCCGAGTTCTGCGAAGCGCTGAAGGCCAGACGGCATCGTCTTCATCGGTCCCGACGTCCGCGCCATCGGCGCCATGGGCGACAAGATCGAGTCGAAGAAGCTGGCGCGGCGACGCCGGCGTCAACACCGTGCCCGGCTACCTCGGCGTCATCGCCGACGAGAACGAGGCGGCCAGCATCGCCCGCGACATCGGCTATCCGGTGATGATCAAGGCGTCGGCCGGCGGCGGCGGCAAGGGCATGCGCGTCGCCTGGAACGACGAGCAGGCCCGCGAAGGCTTCCGCTCCGCCAGCAACGAGGCGCGCTCCAGCTTCGGCGACGACCGGGTGTTCGTCGAGAAGTACATCGAGCAGCCGCGCCACATCGAAATCCAGGTGCTGGGCGACGCCTACGGCAATGTGCTGTACCTGGGCGAGCGTGAATGCTCGATCCAGCGCCGCCACCAGAAGGTGATCGAAGAGGCGCCGAGCCCCTTCATCGACGCCGCGACCCGCAAGGCGATGGGCGAGCAGGCCGTGGCGCTGGCGAAGGCGGTGGAATACAAGTCGGCCGGCACGGTCGAGTTCATCGTCGACGCCAACCGGAACTTCTACTTCCTGGAAATGAACACCCGGCTTCAGGTCGAGCATCCGGTGACCGAAATGGTCGTCGGGCTGGATCTGGTCGAGCAGATGATCCGCGTCGCCGCCGGCGAGAAGCTGAAGTTCCAGCAGAGCGACATCGAGCTGAACGGCTGGTCGATCGAGGCGCCGCGTCTACGCCGAGGACCCGACCCGCGGCTTCCTGCCCTCCACCGGCCGCCTGACCCGCTACATCCCGCCGGCCGAGGACGAGCACACCCGTGTCGATACCGGCGTCTATGACGGCGGCGAGATCAGCATGTTCTACGACCCGATGATCGCCAAGCTGGTCAGCCGGGGCGCGGATCGCAACAGCGCCATCCACCACATGCGGGAAGCGCTGGACAAGTTCCAGATCCGCGGCGTCGCGCACAACATCAGCTTCCTGTCGGCGCTGATGAACCACTCGCGCTTTGTCGAAGGCCGTCTGACGACCAACTTCATCGCCGAGGAGTTCCCCGACGGCTTCCACGGCCTGTCGCTCGACACCGACACCAACGAACGCCTGATGGCGGTCGCGGCGGCGATCCAGCTTCAGGTCGAGCAGCGGGCCGGCACCATCAGCGGCCAGCAGGCCGGGGCCCGCCACAAGGTGGCGCGCGACTGGGTGGTGCGGACCGAGCGGACCAACCATCCCTGCACGGTCGACGCGGTGGACGACGGCTTCGACGTGGTCTTCGGCGAGAAGCGCTTCGAGGTTCGCGGTTCGTGGGAGATCGGGCAGCCGCTGTGGAACGGCACGGTCAACTACCGCCCGCTGTCGATCCAGCTCGACCGTCTTGGGACCGGCTATCGCCTGATCCATGCCGGCGCCGAGATGAAGGCGCAGGTGCTGACCCCGCGCGCCGCCCATCTGGCCGACCTGATGCCGGTCAAGCTGCCGCCCGACATGTCCAAGTTCCTGCTTTCCCCGATGCCGGGCCTGCTCGCCCGCGTCGCGGTCGAAGTGGGGCAGGAGATCAAGGCGGGCCAGGAACTGGCGGTCGTCGAGGCCATGAAGATGGAAAACCTGTTGCGCGCGGAACAGGATGGTAAAGTGGCGAAGATCCATGCGGAGCCGGGCAGCAGCCTCGCGGTGGATCAGATCATCATCGAATTCGCCTGAACGCTGATTTGTAGAATAAAGGGTTATCCCATGACTTCTCTTTCCGCGACCCATCCGACGCTGCTGAACACGCTGGTCCCCGGCAACAGCCTGATCCGGACCGCCGGGTTCGCCATCGCCGGCAGCTTGCTGCTGGCGCTGGCGGCGAAGGCCCAGGTCCCGTTCTGGCCGGTGCCGATGACGATGCAGAGCCTCGTCATCATGATGCTCGGCATGGCCTATGGCAGCCGTCTCGCCATGGCGACCGTGCTGCTGTATCTGGCCGAAGGTCTGGCGGGTCTGCCGGTCTTCGCCGGTGCGGGAGCCGGTTTCGCCTATATGACCGGCCCGACCGCCGGTTATCTCGTCGGCTTCGTCGTGGCCGCCGGCCTGATCGGCTGGCTGGCCGAGCGCGGCTGGGACCGCAGCCCCGTCAAGGCGCTTGCCGCCATGTCGGTCGGCCATGTCCTGCTGTTCGTCCCCGGCGTCGCATGGCTGGCGGTGCTGTTCGGCGCCGAGAAGGCCATCGCGGTCGGCCTGACGCCCTTCATCGCCGCGACCCTGCTGAAGACCGCCCTTGGTGCGGCCCTGATGCAGGCGTCCTGGATGGTGGTTGCCCGCCGGTCGCAGGACCGCGCCTGAGTTGACTCGGTTGAAACACTGAAGTCTGTTTATTACGCGTCCGTTAGAACAAAGCTGGCCCCGGAGGTATTGTCCCATGGTTGATTTCCCGAAGAAGACGCTGGCCGACTGGACCACGCTGGCAACCAAGGACACTGGTGGCGCCTCGCCGGACACCCTGGTCTGGGACACGCCGGAAGGCATCCCCGTCAAGCCGCTCTATACGGCTGACGATCTGGCCGGGCTGGAGCTGGAAACGCTCCCCGGCTTCGCGCCCTACACCCGTGGGCCACGGGCGACCATGTACTCCCACCGTCCCTGGACGATCCGGCAATATGCCGGCTTCTCCACGGCCGAGGAGAGCAACAAGTTCTACAAGGCGAACCTCGCGGCCGGTCAGATGGGCCTGTCGGTCGCCTTCGACCTCGCGACCCATCGCGGCTATGACAGCGACCATCCGCGCGTGGTCGGCGATGTCGGCAAGGCGGGCGTCGCGATCGACAGCGTCGAGGACATGAAGATCCTGTTCGCGGATATCCCGCTGGACAAGATGACCGTGTCGATGACCATGAACGGCGCCGTGCTGCCGGTGCTGGCGGGCTATATCGTCGCGGCGGAAGAGCAGGGCGTCAGCCAGGACAAGCTGGCCGGGACCATCCAGAACGACATCCTCAAGGAGTTCATGGTCCGCAACACCTATATCTACCCGCCCGAACCCAGCATGCGGATCGTCGCCGACATCATCGAGTACACGGCGCTGAACATGCCGCGCTTCAACTCGATCTCGATCAGCGGCTACCACATGCAGGAAGCCGGTGCGACGGCGGTGCAGGAACTGGCCTTCACGCTGGCCGACGGCCTGGAATATGTGCGGGCCGCCAAGTCCAAGGGCCTGAAGGTCGACCAGTTCGCGCCGCGCCTGTCGTTCTTCTTCGCCATCGGCATGAACTTCTTCATGGAGATCGCCAAGCTGCGCGCCGCCCGCCTGCTGTGGGCGCGGCTGATGGAGAAGAACTTCGAGCCGAAGGATGCCCGCTCGCTGGCGCTGCGCACCCACTGCCAGACCTCCGGCGTGTCGCTGACCGAGCAGGACCCCTACAACAACATCATCCGCACGACGGTCGAAGCCATGGCCGCCGTGCTCGGCGGCACCCAGTCGCTGCACACCAACGCGCTACGACGAGGCGCTGGGCCTGCCGACGCAGTTCTCCGCCCGCATCGCGCGCAACACGCAGTTGATCATCGCGGAAGAGACCGGCATCCCGCACGTGGTCGATCCGCTCGGCGGCTCCTACTATATCGAGGCGCTGACCAACTCGCTGGCGACCCATGCGCAGGCGCTGATCGACGAGGTCGAAGGCCTTGGCGGCATGACCAAGGCGGTCGAGAGCGGCATGCCCAAGCTCAAGATCGAGGAAGCCGCCGCCAAGCGTCAGGCCCGCATCGACCGGGCCGAGGAAGTGGTGGTCGGCATCAACAAGTACCGGGTCGCCAACCCCGAGAAGGTCGATGTTCTGGACATCGACAACACCGCCGTGCGCGAGCAGCAGGTGGCGCGTCTTAAGCAGATCCGCGCCAGCCGCGACGAGGCGGCATGGCGGGCGTCGCTCGATGCCCTGACCGAAGGCGCCGCGGAACGGCTAGCGGCAACCTGCTCGATCTGGCGGTCAAGGCGACGCGGGCTCGGGCGACGGTCGGCGAGATTTCCGACGCGCTGGAGGCGGTGTTCACCCGTCACCGCGCGGTCATCCGCTCGGTCAGCGGCGTCTATGGCGCCGCTTACGAGGGTGACGAGGGCTTCGCCGCCATCCAGAAGGAGGTCGCCGACTTCGCCGAGGCGGAAGGCCGCCGTCCGCGCATGCTGGTGGTCAAGATGGGCCAGGACGGTCACGACCGTGGCGCCAAGGTCATCGCCACCGCCTTTGCCGATATCGGCTTCGACGTCGATGTCGGGCCGCTGTTCCAGACTCCCGGAAGAAGCGGCGCGGCAGGCGATCGAGAACGACGTGCATGTCATCGGCGTGTCCAGTCAGGCCGCCGGCCACAAGACGCTGGTCCCGTCGCTGATCGAGGAACTGAAGAAGGCCGGGTCGGAGGACATCATCGTGGTCTGCGGCGGCGTCATTCCGCCCCAGGATTACGACTTCCTGCGGCAGGCCGGTGTTGCCGCGATCTACGGTCCGGGCACCAACATCCCCAAGGCGGCCGCACGAGATCCTGGGCATCATCCGGGACTGAGTTCGGGCGCAGGGTAGCCTGCGGCATAACGGCTTCGACGGCCCGTGGTTGCGGCATCTCAATGATGCCCGGCCACGGGCCGTTGCATTTTCCGGCATCACTTTCGCGCCCGGAGAATTTGCCATGCGTTTCGCCCTGACCAGCCTGGACCTTGAAACCGTCACCCCGCATGCCGGCCGCTGCCGCAGCTTCCTGGTTTATGAAGCCGAAGCGGGTATCGAGCCGGTCAAGGTGAAGGACCTTCACCTCGCCGAAGACCAGATCTTCCACGTCTTCGAGAGCGACGGCCCGCATCCGCTGGACGAGGTCAAGGTGGTGATCACCGGCAACGCGCGGGAAAAGTTCATCAAGAAATGCGCGTCACGCGGCATCCAGGCGGTGCTGACCTCGGAAACCGACCCGGTCGCCGCCATCAAAGGCTATTTCGCCGGCACCCTGCCGGCCCCGGCTCCGCTGCCGGAGAAATGCGACCACGATCATTGATCTGATTGGGGCTGTCAGCAGATTCGCGGTAGCTGCTCGCCGGCCAGCCAATCGACGATCCGCTTGCCGCCGAAGGTGGTTTCCAACTGGACGAAGCGGTGGTCGTCCTCCCGCACGGTTCCGATGATGGCCGCATCGGAGCCGAGCGGGTGTCTTCGCATGACATTCAGCAGCGTTTCGGCGTCTTCGGGCGCGCAGATCGCCACCAGCTTGCCCTCGTTCGCGACGTAGAGGGGGTCCAGGCCCAGCAACTCGCAGGCGGCGGCGACTTCTTCGCGGACCGGGATGGCGTCTTCGTCGCAGGGTCATGCCGACGCCGGACTGGTGCGCGATCTCGTTCAGCGTGGTCGCCAGCCCGCCTCGGGTCGGATCGCGCATGACGTGGATGTCGGGCACCGCCGCGACCATATCGGCCACGAGACCGTGCAGCGCCGCGCTGTCGGATAGAATGGTCGTGTCGAAGCTCAAGCCCTCGCGTGTGGACATGATGGCGACGCCGTGATCGCCGACGAAGCCGCTGACCAGGATCGCGTCGCCGGGACGGGCACGGTCGCCGGAGGGGGAGACGCCGGGCGGGACCACGCCGATGCCGGTCGTATTGATGAAGACGCCATCGCCCTTGCCGCGCTCAACGACCTTGGTGTCGCCGGTGACGATGGCGACCCCGGCGGCCCGTGCCGCTTCCGCCATCGATGAGACGATGCGGTCGAGGTCGCTTAGCGGGAATCCTTCCTCGATGATGAAGCCCGCCGTCAGATAAAGCGGCTTGGCGCCGGCCATGGCGATGTCGTTGACGGTCCCATGGACCGCCAGCGAACCGATATCGCCACCGGGGAAGAACAGCGGCGAGACGACATAGCTGTCCGTCGTCATCACCATCCGGCCCGCCGAAACCTCGAACATCGCCTGATCGTTGCGCTGCTCCAGCAGCGGGTTTGCGAAGGCGGTGAAGAACAGCTCATCGACGAGCTGAGCCATCGCCTTGCCGCCGCTGCCGTGGCTCATGTCGATCCGGCCGTTCTTCAGGTCGAGCTTGCGGGTATGGGGCTGGCGTTTGGTCATTGCTTTGCAACCAAGTGATGGAGTGTCGCGCCAGCGGCCGTACAGGTAGTAGGCGGCGCAGGAGCCTTCGGGGGAGACCATGCAGGAGCCCATGGGGTTTTCCGGGGTGCAGACGGTGCCGAAGATCTTGCAGTCGAGGGGCTTTTTGGCGCCGCGCAGGATCTCGCCGCAGGCGCAGGCTTTGTTGTCGGCGACGGGTGTGTAGCGGAGTTGCCAGCGGCGCTCGGCGTCCCAGTCGGCGAAGGCTTCGCGGATCTGGAGCGCGCTGTTGGGGATGGTGCCGAGGCCGCGCCATTCGAAGCTGTCGCGGAGTTCGAAGACTTCTTCGACCAGGGCTTGGGCCTTGGCGTTGCCGCCGCGCGTGACGGCGCGGCTGAACTGGTTCTCGACCTCGCAGCGGCCTTCGTTGAGCTGGCGGACCAGCATCAGGATCGATTGCATGATGTCGAGCGGTTCGAAGCCGGAGACGGCGATGGGGCGGCGGTAGTCGCGGGCGAAGCGCTCGTAGGGGGCGGAGCCGATGATCGTGCTGACATGGCCGGGGCCGATGAAGCCATCGACGCGGACGGCGCCGGAGGCGGCGACTTCCGGGCTGTCGAGGATGGTCTGAATGGCGGACGGCGTCAGGACGTGGTTGGCGAAGACGCTGAAGTTGCGGAGACCGAGCTGGGCCGCCTGTTTGATCGCGACGGCGGAGGTCGGAGTCGTCGTCTCGAACCCGATCGCGAAGAAGACGACTTCCCGGCCGGGGTTCTCCTGGGCCAGGCGCAGCGCGTCGGCGCTGCCATAGACCATGCGGATATCGGCGCCCTGGGCGCGGGCCTTCATCAGGCTGGTGCGGTCGCTGCCCGGCACCCGCATCATGTCGCCATAGGCGCACAGGATGACTTCCGGGCGGCGGGCGAGTTCGATCGCCATGTCGAGCCGGCCGATCGGCAGCACGCAGACCGGGCAGCCGGGGCCGTGGATCATATCGACGTTGGCCGGCAGCAGGTCTTCGATGCCGTAGCGGCAGATGGCGTGGGTGTGGCCGCCGCAGAATTCCATGATGGAGTAGCGGCGGGCGGGATCGGCCTCGGCCGCGATGGTGGCGGCGATCCGGGTGGCTAGGGCGCCGTCGCGGTACTCATCGACGTATTTCATGCCGCGGCTCCGGCATCGAGAGATGTCAGCAGCGCCAGCGTCCGTTCGGCCTCGGCGGGGTCCAGTTTCGACAGGGCGTAGCCGACATGGACGATGACGTAATCACCCACCGCCGCGTCCTCGATCAGGGCCAGCGATACCTGCTTGCGGACTCCGCCCAGCGTTACCGTGGCGGTGTCGTCGTCATGGATTTCCGTGATCCGGGCGGGCAGGGCGAGGCACATGGAAGGCTCCCTAATGGATCAGATGCTGGGCCGCGACCCAAGCCTGACCGAGGCTGAGGCCGCCGTCGCCGGCTGGGACGCGGACTGGGAATAAGCGCTGTGACGCCGTGGCGGGCGAAACCTTCGACCAGGGCTTCGGTCAGCACGGCGTTCTGGATGCAGCCGCCGGACAGGGCGATTTCGGGAGTGGGCAGGACGGGCAGGGACCAGTCGATCAAGGCCGCGGCCAGGGTGCCGTGGAACAGGTTGGCTCCCTGGACGGGGGTGCAGATCCCGGAGAGCGTCGAGCAGCGGCAGCAGGTCGAGCACGCCGTTCGAGATGGTCCAGCCGTCGGGAAGTGTCTGTGGTTGGGTCACCAGCGACTCCAGCACCATGGCCGCTTCGCCCTCGAAGCCGGATGTGGTTCGGACACCCAGCAACCCGCAGGCGGCATCGAACCAGCGCCCGCAGGAGGTTGTCTCCGGGGAATTGAAGCCGCGTTCCAGCATCTGGACCAGCAGGGCGGTATTGCCGCAGGCGGCGAACCGGCGGTGGATTTCATCGGCCCGGCCAAGGCGGAACAGGGCCGATGCCGCCATGCGCCAGGGCTGCCGCGCCGCCACGTCTCCGCCCGGCTGCGCCAGGGGCGCGAAATGGCCGAGGCGCTGGTAGCGGGCGCCGTCCACCAGCAGGAGTTCTCCCCCCGGCTGGTGCCGTCCTCGCCTAAGCCGAAGCCGTCCAGGGCGAGGCCGACCGTGGGGCCGGTCCGCCCATGTTCGGCCAGCACGGCGGCGACATGGGCATGGTGATGCTGGACGGGGATGGTCGGCAGGCCGAGGCTTTCGGCGTGGCGCGTGGACAGGAAATCCGGGTGCAGGTCGTGGGCGACGGCGACCGGCTCGACCTCCAGGATGTTCAGCAGATGCTTGATCGTCTGTTCGAAGAAGCCGAGCGTCGCCGCGTTGTCCAGGTCGCCCAGATGCTGGGACAGGTGGGCCTGTGTGCCACGGGTCACGCAGATGGTGTTCTTCAGGTGGCCGCCTACCGCGAGGACGGGCGGAACGGAGTGCGGCAGGGGCACGCCGCGCGGGACATATCCTCGGGCGCGGCGGATGAGGGTCGGAGTTCCGGCGATCACGCGGGCGACGCTGTCGTCGCTGCGGATCAGGATGTCGCGGTCGTGGGTGACGATGCAGTCGGCGATGCCGGCAAGCCGTTCTCTCCGCTTCCCGGTTGGCGATCGCCAGGGGTTCGCCGAGCGGATTGGCGCTGGTCATGACCAGAGTGAGGTCCTGCGGCTGGTCCAGCCATGCCATCCCGGCGGGCCGGCCGGCCGCTTCGTGGAACAGCAGGTAGTGCAGCGGCGTGTAGGGCAGCATGATCCCGATATGCGCCAGATCGGGCGCCACGGCGGCGGGGATTTCTCCGGGAATTGCCCGGACCAGCACGATCGGGCGCTCGGTGCCGCTCATCAGCGCCGCTTCGGCATCGGAAATCCCGGCGATGCGGCGCGCGCTGGGCAGGTTGGCGACCATGAGCGCGAAGGGTTTGCCGTTGCGCTGCTTCAGCGCCCGCAGGCGGTTGACCGTGCCGTTATCGCTTGGCGTCGCATGCCAGATGGAAGCCGCCCAAGCCTTTCAGCGCGACGATTTCACCGGCGCGAAGGCGCGCCACGATTTCCTCGATCCGCATGGAGAGTTGCGGGCCGCAGGCCGGGCAGGCAGTCGGCTGAGCGTGGAAACGGCGGTCGCGCGGGTCGTGGTATTCGTGCGCGCAGTCCGGGCAGAGGGCGAAACCTGCCATGGAGGTCTGCGGCCTGTCATAGGGCAGCGCGCGGGTGATGGTGTGGCGGGGGCCGCAATGGGTGCAGTTGAGGAAGGGATAGCGCCAGCGGCGGTTTTCGGGATCGAACAACTCGGCGAGGCAGGCTTCGCAGACACGCAGTGTCCGGGCCGATGGCGGTGCTGGCGCCGCTGCCCAGGACGCTTGCGCCGGATTTCGAAACCGGCTTCGGCCGGTTCGGGGGACACAGGGCGGACCTCGATCCCCTCGATCCGGGCGAGCGGCGGCGCCTGTTGATTGAGGGATTGCAGGAAGCCCGAGCAATCGCCGCCCTGGACCTCCAGCAGGACGCCGTCGCTATCGTTGAGCACCCAGCCCGTCAGGCCGAAGCTTCCGGCGAGATTATGGATGAAGGGGCGGTATCCGACGCCCTGGACCAGTCCCCGGACACGCACGCGGGAGCGGGTGAGCGATGAGTGTGCCATGGTCATTGGATCATGCCGGGGGCTGATGACTGCCGAGCCAGCCGTACCAGCGGTCGAGCCCGGTGCCGGTGGTCGAGGAAAGCTCGATCACCTCCAGACCGGGTTTGACCTGACGGGCGCCTTCGATCAGCCGGGGCAGATCGAAGCTGAGATGCGGCAGCAGGTCGATCTTGTTGACGATCATGAGGTCGGCGGTCGCGAACATATCGGGGTATTTGAGGGGCTTGTCCTCCCCCTCGGTCACCGAGATCACGACGACCCGCTTTGCCTCGCCGAGGTCGAATCCCGCCGGACAGACCAGATTGCCGACGTTTTCGATGAACAGCACGCCGTTGCGCGGGGCCGGCTGGGCTCCGAGCGCCTGAGTCACCATCTGCGCATCCAGATGGCAGCCCTTGCCGGTATTGACCTGAATGGCGGGAACGCCGGTCGCCCGGATGCGCTCGGCGTCGAAATTCGTCTGCTGGTCGCCTTCGATGACGGCCATCGGCCGGGTGTCGCGGAGGTCGGTCAGGGTCCGGACCAGAAGCGTGGTCTTGCCGGAACCGGGGCTGGACATGAGGTTGAGCGTCAGGGTGTTGGACGCCGCGAAGAGTTGCCGGTTGACGGCGGCGAAGCGGTTGTTCTTCGCCAGTATGTCCTGTTCGACCTTGATGAGCCGGCTGGGCTGAATCTCATGGTCGTGGTCATGACCATGATGGGTGTGGCCATGATGATGGTGGCTGTGCCGGGTCACGGTGCCGTCGGGGCCGATATGCTCATGCTCGTGGCCGGCGTGGTCATTCGATCCCTCGATCCGGGTTTCGCCGGGGCCGCAGCCGCAGACCGTACACATCACGAAACCTCCAGTTCATCGACACGTAATTCGTCGCCGCCGACGACCATCAATTGATGGCTGCCGCAGGTTGGGCAGGGCTGTCCCCGCGCCGGGATCGTCACCGTGGTGGAGCAGGCCATGCAGAAGGCCTGTCCGGGCGGCTGGTCGATTTCGAGCACCGCTCCGTCGGCGATGGTGTCGCGGGTCACGACGTCGAAGCCGAAGCTGATCGCCTTGGGATCGACGTGGGAGAGCGCGCCGATGCTGAGCCGCACCTTCGTCACGCGGCTGAAGCGGTCGGCGGCGGCCCGCTCCTGGATGATGTCGAGGATGCCCTGGCACAGCGACATTTCATGCACCGGCGTGCTCCTCGATCATGACGTGGCAAGGCACGCAGGGGTCGAGCGCCGCGATCAGCAGATCCACCCGGCGCCGGAGATCGTCGCAGGCGGGCAGGCCGATGAGGCCACGGACGAGAGCGCCCTGGGGATGGAAGTTCCATTCGTTCGGCGCCACGGTCCTGAAGTCCTGGACGATGCCCTGTTCCAGCGCGATCCAGTGGGCGAGCCGGCCGCGCGCGGTGTCGGCGATGCCGGCGCCCGATCCCGTTGGATGGGATGGAGTTGTGCCGGGGTGTTCGGGCGAGAGGTAGCCGGACAGGGCGGCGAGGCGGGCGGGCAGGCTGGCCAGTTCCATCAGCTTGGCGGCGAAGCGTGACAGGAGGCCATTGCCGTGGCGCTGCTTCAGGTCGGCGATCAGCGGCGATGCCGCCATCCGGTGCAGCGCTCCGGTTTCGGCGGGCTTGCCATCGAAGTGCGGCTGATTGGAGAAGTCCGGTGCCGATGTCAGTCGCAGCGCGAACCAGTCGGCGGGCGGATCGGGCAGTGTCGCGACACCGCTGCGGCCGAAGCCCGCCATATCGTCGGTGATGATGCGGGAGATCAATCGGGCTGCGGGCGTTGTGCTGTCCCGCGACCAGCGATGGAGGTCATCCGCACTCCGGAGCGCGGAAAAGCCGTTTCCGATCAGCCGGTCGATCGCCGTCGAAATGCGTGAGCGGGCGTCGCTCAGCTTGTCGGCATCCGGTGACAGCGTGCCGCCGCCCGGACGTGTCCAGTCGCGGGATGGATAGAGGGCGGGAGCGAGCGCGGATGTGGCTTTGCGGAGCGGCGAAAGCAGGCTGGGATCGGGGGCGGCCGCCGATGAGGCGGGGCCATTCCATGGCGATCTGCCAAGCCATGGCTGTCCGCCATCTCTCCCAGGATCAGCAGATTCGCGCGCCGCTTGCTGGGCGGGAGATGCGGTGATGCCGATGGCGGCTTCGCAGGCGTTGGCGGCGGCGATGCCCTGGGCGATGCCGCACAGGCTGAACAGCATCGGCACCAGCGAAAGCGCCTCCCCCATCGGACGGCCGGCGAGCATGGCGCCGATGCCGGTCGGGCGCGAAGACCTCAGCCGCACGTCGGCGACGGTCGCGTCAATGACCAGGATTCCGACGGTGAGCCCGCCTTCGATGCCGGTGAGGGCGTTCATGGCTCAGCTTCCGAAGCTGCCGCGCAGCAGATGGCGCCGGCTGACTTCCGCCGGTGGCGGCGGAGGCTGGCGGCGGTGCTGCCGGTTCAGGGTGGCTTCTTCCGGGTCGAGCAAGGCTCCCATGGCGGCATTGGCGGCCTCAACGACGGCCTCCTGTTCCTCGAACTCGAACATCGGGGAGAAGAGCGAGCAGTTCAGGATTGTGCCGATGCCGTCGATGTGGCCGGCGACGAACTCGTAGCTGCCGGACGGCAGGGCGCGGGTGACCTTGATGCCGTCGCGGATATCGTTCCAGGCGCCGGGTTGGGCGGGGGTGAGCACGGCGTTCATGAACCAGGGTGTCGCCATGATGCCGAGCCAGCCGTCGCCGTGCCGCTGGAAGCCGATGGCTTCGACCGCGAGGCGGTGGTTGTAGACGGGCAGGTCCGCCATCCGGGTCTGGGCGATGTGCCGGTAGGCGGCGGCCAGCGATTCGGCGGGGCTGTCGTTCGGCATCGGTGGCGGGACTGCCGCTCAGTGCCAGGAAACGGTGCTTTTCGCCGTCACAGGTCGGGCAGCGCCAGTCACCGGGAAGCGCGGCGAAGGGCGTGCCGGCGGGTATCTGCGCTACCGTGATCGCCCTCGGCGGGATCGTACCGGGTCCAGCAGACGCCGCATTCCATAACCGTGTGAGCGGGCGAGTCCCGTCATTGGAAATAGGCCTCCAGGATTTCACCCAGACGCTCGGCGCTGTCCTGGAAGTCCTCGTCGGCGGCGCAGAGCGACACGGGAACGTCGCCGACTTCCAGGGTGTCCAGGATGATGGTGTCCATGGCGTTGAGGTACTGGACGCTCCAGACGTGGCGCTGGCCGGTCAGGGTGACGCGGCAGGTGCCGTAGCCTCGCGAGACGGCCTGGACGGGGCCAAGGTTCAGCGTCTGCTTCAGGAAACCCATGTCCACCTCGTTCATGGGGAACAGGGTGAAGCTGATGACATGGTTGGGCTGGCCGGGATGGTACGCCGCCGTGCGGGCGCGCAGTTCGGCCAGGACCGGCATGACGTTCATGCAGCCGGGGGGAGGATCGCCGATGATCAGTTCCGGCCGGGTGGCGGCGGTTGCGGCGGCCCGGACGACGCTGGGAACCTCGGCGACTTCGACATGGTCGCTGATCGGCTTGCCGGCCGGCTCGAACGTCTTGACGCGCCAGACGCCGGGCAGCACGGATTCCTGGATCTGATATTCGGCGGCGCCGGCCACGATCATCCCGACTTCGCCCTCGCCCAGAGCGTCGTCGAGCAGCGCCAGGGCCGCTTCGTCGAGGTGGCCGACGGGGAACAGCGCCGGCTCCGTCCCGGCGGTGAAGCCGTGCAAGGGCTTGGCGAACCCGCTCCAGAAGAGCCGCCACTTCCTGAAGACCGGCTGCGGTGCCCGGCAGCGTCAGGCGGTCGACCCGGCGTACCGCCGGCGGCATCTGGAACAGTTCGACCGTTTCCGCTGAAGGACCGCCCAGGAAAACACCGGTCGGCTGCTCTTCATCTTCCCATTTCATGGGGTGGCGCATGATGGTCGGTCCCGTCGAATGGTTGAGCGGAAGAGATTGGCGTTCAGGCGGAGGCGCCGAGAAAGCCGCGCGTCTTGTCGATGTAGACCTGCCAATCCTGGATACGGGGGATCAGGCCGATGAACTTGCCCTGGCGCAGGTAGACCAGGGTCGGGACGACCAGCACGCCGAAGCGGGGTTTCAGCGCCTCTTCCGCCGCCTGATCGACGATGCCGATCCGGAACTGGCCGGGAAAGACGGAGGACATTTCGCGCAGGACGACGGCGACGTCGTTGCTCTCCGGACGCTGGCGCGGGTCGCCGGTGAAGAACAGGACCACCATGCCGTCGAGCGCCAGGAATTCGTCCACGTTCTCCGTCGTGACGACCGGGCAGCCTTCGATCCCGATCAGTCGCTCGATCACCGGAATTGCCATCAGGCCTGTTCCTTCGCATGCGGTTTCAGATGGTCGGGAAGCTGCGGTTCGCGGCCGATCAGGTCGGCGAACAGATGCTCGAACGGATCGCCCCGGTTGACCGCGTCGAGCGCGTCGAGCGCGTCGTTCAGCAACGGCACCTCGGCCGGGTCGAGCGTGCGGATCGCGGTGTCCACATGGACCATGACCCAGGCGCCCACGGGCTGCTCGCCGGTCAGCAGGAGGCTGACGCGGCGCTCCTCGCCGCGACCGGCGCACAGAGCGGTCAGTCCATCCTGAGAGCGGATTTGCATGGGGATGCCGATGCACATGCGTGGCGGTTCCCTCAGCCGAAGAAGCGGGAGTTGCCGACGCGGCACGCGTCGTCGGGGGAGGGGCGGCCGGATTCGTAATCGTCCAGCGCTATGCCGCCGTGGAGCAGTTGGGCCGGCGCTCCGGTCCGTGGCGATGCCGGATAGCCCCAGTCCGCCAGTTGGCGGCACGCGATGGACAAGGGCCGGTTCCACCTGAGCCCGCACCGGATCGGTCAGGCTGCCGCCGTAGTCTTCCAGCTCCTCGGCCTGGACGCCGATCAGCAGGATGTCGTCCAGGACGCCGCCGAGCAGTTCGGCGGCGCTCAGCACGTCCTGAAAGCCGGTCTGGTGCAGGCTCATCTTCTTGGCGCCGGTGAATTTCGGCACCTCGTCGCCGCGCACCAGCTTCAAGGTGCCGGGCTGCTCGCCGTAGTCGATCGCGTCGAACACGATGACGCGTTTCGCCGCCTGGACGTAGTGGACGAGGTAGAGGCCCTGCGTGCCGCCGTCCATCACCAGAACGTCGTCGGAGAAGCTCCAGCGGCGGTGAAGTTCTTCCACGCAGCGCACGCCGAACCCTTCATCGGCCCAGAGGATATTGCCGATGCCGAGGACCAGGACGGGGCGCGCCGCGTCTATCGTCACTTGCCGTCATCCTTGAACATGCGCCAGCCGCTGACCATGGTGCTGATCATGCTCTGCCGGCTCATGATGTCCTCGCGGACGGCGGCATAGACGTGGATGATCACGAAGACGATGATCGCCCACATGCCGAGATGATGGATCGTGTGGAGGTTCTGCGAGTTGCCGGTCAGCGGAATGACCCAGCCGAACGCCTTGTCGAACCAGCTTCCCTGGCCGGCACCTTCGGCATAGAGCGCCAGTCCCGGTGACGATCATGAAGATGCTGCCGACGCTGTAGATCGTCACCATGGCGAGCTGGGCCAGCGGATTGTGCCCGACATATTTCTTCGGATAGTCGCGCAGGAAGGCGTACCACTGCGCCTCGATCAGCACTTCCCGCCAGAACTTGCAGGACCAGAACGGCAGGACGAACATCTGCCGGGCATGGACATTGCCGGCGAAGGCCCAGTAGATCCGCCCGATCATGCCGACCGCCATGATGAAGCCGGCGGTGAAATGGGCGAAGCGGATATAGCCCATCAGGAAATGGGCGCTCGCCTCACCCGGCAGTGAAGGCGGGCGGCGAGGCGATGAAATAGCCGGTGACGGCAAGGACCAGGATCGCCGCGGCATTGACCCAGTGCCACAGGCGCACCGGCCACTCATAGACGTAGATGGCGGTCTGGCGGACCTGGAGGTGATGCTGCGCGGTGCCGAGATCGGCGATCTCGTCGTCCGCCGATCTCTTGTCAACATGGGCTGTCATGGCGGCGATCCTTCTCCGGCCGGGTCAGCGCACGGTGACGCGGGTGACTTCCTGTCCGTCCGGCGCCATCACGTGGGTCGAGCAGGCAAGGCACGGGTCGAAGCTGTGCAGCGTGCGCAGGATCTCCAGCGGCTGGTTGGGGTCCGCCACCGGCGTGTCGAGCAGCGACGCTTCGAACGCGCCGATATTGCCCTTGGTGTCGCGCGGAGAGCCGTTCCAGGTGGTCGGCACGACCGCCTGATAGTTGGCGATCTTGGTGTCTTCGATCCTGATCCAGTGGCCGAGCGCGCCGCGCGGCGCTTCGGTGAAGCCGACGCCCTTGGCCGATTTCGGCCAGGACGAGGGTTCCCACTTGGCGGTGTTGGCGGTGCTCTGGTCGCCCGACTTGATGGTGCGGATCAGCTTGTTCTGGTAGTAGCGCAGCTTTTCCGCCGCCCAGGCGCATTCCAGACCGCGCGCCGCCGTGCGGCCCAGGGTCGAGAACAGGGCGGTGACGGGGACGTCCAGCGCTTTCAGCAACTGGTCCACCGGCTCCTTGAACTCCGGCTTGTTCTGGGCGTAGCCGATGACGTAGCGGGCCAGCGGGCCGACTTCGACGGCGTGGCCCTTCCAGCGCGGCGACTTGATCCAGGAGTACTTGGCGCCTTCGTCCACCGCCTCGATCCTGGTCTTGGTGCCCTTGGCGTTGGGGCCGAGCACGTAGTTCGGCTCGGTAACGCCGTCCCAGGGGTGGAGGCCCTTGGACTCGTCGGCGTATTTGTACCAGGAGTGATTGACGAATTCCTGGACCTGATCGGCGGCGGTCAGATCGACTTCGTGGATTTCGTCCAGCTTGCCGTTGAGGATGACGCCGCGCGGAAGCTGGAGGCTCTTGTCCGAATAGTCGTTCGCGTGTTCCGGAATGTCACCATATGACATCAGCGACGTGCTGGAGAGACCGCCGCCATAGAGCCAGTCCTTGTAGAAGCCGGCGATGGCGACGAGGTCCGGGATATAGACCTGATTGATGAAGTCGATCGACTGGTCGATGATCGAGGAAACGAGGTTCAGCCGCTCGATGTTGATGGCGCCGACGCCGCCGGTCCCGTCGATGTTGATCGGGCAGGGGACGCCGCCGACCAGCCAGTTGGGGTGGGGGTTCTTGCCGCCGAAGATCGTGTGGATCTTCACGATCTCCTTCTGGAAATCGAGCGCTTCGAGGTAGTGCGCGGTCGCCATCAGGTTGGCTTCCGGCGGCAGCTTGTAGGCCGCGTGGCCCCAATAGGCGTTCTTGAAGGGGCCGAGCTGGCCGCTCTCCACGAACTTCCGCAGGCGGGCCTGAACGTCGCGGAAATAGCCCGGCGAGGACTTGGGCCATGAGCTGATGCTCTGCGCCAGTTCCGACGTCGCCTTGGGATCGGCCTTCAGGCCGGAGACGACATCGACCCAGTCGAGCGCGTGCAGATGGTAGAAGTGGACCAGATGGTCATGCACGTACAGCGTGAGCTGCATGATGTTGCGGATCGTGTTGGCGTTTTCCGGGATCTGGATGTTCAGCGCGTTTTCGACGGCGCGGACCGAGGTCAGCGCGTGGGTGCCGGTGCAGACGCCGCAGATCCGCTCGGTGAAGGCCCAGGCGTCGCGCGGGTCGCGGCCCTTGAGGATGACTTCGAGGCCGCGCCACATCGTGCCGGTCGAGACCGCGTTGCGGATGACGTTGTTCTCGTCGACATTGACCTCGACCCGCATGTGGCCTTCGATCCGGGTGACGGGATCGACGACGACCCGGCGGCCGCTGTTGTCCAGGGAAAATCCGTTCGGCGTGGAAACGGTTACCATCGCGCTGTTCCTTCAAGTCCTGCGTCGTCCCTTTCAGGGGACGTCAGATGTCGTATGGGGAGGTTGAGGACTGAGGATCAGTCGCGGGAGGTGGTGGAGGGAGCGGGAGCCTGGGCTTCGCCGGACTTCATGCGGGCGCGCTTGACGGCGCTGACGGCGGCATGGGCGGCGATGCCGGTGCCGACGACTCCGGCGACCGTGCCGCCGATCTGGTCGGCGTTCGCCTCGATCCCGAACTGCTTGACGTTGGTCAGGCGGTCATAGAAGGAGCCGTTGTCCCAGAAGCCGTCTTCGGAGCAGCCGATGCAGCCATGGCCCGACTGGATCGGGAAGGACACGCCGCCGTTCCACCGTGTGGTCGAGCAGGCGTTGTAGGTCGTCGGACCCTTGCAGCCCATCTTATAGAGGCAATAGCCCTTCTGGGCCTGCTCGTCGTCCCACTGCTCGACGAACTGGCCGGCGTCGAAATGGGGGCGGCGGTAGCATTTGTCGTGGATGCGCTGGCTGTAGAACATCTTGGGCCGGCCCTGGCGGTCCAGCTCGGGCATCTTGTCGAAGGTCAGGATATAGCTGACGACTCCGGTCATGACCTCGGCGATCGGCGGGCAGCCCGGCACCTTGATGATGGGCTTGTCGAGGATGACCTCGTGGACGGGGGTGGCTCTGGTCGGGTTGGGCTTCGCCGCCTGGACGCAGCCCCACGACGCGCAGGAGCCCCAGGAAATCACGGCCATCGCGTCGGAGCAGACTTCGCGGAGCTGCTCGACGAACGGACGGCCGCCGACGATGCAGTACATGCCGTCCTCGTTGAGGGGCGGATTGCCTTCCACGGCGGCGATGTAGCGGCCTTTGTATTCGTGCCGGATCTCGTCGAGGATGGCTTCGGCCTGATGGCCGGCCGCCGCCATGATGGTGTCGTCATAGTCGAGGCTGATCATCGACAGGACGACGTCCTTGACCAGCGGATGGGCGGAGCGGATGAAGCTTTCCGAGCAGCAGGTGCATTCCAGTCCGTGGAGCCACAGCACGGGGATGCGCGGCTTCGTTTCCATCGCTTCCGCGATGCGCGCGCCGAAGGCCGGCGCCAGACCCAGAGATGCCGCCGTCAGCGAGCAGAACTTCAGGAAACTGCGGCGACTGATCCCCTGACGCCGGATCACGTCGTAAAAAGTTTCCACCCTCGCCATCAGCCCATTCCTTCTCGTTTTCCGCACTGGCTGGCGAGCGGAATGCCCGGACGCGACCGATCACCGGTTTCCGCGCGTGGAGAACGGTTCTCCACGCGCGGAGGTGATTTTTGTCCCCGATCACCGAATGCGGCGCTTGCTTTCCGCAGCATCCCCGGCGATTGATTGGACCGGGCATCGCCATACCAGCCTGGTCATAGACAATCCGTCCTATGGTCATATGCACACATTGATCTGGATCAACCACGGTCGGGCAATTTTCGATAATATCTTTGGCGATCAGGTTGCCGACTCAGTCCAGGTTGCGTAGCGGTGATAAAACTTCTTTCTGCAGGAGACGACTACATGAGGCGAACAGGTCTCGCTCTCGGACTCGCCGGTGCCGCGCTGATGGCATTGCCGGCCGCCGCACTGGCTCACACGGGGCACATGGAGCCGGGCGGCTTCATGCATGGCTTCGAACATCCGCTGGGCGGGCTGGACCATCTGCTGGCCATGGTCGCCGTCGGTCTGTGGGCCGCCCAGTCGGGCGGACGGGCGCTCCTGGCGCTGCCGGCGGCGTTCGTCGGCGCCATGATCCTGGGCGGACTTGGCGGGCATGGCGGGTCTGCCGCTGCCGGCGGTCGAGCTTGGCATTCTCGGCTCGGTGCTGGCGCTCGGCGCGCTGGTGGCGTTTCAGCCGAAGCTGTCGGTGGGTGTCTGCGTCGCGATCACGGCGGGTTTCGCGGTGTTCCACGGCTATGCCCATGGCGTGGAGATGCCTGTGGCCGCCTCGCCCTGGACCTATGGTCTGGGCTTCGCGACCGCGACGGCTCTGCTGCACGCGGGCGGCATCGGCCTGATCGTGGCGGTGCGGCGTTTTGTCCAGGGTAATGCCGGCCGGGCGGCCGTGCGCGGCAGCGGCGCGCTGGTCGCCTTCGGCGGCGTGGCGCTGGCGCTGCTGGGATAATTCCGGCGGCCTCGGTGCTTGTGAAAAAGCCCCTCCGCCGGGTGGACCGGCGGAGGGGCTTTTTCTTGGATGTCACCGAGGTCGGCGTTCGCCTCAGAGTGCGAAGGCCGACCTACGATTGGGTTGTCCGATCGTCACGGATACTCGACGCTGACGATCTTCCAGAAGCCGGCCAGCGTCGAGACAGCGACTTTTTCTTCCTGCCCGTCGCCGGAGTCCAGGACGATGCTGTCCGAAGTCCGGCCCCGGTAGATCGCGATCCGCCCGGTCCGCCCGCTTTTCACCAGAACGAAGTCGTCGGGACGCAGCGGCTTGCTTGGATCGATGTAGATCAGGCTGCCGACCGGCAGCCATGGGGTCAGGTCGGGATTGTGGACATAGGCGGCGAAGGCATCGACAACCCTTAGCAGGGAGGGCGGGCAGTCCACCTCCGCGACGGGGGTGACCATGTCGATGCCCGCGTCGGCGCCGCGGCCGTAAACCATAAGCCGGGGACGTGCTTCGGGAGCCTGAATGGAAGGGGCTCGACATTGACGAACAACTCCGGCTCACGGAGCCGGTTTTCAGCTATACCCAGGTATTGGGCGAGCTTGATCCTAACATCTTCCGGCAGGAAGCGGGGTTTGCTCTGGAAAAGGTATTGATGAAAATAGCCGTGGTTACGACCACAAGCTATGCTTGCGGCCTTCAGGGTGCTCTTGGTCCTGATTAGAGCAAGAACCGACTGCCGATGAACGTCCGCCCCATCCATGACCATTTTCATTCGTGTACTCCCAACTGCTTGAAGGGGAAGTCATAACAAAAACGAAATTATCTGTGAGAAGTAATTTTTCAAACCAATAACAATGAAAAATCATTAGATATCAATGCTATCAGATGCCATCGGACTGGGTTCTGAAATAGTTATCAGATTTTAACCATGAAAAAATCATTATATATCCCACTTGGTGGGATTTTGCCGAATTCGGCCGGATTCTGAGGCGAGCTTATCTGCTGAATCAGATTCACGATCCGAATTCGCACACCAGATCCGCGACAAAGTTGTCGCGCCAGCCTACCGCAGGAAGGCCGAGGAAATCGAGGCGCTTTCGGGCCGGAAACGCATCTCCGGCCGCGACTCGGGATATGCCGGATCAGTCGCCGTTGGTGCTGATCATCCAGATACCAGCCACCTTATGCAGGCGTTCGATATCGTCAACCTGAAGATCGACCCGTTTTTTCGACAAGGTCAGTCCATAAAGATCACCATCGTCCGACTGTCGGAGGTAGAAGACGAGGGGTGACCAGGATACCCGGTTGACAACGAGGTCGTTGATGACGACCGGGCGCCGGGGGTGAACATAGAGGATTATGCCGGGCAGCAGGGCGGGCGCATTGGCCATGTCGCTGATGCTGATCGGCATAGGCTCCCGATACGTCGGCAAGCTGGATCGGGCACGGTACCTTGCCGCTGGCGCGCGCCAATTCCTTTTGCAAAGACAAGGCCTTGCCGTCGAATAAGGGGATATCGGAGGGGCTGGCGGTCTGCCCGTCCGCCGCACGCTCGACGAAGGCGCGCAGCTTGCTGTCCGGCGTCAGCAGATCCAGCGGCGTGATGCCGTAAACCCCCGCGAGCTTGATCACGTGGTCGGGCCGGATCGGCCGCGCGCCGGATTCGAGCTTGGACAGTTCGCTCTTGGATACCCCGCAGAGAGTGGCGGCCTTGGTGAGCGTTATGTTTTTCATGACGCGGTAATTGCGCAGACGAACGCCGTCATGCTCGATCTTTGAATCCATGTCTCATCTCGAATGTACGCAAGGCCCAGAGGTGCATGGAGTTTATATAAAATTGTCGGAATATTGAAACAGATTCCGGATTGCGAGATGAAGGGCTCCCCGGAGAGGAGCCCATACTCGCCGAGTGGTATTACAAGGAAACAATCTCCCGCGCCTGGACGACATAGCGTTCCAGCTCAATCGCGCGGTGAGCCGCCGTATGGCTGCTCAGGATTCGGTCGCGGGCGCGTTTTCCCATGGCTTGCCTGTCCCTGTCCGGCATTGTCCGCAGTGTTTCCAGAACTGTTGCCGTATCGGGCGCTATGACGATCTCGCTGCCCGGGATCGAACAGGCTGTCCAGCCCGGCCCACCAGTCGCTGATGATCGGCGTGCCGCAGGCCGCGGCTTCGAACAGGCGGACGCTGGGCGACCAGCCGGCCGCGATCATGTCGGCCCGCGTCACGTTCAGCGTGAAGCGCTGCGCGTTGTAGAAGGCGCTGTGATCGGCCGGAGGAAGATGTTCGATCCTTGCCACGTTGGCCGGCCAGACGATGGAGCCGGGATACTGGGGACCCGCCACCACGAACCGCCCTTCACCCCATGCCCGCGCGGGTTCGACCAGCAGGCGGTCGACGGTCGGCTGACGGTCGTCGCTGTACGTGCCGAGATAGCCCAGGTCCCAGCGGGGCTCCGCCGGTTCAGGATGATAGCGTTCGGGATCGACCGAGCAGTACAGGGCGCGGGCCATCGGCGAGCCGTATTGCCGTTCCAGCCGCTGTAATGTCGGGCCGCCGGTGAACGACAGGTACATGTCGTAGCGCCGGATCAGGTCGGGGCTCAGATACTCGGTATCGCCCCGTTCCAGCTTGGCGAGCGTTACCGGCGTGTCGATGTCGTAGAAGGCGGTGACGCCCTGGGCGGTCGCGATGGCCCAGCGGCCGACCTCGACCCCGTCCGGGACATAGGAGCCGACGATCACCAGATCGGCGTGGCGGACGGCTTGCCGCGAAGCGGTCGCGCAGGTCGTCGAGCGAGTCGTAAAGCTCGGTCCGGCCGAACGGCGGATGGGGCAGGTCCCGGTTCGCGGCGTACCACGGGCGGTCGGCTTCCAGGAAAAGCACGTCATGGCCCCGGTCGGCCAGCGCCCGGACCAGAGCCCGGTAGGTCGTCGCGTGGCCGTTGCCCCAGGACGACGTGATGCTCAGGCCCAGGATGACGATGGAGAGCGGCGTCACGCGAGCACCTTGCGTGGATCCGCAGTGGAGTGCCGTTGAGAAGCAGCGACTCGACCTCCGCCGCGCGGTGGGCGTAGGTGTGGGCATCGAGCATGCGGCGTCGTGCCGCGGCGCCGATCCGGCGGGAACGCTCGGGCGTCAGCCCGTCGACCAGGGCGGCGACCTCCGCCCCGTCCTTCGCCACCAGGATCTCGCGTGCCCGGTTCAAGGAAGTGCTCGACGCCTTCCCAGGCGTCGGTGATGACGCAGGCGCCGGCCCCCGCCGCCTCGAACACGCGGGTGGCGGGGGAAAAGCCGATGGCGGCCATGCTGTCGCGGGCGACGTTGAGCACGGCGAGCGCCGAGCAGTTCACCGCGTTGTGGTCGGCTGTGTAGACGTGGCCGACATAGTTGACGTTGCCCGGCATCGGCTTGTCGCCCCAGCCGCTGCCGCCCAGCAGGAAACGGCGTTCCGGCAGGCGGGCCGCGGCATCAGGAAGAACTGCTCGACCCGTGCCTCCCGGTCGGGCAGCCGATTAGCCATGAAGCTGAGATCAGCTTCGAATCGCTTGTCCGGGGCGACCGGGTGGTGGGTTTCCGGGTCCAGCGCATTGTAGATCGGAATGCAGTCGCGGGCGCCGATGGCCTTGTAGGCGTCGATCACGGGATCGCCGCCGCCATAGGTCAGCACATAATCGAAGCGGGGGATCAGCGGGCGCAGGGTATCGCCGGGATCGTCGCGCATGGAGGCGAGCGTGGCGGGAGCGTCCACATCCCAGAAGATCACCGTGGCGTCGGGCCGCCTGACCTCCAGCACGCCCGCTTCCAGCAGGCTGTCGAACACGCCGACGCCGCTCGCCTTGACGATGACATCGGCATCGCTGCCCTGTTCCAGCGCCTTGCGGGCGCTCGCCTCGTCATTGGGATAGACCACGACGCGCGCCCAGTCGGGATCGGCGATGTCGCGGTGCTGCTGGCGTTCCCAGGCGTCCGGCTCGAAGAAGGTCACCTTGTGGCCGCGCGCGGCGAGTGCTCGGATGATGCCCCTGTAATATGTGGCGGCACCGTTCCAATAGGCCGAAACCAGACTGGAGCCGTAGAAGGAAATGTTCAGTCCGGCCATCAGCGGGCCTCCAGCAGCAAGGGGTTGGCCTGTTTCAGGTCGCGGCAGATATCCAGCAGCTCATCGACCCGGTGGGCGCAGGTATGGCGGGCCTGGATGGTTTCATAACCGCTGCGGGCGAGGGCGGCGGACAGATCGAGATCGTTGAGAACATCCCGGAGATGCTTTGTCATTTCGGCACCGTTATGGGCGATCAGATAATCGTTGCCGGGCCGGAACAATCCCTCGGCGTCGTCCCAGGGCGAACAGACCAGCGGAATGCCGCAGGCCATCGCCTCGAACGGGCGGATGGTCGGGATGCCGCGCAGCATCTCGACATAGGGGCGGCGCGGGACGTGGACCGTCACGGCGAAGCGGGCGAAGGCTTCGGGGGCCTCATGGTTGGGCAGGTAGCCGGCGTATTCGGCGCCCGCCAGAGCGACGGCGGCCTTGGCCTCGGCGGGATAGCGCACGCCATGGATGCGCGCCTTCAGACGAAGCTGGCGGATCGGCAGAAGCAGGAATTCGCCCAGTTCGACCGAGCGCTCGCCATCTCCCCAATTGCCGATCCAGACGAGGTCGCCTTCACGCGGCCTTGCCGGCAGGGGGCGGAACAGGGCGGTGTCGGCGGCCTCGTGCCACGTCCAGGCGCGCTTGCCCCAGCCCATGCTGAGATAGATTTCCCGGATCACGGCGCCGTAGGCCAGCACGCCGTCATAGGCCGACAGGTCGTAGGCGGCCATCGACTTGGGATCGGTGACCGAGCGGTGATGCGTGTCATGGAACAGCAGGTGGAAGCGCCCGCCATTGGCGCGCTTGCGGCCGATGCGGGCGACCAGATCATGGTCGTTCCATTCATGGACGATCACCACGTCGGCGCCGTCCAGCGCCCGGTCGAGATCCAGGGTCGCAAGATCGTAGCTGGTCGAGCGCAAGCCGGGAAACGCCGCGGCGAAGCGGGCCACGGCTTCGGCCCCCTGATCGGCGATCAGGTTCTGGAGGCTCCAGCTGTCGCGCGGCTCGAACAGCCGGACTTCGTGGCCGCGGGATGTGAGTTCACGGACGATGCCGCGCAGGAAATGGGCATTGCCGTGATTCCAGTCGGACACCAGCGAGTGGGTGAAATAAACGAAGCGCATGGGTCCCCGCATGGTTCGAAGATCAGCTTCCCAGCGGGACCGCGGCGACTTCGCGGTGAAGCGAGATCGTCTGCGGCGCGTCCAGCAGGTCGGCATAGACGTTGAGATAACGCGCGACCATGCGTTCGGTGCCGTAACTCCGCGCGCGATGGCGTGCCGCCAGAGCGAGTGTAGCCAGATGCGCCGGCCGGGCGATCAGGCGCTTCAGTTCGCGGGACAGCACCTTATGGTCGTCCGGCGGGACGAAAACCGCGGCGCCGGTCCAGAGTTCGCGCAGGCTGGGCAGATCGCCCAGCACCAGGGCGCAGCCGGACAGGGCGGCTTCCAGGATCGACAGGCCGAACGGCTCGTAGCGGGCGGGCAGGGCGAAGATGCTGGCGTCGCCATATAATCGCACCAGTTCATCGGACGGCACGACGCCCAGGCACTGGAGGTTCTTCGGCCGACTCGCCGCTGCCATCGGGCCGCTGCCAGGAGCCGGCGACCGCCACCGGCCAGTCAAGCCCGGCGGCGACGCTGTCGAGCGCGTGGATGTTCTTGGCTTCGTCCCAGATGCGGCCGACGCTGATGATGCTCCGCCGCTTGTCCGGCTGACTGTTCGGCCGACCGTGCCATACGGAGGCGTCGCGCCCGTTCCAGATCACCCGGCTGCGCGGCATCAGGCCGTAATGGACCTCAAGCGCATCCAGCATGGCCTGCGTCGGGGCGACGACATGGTCGGCCGCCGCCAGCCCTTCCGCCACGCGGCGGGCATAGGGTTGCCAGTCGGCGGGAGCGGGCCCGTGATAGACGGCCTGCCACCATGACAGCACGCAGGAATGGGCGACGACCAGCACGGGACGGTTCCAGGGCAGGGCGGCGTGGGCGTAGCTGTTGAGGTGGATCACGTCCGGCCCGGACGCGCTCCGCCAGATCCAGCAGCCAGTCGCCGGCCCGGCGCAAGTCGTCTTCCGGCTTTTCCATCCATTCCAGCCGGAAATCGCCGTGGTGGAGGTCGAGGCGGGGGATCGCCAGGGCGCTTTCCCGCTGCGCCGGCGTCGGCTCCCGTCCCATGACCGCGAGGGTGACGTGGATGCCGCGACGGGACAGCCCGCCGGCCAGTTCGAGCGCGTAGTCCCAGATGCCGCCGACGGTGTCGGCGGTCATCAGTATCCTGCGCGGGGTGCCGGTGGAGGAGGGGACAGCGATGGAGGGCCTTGGGTCGGGAGGCCATCGTCAGCGGCTGACCCAAGGTTGCCAGTTCCAGCTCGTGCAGGGGGCGGGGGCGCTGGTCCTGGATGTCGCTGAAATCGACGTGGTGGGTCAGGTAATGGTCGAGCGCCCGCTCCCAGGCCTGATCGTCCGGCAGGCCCCAGAGCTTCCGGTAGTCGGGCGAGCCGGGATAGGGGAACAGCGGCACCGGCTCGTTGGCCCAGACGCCATGTTCGCGCAGCCGCTCGCGCCAGGCATCGACCATGGCGTCGTCGTCGGTGCCGGCCTCGATCAGGTTGGCCTGCACGAAGGGGACATGGCGCTTGGCGAAGATCAGGCGGTCGGTCAGCTCGTCGGTGGACATGCGGCAGTTCTTGTCGAGCGCCTGACGGCCCTCGGGGGTCAGGCTCTCGACCCCGGCCTCGATCGACACGCAGCCGGCGCGGCCGAGCAGTTCCAGCATGGCTCGGCTTCCACAGGTCGATCCGGGTCTGGACGCCGAACTTGACCGGCGTTCCGCCAGCGCTTCCAGCAGCTCGGCGTTGGGCAGGAAGATCTCGTCGATGAAGTAGACGTATTCGACGCCCTGGGCGATCAGCCGGTCCAGCTCCTCGAGGATCACCGGCAGCGGGCGCTTGCGGTACTTGTCGCGGAAGTTCTCCTTGGCGCAGAAGGTGCAGTGATAGGGGCAGCCGCGCGAGGTCTCGATCTCGGCGCCCGGGCCCGCGGGCTGGCTGTCGAAGCGGTGATGGTGATGGTGGTGGCCGGCTGATCCACTCCTGCGGCCACGACAGGGCCGGCAGGTCGGTGAAGCGCGACGCGTGGGGGCCGCCGTTGACGCGCGGATCGTCGTGCGGCCCGGTGCAAAGCGACGGGATGGCGTCCCAGGGTTCGGCGGCGAGGCGGGGCAGCAGCTCCTCGCACTCGCCCATCACCACGCATCGACGCCCAGCTTGGCATAGGCCGCGCGCGGCGTGGTCGAGCCGTGGGGGCCGACGGCGACCAGGGCGCCGCCGATGCCGCGCACGCGCTTCGATGACCTGCTGGGGAACGCGCAGTTCCGGCGGCGCGCAGCGCCAGAACAGGTAGCTCGGCGCCGTCGTCACGACGGTGAAGTCGGGCTCGATAGTCGGCGACCTTCGCGCGGATCTGCGTCGAGCGAGAGGCCGAAAAGCTGGCCGTCGATGATCTCGGCCTCGTGGCCGGCCCGCTCGAGCAGGGCCTTGGCATAGCCGTATTCCAGCGGCAGGTGCGGTTCGCGGCAACCGAAATAGATGCTGCCGTCGAAGCTCCAGTTCGGGTTGATCAGGGCGAATTTCATGATGCCGCCCTCTCGGAGTGGCGACGGTTCGACGACGCGGTTTTCGGTCAGCCAGTCCGCCAGCAGCCCGATGCCCTTGGCGATGCCGATGCGCGGCTTCCAGCCGGTGGCATTGCCGAATTTGGCGGTGTCGGAAACGTAGTAGAGCTGATCGCCCGGCCGCCACGGGCCGTAGCTGACCTCGGGCCGGCAGCCGGCGGCCTCGCCGATCCGGTCGAGCAATTCGACCAGACTGGTGGCGTTGGCGGGGCCGCCGCCGATGTTGAAGGCTTGGCCACGGATAGCCGGCATGTGGGTCTGGGCCAGCAAGGAAGGCGTCCACCAGATCGTCGACGAACAGGATGTCGCGGACCTGATAGCCGTCGCCGTAGAGGGTGATCGGCTCGCCCTGGAGCGCCCGGATCAGGAAATGGGCGACCCAGCCCTGGTCCTCGGTGCCGAACTGGTGCGGCCCATAGATGCAGCTCATCCGGAACACCGCCGTCGGCAGGCCGTAGGTCCGGCAATAATCCAGCACGTACTGATCGGCGCTGCCCTTGGAGCGCCATAGGGGCTGTAGAAGTCGAGCGGGCGGGACTCGTCGATGCCGCTGGGCGCGGATCGCGGGATCGGTCGGCGCGTAGCGCTCGCCGTCCAGTTCCAGCGCCGACATCGGCCAGCTTGCCGTAGACCTTGTTGGTCGAGGTGAAGACCAGCGGCGGCGGCTCCGGCTGGGCGCGGATCGCTTCCAGCAGGTTGATTGTGCCGCGGGCGTTGACCTCGAAATCGGCGATCGGGTCCACCAGACTGGTCGTGACGGCGACCTGGGCCGCGAAATGGAACATCCGGTCCGCGTGGGCCACCGCGTCGCGCAGGACATAGGGGTCGCGGATGTCGGCCAGTTCGAACGTCACGGCATTGCCGTGCGTGGCCTTCAGCCACTCGATGTTCTGCTCGACACCGGGGCGCGACAGGTTGTCGTAGACGATGACCCGGTGACCTTCGCGCACCAGCCGGTCGGCCAGATTGGTGCCGATGAAGCCGGCGCCGCCGGTGATGACCACCGGCTTGTCGGCGCGGGCGGGAGTTACCGGTAACGGGCGGCTGAGCCGGTCGAGCGCGCGGACGGCGGCCATGCCGCCCTGTTCCAGCAGGCGGCCCAGCAGCTTGGGCGATCCGTCGGCTCGGATGATCCCATGGAAATAGTCGCGCTCGTCCGCATGGAAGCCTTGGGCGCTGTGCTCGAACGGGTCGAGATCCTGAAGCGATGACCAGTAAACCCGGTCAGCCGGCGCTTCCGCAGCGCTGAGGAATGCCCGGATCTGGCCGCGCTCGTCATGGCGCCATGTCGAAAAGCCGGTTCCGGTGACCCAGAGCCGGGTCTTCGCTCCATGGATTTCCAGAACCTGGGCGTAGGCGGCGATGGCTTCGCTCCAGCCTTCCCAGGATGTGTCGCCGGTTCCATGATGCGCGTGTGATGCCGAGGGCATCGACCGCGTCCAGCCCGTCGCCGGGTGCCATCAGGTCGAGTGACGCCACGTCGATGCCGCTGACCACCGTCAGGAAGCCGAGGCTCTTGAAGTGGGCGGCGAGTTGAAGCGCCTGAGCGGTCTTGCCGGGCGCCGCCGCGATTTCAATCCCGTCGAGGATACCGCGACAGCCGGCCGGCCGCATCGATCAGGGCATCGGACGCGTCCGCCGGCAGGCAGGCGAGCAGATCGAAGTCGGTGGCCAGACGCGGCAGCAGGGCGCCGACCCATTCGGCGCCTCGTCGTCGCACCAGTCTTGCGGAGTCTGCCGCCAGGGGAACGCGCAGCCGCTGGATGCCAAGGCGCTTGAGTGCCGCGACGGTCTGTTCCACCCGGTCATCGTCACCGGGGCGGAAGAAGACGGTCAGGCCGGGCAGGTCGCTGGATTGTTCCGCCACAGCCGTCATACCGCCAACCCCCGCTGCGCCAGTTCGCTGCTTGCCTGATCGACCCGGTCGACGGCGATCTGGCCGTCGAGCCAGTCGGTCAGTTCCGCCATGCCGTCGGCCAGCGTGACTTCCGGCCGGTAACCCAGGATGCGCTGGGCCTTGCCGATATCGGCGAAGCAATGCCGGATATCGCCGACGCGGAACTTGCGGGTCAGGGTGGGGGCGATCCGCGATTTTCCCAACGCCGATGGCAAGCTGTTCCGCCACTTCGGCCACGCTGATGCTCTCGCCGCTGCCGATATTGAAGACTTCGCCGGCGGCCTTTTCGGCGTTGAGAGCCAGATGGCAGGCACGCGCCACATCGGTGACGTGGACGAAGTCGCGCCGTTGCAGGCCGTCTTCGAAAATCATCGGCGAATTGTCGTTGAGCAGGCGGGAGGCGAAAATAGCCAGGACGCCGGTATAGGGATTGGAGAGCGCCTGCCGCGTGCCATAAACGTTGAAGAAGCGCATCGCGACGGTTGGAATATTGTAGGCCTGTCCAATCATCAGGCACATGCGCTCCTGAACATATTTATTGAGCGCATAGATGGACGACAGGGTCGGGGACTTGGATTTCGGGCGTCGGCTGGGGTTCGAGCATGCCGCCGTCCGGCCCGACCGGCTCCCATTTGCCTTCCTTCAGGCGGGAAAGGCTGCGTTCCCCGGCGGTGACGATCTGGCCCTGGGCGTCGCGGTAGAGCCCTTCGCCATAAATGCTCATGCTGCTGGCGACCACCAGACGCTCGACAGGCCGCTCGATCAGCGCCTGGAGCAGGATGGCGGTGCCGAGATCGTTGACGCCGACGTAATCATCGACCTGATACATGCTCTGGCCGACGCCGACCATGGCCGCGAAATGATAAACGGCATCGACGCCCTTGAGCGAAGCTTTGACCGCTGCGGGGTCGCGGACATCGCCGATCTGCAACTCCGCAGCCCGATTCAAATAATCAGGCCGCGATTTACCGGGGCCATGCACCTGTTCCGACAAATTATCCAAAACGCGAACTTTATGCCCGGCGGAAATCAGTTCATCAGCCAGATGGGAACCAATGAAGCCAGCCCCACCTGTAATTAGTATTGTTTTCGACATAAGATTGTATTCCCTGGATATCCCTCTTGCAAGTGGTGAACACGATCAATCGTTTCAGGTTCCTATTGTCTTGATGAGGTATGATGCGTCGGGAAGGGCATATGAAAACGCGACTAGAAATCCCGAGAGTCTGGGACTGGGATCTTATGGGGTAGGGTTGTATGGTCAGCCGTAAGTCAGCAGGATGAACAGGCCTATCAGCACGCAGACGGCTACGATAGCCACCGCGATCATGCGACCCTGGCGGCTGGGCGGCGTATTTTCGGAGTGGGAACCCTCCGGGCGTAAGCGGGCTTCGATGGGCTTTCATACCTGACGGCACTGGCGGGAGTCGGTGCGCCGGCGGCCTCGTCATCGGTGCCGAGCGGTGATGCCGCCGGATCGGGCGCCGCGACCTTGTCCCGAAACTTGCCGCTGTCGATCTGGTCGCGCAGATGCCCGCGCTCGACCGGGTCCGGGCTGGCTGTGCTGGCGGGGTCGGGAGTCACGGGGGCGTTGTGGGCGGCCCCCAGATCGCGGGACGTTTCACGGTCGGCCATGTCTGCTCTTCCTGCACCTGTGAGTGGCGATTGCCGGAGTTTGTTTTTGCCGGAACACGCGCGAGGCGAAAAATCCGGACGGTAGGAGGTGAACCGATCAGCGGGAGGTTGGTTCCGACAGGACAAAAGACGCAGGCTCGATAAAACCTTGTCGAATTGAGGCAACGCCTTATTTTCCTCGTTGAAGGGCCTTATCTTTCCTCGTTGAAGGAGTGAGGCACTGCCGTACCATGGCGCATGGTCTTCGAATTCGACAAAGACAAAAAGACAAGGATGCGAGCAACCAGAACAAACACGGCTATCCGCTAGCGTTGGGCTGGATCGTTTTGCAAAACGCCGTCGCGGATATTCATGATCCGCGTGACTATATGACCGAGTTTGGTGCTGAGGAGCGCCGATCGCCTATGGCTCGTTGCCGGCCGGCTGTTCGTCTGCGTCTACACCATGCGGGATGAGGTTTGCCGCTTAATTTCGGTGCGCAAGGCTAACAAGAAGGAGCAACAGAAATGGCTATAGTCAAAGTCACGAAAGAGATGGCGGAAGCCGCCCTCCGGGACATCGACTGGGCTGTCAGCGACTCCGTGGCAGATGAGGAGATCGAGCGTCAGGTGGCTGAAAATCCTGATGCAGCTCCCCTCTTGACTGACGAAGAACTTGACCGTGCGGAGTTTGGCAGTCGCGTCCGGCGGCTTCGCCAGAAACTTAACTTGTCGCAGCCGGCGTTTGCTGAGCGGTTCCAAATTCCTGTCGCCAGCCTTCGCGACTGGGAACATGGCCGCCGCATGCCGGATGGCGCTACCCGTGCCTACCTGATCGTCATAGAGCGCGAGCCGGAAGCGGTGCAGCGGGCATTGGGTGCTGACCCTTACCCACATTTTACTTGGAAAGTTGAAAATCATAGGGCGTGATACAGACCAATGCTTTAGGATACCACTCATGCCTCAAGAATTCGATATTCCAACTAATGGAATATCTCGGCACGAGCGAGACTGGCCGTTTCATCTGTGGAGAAGGGAAAGTCATGGTCCAGTTGACGTGAGCCATGTTTTCCCAGCACTTGTAAGCATATTCCTCAGGCCGAGAACAGTTAAGAAATCGCTGTCTTCAACGACTTAGCCTGTCCTCTGCTGGGTACGTTGTCCTAAAAATCTACGTTGCACATCAAAGCTTTAGCCGATCAAGTAAAATGTGGGTAAGGGTCAGAGGGGCGGGCCGCGTAAGGAACGTTCCTTGAGCCGCCGCTCTCGACTGGTGCCGGCTGAGGGATTTGAACCCCCGACCTTCGGTTTACAAAACCGCTGCACTACCACTGTGCTAAGCCGGCCCATCGTCGAACGGCGGTGAGACTAGCGCCGCGAATGGCGTTGGACAAGGGCGAGGTGATATTTTTGCCGAGAACATTACATCTTCGACCAGAAGACCATCAACCCGGCCTCCGATGGGAACTGGTCGCTGAGTCCCATCGGCGGCACGGCCGAAGTCACCTTCCTGTCGTCCCCCAAAGCCCGTCGACGCCATCCAGGACGGCAGCCGGATCAGCTATCTGGGGGACGGCGGCAACGGCTTTGGGAAGTACAGGATCGACCTGACGAAGTGAGCGTCAGCGCAGCCGCGCCAACTCGTACAGCGCCACGGCCGCGGCGTTGGAGACGTTCAGGCTGCCGATCGGTCCGCTGGTCGGCAGCCGGGCGATTTCGTCGCACCGTTCCATGGTGAGACGGCGCAGGCCGCTGCCCTCGGCGCCCAGAACCAGGGCGACGCGGCTCTGGAAAGTCATCTGGGCCAGCGTGCGGCTGCCCGACTCGTCCAGGCCGACGCACCAGTAGCCGGCTTCCCGCAACTCGGTCAGCGAGCGGGACAGATTGACGACTCGCACCAAGGGCACCACCTCGGCGGCGCCGGAAGCGCTTTTCGCCAGCGTTCCCGTCATTTCCGGAGCATTGCGGTCGGGCAGCACCACGGCGCTGGCGCCGAAGGCCGGCGGCCGAGCGAAGGATCGCGCCGACATTGTGCGGATCGGTGACCTGATCCAGCAGCACGATGATGTCGCTGTCCTTCAGCGATCCCTGGCGGATGATGTCGCCCAGATCGACCTCGGGCAGGGGGGCGGCGTCGAGCACCAGACCCTGGTGGACGGCTCCGGGAGGAAGCAGACGGTCAAGGTCGGTCCGCTCGACCAGAGTCGGGGCGGGGCGCTCGATTTTCGCGGCCTTTGCCTGCTCCAGTGCGGTGGCGAGGCCGGCGAGCGCCGCTTCGGTCGCCAGCAGGCGATGCACGCGGCGCTCCGGATTGGTCCAGGCCGCCGCCACGGGATGAAGCCCGAACAGCAGGCCTGGACGGGCGGATTGCGTTGGATGCCGGCTTCTGGTGGCGCGGGGGCTGGCCAGAGGGAGAGGACTGGCGGGGCGGCTGACGGGGGGGCTTGTGTCGGTTCATGATGGCTGGACTTTGGCCCAGGTGGAATTACGATACCAGCGCTCATATCGAACATCTTTAGCCGTTGACAACGTGGCTGAAATTCCCATAGTGCGCATCTCCGTTCCGGGCGACCGGGACGGTTGGAAGGGTGGCCGAGTGGTTAAAGGCAGCAGACTGTAAATCTGCCCGCGATAGCGTACGCTGGTTCGAATCCAGCCCCTTCCACCATCTCTGCTATCAGGACCGGATCCGCCGGTCCGGTCGGCAGACCGGTGTCAATGGCGCCGTCAGGAAATGGTTCGGGCGGGTGTAGCTCAATGGTAGAGCTCCAGTCTTCCAAACTGGTGACGAGGGTTCGATTCCCTTCACCCGCTCCATTCCTGAAGGTCGACGGGTGCCGGCTCCGGTATATGTGTTTTTAGATCTTCGGATGGATGTCGGCTAAAGCCGCGGGGACAGAAAGAGCGATGGCGAAGGCTAAATTTGAGCGGAACAAGCCGCACTGCAACATCGGCACGATCGGTCACGTTGACCATGGCAAGACGTCGCTGACGGCGGCGATCACCAAGATCCTGGCCGAGAGCGGCGGTGCCACGTTCACCGCGTACGACCAGATCGACAAGGCGCCGGAAGAAAAGGCCCGCGGCATCACGATCTCGACCGCCCACGTCGAGTACGAGACGGCCAACCGCCACTACGCCCACGTCGACTGCCCCGGCCACGCCGACTACGTGAAGAACATGATCACGGGCGCGGCGCAGATGGACGGCGCGATCCTGGTCGTGTCCGCCGCCGACGGCCCGATGCCGCAGACCCGCGAGCACATCCTGCTGGCCCGTCAGGTCGGCGTCCCGGCGATCGTCGTGTTCCTGAACAAGGTCGACATGGTCGACGATCCGGAGCTGCTGGAACTGGTCGAGCTGGAAGTGCGCGAGCTGCTGAGCAGCTACAACTTCCCCGGCGACGACATTCCGATCGTGTCCGGCTCGGCGCTGATGGCGCTGGAGGACAAGAACCCGGAGATCGGCCGCGAGGCGATCATCAAGCTGATGGCGGCGGTCGACGACTACATCCCGCAGCCGGAGCGGCCGGTCGACCGGCCGTTCCTGATGCCGATCGAGGACGTCTTCTCGATCTCGGGCCGCGGCACCGTGGTGACCGGCCGCGTCGAGCGCGGCATCGTCAAGGTCGGCGAGGAAATCGAGATCGTCGGCCTGAAGAACACGGTCAAGACCACCGTGACCGGCGTCGAGATGTTCCGCAAGCTGCTCGACCAGGGCCAGGCCGGCGACAACATCGGCGCGCTGCTGCGCGGCACCAAGCGCGAGGACGTCGAGCGCGGTCAGGTTCTGGCCAAGCCCGGCTCGATCACGCCGCACACCACGTTCAAGGCCGAGGCCTACATCCTGACCAAGGAAGAGGGTGGCCGCCACACGCCGTTCTTCACCAACTACCGGCCGCAGTTCTACTTCCGGACCACGGACGTGACCGGCATGGTGGCCCTGCCGGAAGGCACCGAGATGGTGATGCCCGGTGACAACGTCTCCATGACGGTGACGCTGATCGCCCCGATCGCCATGGACGAGGGCCTGCGCTTCGCCATCCGCGAGGGCGGCCGCACCGTCGGCGCCGGCGTCGTCGCCGGCATCATCAAGTAAGGCTGTCCGCGAATTCGGCCACTGCCGAAAAATCTTTTTCGGCAGTGGCCTTTTTGCTGGATTGTTAGCGACAGATTCGTTAAAACCCCCCGCCGCTCCTTAGTGGTGAAGCGACACAGTCGCTACCATATAGGAGCAATCGTCCGGCGGACGGGCGTCGTAGGAGTGTAGCTCAATTGGTAGAGCACCGGTCTCCAAAACCGGGGGTTGGGGGTTCGATCCCCTCCACTCCTGCCATCTTCCGGCAGGCCACGACGAACGAAAATACGACGATCCGGATTTGATGCCGGCGCCTTGATGGCGAAGGCTACACTTAAGTGAGACTGGCGGCACACCCGCGATGGCTAAAAAGAACCCTGCAGAATTCGCTCGCGAAGTCCGGCGCGAGGTGGCCAAGGTTACCTGGCCGACGCGCAAGGAAACGACGATCACCTCAGGCATGGTGTTCGTGATGGTCATCGTGGCGTCCCTGTTCTTCCTGCTCGTGGACCAGGCGCTGGCCCTCGGCGTTCGCACGATTCTCGGACTGGGGGTCTGACGCCATGGCAATGCGCTGGTACGTCGTTCACGTTTATTCGGGCTTCGAAAAGAAGGTCGCTCAGGGCATCCGCGAGAAGGCCGCTCAGAAGGGCCTCTCCGAGCTGTTCGAAGAAATCCTGGTGCCGACCGAAGAAGTGGTCGAAGTGCGCCGGGGAGCCAAGGTCAACGCCGAGCGGAAGTTCTTTCCCGGCTACGTCCTGGTCAAAATGGAATTGTCCGACGAGACCTGGAGTCTCGTGAAGAACACGCCGAAGGTGACCGGCTTCCTGGGTGGCGGCGGCAAACCGCAGCCGATCAGCCAGTCCGAAGCCGAGCGGATCATCTATCAGGTCCAGGAAGGCATCGAGCGGCCCAAGCCGTCGATCACTTTCGAGGTCGGAGAGCAGGTCCGGGTCAACGACGGCCCCTTCACCTCCTTCACCGGCATGGTCGAGGAAGTGGACGAAGAGAAGGCCCGGCTCAAGGTCGCGGTGTCGATCTTCGGCCGCTCCACCCCGGTGGAACTGGAATACGGTCAGGTCGAAAAGATCTGATCCGGTGTTTGGGCGCTTGATCGCCCCGACGCCAGAACGGCGAGCCGGTTGGCTCGCCGTCAGCATTGTGCGGGAGGCTCGCCATGGCCGTACCGCGCACCCTGCGAGCCTGACGGGCTTGCGACTTGGTCCTTCACGGACCATTTGAAGAGGTAGAGAGATGGCAAAGAAGATTATTGGTTACATCAAGCTTCAGGTGCCGGCCGGCAAGGCCAACCCGTCGCCGCCGATTGGTCCGGCGCTCGGTCAGCGCGGCCTGAACATCATGGAATTCTGCAAGGCGTTCAACGCGCGGACCGCTGATCTGGAAGTCGGCATGCCGATCCCGGTCGTGATCACCGCGTTTCGGCGACCGTACCTTCACCTTCGTCACGAAGACCCCTCCGGCGAC
Source organism: uncultured Alphaproteobacteria bacterium (assembly GCA_963848585.1). Lineage (GTDB taxonomy): Bacteria > Pseudomonadota > Alphaproteobacteria > Azospirillales > Azospirillaceae > Skermanella. The sequence continues at coordinate 66,158 of CAWKET010000038.1, read as the reverse complement.
CTACTTCATCAAGAAGGCCGCCGCGATCACCAAGGGTTCGCCGACGACCGGCAAGGGCTTCATCGGCCAGATCTCGATGGACCAGATCCGTGAGATCGCGAAGACGAAGATGGTCGACCTCAACGCCAACGACGTTGAGGGCGCATCGAGGATGTTGGCGGGCTCTGCCCGTTCCATGGGCCTGGAAGTGGTGGAGTAAAACCATGGCACGCATCGGCAAGCGCCTCAAGAACGCCTATCAGGGCATCGATCGCGACGGCTTCCTTCCGCTGGAAGAGGCCCTGCGCCTGATCAAGTCCAAGGCGACCGCCAAGTTCGACGAGACCATCGAAGTCGCGATGAACCTGGGCATCGATCCCCGCCACGCCGACCAGATGGTCCGCGGCATGATCACCCTGCCGAACGGCACCGGCAAGACCGTCCGCGTCGCCGTCTTCGCCCGCGCCAACAAGGCTGACGAAGCCCTGGCCGCCGGCGCCGACATCGTCGGCGCGGAAGATCTGGCCGAGAAGATCCAGGCCGGCGAAATGAACTTCGACCGCTGCATCGCCACCCCGGACATGATGGCCGTGGTCGGTAAGCTCGGTAAGATCCTCGGGCCGCGCGGCCTGATGCCGAACCCGAAGCTCGGCACCGTGACCCCGAACGTCACCGAGGCGGTCAAGGCCGCCAAGGGTGGTTCGGTCGAGTTCCGCGCCGAGAAGACCGGTATCGTGCATGCCGGCGTCGGCAAGGCGAGCTTCAGCGAAGAAGCGCTGCTGGAGAACATCCGGGCCTTCGTCGGTGCGATCAACCGTGCGAAGCCGACGGGCGCCAAGGGTCAGTACATCGAGAAGATCTCGCTCAGCTCGACCATGGGTCCGGGCGTGAAGCTTGATATCTCGACCGTGTCGACCGCCGTCCGTCCTCGCAGGCTGGCGCGTAAGGAATATGGCGCCGGGTCCGGGCAACCGGACCCTTGCCATCAGGGTGGTGTCCGCACCGCCCGCCCTGTCCGAGACTGCAGGCGTCGGTTCGCCGACCTAAGATTCGCCTGCATAGACGGGAGTTGCAACCGATTACCGGCCGGGCTCAATCCCGGCCGGCAGTGACGGCTTGAACTTCTGGGACAGGTAAACCGGAGCCGCTCCCCGGCTGATTTGGGGGACGGTTCCAAATGTCTGCACCGGTGCGGAATGTCCCGTTGGGACGGAACGCACCATTAGCAACGGAGACGATCCGTGGACCGCACTCAAAAAGAAGAGACGGTCGCGGCGTTGCATGCTGCATTGCAGGAAACCGGTCTCGTCGTCGTCACCCAGCAAAGCGGGATGACGGTTGCCGAGGTGACGGATCTGCGGCGCAAGATGCGCGCGGCGGGCGCCAGCTTCAAAGTGACGAAAAACCGGCTCGCTCGCATCGCCCTCAAGGGCACGCAGTTCGAAGGTTTGGACGGGTTGTTCAAGGGGCCGACCGCGGTCGCCTACTCGAAGGACCCGGTCGCGGCCGCCAAGGTGGCCGCTGACTATGCCAAGGGCAACGACAAGTTCAAGATTGTCGGCGGCTCTCTCGGCACCCAGAACCTCGACGTCGAAGGTGTCAAGGCGCTCGCGTCCTTGCCGTCGCTCGACGAGCTGCGTGGCAAGCTCCTGGGCATGATCCAGACTCCGGCGACCCGTATCGCTGGGATCCTTCAAGCTCCGGGCGCCCAGTTGGCCCGCGTTCTCGCGGCTCACGCCGCAAAGGACGACACGGCCACCGAACAGGGCGAGGCGGCGTAAAGCCACCTCCCGATCTGATAGAAGTTCAAGCACACAACGGAGTTCAAAATGGCTGATCTGGCCAAACTGGTTGACGACCTGTCCGCTCTGACCGTTATCGAAGCGGCCGAGCTTTCCAAGCTGCTCGAAGAGAAGTGGGGCGTTTCCGCCGCCGCTCCCGCCGCCGCCGCTGCTCCGGCCGCCGCCGCCGCTGCCGCTCCGGTCGAAGAGCAGACCGAGTTCAACGTGATCCTGACCGCCGCCGGCGAGAAGAAGATCAACGTGATTAAGGAAGTCCGCGCCATCACCGGCCTGGGCCTGAAGGAAGCCAAGGACCTGGTCGAAGGCGCTCCGAAGGCCGTCAAGGAAGCCGTGTCGAAGGACGAGGCCGCCAAGATCAAAAAGCAGCTTGAAGAAGCGGGTGCGACGGTCGATATTAAGTAAGACCGTCTTGCTGAACGACAGAGTTCATATTCAAGCGCTGGACGACGGCCTGCTCCTCGAAAGGGGAGCATGCCGTCGAACGGCGTTGTATGCATTTTCTGGCGGAAGCCGTATGGCGCACGGCGTACTCGGTGCGCCATGTGGCGACGGACATGACAAACTATCCGGTGCGCAACCTTCCGAAGCGAATTCGGAACGGATGCGGCACCAATTCGCGTCCCTCAGGGACGCACAAATCGGATAAGTCTACGAGGGGCATCCATGGCCAAATCCTTTACGGGACGTAAGCGTGTTCGCAAGAGCTTCGGGAGGATTCCCGAGGTAACCCGCATGCCCAACCTCATCGAGGTGCAGCGGAGCTCCTACGATCACTTCCTTCAGATGGACGTCCCGCCCGAGCGCCGCTCCAATGTGGGCCTGCAGGAGGTGTTCCGGTCCGTATTCCCGATCAAGGACTTCTCCGACCGCGCCGTGCTCGACTTCGTGCGCTACGAGCTGGAGCAGCCGAAGTACGACGTGGAAGAGTGCCAGCAGCGCGGCATGACGTTCGCCGCTCCGCTGAAGGTGACTCTGCGCCTGAGCGTCTTCGACGTCGAGGAAGAAACCGGTCTTCGGTCGATTCGCGACATCAAGGAGCAGGACGTCTACATGGGCGACATGCCCCTGATGACGGCCAACGGCACTTTCGTGATCAACGGCACCGAGCGCGTCATCGTCAGTCAGATGCACCGCAGCCCCGGCGTCTTCTTCGACCACGACAAGGGCAAGACCCACAGCTCCGGCAAGTATCTGTTCGCCGCCCGCGTCATTCCCTATCGCGGTTCGTGGCTGGACTTCGAATTCGATGCCAAGGACCTTGTGTTCGTCCGCATCGACCGCCGCCGCAAGCTGCCGGCCACCACGCTGCTGTTCGCTCTGGACGGCGCGGAGACCGCGGCCCTGCGCGAGGAGCGCGGACCCCAGGGCCTTCAGCCCTACGAAGCCCAGGGCATGTCGAAGGAGGAAATCCTCAACACCTTCTACGACAGCATCGTCTATGAGCGGGCGGCCAATGGCTGGAAGACCCCGTTCAACCCCGACCGCATGAAGGGCGTCAAGCTCGTCGGCGACCTGATCGATGCCAAGACCGGCAGCGTGATGGCCGAGGCCGGCACCAAGATCACCCCGCGTCTGGCGCGCAAGCTGATCGAGCAGGGTCTCGAAGAGCAGCTTGTCGCGACGGAAGAGCTGGCCGGCCGCTATCTGGCCGCCGACCTGATCAACGAGCAGACCGGTGAAGTGTATCACGAGGCCGGCGACGAGCTGTCGCTGGTCGACATCGAGAAGCTGGAGAAGGGTGGGGTCACCTCCATCCCGGTGCTGGCGATCGACCACATCAATGTCGGCTCGTATATCCGCAACACCATGGCCGCCGATCGCAACGCGTCCCGCGAAGATGCGCTGATCGACATCTACCGCGTCATGCGTCCGGGCGAGCCGCCGACCCTGGAATCCGCGGAAGCGCTGTTCAACGGCCTGTTCTTCGACCAGGAGCGTTACGACCTGTCCGCCGTCGGCCGCGTCAAGATGAACGCCCGTCTGGGCTTCAAGACCGACGATCAGGTCCGCGTGCTGCGCAAGGAAGACATCCTCGCCATCCTGAAGGTCCTGGTGGAGCTGAAGGACGGCCGCGGCGAAATCGACGACATCGACCATCTCGGCAACCGCCGCGTCCGGTCCGTCGGCGAGCTGATGGAAAACCAGTACCGCGTCGGTCTGCTCCGCATGGAGCGCGCCATCCGCGAGCGTATGTCGTCGGTCGAAATCGACACGGTGATGCCGCATGACCTGATCAACGCCAAGCCGGCCGCCGCCGCCGTGCGCGAGTTCTTCGGGTCGTCGCAGCTCTCCCAGTTCATGGACCAGACCAACCCGCTGTCGGAAATCACCCACAAGCGGCGTCTCTCGGCTCTCGGGCCGGGCGGTCTGACCCGTGAGCGCGCGGGCTTCGAAGTCCGCGACGTGCATCCGACCCACTATGGCCGTATCTGCCCGATCGAGACGCCGGAAGGCCCGAACATCGGTCTGATCAACTCGCTGGCGACTTATGCCCGCGTCAACCAGTACGGCTTCATCGAGAGCCCGTACCGGAAGGTCGTGGACAGCAAGGTGACGGACGAGGTGGTCTACCTCTCCGCGATGGAAGAAGGCCGCTACACGGTCGCTCAGGCGAATGCCGAGCTGAACGAGGACGGCAGCTTCGTCGAGGATCTGGTGTCCTGCCGCCAGGGCGGCGAGTACCTGATGTTCCGCCCCGAGGCGATCAGCCTGATCGACGTGTCGCCGAAGCAGTTGGTGTCGGTCGCCGCGGCGCTGATCCCGTTCCTTGAGAACGACGACGCGAACCGCGCGCTGATGGGCTCCAACATGCAGCGGCAGGCCGTGCCGCTGATCCAGTCGGACGCTCCGCTGGTCGGTACCGGCATGGAAGCGACCGTCGCCCGTGACTCGGGCGTCGCGATCGCGGCCCGCCGCTCCGGCGTGGTCGACCAGATCGACGCCACCCGCATCGTGATCCGCGCCACCGAGGAGACCAATACGGCCGCCCCCGGTGTCGATATCTACAACCTGCTGAAGTTCCAGCGGTCGAACCAGAACACCTGCATCACCCAGCGTCCGCTGGTGCGTGTCGGTGATCGGGTGCAGGCCGGCGACATCATCGCCGACGGCCCCTCGACCCAGTTCGGCGAGCTGGCCCTGGGCCGGAACGTGCTCGTCGCGTTCATGCCCTGGAACGGCTACAACTTCGAAGACTCGATCCTGATTTCCGAGCGGATCGTGAGCGATGACGTCTTCACCTCGATCCATATCGAGGAGTTCGAGGTCATGGCCCGCGATACCAAGCTGGGCCAGGAGGAAATCACCCGCGACATCCCCAACGTCGGCGAAGAGGCTCTGAAGAACCTCGACGAGGCGGGCATCGTCTATATCGGTGCCGAGGTGAAGCCGGGCGACATCCTGGTCGGCAAGGTCACGCCGAAGGGCGAAAGCCCGATGACCCCGGAAGAGAAGCTGCTGCGCGCCATCTTCGGCGAAAAGGCCTCCGACGTGCGCGACACGTCGCTGCGTCTGCCGCCGGGTGTCGCCGGCACCATCGTTGAAGTTCGCGTCTTCTCCCGCCGCGGCGTGGACAAGGACGAGCGCGCGATGGCGATCGAGCGGTCGGAAATCGAGCGTCTGGCCAAGGACCGCGACGACGAGCGCAAGATCCTGGAGCGCAGCTTCTTCGGTCGCCTGCGTGAGTTGCTGATCGGCCAGAAGTCGGTCAGTGGTCCTCGCGGCTTCCGCACCGGCGTCGAAATCACCGAAGCCGATCTCTCGCCCCTGACCGGCGGCCAGACCCGCCAGATCAGCGTCGAGAACGAACAGGTGATGGAGACCATCGAGCAGGTCAGCAAGGTCTTCGACGACTCGATCGATGCCCTGCAGGCCCGGTTCGAGAACAAGGTCGAGAAGCTTCAGCGTGGCGACGAGCTGCCGCCGGGCGTGATGAAGATGGTCAAGGTCTTCGTCGCGGTTAAGCGCAAGCTCCAGCCCGGTGACAAGATGGCCGGCCGGCATGGCAACAAGGGCGTGATCTCCAAGATCATCCCCAAGGAAGACATGCCGTTCCTGGAAGACGGCCGTCAGGTCGATATCGTGCTGAACCCGCTGGGCGTGCCGTCGCGCATGAATGTCGGGCAGATCCTGGAGACGCACCTGGGTTGGGCTGCGGCCGGGCTTGGCCGTCAGATCGAGCAGATGCTTGCGGCCTACCGCTCCGCCGCCAAGAAAGGCGCCGACGATAACGCTTCCAAGGCGATCGCGGAGTTGAAGGAGAAGCTGAAGGCGGTCTACGGCAAGGCTTACGACACCGACATCGCCGATCTGTCCGAAAAGGAAATGCTGGAACTCGCGGGCAACCTGCGGATCGGCGTTCCGTTCGCGACACCGGTGTTCGACGGCGCGCGGGAAGAAGACATCTGCCGCATGCTGGAGATGGCCGGTCTCGACCGGTCGGGTCAGAGCACGCTGATCGACGGACGCACGGGTGAGGCCTTCGACCGGAAGGTGACGGTTGGCTACATCTATATGCTGAAGCTGCACCATCTGGTGGACGACAAGATCCACGCCCGGTCGATCGGTCCGTACAGTCTGGTTACCCAGCAGCCGCTGGGTGGTAAGGCGCAGTTCGGCGGACAGCGGTTCGGTGAGATGGAGGTCTGGGCACTGGAAGCTTATGGCGCCGCCTACACCTTGCAGGAAATGCTGACCGTGAAGTCGGACGACGTGTCGGGCCGTACCAAAGTCTACGAGGCGATCGTCCGTGGTGACGATAACTTCGAAGCCGGTATTCCGGAGTCGTTCAACGTGCTGGTCAAGGAACTGCGTTCGCTCGGCTTGAATGTCGAGTTGAACCAACGGGCCTACTGATCCCGGTGGGTCAGGGCGGTCGCGGCTCCGGCCGCTTCCGCCCACGCCTGCGGGATCAATTCCCGCACGGCTGCTGTTCGCTACATAATCCGACGGCGGATGTTCTGATTTCATTCCGCCGCTCTCAGCCGGTCCTTGAGACCGGCCCCGCTCAGGGGAGTGGTTCATGAACGAGTTGATGAATATTTTCGGCCAGGTCCAAGGCCCGCAGAGCTTCGATCAGATTCGCATCTCGATCGCCAGCCCGGAGCGGATCAGGTCCTGGTCGTTCGGCGAGATCAAGAAGCCGGAGACCATCAACTACCGTACTTTCAAACCGGAGCGCGACGGACTGTTCTGCGCCCGGATCTTCGGTCCGATCAAGGACTACGAATGCTTGTGCGGCAAGTACAAGCGCATGAAGTACCGCGGCATCATCTGCGAGAAGTGCGGCGTCGAGGTCACCTTGTCCAAGGTGCGCCGCGAGCGCATGGGCCATATCGAACTGGCCTCTCCGGTGGCGCATATCTGGTTCCTGAAGTCTCTGCCGAGCCGCATCGGTCTGCTGCTCGACATGACGCTGAAGGATCTGGAGCGGGTCCTCTATTTCGAAAACTACGTCGTGGTCGAGCCCGGCCTGACCCCGCTGAAGCTGCACCAGCTCCTGGGCGAAGAGGACTACCTCAACGCGCAGGAAGAGTACGGTGACGACGCGTTCGACGCCAAGATCGGCGCCGAGGCCCTCGGTCACATGCTGGCCCAGATCGACCTGGAGCAGGAGCGGATCACCTGCCGCGACGAGCTGCGCGAAACCAACTCGGAAGCCAAGCGCAAGAAGCTGGTCAAGCGGCTGAAGCTGATCGAGGCGTTCCAGGAATCCGGCTCGCGCCCCGAGTGGATGATCCTCAACGTCATTCCGGTCATTCCGCCCGAACTGCGTCCGCTGGTCCCGCTGGACGGCGGCCGTTTCGCGACCTCGGACCTGAACGACCTGTACCGCCGCGTCATCAACCGGAACAACCGCCTGAAGCGGCTGATCGAGTTGAAGGCGCCGGACATCATCGTGCGCAACGAGAAGCGCATGCTGCAGGAAGCCGTCGACGCCCTGTTCGACAACGGCCGCCGTGGCCGCGTCATCACCGGCGCCAACAAGCGTCCGCTGAAGTCGCTGTCCGACATGCTGAAGGGCAAGCAGGGCCGGTTCCGTCAGAACCTGCTCGGCAAGCGCGTCGATTATTCCGGCCGTTCGGTCATCGTGGTCGGTCCGGAGCTGAAGCTGCACCAGTGCGGCCTGCCGAAGAAGATGGCGCTGGAGCTGTTCAAGCCCTTCATCTACGCCAAGCTCGAGCTGTACGGGATGGCTTCGACCATCAAGGCGGCGAAGCGCATGGTGGAGAAGGAGCGTCCGGAAGTCTGGGACATCCTGGAAGAGGTCATCCGCGAGCATCCGGTGCTGCTGAACCGCGCGCCGACCCTGCACCGGCTGGGCATCCAGGCGTTCGAGCCGACGCTGATCGAAGGCAAGGCGATCCAGCTTCACCCGCTGGTCTGCACGGCGTTCAACGCCGACTTCGACGGCGACCAGATGGCGGTCCACGTGCCGCTGTCGCTGGAAGCCCAGCTCGAAGCGCGCGTCCTGATGATGTCGACCAACAACATCCTGTCGCCCGCCAACGGCAAGCCGATCATCGTTCCCAGCCAGGACATCGTCCTGGGTCTGTACTACATCACGATGGACCGGCCCGGCGAGAAGGGCGAGGGCATGGCCTTCGCCAATATCGGCGAGATCCAGCAGGCGCTCGACAGCAAGGCCGTGAGCCTGCACGCGCGCGTCAAGGCGCGGTACAAGACGATCGACGATGAGGGCAACCCCATCACCGTTCGCCTGGAAACCACGCCGGGCCGCATGCTGCTGTCCGAGATCCTGCCGCGCAACAAGATGGTGCCGTTCTCGGTCATCAACCGCGTGTTGACCAAGAAGGAAATCACCAACGTCATCGATCTGGTCTACCGTCACTGCGGCCAGAAAGAGACGGTGATCTTCGCCGACCGCCTGATGAAGCTGGGCTTCGGCCACGCCTGCCGCGCCGGCATCTCGTTCGGCAAGGACGACATGGTCATCCCGCCGGAAAAGGCGGCTCTGGTCGCCGACGCCCAGGAGCGGGTCAAGGAGTACGAGCAGCAGTATCTGGACGGCCTGATCACCCAGGGCGAAAAGTACAACAAGGTCGTCGACGTCTGGTCGGACACCACCGAAAAGGTGGCGAACGCGATGATGGAAGTGATCAAGAAGGATCGTCCGGGTCAGGGCATCAACTCGGTCTACATGATGGCGCACTCCGGCGCCCGTGGTTCGGCGGCTCAGATCAAGCAGCTCGCCGGCATGCGCGGCCTGATGGCCAAGCCGTCGGGTGAGATCATCGAGACGCCGATCATCTCGAACTTCAAGGAAGGCCTGACCGTGCTGGAGTACTTCAACTCCACCCACGGCGCCCGTAAGGGTCTGGCCGACACCGCCTTGAAGACGGCGAACTCGGGTTACCTGACCCGTCGTCTGGTTGACGTGGCGCAGGACGCGATCATCGTCGAAGTCGATTGCGGCACCACCGACGGCATCACCGTCAAGGCCGTGATCGATGGCGGCGAAGTGATCTCGCCGCTGTCGGAGCGCATCCTTGGCCGTACCTCGGCGATCGACCTGAAGAACCCGCTGACCGGTGAAGTGGTCGTGGGCGCCGGCGAGCTGATCGACGAAGCGCTGGTGGACAAGGTCGAGCAGGCCGGCATCGAACTCGGTGCTGATCCGTTCGATCCTGACCTGCCACACCCGCGACGGCGTCTGCGCCAAGTGCTACGGCCGCGATCTGGCCCGTGGCACGCTGGTCAACGTCGGCGAGGCTGTCGGCGTCATCGCCGCCCAGTCGATCGGCGAGCCGGGCACGCAGCTCACGATGCGTACGTTCCACATCGGCGGCGCCGCCCAGCGTGGCGCCGAGCAGTCCTCGGTCGAGGCGGCGTTCGATGCGACCTTGCAGATCAAGAACCGCAACGTCGTCATGAACTCCGAAGGCGTGCCCGTCGTGATGGGCCGTAACTGCGAACTGGTGCTGGTCGACGATCAGGGCCGCGAGAAGGCGCGTCACCGTATTCCTTACGGTGCGAAGCTGCTGGCGGGCGAGGGACGAGAAGGTCGTGCGCGGTCACAAGCTGGCCGAGTGGGACCCGTACACCCTGCCGATCATCACCGAGCGCGAGGGTGTCGCCGCCTATGTCGATCTGATCGAGGGCGTCTCCGTCCGCGAAGTCATGGACGAGGCGACCGGCATTTCGAGCAAGGTGGTGGTTGACTGGCGGCAGCAGCCGCGCGGTGCCGACCTCAAGCCGCGCATCACCCTGCGCGACGAGAAGGGCGACATCGTCAAGCTGCCCAACGGCGTCGAAGCGCGTTACTACCTGTCGGTCGACGCCATCCTGTCGATCGAGAACGGCGCCCGCGTCCGGGCGGGCGATACACTGGCCCGTATCCCGCGTGAAGGCTCCAAGACGCGTGACATCACCGGTGGTCTGCCGCGCGTGGCCGAGCTGTTCGAAGCCCGCCGTCCGAAGGACTTCGCGATCATCTCGGAGACCGATGGCCGGGTCGAGTTCGGCAAGGACTACAAGACGAAGCGCCGGATCGTCGTCGTCCCGAACGATGAGAGCGAGCAGCCCAAGGAATACCTGATCCCCAAGGGCAAGCACATCTCGGTTCAGGAAGGTGACTACGTCCAGCGTGGCGACCTGCTGATGGACGGCAACCCCGTGCCGCACGACATCCTGGCGGTCATGGGTGTGGAGGCGCTGGCCGCCTACCTCACCAATGAGATCCAGGAGGTCTATCGGTTGCAGGGCGTGAAGATCAACGACAAGCACATCGAGGTGATCGTTCGCCAGATGCTGCAGAAGGTCGAGATCGAGGACGCCGGCGACACCACCTTCCTGGTGGGCGAGCAGGTGGACCGTCAGGAGTTCGACATCGAGAACGAGAAGGTCATCGCGGAAGCCGGCGCCGATGGCGTCCAGCTCCGGGCGGCGAAGGCGCGGCCGGTGCTCCAGGGCATCACCAAGGCTTCGTTGCAGACCAAGTCGTTCATCTCCGCCGCGTCGTTCCAGGAAACGACCCGCGTGCTGACCGAGGCAGCAGTCTCGGGCCGCGTGGACAACCTGGACGGCCTGAAGGAGAACGTGATCGTCGGTCGCCTGATCCCCGCCGGTACGGGTTCGGTCGTCAACCGCCTGAAGCAGATCGCCGCCGAGCGCGACCGGGAAACCACCCATGTCGAGCACGATGGCAGCGAAAGCGTCATGCCGGGCCTGCCGGAAAACCGGCCCAACGTGGCGTAAGCCGCGGGTGTGATGTTAGAAATGAAAAGGCCGCTCCGGGTAACCGGGGCGGCCTTTTCTTTCTCTCTATGCGGATCGAGTTCGGTCATAACGAACATCGACATTGAGGGTGTCAAGCGAAGGGGAGGTGCCGTGGAAGCGACAGGGAGCGGAGACTTCGGGCAGGCGCTTGAACTCCATCGCGCCGGCAGGCTTGACGATGCCGAAGCCGCGTATCTGAAGCTGCTGTCCGCCTCTCCCCACCACCCGGATCTGCTTCGCCTGCTTGGTCTTCTGCGGTTTCAGCGGGGGAGGGGGGATGAGGCTGTGGCGCTGCTGGGACAGGCTGTCGATGCGCATCCGGATTTCCTGGATGGCAGGCGGACCTTGGCGCTGGTGTTGGGAAAATGGGGCGGTGGGGGGAGGCGCTGGTTCAGCATGCGGAGGCGGTGCGGCTTGGCGCCGGGCGATGCCTCGGTCCTCAACGATTTCGGCTGTGCGCTGCTTGAAGCGGGGCGGTTGGATGATGCGGCGGAAATGCTTCGGCTGGCGGTGGATCTACGATCCATGAGCATTGCGATGCGTTGACCAATCTGGCGGCAGTGCTGAACCGCATGGGGAGATCGACTGAGGCTGCGGAAGTCGATTGAACGCGCCGTTGCCTTGCGGCCGGACCATGCGGGTGTTCTGGGTGTGCTTTCCGCCGTTCTGGCTTCGAACGGCGACTATGTCGGGGCGGAGGAGGCGGCGCGCCGGGCGGTTCGGCTTCAGAATTCGGATGCGGATGCCTGGGTTCAGCTTGGCAACATTTCGATCGATGTCGGGGAGGTCGATGCCGCGGCCGAGGCATATGGAAGGGCGGTGGAACTGGCGCCGGATAACCGGGTTGCCGCGCATAACCGGCTCTATGCCCTGCATCTTTCGGCGACGATCGGTGATGACAGACTGTTCGACGCTCTCCGGGATTGGGGGGCGGGGCAGCCTTATGGGAGTGAGCGGCCCGACCGGGGTCGCGATCCGGATCGGCGGCTGCGGATCGGCTATGTTTCGGCGGATTTCGCCCGGCATCCCGTCGGCTGGTTCATGGCGCCGGTGCTGCCGAACCATGATCCGGCTCAGGTTGAGGTCATCTGCTATTCCGACCGCGAGGTCGAGGATGATCTGACGCGGTTTCTGCGGAACCACTGCCAAAGCTGGATATCCACTTCAGGGATGGACGACCGGGCGCTGGCGGAACGTATTCGTGCCGATGAGATCGATCTGCTGATCGACTTGGGTGGACATACCGCCCGGAACCGGCTTGGGACCTTCGCCCTTGGCGCCGGCGCCGGTGCAGGCGACGTGGGGTGGATTGATCGGGACGACCGGATTGCCGGCCATGGATTGGCTGATCGGCGACCCTCAGCAGATCCCGGTGGGCGCGGAACAACTTTACACGGAGCGCATCATCCGGCTGCCTCATGGCTATGTGTGCTACGGACCGCCGGATTACGCGCCGGCCGTCACGCAGTTGCCGGCTCTCGAAAGCGGTCACGTGACTTTCGGGTGCTTCAACAGGTTGGCGAAGCTGAGCGATGAAACGCTGGCGCTGTGGGCGCGGGTGCTTGATGCCGTTCCACAAAGCAGGCTTCTGCTGAATACCAAGGAGTTGGCGTGCCAGAGCTTGCGTGAGCGGGTGATCGGGCGGTTCGCTGGAGTGGGCATTGACCGGGACCGGCTTGACCTCCGGCCCGGCGGCTCGCATGTCGAGATGCTGGCGGCCTATGGGGAGGTCGATGTGGCGCTTGATCCCATGCCGTATTCGGGCGGATTGACCACTCTGGAGTCGCTCTGGATGGGCGTGCCGGTCGTCACATTGCCTGGACGGCGGTTCTGCGCCAGACACAGCTTGAGCCATGTCACGGTATTGGGCCATCCGGAATGGGCGGCGGAAGATGCCGACGGGTATGTCCGTATCGCAGCCGGATTCGCGGCGGATTTAGGATCGCTGGCGGCGCTCCGGGCTGGCATGAGGGCGCGGATGGCCGCTTCTCCCCTGTGCGACGGTTCGGCATTTACCCGAGGGCTTGAGGCGGCGTATCGGATAATGTGGCGTCAGCATTGTGCAACTGACGATGACTTCACGCGTTCGGAGGCTGCAAACTGCCGCCGTCGAAGAGGAGATTACTAATGGACAGCGGGCAGATTATCGCTGAGTTCAGACAGGCGTTCAAAGTTCCCGTCGATGCGGTACGCGAGGCTGAACAGCAGCGGGAAATTCTGATCCCACTGCTTAGCGACATCATCGCGCATGCGGCGAAGGCTCCTCTTGAAGAAGTGACCGATCAGGAGGGCTTGGTTTTCATGGCCTTCCATCTGCTCGGATCATGGAAGGTGACTTCGGCGTACCATGCGGTCGCCGATCTGCTGGGCTCGGACAGTGAGAAGGTCGAGTGGCTGCTGGGCGATGCCGTTACCACCACGTCCCACCGGGTCATGTTCAACCTGTTCGATGGCGACTTGGCGCCGATGAAGCGCCTGATCGAGAATCCCGCTGTGGATGTTTATGTCCGGCGCCGGATGTTCGATCTGCTGGGCATGCTCATGCTCAGGGGAAAGCTGGAGCGGGACGAGTTGGTGGCTTATCTGCGCGACCTGCATGGCCGGCTGGAGGGCGATCCGGAAGGGCTGGTCTGGGCCGGATGGGCGGAACTGGTTGCCCAGGTCGGACTTCGGGAACTGACCGATCTCGTGGAGGAGAGTTTTCAGGCGAAGAAGATCGAACCGATGTTCCTGAGCCGCACCGATTTCGATCGGATACTGAAGGACGCCGAAGCTGGCCAAGCCATGCAGGGCATCCCCCGCGAGTTCGAACCCTTCGGCGATCTGGTGACGGAAATCGGGGATTGGACGATCCGCGACGATTGGGACAACGAGGCCGAAATCGAGCTTGATGTCAGGGAAATCGCGGAAAGCCTTCGTCAGCATGAACCCGCTGCGGCCGGATGGGGCGATGCGGGCCTGCTGTCGGCTGTCCGGCAGGCCAACTCCCAGACGGTTTCAAACCCGTATCGCTATGTCGGCCGCAACGATCCATGCCCATGCGGCAGCGGCAAGAAATTCAAGCGCTGCTGCGGGCAGTGGAAATAAGCCTGGAACCAGAGCTTATCCCAGGTTGAATTTTGTGATGGCGGCGGCGAAATCGTCGCCGAAATGCGTGCCGACGCGGATGACCATGATGCCTTCCGGCACGTCCTTGACCGCGTTGTCCAGGCTGGTCAGCAGCGCCATCGGCACTTTATGGGTTGGCGTCATGGCCTTCAGGCCGCGCAGCAGATCCATACCGCCCAGCCCATCCATCACCGCGGACGCGATGATCATGTCGGGCGGCATGCGGACGGCGAGCGCTATGGACTCGATCGGATCGCGAACGACGACGGTGCGGAATCCGCAGGCGCCCAGTTCCGTGCTGACCAGCTTGCTGACCACCTTGGACGGGGTCACCAGCATGATTTCCACGTCATGGACTTCGATATCCGTGATATCGAATTCGTAGCGGACGGGAAGGGTGCGGATGATCTGGTTGGTGGTCGCGACGTCGGGCCGTTCTTCCCGGTCCACCGCCACCGCCAACCGGTCGGCGAACGCGGTCACGTCCTCGATCTGGCGTTCGTTCAGGCGGGTGAGATTGCCGCTGAGATAGGTTTCCAGCCGGTGCGCGATCAGGTTGACCAGCGGGAAACCGCAGGAACTGCCGATGCCGCGCAGCTTGCTCGCCTCGCGCCGGAGCAGGATCAGGGCTTCTTCATCGGTCAGCGTATTGGCGACGCGCTTTTCCAGCGTCTGATAGATCAGGTCGAGGCGATCCTGCGCATCGTCCCTGAATTCCACACGAAGTTGATCTGCAAGCTCATCGGTATCGAGGGGAAGAGACATCAGGGACACAGCCGGCGCGTTGGGAAAGGGAGGTACCACTATACTCCCTTTGCCCTATGAAACGCATCATCAGAGTTGCCGTTCCCCGAACGAAAGCGACGCGAATTCGATCTGTTTTCAGGTCCGCTGGTAGAGATCCTGGAACCAGCGCAGCCTTGCTTCCACCTGTGCGATGTCGTGGTCGAGCCATTCCGTCAGATAGCCGGCTTCGCCGTCATGATGGCGGCGCAGATCCTGGAGCCGGGCCAGTTCCGTCTCGTACAGGTCGGCGAGCAGATCGATCTGATCCTGACGGTCCTGATGTTCCAGAAGGTGCAGGAAGCGCAGCTTCAGGGTGATGATGAGCTTGTTGAGGTCATCGGAAGACGGGGCGCGGACATTCGAGCGCATCAGCGTCTCGAATTCCTTCTTACCGGCTGATGTGACCGTCAGCACGGCATTGTCTTCCATGCCGGTGCCGTCCAGCGCCTCGATCAGGCCGTCATAGCGCAGCAATTCCAGTGAAGTGCCCATCAGGTCGAGCGATGGGCCGACGATGCGGCTGGTGAAATGCCGGATAGCGCCCGCCAGATCGGCATAGCGCAAGGAGCCGGCCTGGGTCAGCGTTCCGAGAACGGCGAGGCGGACGGCCTCTTTAGGCATCAGTGAATTGTCGCGATACATGGTGCCACTCCCTCGAAACGTCCTGAGCAACGTCATCGTCTCGATAACAAACATAGTGCGGCACCACGCCAATGTCCATAGATGACTTTGCGACGCATTCGCAAAATAGGGTCGGGAACGTCCGATCGACGGGTCTTCTGTTGGGGTGGAAACGAGATCCACTTCCTGATGGAGACAAGCCGTGTCCCTGAAATCACTGCTGACAGCCGCCGCGCTGGCGACGCTTATCGCAACCCCCGGCTTCGCTCAGGTCGCTCCGGATATGGGCGGACGTAAGCCGCTCGACCAGAAGGAGGGCGTCCAAACCCCTGAAACCCTTGGGGCTGGGCGCTCCCAGGCCGGCCCGGAGGGTGGCGAGCTGGCGAGGCCCGCCGATCCGCATGTCCAGCCGCAAGGCGAGCGCCAGCCCGGTACCATCAAGGAGGGCGATACGGCCGCGACGAGTGTCAAGCCGCCGCCCGGCTCCAGTTCCCAGGGAGGAAGTGAGGATGAGGCCAAGCAAAAATAATTGAGGCTTGGCCGATAGTTTGGCGGCCTGAGAAATCAGGCCGCCTTTTTCAGTTCCAGCCGGCTCCAGACATCGAGCAGGGCGTTGATCAGGTGGTCCATGTCGTCGTCGGTGTGGAGCGGGCCGGGAGTGATCCGGAGCCGTTCCGTGCCGCGCGGCACCGTGGGGTAGTTGATCGGCTGAACGTAGATGTTGTGCCGGTCCAGCAGGTCGTCGCTGGCCTGCTTGCACAGGCGCGGATCGCCGACCAGAACCGGGACGATGTGGCTGACCGACGGCATCACCGGCAGCCCGGCATCGGACAGCGCCTGTTTCAGCTTGGCGGCGCGCTCCTGCTGAGCCGCGCGCTCCACCTGACTCTGCTTGAGGTGGCGGACGCTGGCGAGCGCGCCGGCCGCGATGGACGGGGTCAGCGAGGTGGTGAAGATGAAGCCGGCGGCGAAGCTGCGGACGACGTCCACCAGCGCCGACGATCCGGTGATATAGCCGCCCATCACGCCGAACGCCTTGCCGAGCGTGCCTTCGATGATGGTCAGCCGGTGCATGACGCCGTCGCGCTCGGCGACGCCGGCGCCGCGCGGACCATACATGCCGACGGCATGGACCTCGTCCAGGTAGGTCATCGCGTTGTGCTTCTCGGCCACGGAGCAGAGTTCGTCGAGCGGTGCGATATCGCCATCCATCGAATAGACGGATTCGAACGCCACCAGCTTCGGCCGGTCGGCGGGCAGGCGGCTGAGCAACTGGTCGAGATGTTCCGGGTCGTTGTGGCGGAAGACGTATTTCTCCGCCCCGGACTGGCGGATGCCCTCGATCATCGAGTTGTGGTTCAGCGCGTCGGACAGGATCACGCAGCCGGGCAGCAGCTTGCCCAGCGTGCTGAGCGTCGCCTGGTTCGAGATATAGCCCGAGGTGAACAGCAGCGCCGCTTCCTTGCCGTGAAGGTCGGCCAGCTCGCGTTCCAGCAGCACATGGTAGTGATTGGTGCCGGAGATGTTGCGGGTGCCGCCGGCTCCGGCGCCGCAGGTGTCCAGCGCCTCGTGCATGGCGTTCAGCACGACCGGGTTCTGGCCCATGCCCAGATAGTCGTTGCTGCACCAGACGGTGACTTCCTGAACTTCGCCAGTGACGGAGTCGTAATGCTTCGCCTTGGGGAAATTGCCTGCCCGGCGTTCCAGATCGGCGAAGACGCGGTAGCGGCCTTCACGCTTCAGATTGTCGATCTGGGTCCGGAAGAAGGCTTCATAATCCATGGCGCGTGATCCGTAGGTTCTCTTTTTTCAACAACGTGTCAGAATTGGACACTTTATGGAACAGGTAAATCGTTGGATACGCGACGCACCGTGGCAGCTTGTCGCGTCCCCGACTTTTCCTGGCGCTGAAACTAGACCGCTCCGTCCATTCAGCATTGATTTCGATCAAACGGTGTCGATCGGGTTCCGCCATCAGGCGACGGCGGCCAGTCCCCGGTCGGTGACAAATCCCACCGTATCGTCCAAAGCTTTCCCGAACCTTGCCACCAGATCGTCCAGTTCGGCCGAGGTGATGATGAGCGGCGGCGAGAAGCCGATGCTGTCGCCCATGGCGCGGACGATCAGGCCATGTTCCTGGGCGAACCGGGCGACATGGCCGCCGATCGCCAGCTTGGGATCGAACGGCGTCTTGGCCGCCTTGTCGGCGACGATCTCGACGCCGGCGATCAGCCCGATGCCGCGAACCTCGCCGACCAGCGGGTGGTTCGGCGAAGCGGCGCAGCCCGTCCTGAAGGTGCGGGGCGACCGTCCGGACATGGCCGACGATGTCGCGCTCCTCGTAGATCTTCAGCGTTTCCAGCGCCACCGCCGCGCAGACCGGATGGCCGGAATAGGTGTAGCCGTGGCCGAAGGTGCCGATCTTTTCCGACTGGCGGACCATCGCCTGATAGATCGGCTCGGAGATCATGACGGCGGCGATCGGCAGGTAGGCCGAGGAGAGCGCCTTGGCGACCGTGATGATGTCGGGCTGGAGGTTGTAGGTCTGGGTCCCGAACATCGAGCCGGTGCGCCCGAAGCCGCAGATCACCTCGTCGGCGATGAACAGGATGTCGTAGCGCTTCAGCACCGGCTGGATCTTGTCGAAGTAGGTCGCCGGCGGAACGATCACGCCGCCGGCGCCCATGACCGGCTCGGCGATGAAGGCGGCGATGGTGTCCGGCCCCTCGGCCAGGATGAGCTGTTCGAGCTGGTCGGCCAGCCGGGTCGCGAAGTCCTCCTCCGTCTCGCCTTCCTCGCCGTAGCGGTAGAAGTGCGGGCAGTCGGTGTGGAGGATGCCGGCGATCGGCAGGTCGAAGTCGCGGTGCAGGTGCGGCAGGCCGGTCAGGCTGGCCGACGCGACGGTGACGCCGTGATAGCCCTTCTGCCGGGCGATGATCTTCTTCTTGTGCGGGCCGGCCGAGCGCGTTGTTGTAGTACCAGACCAGCTTGACGACGGTGTCGTTGGCTTCGGAGCCGGAGTTGGTGAAGAACACCTTGGACATCGGCACCGGCGCCATCTTGATCAGCGCCTCGGCCAGATCGATGCCGGGATCGTGCGCCTTGTGCGTGAAGGCGTGGTAGAACGGCAGCTTCCGCATCTGCCGCGTGGCCGCTTCCACCAGCCGCTCCTCGCCGAAGCCGAGGGACGTGCACCACAGGCCGGCCATGCCCTCGATATAGGCCTTGCCGCTGTCGTCGAAGACGTGCACGCCTTCGCCGCGCTCTATCACCAGCGGACCCACATCCTCATGGGTCTTCAGGTTGGTGTAGGGGTGCAGATAGTAGGCCTTGTCGCGGCTTGCCGCCGAGTTGCCGATCCCGCTGGTCACTTCGGTCATTTTTTACTCTTCAAGTTCCGATCCGACTTGATCCTTAAGGTCAGATTGTACGTCGGACGAACGTTGGCAACCAAGCAAGTTCGGATGCGGACCGGCTATGCGGGGGCTGGGGTGGCATGGCGCTTACATCCCATCTCCGACGCTGGTCTATGCAACGCCGTAGCTGACCGATTCTAATTACCTCATCGCAGCGCATATTGGTAGGTTTGTCAGGAAATAGGTTGACCATATTTCCGCATCTGAGCGTATGGTGATCCATAATTGATTGAGTAGGTATTTGAATGGCTTGATGCTTTGTAGTGAAGGTGTTATCGTGATGAAGGATTGCTTCGCTGATAAATCAGGTACGTTTAAATATTTTGATGCATCTTGCTCTTTGTAAGGCAGATCGTGATTTAGAGATTTTGTTCAGGTGAGGCATCGGTAGTGAGGTCAGCCGCTGACCGGTGTGCCGGTTGCTGGCCCGAGGGAACACGATCAGGACTTCACCGGGAGATTTCCATTTGTCCGTACAGCATGATGACGTCTTATCCCTGAGCGGTGTCCTTGAAGTTCGCCCGTCGGCGCCGGCTGGCGGAAGCCCAGGAGACTTTTCCCCGGATCGCCTTTTTCCTTCAGGATCTTTATGGCGGTGGCGCCGAACGCGTGATGCTGGCGCTGGCGGGCGGCATCGCCCGGCGCAGGCTTTGCGGTGGATCTGGTCCTGGTGCGGCGGCAGGGCGCCTATGTCGAAGACATCCCGGCCAATATCCGCGTGATCGATCTGGGCACGAAGCGCACCGTCAACAGCGTGGCGGCGCTGGCCCGCTATCTTCGGCGCGAGCGGCCCGCCGTGCTTCTGACGGCTCTGGTCCATGTCAATGTCGCGGCGCTGCTGGCGGGGCTGCTGGCGCGGGTCGGGACCCGGCTGGTGGTGACGGAGCACAACCAGATCAGCCGCAACATCTCGCCCACCGCGTCGCGCACGGTGCGCATGGCCTACCGGCTGGTTCCGTTCCTTTATCCCAGGGCGGCGCGGATCATCGCGGTTTCCGATGGCGTCGCCGAGGATCTGACCAGGTTCGCCGGGATGGAGCGCGGGCGGATCGACGTCGCCCATAACCCGGTCGTGACGCCCGATATGCTGGCGAAGGCGGCGCAGCCGGTCAATCATCCCTGGTTTGTCGAGGGAGAGGTGCCGGTGATCCTGGGCGTCGGCAGGCTGTCGGCGCAAAAGGATTTCGGCACGCTGCTGCGGGCCTTCGCCCTGGTCCGCGCATCGCGTCCGGTGCGGCTGGTGATCCTGGGGGAGGGCGCCTGCCGGAAGGAGCTGGAAGATCTGGCCGACGAGTTGGGGATCGCGGCGGATGTCCAGATGCCGGGCTTCGTCGATAATCCGCTCGCCTTCATGGGCAAGGCGTCGCTGTTCGTGCTGTCGTCCCGCTTCGAAGGCCTGCCGACCGTCCTGATCGAAGCCATGGCCTGCGGGACCCCGGTCGTGGCGACCGACTGCCCCAGCGGCCCGCGCGAAATTCTGGAGGGTGGTGAGTTGGGCGGGCTGGCGCCGGTCGGCGATGCGCGAGGCTCTGGCGTCCGCCATCGGGCAATCGCTGGACAATCCGGTGACGGCGGAGCGCCTGCTCGGCAAGGCGGAGGAGTTCACGGTGGATCGCGCGGTGGACCGGTATCTGGCGCTGCTGCAGCCGGAGGAGTGGCGGCTTTATTGGCAGTTTTCTTTCACTGAACCGGCGGGCCGACTTGTTCGAATGCCCGCCGGACGCTTGCCTGCGGCAGTTCCTCGTGGCTGTAGGTCTCCTGCGGGCGGTGGTCGATCACGTGGCCGATGATGACCAGCGTGGGGCCGTCGCCGAGTTCGGCTGAGGCGCGGGCGGCCAGGGTTGAGAGTGTGGCGAAGCAGCGGCGTTCGGTCGGCAGGGTGCCGTTTTCGATGGCGGCGGCGGGGGTGTCGGGGGACAGGCCGGCTTCGATCAGTTTCGCGCTGAAATGGGGCAGTTGGCTGCGGCCCATGTAGATCGCCAGCGTGCCGTCGGGGTTGGCGAGTTTGCTCCAGTCCATGGCGTTGGTGGCGTCGTCGTCCATGCAATGCGCCGTGACGAACTGGATGCTGCGGGACACTCCCCGTAGCGTCAGGGGGATCTGGGACGAGGCGGCGCAGCCGAGCGCCGCCGTGACGCCGGGGACGATCGTCACTTCGATGCCGTGGCGGCGGAGGTATGCCGCTTCCTCGCCGGCCCTGCCGAACATCATGGGATCGCCGCCCTTCAGGCGGACGACGCGGCGGCCCGTGCAGGCGTGTTCCAGCAGCAGGGCGTTGATCTCGGTCTGCTTCATGGAGTGGCGGCCGGCGCGTTTGCCCACGGGGATGCGTTCGGCGTCGCGGCGGGAGAATTCCAGCACGCCGGGGCCGACCAGATGGTCGTACAGGATCACGTCGGCGCGCTTGATGGCGCGGACCGCGGCCAGGGTCAGAAGCTCGGTGTCGCCGGGGCCGGCGCCGACAAGGTGGACCATGCCGGGACCGGCGTCGGCCTTGTCGGTGGCGGAGAGGGGTCATTTGGGCGGGTTCTTCCGTGCGGCCTGCATGGCGAGGTCGCCGGCGCGACCGTCCAGCACCTCATCCCAGTAGCGCAGGCGCTGGCGGGTGGTGGGCAGGCGTCCTGGACCTTGCGGCGGAATTCCCGGCCAGATGGCAGCGGCCGAAGGCGGCGGGTATCGCGGATCCAGCCGCTGGCGGATCAGACGGGCCAGCCGGGGCAGCCCGCCGGTCGAAACCGCGACGATGACGGGAACGGTCAGGATCGCGGGAAGATAAATCGCAGAGGTCGGGCTTGTCTACCACGTTCAGGAATGCCGCGCATTTGGTCAGGGTCGTGAGCGAGCTCGTCGTCGGTGGCGTCCACCACGAGGGCGACGCGCCAGGTCGGCGGCGAAGGTCTGCGGCGACGTGGAGCGATGCCGCTGGCAGCCGCCTCGCCGGTAGCCCAGCACCGGACGGCCGGTCAAGTCCATGAACAGGGGCAGGTAGGGCAGCGCCTCAGGCGGCTTGACCGCATCGGACATGGCCGATCAGCTCCTTCAGTTCGGGGATGCAGGACCCGCAGTTGGTTCCGGCTTTCAGGGCGGCGCCGATCTGCTCGGCGGAGGTCAGGCCGCCGTCGCGGATCGCGGCGGCGATGCGGTTGAGGCCGACATTGAAGCAGGAGCAGACGGTGCGGCCTTCGTCCGGGGCGTCGGCGGGCGCCCTGCCGCTCAGCAGGCCGGTGCGCGATGGTGCGTCCATCGCGTCGGCGGCGAACAGGCTGACCAGCCACGCGCGGGCTGGGGAGCGGGCTGATCGGTGCTGAGGAACAGGCAGGCTTCCAGCCGGTCCCCGTCCAGCCGCGCCCAGCGATGGATGCCGCGGCGGCTTGTCGTGATAGTCGATGCCGGGAAGCTGCGGCAGCAGCGTTTCGGCCCAGGAGCGCGATGTCGGCGGGCGGAGTGGTGCCGGCAAGCATGAGGACGGTGCAGCCGGCGGCGGCGCTGCGGGACCAGTATTCCGATGACGGCGGCGGGACGGTTTCGCCGCGCGTGATCAGGAAGGCGGTCCAGGCTGGCTTGAACGGGGTCAGGCTGGCGGGGGTGTGCTTCAGCTCCGGCTGGCCGGAGATCGCGTCGGTGACCGGAGCGGTCAGCGCGTTGATGCCGCCATTGCCGGAGAACTGCCGGTTCCAGTGCATCGGCGCGAAAAGCTGGCCTTGGGGCTGGTCCGGGGTGACGCGGACGCGGAGCGTGGCTTGGCCGTGGTTGGATCGCAGGACGGCCAGATCGTCGTTGGCGAGGTTCAGCGCCGCCGCGTCGGTCTGGGTTGACCGCGACGAAGGGTTCCGCGATGTGGCTGGACAGGCGCGGCACGAGGCCGGTGCGGGTCATGGTGTGCCACTGGTCGCGGATGCGGCCGGTGTTCAGGATGAAGGGATATTCGGCGCTGGTCGAGGTGGCGGGGCCTTCCGCCTGGACCGCGACGAAGCGGGCGCGGGTGTCCGATGTGGGGAAGCCGCCTTCGGCGAACAGCCGGGCGGTGCCTTGGGCCTGGCGATGCTTTGGCCGGCCATTGCGTTGGGGTGAGCGCGTCGTAGTCCGTGTCGGCCAGCGCGCCGATGTCGAAGGCGCGGCTGCCGTCGTTCTCGAAGGCGGACAAGTGCGGCGTGCTCGGCGAAGATATCCGCCGGGGACTGGTAGGCGAAGGCGTCGGCCCAGCCCATGCGGGCCGCCACCTGGGAGATGATCCACCAGTCGGGCTTGGCCTCGCCGGGATGGGGCAGGAAGCGCGCGCTGGCGGGAAATGCGGCGTTCGGAATTGGTGACGGTGCCGTCCTTTTCACCCCAGCCGGTGGCTGGGAGAAGCACGTCGGCATAGGCCGTCGTGTCGGTGTCGCGGGTGCAGTCGGATACGACGACGAAGGGGCAGGATGCGAGCGCCCGGTTGACCCGGTCGGCGTCCGGCAGGCTGACGGCGGGGTTGGTCGCCATGACCCACAGCGCCTTGATCTTTCCGGCCTCGATCGCCTGGAACAGATCGACGGCCTTCAGGCCCTCAGCGCTCGCCATGCGCGGGGCCTGCCAGAAGCGGCCGACGCGGTCGATGGCGTCCGGGGTGAAGCCCATATGGGCCGCCAGTTGGTTGGCGAGCCCGCCGACTTCGCGCCCGCCCATGGCGTTGGGCTGGCCGGTGATCGAGAACGGCCCCATGCCGGGCCGCCCGATCCTGCCGGTGGCGAGATGGCAGTTGACGATGGCGTTGACCTTGTCGGTGCCGCGCGACGACTGGTTGACGCCTTGGGAATAGACGGTCACGGTGGCCGCCGTATTGGCGAACAGCCCGTAGAATTCCTGGATCTCGCCAAGGGTCAGGCCGCAGCCGGATGCCACCGCGTCCATGTCGCAGGCGTCGTCACCGGCGGACAGGAAGGCTTGCGCGAAAGTCGTTGGTGTGGGTGGCGATGAAGTCCTGATCCATCGCTCCGGCGCGGCCCAGATGGGCCAGCAAGCCGTTGAACAGCAGCACGTCGCTGCCGGGCCGGATCGCCAGATGCAGGTCGGCGGCGTCGCAGGTCGCGGTCCGGCGCGGGTCGATCACGACGATGCGGGTGCCGCGCTCGGACTTGGCGCGGACAAGGCGCTGGTAGAGGACGGGATGGCACCATGCGAGGTTGCTGCCGACCAGCACGACCAGATCGGCAAGCTCCAGATCCTCGTAATTGCCGGGGACCACGTCGCCGCCGAACGCGCGGCGGTGGCCGGCGACGCTGGACGCCATGCACAGGCGGGAGTTGGTGTCGATATTGGCGCTGCCGATGAAGCCTTTCATCAGCTTGTTGGCGACGTAATAGTCTTCGGTCAGCAACTGGCCGGAGACGTAGAAGGCGACCGCATCAGGGCCGTGCTCGGTCGATCACTGTCGCGGAAGCGGGAGGATACGGTGGCGAGCGCTTCGTCCCAGGAGGCTTGGCGTGCCGTCCACCATGGGGTGGAGCAGCCGGCCGTTCAGGCCCAGGGTTTCACCCAGGGCGCTCCCCTTGGAGCAGAGCCGGCCGAAATTGGCCGGGTGATCCTTGTCGCCGGAAATGGCCCAGCCGCCCGCACCGTCGGGTGAAGCGACCACGCCGCAGCCGACGCCGCAATAGGGGCAGGTGGTGCGGACGGCGGCGGTCATGCCGGGCTCACGGGCAGGCGGAGGCCCAGCCGGATGGCGCCGTTTTCGACCTGGACCGGGAAGGTGCCGGTGCAGCCCTCGTCGGGGCCGGTGGCCCCGCCCGACGCCAGATCGATCACCCAGTTGTGCAGCGGGCAGGTGACGCGGGCGCCGTGGACGATGCCTTGCGACAGCGGGCCGCCGGCATGGGGGCAGCGGTCACGGATCGCGAAGACTTCGTCTTCGGCTGTCCGGAAGATGGCGATGTCGCCGCGCGGGGTCTGGACGACGCGGGCGCCGGCCGGCGGGATGTCGGTGACTCGGCCGACTTCGATCCAGGCGAGTTCTCCAGTTCAAGAAGCTGGTGATCGGGAAGGTTTGAGGTGATGCCGTCCATCGTCTTTATCCCACCTTTGCGAGCGGCGCGAATTCATGGGCGTCCACGCCCTTGGAGGCGCGTTCGTCCCATGGATCGACCTGCGAGAAGACCTGCGAGAACTTGAAGCGGGCGTGGAGCGCCTTGCGGCCCTCGTGGTCCTCGACGACGCGCTGCTTGACGTAGTCGAGGCCGACACGCTCGACCCAGGGGGCCGTGCGGTCGAGATAGCGGGCTTCTTCGCGGTAAAGCTGGAGGAAGGCGCCGCAATATTCCATCACCTCGTCCTCGGTCTCGACCTTGGCGAGGAAGTCGCATTCACGGACCTTCATGCCGCCGTTGCCGCCGACATAGAGTTCCCAGCCGCTGTCCACCGCGACACGCCGAAGTCCTTGATGGTCGCTTCGGCGCAATTGCGCGGGCAGCCGGAGACGGCCAGCTTGACCTTGTGCGGCGTCCAGGTGCCCCAGGTCATCTGCTCCAGCTTGACGCCCATGCCGGTCGAGTCCTGCGTGCCGAACCGGCACCATTCCGACCCGACGCAGGTCTTCACCGTGCGCAGGCCCTTGGCATAGGCGTGGCCGGAAACCATGCCCGCCGCGTTCAGGTCGCCCCAGACCGCCGGCAGGTCTTCCTTCTTCACGCCGAACAGGTCGATGCGCTGGCCGCCCGTGACCTTGACGGTCGGGATGTTGAACTTGTCCACCACGTCGGCGATGGCGCGCAGTTCCTTGGACGATGGTCAGGCCGCCCCACATGCGCGGCACGACCGAGTAGGTGCCGTCCTTCTGGATGTTGGCGTGGACGCGCTCGTTGACGAAGCGGGACTGGTAGTCGTCCTTGTACTCATCGGGCCAAGCGGCCAGCAGGTAGTAGTTGAGGGCGGGGCGGCAGGAGTGGCAACCGTTCGGGGTCTTCCATTCCAGCGCCTGCATGACGGCGGGGATGCTTTTCAGTTGGCCGGCGGTGATCAGGCGGCGGACATCGTCATGCGGATGGTGCGTGCATTTGCACATCGGCTTGGCGGCCGCGGCGGCTTGGTATTCGTCGCCGAGCGGACAGTTCGAGAAGCTGTTCGACCAGACCGGTGCAGGAACCGCAGGACGCCGACGCCTTGGTGTGGGCGCGGACATCGTCCAGGGTGGTCAGGCCCTTTTCCGCGATCGCCTTGGTGATCGTGCCCTTGCACACGCCGTTGCAACCGCAGATCTCGGCACTGTCCGAGAGGGCGGCAACGGCGGCCTTAGGGTTTGCGGAGGCGCCTCCCCCGAAGCCCTGGCCGAAGATCAGGGTGTCGCGGAGTGCGGCGATGTTTTCCGCCTCGCGGAGCATCTGGAAGTACCACGCGCCGTCCTTGGTGTCGCCGTAGAGCACGGCGCCCGCTATGCGGTCTTCCTTGACGACGATGCGCTTGTAGACGCCGCGCGCGGCGTCGCGGAAGACGATGTCTTCGCAGTCCTTGCCGCCGCTGAAATCGCCGGCGGAGAACACGTCGATGCCGGTGACCTTCAGCTTGGTGCTGGTGACGGAGCCGGCATAGGCGGCTTCAGGCTTGCCGGCGAGCTGGTCGGCGCAGACGCGGGCCATGTCCCACAGGGGCGCCACGAGGCCGTAGGTGGCTCCGCGATGCTGGACGCATTCGCCGACCGCCAGGATGGCGGGGTCGGATGTGACCATGTGGTCGTCGACGACGATGCCGCGTTCGACGGTGCAGGCCGGCGGATTTGGCGAGGCCCGTGCCGGGGCGGATGCCGACGGCCATGACGACGAGGTCGGCGGGGATCTCGCGGCCGTCTTCCAGCAGAACGCCGGTGACGTGGCTTTCGCCCAGGATACGTCTTAGTGTTGGCGCGGGTGATGACGCTGATGCCGCGGGTCTCAAGCTCGCTCTGGAGCAGGAAGCCGGCCGCTTCGTCAAGCTGGCGCTCCATGATGGTGCCCATCAGGTGGATCACGGTCACGGTCATGCCGTTGACGGCCAAGCCCGTTGGCCGCTTCCAGCCCGAGCAGGCCGGCGCCGATGACGACGGCGTGCTTGCCGCCGTCGGCGGCCTTCTTCAGCATCGCTTCCACGTCGAACATGTCGCGGAAGGTCACCACGCCGGGCAGGTCGCGGCCGGGAACCGGGATGATGAAGGGATCGGAGCCGGTCGCCAGCAGCAGCCGGTCGTATTCGACGGTCCGGCCGGCGAGCGAGGTCACCGTGCGGGCTTCGCGGTCGATCGTCTCGACCTTCTCGCCGGTGAAGAGGGTGATGTTGTTCTGTTCGTACCAGGAGCGGTCGTTGAGGACGATCTGGTCGAAGGTCTTCTCGCCGGCCAGAACGGGAGACAGCATGATCCGGTTGTAGTTCACGTGCGGCTCGGCGCCGAACACGGTGATGTCGTAGCGGTCGGGATCGCGCTGAAGCAGTTCTTCGACCGTGCGGATGCCGGCCATGCCGTTGCCGACGACGACGAGACGTTCTTTGGTCTTCCGGGGGCTGCGGGGACTTCGTGGGTTCTTGCCATCATGTTCATAGCTGGATTCTCCGGCTCAGGCGGCGTCTGCATCGGCGGGGCGATGCCGGGCGTAGAGGAAGCGCAGCACTTCGCCGCGGCAGTGGGCGTAGGTCGCGTCGTCGGCCAGATCGAGGCGCTTGCGCGGCCGTTCCAAGGGGATGTCGAGGATTTCGCCGATCGTGGCGGCGGGGCCGTTGGTCATCATGACGATGCGGTCGGACAGCAGCACCGCCTCGTCCACATCGTGGGTGATCATGATGACGGTGTTGTGCAGCGTGTTCTGGATCTGCATCAGCGCGTCCTGAAGACGGGCGCGGTTGAGGGCGTCCAGGGCTCCGAACGGCTCGTCCATCAGCAGCACCTTCGGCTCCATGGCGAGAGCGCGGGCGATGCCGACGCGCTGCTTCATGCCGCCGGATATCTCGGACGGGTGCTTGGTGATGGCATGGGACATGCCGACCAGATTGAGGTTATGCAGCGTCCACTCGTCGCGCTCCGCATCGCTGCGGGTCTTGCCGAACACCTTGTCCACCGCCAGACGGACGTTCTGGTAGACGGTCAGCCAGGGCAGCAGGGAGTGGTTCTGGAAGACCACGGCGCGGTCGGGGCCGGGGGCATCGACGAGCTTGCTTTCCAGGAAGACGCCGCCGAGCGTCGGCTTGAGCAATCCGGCGACGATGTTCAGCAGGGTGGACTTGCCGCAGCCGGAATGGCCGATGATGCTGACGAATTCACCCTTCTGGATCTTCAGGTCCACACCGACCAGGGCCGGCGTGGGGGACTTGCGGGGGTTGAAGGTGATGCCGACACCCTCGATGCTGAGATAAGCAGCCATTTCTCAGGTTCCTTCTATCAGCGGTGGGTGTAGTCGAAGCGGCGCTGGATCACGTTCATTCCAGCGTCCAGCAGGATGCCGACCAGCCCGATCACGACGATGGCGACGATGATGCTCGGCACGTTCAGGTTGTTCCATTCGTCCCAGACGAAGAAGCCGATGCCGATGCCGCCGGTCAGCATTTCCGCCGCCACGATGACCATCCAGGCGATGCCCAGCGACAGGCGCATGCCGGTCAGCACGTAGGGCAGGGTGGCGGGCAGCAGGATGTGGCGGACCATCTCGATCCGGTTGAGCCGGAGGACGGCTGCCACGTTGCGGTAGTCGTTGGGGATCGCCTCGACGCCGGATGCGGTGTTGAGGATCATCGGCCAGATGCTGGTGATGAAGATCACGAAGATCGCGGACGGGTCCACGGCGCGGAACAGCAGCAGGCCGATCGGCAGCCAGGCCAGCGGGCTGACCGGGCGGAGGATCTGGATCAGCGGCGCCCAGCCCCGGCGGAACACGGCGCTGGAGCCCATCAGGAAACCGACCGGAACGCCGACGATCGCCGCCAGGACGAAGCCGGCCGTGACGCGGCCAAGCGAGTAAAGCACCTGCCAGAACAGGCCCATGTCGTTGGGGCCGTGGCTGTAGAAGGGGTTGGACAGCAACTCCACGCCGCGCGCCCAGGTCTCGCCGATGCCGGGGAAGCCGGTGGCGATGTGGTTGGCGACGACGTGCCAGATCAGCAGGACGATCAGGAAGGTGATGGCCGGCAGCACGATGTCGGGCAGCGCCTGGACGACACGTTCGCGCAGGCGGGCCGAGCGGGATGGGGAGGCGGGCTGCGGGCATTTGAGGGCTGATCGCGGACGTGACTGTGGGTTCGTCCACCGGGACGCTGGTCATTTCAGGTATTCCTTGATTGAGTTGGGGGTGGACGACTCAGACGTTGGCTTCAGCCAGCGCCGCCAAGTCGATCTTGAGTTTGGAAACCTCGAAGCTGCGCAGGTAATCCATGGGCTTGGCCGGGTCGAAGGTGCGGCCGTCCAGGAAGCGGTCCGGTCCCATCGCGATGGGCTGGGTGGCGTCGGCCAGCGTCCAGGGCTCGGCGCGGGTGCCTTCGGACTTCCAGTCCACGGTGGGGTAGGCGACGCCCAGTTCCTTGGCGGCATCGCGGTAGATGTCGGTGCGGAAGACCGCTTCGGCTGTCTTGGCGAAGTTGATCGGCGTCTCGATCTGGCCCCAGCGCGCCATCTGCGTCAGGTACCACACCGCCTGACTGCGCCACGGGAAGTTGGCGGCATAGCGGTGGAAGACGTTGAAGTCGGGCATGGGGAGCGCCGGTTCCTTGGGCGCGTACTGGAAGGTGCCGGTCATCGACATCTTGACGACATCGGCGGGTGCGTTGACGTAAGCCTTCTGCGAGATGATCTCGACCACTTCCATCCGGTTGCCCGGCTCGTCCATCCAGGCCGCCGTTTCGATCAGGGCGCGGATCAGGGCCTTGTGGGTGTTGGGGTTGGCATCGGCCCATTCCTGACTGACGCCGAAGACCTTCTCGATCTTGTTGTTCCAGATGTCGTAGTTGGTGACCAGCGTGCGGCCGATGCCGGCCTGGACGGCGCGGGCGTTCCAGGGTTCGCCGACGCAATAGCCCTGGATGTTGCCGGCCTGGAGGTTGGCGACCATCTGCGGCGGGGGAATGACGATCAGGCGGATGTCCTCGTCCGGATCGATGCCGGCGGACGCCATCCAGTAGCGCAGTTCGTAATTGTGGGTGCTGACCGGGAACACCATGGCGAAGGTCAGCGGCTCCTTGCCGGCCTTCTTGTCGGCGTCGATCACCTTCTTCAGTGCTGCGGCGCTGATCGGGCGCTTCTTCATGCTTTCCGGATCGATCTCCATCATGCGCTCGTAAAGGGCGGTGGAGACGGTGATCGCGTTGCCGTTGAGGTCCATGGAGAAGCCGGTGACGGTCGCCTGCTTGATGGCGCCGATGCCGAGTGTGGCCGCCAGCGGCATGCCGGCCAGCATATGGGCGCCGTCGAGCGCGCCGATCATCACCTTGTCGCGGATATTGGCCCAGGAGGCTTCCTTGGACAGCGTGACATCCAGGCTGTGCTTCTTGAAGAAGCCTTTCTCGGAGGCGACGACCAGCGGAGCGCAGTCGGTCAGCGGGATGAAGCCCAGGTTCAGCTTCGGCTTTTCGATGCCGTCGGTGCCGGCCGCCCAGGCGCCCGCCGGAGTGACCGCCTTGATCGCGGAGAGCAGTGCGGCGGTGCCGGCCAATGTGGCGCCGGTCTTGAGGATGCCGCGGCGGTCCTGCCGGACGGCTGTTTTGGAGTTGGGCAGTGTGGGAACCTTCGACATCGATCACTCCGTGAGCCGAATTTCGGCAATAAAAAAGGCGTCGGAACGTCGAGCGGGCTGTTTGAAGAGCCGCTCGACATTCCGGACGCCATTATCCGGGGTAGGTCGTTCCGCCGTTGGACCGACACTGTATCTGTTCGCGGCTGGCGCTCCGCCATTGGATCGCCGCACCGCGCTGAATTATCTAGCAAGCGCTGTGCCAATTGTTCGCAGGTGCGGAAAAGCGGCGGAAATGCTTGGTGTCGGGGTCTGGAAGGCACGCGATGCGCGATGATGCGCTGCACAATACATCGTCAATGCGTGATCAAAAAATAGGCAATTCTGGGATTTTGTTGGGAAATGCCTATTTTATAGGCGGTGTGGATTGTCGGGAATTGAGGTTTTTCAAAGGCTTGTACGGATTGTCGCATCAGCCTTTGAAGAGCTGGGCGAGCGACAGAATGCTCTCGGCGATCTCGGCGAGGCGCTTGTTCTGGTCCATGGCGAGCTTCCGGAGGAAGCGGTATGCCTCTTCCTCGGTCAGTCCCTTGTGGGCCATCAGCAGGCCCTTGGCGCGTTCCACGACCTTGCGGTCGGCCAGGGCCGTCTTGGATTTATCCAGCTCTTCCTGAAGCTTACGGAACTTGGTGAACTGGACGATGGCGATCTGGAGGATCGACTTGACCATCTTCGGGCTGAGGCCGTCGGCGACATAGATGCTGACGCCGGTCTCGATTGCCTCGGAAATGAGCGTGTTGTCTTCCTGCGCAACGAACATGGCGATCGGCCGCGGGTTCTCGCGGTTGATCGTGATCAGGTTTTCCAGATAGTCGCGGTACGGGAATTCCAGGTCGATGATGATCAGGTCGGGCTGGTGGGTCTTGATCGACTGCCGCAGATCGTCGTCCTTGCTGATGGTCGCGACAACGTCATAACCGGCCTCCTTGAGGCCGGCGAGCACGACATCGGAACGTTCGGGGTTCTCATCGACGACCAGTAAACGCAATTGCACCGTTCCTGTAGTCCGCTAGTCGGCCCTGGGCCGCGCACATCCTATAGCAAACGCCGGGCCAGCGTCCTGCTACGCCCCGCTGAAGTAGCGCAGGATCAACACGCCGCCGCTGGCGATCAACAGAACGTTGACCACCATCAGGAACTGCTCGCGGGTCATGCGAAGGGTGATGTGGCGGCCGATATACACGCCGGCGAACATGGCGGGCAACAGCAACGCCACATAAAGCAGCAGCGACAGATCGGCATAGACGCCGGCGATCAGGAAGAGCACGGCACGAGTGAGCGTGCTGAGCCCGATGATCGAACTCTGCGTTGCCCGCACGCCCTCCTTGGTGTCGATGCGGTTGCTCAAATACATGGCATAGATGAACCCGCCACTGCCGAACAGCGCGCTGAACACGCCGCCGACCAGCCCGATCGGCACCGACCACAGCTTGGAGATCGACCCCATCGGCTTATAGCGGGACAGGGCATAGATGCCGTAAGCGACGGCGAAGACGCCCAGCGCCAGCAGCAGGATGCGGGGCTGGAGCGTCAGCAGCAGCCAAGCGCCGGCAAGGCTGCCCATCACCATGCAGGGGATCAGCAGACTGACTTCCCGGTAGTCGGCCTTGTGGCGGTCCTTGATGACGTTGGTGACGGCCGCCACGAAATCGAGCAGCGCCAGCACTGGGATCAGCCGGCCGACTGGGACCGCATGGGCGAGAAGGGGGGCCGAGATCAGCGCGGTCCCGAAGCCAGCGATGCCGAACACCAGATAGGCCGCGACGATGACGAATTGGGAAATGACGACCGTTTCCCAGGAGAGGGTAAATTCCATCGTGTGGCGCTACCTGAGTCGGTGAGTTTTCGTGCGTGGAAGAGTACACCGCTGAAGATGGGGGGCGGCTGTGCGCTTTGTCACGGTCTCATCCAATGACGGAAAGCACCTCCATATCGTGTGTTTCAGGAAATATCATGGAGGAAGATGAAGCATCGCGCCTCGAACGTAAGGTCATCGCGCGTCAGTATGCTGAATGGTTTCAAGGCGAGGTCGAGCAGGCAATGCGCGATGCCGATGATCCAACCGTAATTCGTGTTCCAAATGAGGATGTGCGGCCGAATGGCGTCGGCAGCGCGATGAACTCGTCAAGCGTTGCGGTGGTAATACCGCAGTGGAAAATACCGCAGTGGAAAAGCTCTGACGCGCTGGCTATCCAATCTGCGAGCAGCGCTATTCCGGCACCGCCATCCCGCGCTGGACGGCGGGGCGGGTGCTGACGAGATCGTGCCAGCGTTTCAGGCTGGGGTATTTTTCGAACAGGGTCGGGGCGGTCTGGGATGCTACGGCGATGAAGGGGAAGACGGAGATGTCGGCGATGGTGTATTCGCTGTCGACCAGATACTCGGTCTTGGAAAGCTGCGCTTCCAGCGCCCGATAGCAGCGGTGCAGTTCGGATTTGAACAGCTCGATCGCGTAGGGGAGCTTTTCCGGGGCGCGGACCCAGAAGCGGAACATATCGACCGAGGTCGGGCCGACATCGCTGACGCCGAAGGCCAGCCAGTTCCACACTTCCGTCCGGGCGCAGACATCGCGGGGGAGGAACTTGCCGGTTTTCTCCCCCAGATATTCCAGGATAGCACCCGAGCCGAAGACGCGGCGCGGGGCGTTTTCGGCGTCGTGGTCGATCATGGCCGGGATCTTGCCGAGCGGGCTGATCGCGAGGAAGTCGGGCTGCAGATTTTCGCCGGACGCCAAGTCCACCCGGACGATCTCATAGGGCAGCCCGGTTTCCTCGAGCATGATCGAGGCCTTGTGCCCATTGGGCGAAGGATAGCTGTACAGCGTGATCATCGCGCGGTCTTCTCTCTCTTGGCGTCCGCCGTTCCCCTGGCATTCCCTTAGTTTTGGCCCAAATGATGGCGGAAAACCAGAGGGGAAGGCGAGAGGAACCGGATCAGATCGCTTTTGAGTGCCGCATCGCCGCCACATCGAGGTAGGGATCGAAGGCCGCGGCGACGGCGCGGACCAGCGGGCGCACCTCATCCGGAACGGTGATGCGGTGGCCGTCGATCCTCGCCAGACCATCCGCCGCCAGCGGGCCAGCTTCTCAAGGTCGGGGGCGAACAGTTCGGCGTTCATGCCATGGCGCGACGCGATTTCGTCGAGATCCACGGCGAGGTCGCACATCAGGCGCTCGATCAGGTCGCGGCGCATCCGGTCGTCGGCGCTCAGTTGCTTGCCCTTGACGATGGGCAACTGGCCGGCGCGGACGGCTTCGCCATACTGGTCGATCGCCGGGTTGTTCTGGACATAGCCGTCGGGCATCGCGCCGATGGAGGACGCGCCGAAGCCGATCAGCACGTCCGCTCCGTCGGTCGTGTAGCCCTGGAAGTTCCGTTTCAGGGTGCCGTCCCGCTGCGCCATGGTGATCGGATCGGTTTCCAGGGCGAAGTGGTCCAGGCCGATCTGATGGTAGCCGTGGTCGGCCAGCACGGCCGCGATGACGTCGAACTGCTTCCACCGGCCGCGTGAGTCGGCGAGCGCTGATTCATCGATCAGCCGCTGGTGCTTCTTCATCCAGGGGACATGGGCGTAGCCGAAGACGGAAAGGCGTTCCGGCGTCAGCTCCATCACCAGTTCGGCGCTTTCCTCGCAGCTTTCCGGCGTCTGGTGGGGCAGGCCGTACATCAGGTCGAGATTGATGCTGTCGATGCCGGCGCGGCGCAGCGCCATAACGGCGCCCTCCGTCACCGCGTAGGGCTGAACGCGGTTGATGGCGCCCTGGACGGTCGGGTCGAGATCCTGCACGCCGAGGCTGGCGCGGTTGACGCCCGCCCGCGCCAGGGCGGCGGGCGCATCGGCGGCCAGCGTGCGCGGGTCGATTTCGACCGCGATCTCGCAATCCGGCTCCACCGTGAAGCGGGAGCGGACATGGGCCAGCAGGGCTTCGAAATCGGCGGGTGCGATCATGGTCGGCGTGCCGCCGCCGAAATGGATGTGGCGCACCGGCAGGCCGGCGGGCAGGGCCGCGGCGATCAGGTCGATCTCGCGCTGGAGCAGGTCGAGATACTCGGCGATCGGCTCGTAGCGCGCGACGATCTTGGTGTGGCAGCCGCAGTACCAGCACATGGACCGGCAGAACGGCACATGGAAATAGAGCGACAGGCTCTGGCCGGCGGGCAGGTTGCCCAGCCATTCCAGATAGTCCGCCGCCTGGACCTGCGGGCCGAAATGGGGCGCCGTCGGGAAGCTGGTGTAGCGCGGCACCCGGAGGCCGTCATACTTGGCGATGAGATCTGCGTTCATGGGGGCAAGACTGCGCGCCGCAAGTCTTGCCCGCCTTGATTTGGGTCAAACCGATCAATGCTTCAAACCCGGCGCAAAGTCGGGCGCAACGCTGGATTCCGGTCGCGCTCCCGCTCCAGATGGCGGCGCAGCAGGTTCACGTTGCGGCGGTTGGCCTTGAAGCCGATGTCGAAAATGGTGCCGAGCACCGGGATGGAACCGACCGCCCAGTCCAAGCCGACATTGCCCGCCATCCGCAGCAGCACGCTTTTGGGCACGCCGAGGCGCGAGGCCCGATAAACCAGATAGGCCGAGACGACCCCGGTGGCGCTGTCGCCCACGACGGGGAAGATGCTGGCGATGCCGTCGATCCCGATCGGAATGCCGAGGCCTGGGATGCGCCAGCGGGTGTCGAGCAGGTCCGCCAGCCGCTCCAGATGAGCAAGCTGAGCGTCGTAATCGTGGGGAGTGGCCGGGGCCATGGTGCTTACTTGTATTTGATGATGATGTAGATGGCGTGAATGATGCCGGGAATGTATCCCAGGAGCGTCAGCAATATATTCACCCAAAACTGAAGGCCGATGCCGACCTGAAGGAAGACTCCCAGCGGCGGCAACAGGATGGCAAGGAGAATTCTGACAATATCCATAACTCGGCCTTTCAGGTCTCGATTTGATCGGTGTAAGCGTCTCAACACTATATGGTGTGCTTCGTTCCATTCTTCAGGATCTTGAAAATCGGAGTTGTCGTTCCTTATGGGCCGCGATGCTTGCGAGTTTGGCCGGGGCTTGGTTCAATAGACCGGTCATTCTCCTGCAGGAGGTTGCGATGCGCGCCCGTGCCAACCTGACCGTCGGCCTTCTGGCCCTGTGGACACTGATGGCGATGGCTGTGACGGGGACGGCCGTGGCGCAGCAGCCGGTGGATCTGGAACTGGTCCTTGCGATCGATATCTCCGGCAGCGTGGACGAGGAGGAAGCGGCACTTCAGCGCGAAGGCTATGTCATGGCCTTGACCAACCCGCGCGTCGTCGCCGCCATGGGCGGCGGTCCGTTCGGCGCCATCGCGGTGACCTATGTGGAATGGGCGGGGGAGGATTATCAGCGCACCGTGGTGCCCTGGACGCTGATCGGCAATGGGGAACAGGCGGCGCGGTTCGCGGACCAGATCCAGGCGGCGCCTTTCGCCTCGGCGCGCTGGACATCGCTGAGCGGCGCCATCGATTATTCCGCGACGCTGTTCGCCGGCAACGGGTTCGAGGGTGTCCGGCAGGTGATCGACATCTCGGGCGACGGGGTCAACAACCGGGGACGCCCGCCGGTGCTGGCGCGCGATCAGGCGGTGGCCGCCGGCATCACCATCAACGGGCTGCCCATCCTGAACGACCGGCCGAACCCCTGGGGCGGTGCGGCGCCGATAGATCTGGACCGCTATTACGAGGAAAACGTGATCGGCGGGCCGGGAGCTTTCTATATCGCGGCGCGCGACTTCGACGATTTCGCCGCAGCCATTCTCACCAAGCTGATCCGCGAGATCGCCGGGCTGGCATCTTCGCCGGGATAAAGTTGTTTCGCTGAAAACTAATAAATTTTTAGAAACTTCCGAGTATACCTTGGTATGGATTATTGGCATGGACGTTATATCCGGGGGTTCCGATGAAGGAACTGCGCTGCATCGTTTTCACCGAGCGCGAGTTGATCAGCGCGGTCATAGGCCGCCGCCGCAAGCGCAATGAGGAACTGCCTCAGGGAACGGTCGAGTCGGTAAAATTCCGGACCGGCGATACGATCGAGACGGTCATGGAGGTCAAGGACGACTACGGCAAAGTGACCAGCCTTGTCCTGTCCGAGCCGGAAGTCGCGGCGGCGCTGATCGCCTTCTGCATGGGCCGCAAAATTCCCCTGCCGGTGGAGGCGGAAAAGGCGCTCCACGTGATCAAGGACGCCGCCACCCTGATCATCACCATGAATTTCAACAAGGCGCCGCGTCTGGTCAGTACCGGCCCTGAGAAGAAAGGGACGGCGCGTGGGGACGGGTCGCGACCTTGCCGGAGCGCTGCTCTGACGACGGATTTCTGATTACCTCCACAGAATTCCAGCTTCTCTTCCCGGCTGGTATTGACCTGAAACAATGACCACGCGAGCCTCGGCTGCCCAGGGTTCCACTGATGGCGTCTTTGCCGTCACTGAAACAAAGGCAGTTTTTCCATGCGTGCCGCACCCCTTCTCGGCGTCATCGCCATAATCGGAATCGCCGTCGGCGGCTATTTCTACTGGAGCCAGCAGCAGTCCCGGGACGCTGCCCGCCGGTCTGGCGTCGGCCAATGGCCGGATCGAGGTCGAGCGGGTGGATATCGCCACCAAGCTGGCGGGCCGCATCGCCGAGATCCGCGTCCGGGAAGGTGACGCGGTGCGGGCCGGCGATATCGTCGCGCGCATGGACGTCACCGAATTGCAGGCCCAACTGCTCGCGGCGAAAGCCGACGATCCGGCGGGCCATCGAAGCCACCGGCAAGGCCGAGGCCGAGGTGGCGATCCGCGAGGCGGAGCAACAGCTTTCCGAGGTCGAACTGCGCCGCGTGGTCGAACTGGAACGCCGCGCCGCCGTTTCCACCGCCGAGGTCGACCGGCGCAGGGCGGAGAATGAGGTTGCCAAGGCCGAAATCCTTGGCGCCAAGGCCACCGTCCGGGACGCTCAAAGCCGCCCGAGAGGCCGCCGAAGCGCACGTCAGCCCATATCGAAGCCACCATCGCCGACATGACCCTGAAAACCCCGGTCTCCGGCCGCGTCGAATACCGCCTCGCCAGGGCGGGCGAAGTCTTGGCGGCGGGCGGGCGCGTCGTCACCATCCTCGACCTGACCGACGTCTTCATGACGATCTTCCTGCCGACCAGCCAGGCCGGACGGGTGGCCCACGGCTCCGAAGCGCGCATCGTGCTCGACGCCGCCCCCAGCTACGTCGTGCCGGCCACAGTGTCGTTCATCGCGGCGGAGGCGCAGTTCACGCCCAAGGCGGTCGAAACCTCCAACGAGCGTGAAAAGCTGATGTACCGGGTCAAGCTCGCCATCGACCCCAAGCTGCTCGAAACCTACCGCGACTACGTCAGGGCGGGCCTGACCGGCAACGCCTATGTCCGGACCGAAAGGGCGGCGGAGTGGCCGGCAAACCTCACGCCGAAACTCCCCCCGGCCCCCGGCGCGGAGACCCCGACCGCCAGGCCCAGTGATGAAGACGCCGATGCGATCACGCTCGATGGCGTCTCGCACCGCTACGGACACACGACCGCCGCTCGACAATGTCTCGCTCACGATCCCCGGCGGAACGGCGACGGCCATCGTCGGCCCTGACGGCGTCGGCAAGTCGACGCTGCTGGCGCTGATCGCCGGCGTCAAGAAGATGCAGGCGGGCACGATCAGCGTGCTCGGCGGCGACATGGCCGCGGCCGCGCACCGCGACCGTGCGTCCCCCGCATCGCCTACATGCCGCAGGGGCTGGGCAAAACCTCTATCCGACGCTCTCCGTCTTCGAGAACGTCGACTTCTTCGGCAGCCTGTTCGGCCTCGCCGCGCGGAGCGGCGCGCGCGCATCGACCGCCTGCTCGCGCCACCGGCCTGGGTCCTTTCCCGGACCGCCCCGCCGGCAAGCTGTCGGGCGGCATGAAGCAGAAGCTCGGCGCTGTGCTGCGCCCTGATCCACGATCCCGACCTGCTGATCCTCGACGAGCCGACCACCGGCGTCGATCCGCTGTCGCGCCGGCAGTTCTGGGAGCTGATCGACGACATCCGGGCCGAGCGGCCGGGCATGAGCGTGGTGGTCGCCACCGCCTACATGGACGAGGCCGAGCGGTTCGACTGGCTGGTGGCCATGGACGCCGGCCGGTGCTGGCCACGGGCACGGCGGAGGAGCTCGGCACGACCGGACGCAGCGACGCTGGAGGAGGCCTTCATCGCGCTGCTGCCGGAGGAGAAGCGCGGCCACCGGCAGCTCGGCATCCCGCCGACGGCCGACCGACGGCCCGCCGGCCATCGAGGCCGAGGGCCTGACGCGCCGGTTCGGCGACTTCACCGCCGTCGATCACGTCAGCTTCAGGATCGAGCGCGGCGAGATCTTCGGCTTCCTCGGCTCCAACGGCTGCGGCAAGTCCACGACGATGAAGATGCTGACCGGCCTGCTTCCGGCCACCGAAGGGCGGGCCGAGCTGTTCGGCCGTCCGGTGGAGGCGGGCGACATGGAGGCCCGCAGCGGGTCGGCTACATGTCGCAGGCGTTCTCGCTCTACGGCGAGCTGACGGTCCGCGCAGAACCTGGACCTGCATGCGCGGCTGTACCGCATCCCAGCCGGCGAGGTCGGCCCGCGAACCGCGCGACGCGCTGGACCGCTTCGGTCTCGACGCCGTCGCCGACGCGCTGCCCGACAGCCCTGCCGCTGGGCATCCGCCAGCGCCTGTAGCTGGCCGTGGCCTGCTGCACGGGCCCGAGATCCTGATCCTCGACGAGCCGACCTCGGGCGTCGATCCGGTGGCGCGCGACAGCTTCTGGGAGCATGCTCGTCGATCTGGCGCGCGCGACGGCGTGACGATCTTCGTCTCCACCCACTTCATGAACGAGGCCGAGCGCTGCGACCGCATCTCGCTGATGCATGCCGGGCGGATGCTCGCCGTCGACACGCCGCAGGAAATCCGCGAGGCGCGCGGCGCCGCATCGCTGGAGGACGCCTTCATCGCCTACCTGGAGGAGGCGACCGGCGGGGAGGAAGCAGCCGCCAGCGCCGCAGCCGGCGCCGGTCCCAGCCGCACAGCCGAAGCCCGCCGACCACTCCGGCCTCGCCGCGCTTCAGCTTCGGCCGGATCTTGGCCTTCGCGCGCCGCGAGGTGATCGAAATCCTGCGCGACCCCGTCCGGCTCGCCTTCGCCCTCCTCGGCCCGGTCGTGCTGATGATCATCTTCGGCTACGGCATCACCTTCGACGTCGAGAACCTGCCCTTCGCCGTGTTCGACCGCGACCAGAGCGCCGAGAGCCGGCAGTTCGTGGAGAGCTTCGCCGGCTCCCGCTACTTCGAGCAGAAGACCGCCGATGCGCAGCGAAGAGGAGATCGACCAGCGCCTGCGCATCGGGCGAACTGCGCGTCGCCATCGACATCCCGCCCGCGCTTCGGCCGCGACCTGCTGAGCGGCCACCAGCCCGAGGTCGCCTTCCTGCTCGACGGAGCGATGCCGTTCCGCGCCGAGACGGCGCGCGGCTATGTCGAGGGCATCGTCACTGTCCTACGCGCAGGATTACGCCCGGCGCACGGTGCGGGGATGCCGCATCGCCGTACCCGGTCCAGGTCGAAGCGCGGTTCCGCTACAATCAGGAATTCCGAAGCGCCGTCGCGATCACGCCCGGCTGCATCATGATCCTCCTGATCATCATCCCCTCCATGCTGACGGCGCTCGGCGTCGTGCGGGAGCGCGAGATCGGCTCCATCAGCAACCTCCACGGCATCGCCGGCGACGGTCGGCGAGTTCCTGCTGGGCAAGCAGGCGCCCTACGTCGGCCATCGGGTTCATCAGCTTCCTCTTGCTCGTGGTGCTGGTCGATGATCCTGTTCGACGTGCCCGTGAAGGGCTCGCTTCGCGGCCCTGGCGCTCGGCGGCGTTTCTGTACGTCTTCGCGGCGACCGGCGTCGGCCTCGTGGTCTCGACCTTCGTCAGGTCCCAGGTCGCGGCGATCATAGGGACCGCCGTCCTCGTCACGGTGCCGGCCATCAACTTCTCCGGCTACCTGTATCCGGCGGCCACGGTCGAAGGGAGCCGGCCGTTACATCGGGCTCGGCTTCCCCTCACTCTGGTTCCAGAACATCAGCATCGGCACCTTCGCCAAGGCGACGGCCCTTCGCGGATTTCCACCTCGAATTCCTGGTGCTTTTCGCGTTCGGAGTCGGCTTCCTGATGCTCGCCAGCCACTCTGCTCAAGAAGCAGGAGCGCTGAGCATGCGCGACTTGGCTCTCCAACGTCTTCCGCCTCGGCCTCAAGGAACTGGCGAGCCTCGCCAGCGACAAGGTGCTGTTCGCCTTCATCATCTATTCGTTCTCATTCTCGGTCTACAGCGTGGCGACCGGGTCAAGACCGAGATCGAGAACGCCAGCATCGCCGTGGTCGACGAGCGACCAATCCGCCCTGTCGTCGCGCCTGCGCGAAGCGTTCCTGCGCCCCTATTTCCGGCCCCCGGCGGTCATCGACCGGGCCGAACTGGACCCGCGCGATGGACAGCGGCGCTAGCGGACCTTCGTGCTCGACATCCCGCCCCGGTTCGAAGCCGACGCCCTGCGCGGACGCCAGCCCGCACTCCAGCTCAACATCGACGCCACGGCCATGACCCAGGCCGGGGTCGGCGCCGGATACATCGAGGCCATCGTTCAGCGGGAGATCCCTGGACTTCCTCCAGGCGCGCGGCGACGCCTCCGCCGTTCCGGTGAAAGCCGTCAGCCGCGCCTTCTTCAACCCGAACCTGGAGGGTGCCTGGTTCCACTCGCGTCATGTCGGTGATGGAGAACATCACGATCCTGTCGATCCTGCTGGTCGGCGCCGCCGTCATCCGGGAGCGGGAGCACGGCACGATCGAGCACCTGCTGGTCATGCCGGTGCGGGCAAGCGAGATCGCCGTGGCCAAGATCTGGGCCAACGGCCTCGTCATCCTCGTGGCGGCGGGCCTGTCGCTCCGCTTCGTCGTCCAGGGCGCGCTTGGGCGTGCCGATCGAAGGCTCGATGGCGCTCTTCCTGGCCGGGGCGGCGGCATACCTGTTCGCGACCACCGTCGCTCGGCATCCTGCTCGCCACCCTCGTCCGGTCGATGCCGCAGTTCGCGCTGATGGCGATCCCGGTTTTCCTGATCC
Source organism: uncultured Alphaproteobacteria bacterium (assembly GCA_963848585.1). GTDB lineage: Bacteria > Pseudomonadota > Alphaproteobacteria > Azospirillales > Azospirillaceae > Skermanella. Next base: position 24,365 of record CAWKET010000038.1, on the reverse strand, counting down.
TGAACATGCTCTCCGGCGCCACCTCGCCCCTCGAGAGCATGCCGCAGGCCCTGCAGACCGTGATCCAGGTATCACCCACGGTCCATTTCGTGAAACTCGCGCAAGCCGTCCTGTTCAGAGCCGCCGGGCTGGAGATCGTCTGGCCGCAACTCCTGATGCTGGCCGGCCTGGGAAGCCTCTTCCTCGCGGCCGCGCTCGCCCGCTTCAGGACGATGCTCGCGAAGGCGCATCAGTGAAATTTTAAATGGGGAAGCCTTCGGCGGGCGCTCAGGAAGGGCGCTTTAGGAAAAAAGGTGCCGGCTTAACTCCGGCGTAGCTTCAAACTAGAACAAATAGGGAACATTTCCGCCGCAGTAGAGCGAGACCACGCCCATGCCCACTCCGTCCGATGCCGCGCAACCCGCTTCCAAGGCTGCGGTACTGGCCGAGTTGCGGGGGCGCATCCGGCGGATGGAGGGGATCGGCGGTGCTGACGGCAGCCGTTTTCTGCCGCTGGGGGTTCCGGCGGTGGATCAGGCTTTGCCGGACGGCGGATTGCCGCTCGGCTGCCTGCACGAGGTCGTCGGCGAGAACGATCCGTTCAACAGCGTGGCGACGGGCTTCAGCGCCGCCATCCTGGCGCGTATCGCCGAAGCCGCCAGGGGCGAGGTGATCTGGATCACGCGCGGCGACGATCTCTACGCGCCGGGCATCGCCGCCTATGGGCTGAAGCCGGAGCGGCTGATCGTGGTGCGCGCCCGGCGTGACGCCGACATCCTGTGGGCCATGGAGGAGTCGTTGCGCTGCCGCACGCTGGGGGCGGTGCTGGGGGAAATCGGCGATATCGACATGGTCGCCAGCCGGCGGCTGCAACTGGCGGCGGAGGCATCGGGCGTCACCGGCCTGCTGCTGCGCTCCGCCGGCCGCCGGCTGGGCGCCACCGCATCGGTGACGCGCTGGGGCCTGAGCGCCGCCCCCAGCCGGCCCATCGATGGAGAGCCGGGGTTGGGGCTGCCGCGCTGGCGGACAAGGCTGCTCCGCTGCCGTGGCGGGCGGCCCGGCGAGTGGCTGCTGGAATGGCACGGCGGCGGCTTCACCCTGGTGGACGCCCCCATGGAGGCGGTGAACCCTGGAGAAGCCGAGCCGGAGTGGCTTCAGCGCATTTCTTCCAGCGTCTGGTAGAGGTGCGCCCTTTCCTGGAGCACGCCCTTTTCCATGTCCATCTCGGCGACCGCGTGCTTCACCACGTCATCGACGCTGACGATGCCGCGCAACTCGCCGTGATCGATCACCGGAATGTGGAGGATGTGCCACTTGGTCATGGTCTCCATCACCTGACGCAGGCTGTCGTCCGGACCGCAGGTCTTGACCGCGCGGGTCATGATCGAACTGATCGGCGCATCGAGGATTTCCGATGTGGTGAGATGCCGGATGCGGCTTTCGCGCTCCGCCACCGCATAGACGATGTCGCGGACGGCGACGATGCCGGTCACATGCTTGCCGTCTTCGCTGACCACCACGCAGCCGGAGTGATGAAGCTTCATCAGATGAGCGGCCTTGGAGATGGTGTCGTCGGGACGCACCTTGACGACGGTTTCGCCTTTCAGGTCCAGAAGTGTGCGAATCTTCATGACTGCTCTCCTTCCCATCACTGCTCGATTATTGTGTCGTATTGTCCTACGACTGGTGCGGGAAAGGGTTGATCCAGGTCAATGTCTGGTTCTGTACTACCAAAGAGTTCAGCTGAGCTGTCAGTACCACAATCCCGTCAGCCGGTGACGCGGCTGAGCCTGGACCGCGCGGAACCGGCCGGCGCCGGGCGCATGCCCATCGTTCGCCGGAACGATCCGGTCAGGGCCGAGCTGGCCGCTCAGGGCGGCAAGGCGGCGGATGCGCTCCTCCGTCGGCGGATGCGTGCGCAGAAGCGACGGGTTGGGATTGCGCCGGCCGGGCATCAGGAGCGATTCCCAAAGGCCGCGCCCGTAGCGTTCCAGCTTGCGCAGCGCTCCGGCCAGCGCCATCGGGTCTCCGGTCAGCAGGGCGCCGCCCAGATCGGCGTCGTATTCCCGCGTGCGGGACAGCGCCAGCTGGAGCAGCGCTCCGATCGTGGGGGCGAGCACCAGCAGCAGGATCAGACCCCAGGGGATGGTGACGGCCCCGGTCAGCAGCAGCGGCAGGTTGAACAGCAGCAGGATCTGGCCGAACAGCGACATCATCCGGGTCAGGCGGCTGACCGTGTCGGCCAGCCCCATCAGCCAGAGATCGCCGTTGCGGATATGGCTGATCTCATGCGCCAGCACGCCGGACAGTTCCCGTAGCGACAGGGTGCGGATCATGCCGTCGGTCACCGCTATGGCCGCGTCGCCGCGCCGGCCCATGGCGAAGGCGTTCAGCGTCGGACTGGGAATCCAGTAGAGCTGCGGCGGCTTTTCCAGCCCGGCGCGCTCCGCCAGCTCGTTCAGGACATTGACGATATTGGGCAGGTCCCAGGGGCGGACGGGTACCGCGCCATAGAGGCCAAGCACCATCTGGGGCGACATGCGGGGCGCGAAGGCCAGACTGACTCCGCCCAGCACCAGCGCCCACAGACCGCCCTCCGGCCCGGCGATGATCCAGCCGCAGGCCGCCAGCAGCCCGATCATGCCGCCAAGCAGCAGGACGGTGTGCAGGCGGTTGGTCAGGCGGTGGTGGCTATGGGAATGGTCATCGGCGGTGGCGAAGGACATGCGGGCGGGTTCCCGATCCAGAAGAGACCTTAATCTTCAGGGACTTTGGAACGCTCCCCCACCGCATCAATTACCCGGATGGCAGCCTCACGCCGGGCGCGGTCTGTAGTAGCTCAACGCTTCCGGCATCTTCGCTTCCAGCGCCGCGATGCGCAATTCCGGGGCCGGGTGGGTGGAGAGGAACTCCGGAGCCCGCTCGCCCGCCGCCTGCATGTTCTGCCACAGCTTGATCGCGGCGCGGGGATCATAGCCGGCGCGGGCCATGTTGATCAGGCCGATGCTGTCGGCTTCCAGCTCCTGATTGCGGGAATAGGGCAGGATCAGGCCGTACTGCACACCGGCGCCGAGCAGGCCGGCGATCTCGTTGGCATAGCCGATATTGCCGATCTGAAGGGCGGCGCCGAGAAGTCTGAACGCCCGTCTGGGTCGCGGCCGCCGAACTCAGGCGTTCCCGCGCATGTTCCGCCTGATTGTGGCCGATCTCGTGGCCGACGACGGCGGCCAGCTCATCCACGTTGGTGGCGATGGCGAACATGCCCTCGTAGACGCCGATCTTGTTGCCGGGCAGGGCGAAGGCGTTGGCTTCCTTGCTCGCGAACACGACCGCTTCCCAGTTCGCCGGGTTCTCGCCGATGGCGGTCAGGATATTGGTGCTGACCTGCCGCAAGGCGCGCTGGTAGGTCGTGTTCTTGGAAACCGGCACCTCGGCCCGGATCTGCTCCCAGCTTTGCACGCCAAGCTGCTCGACCTGCTCCGCCGAAACCAGACCCAGGCCAAGGCCGGTCTGCCCCGGCCCGACGCAGGCGACCAGCGCCGTCCCGCTGAAACCGACCAGCGCCACCATGAAGCCGCGCCGGCTCAAATCGCCGGCGCGGGTTTTGGTCGTTTCGGCATCAGAATGGTTTCCGGAGCCGTGGCACACACACATATCGACGCTTACCCTCTGGTATTCCCTGACTTCCGCTCTGGATGCCATAACGGGACGCCACGCGCCAGTATTCCACACTCCGGCCTTATTCCTTCACCGCACCGGTCAGGCTCGACACGTAATGCTCGACGAAGAAGGAATATATGATCGCCACCGGCAGCGAGCCCAGCAGCGCTCCCGCCATCAGCGAGCCCCAGTGATAGACGTCGCCTTCCACAAGCTGGGTCAGGACCGCCACCGGAACGGTCTTCTTCTCCACCGACGAGATGAACGCCAGGGCGTAGATGAACTCGTTCCACGACAAGGTGAAGGCGAAGATCCCGGCGGAGATCAGGCCCGGTATCGCCAATGGCAGGGTGATCTTCCAAAGTATCTGGATGCGGGTGGCGCCATCCACCAGCGCGCATTCCTCCAACTCGTACGGGATCGACTTGAAGTATCCCATCAGCAGCCACGTGCAGAACGGGATCAGGAAGGTCGGGTAGGTCAGGATCAGGGCCAGTCGGGCTGTCATATAGCCCGAACTGGAACACCATGGTCGCCAGCGGGATGAACAGGATCGACGGCGGCACGAGATAGGCCAGATAGATCATCAGCCCGACCGTCTGCCCGCCCTTGAAGCGGAGGCGCTGGATCGCATAGGCCGCCAGCACGCTGGCGAACAGGCTGATGAACGTCGCCACCACGGCAACCGTCATGGTGATCGCCAGCCACTGCGGATAATCCGTGTCGAACAGCAGGCGCTTGACGTTGTCCAGTGTCGGCGAATGAATCCAGAGCGGGTTATAGTCCTTGTAGTTGTAAAGCTCCTCGTTCGATTTGAAGGTCGTGACCGTCATCCAGTAGAACGGAAACAGCAGGATGACCAGGAACGCCGCCAGCGGCGTATAGACCGTCATCAGCTTGCGCGGCCAGCGGGTCAGATAGTCCATGCCGACGGCTTCGTCAGCCATCGTTCCGGTCAGTCATCGCTGCCTCCTTGCTGCCATTTCCGCCGGGCAAGGGCGAAGTAGCTGAACAGTGTCGCGAACAGCAGGAACGGGATCATCGCCACCGCGATCGCCGCCCCTTCGCCCAACTGCCCGCCGGGGATCGCCCGCTGGAACGCCAGCGTCGCCATCAGGTGGGTCGTTCCCGCCGGACCGCCGCGCGTGATCGCGTAGATCAACTGGAAGTCGGTGAAGGTGAACAGGATCGAGAAGGTCATGACGACCGCCAGGATCGGCATCAGCATCGGCAGGGTGATGTGCCGGAACCGCTGCCAGGACGTGGCCCCGTCCAGCGCCGCCGCCTCGTACAGGCTGGGCGAGATCGTCTGGAGACCGGCCAGCAGGCAGATCGCGACGAAGGGGATGCCGCGCCAGATATTGGCGGCGATCAGCGACATCCGGGCGTTGTTGGGCGTGCCGAGGAAGTCGATGTAATGGTCGATCAGGCCCATCTCGGTCAGCGCCCAACTGATGATCGAGAATTGCGGGTCGTAGATCCACCAGAACGCCAGCGCCGACAGCACGGTCGGCACGATCCAGGGCACCAGGATGATCGACCGGATCAGGGCCTTGGCCGGCAGGTGGTTGTTCAGCAGCAGCGCCAGCCAGAGGCCCAGCGCGAACTTGCCGATGGTCGCGAACACCGTGTAGAGCACGGTATTGCTGACGGCCAGCCAGAACATGCTGTCCTGGAACAGGGATTCGTAGTTCTCCAGACCGATGAAGACGCCGGACCGCCCGATCTTGGTGTCGGTGAAGCCCAGCCAGATACCCAGTCCCAGCGGGTAGGTCAGGAAGACCAGCAGCAGCGTCGCCGCCGGCAGCATGAACAGAAACGCCAGGACGCCGGGATTGTCGAGGGTGCGCGCGACCCACGAACCTGTGGGTCGCGCAACACGCTTGCGCTCGGCGGCAATCGCCATATCGGGGCCTGACATGTCAGGTCCTGTAGTACCGCTCCGCCCGGCGCTGGGCTTCGGCCGCCGCTTCCTTCGGTGTGGAGCGGCCCGAGCAGACCTGCGACACCATGTTGTTGATGATGAAGTCGGCCAGCGTCGCGGCCGACGCATAGCCCAGGCTGCCGCGGTAGCCGTACCACAGCATGTTCTTCATGACCTCGGCATAGGCCTCGTGCTTCGGGTCCTCGGTCCAGATCGGGTTGCCGGAATAGGCCGCGAGCGGATGGCTCCAGTAGCCGATGCTGGCCTTCTGCCACGGCTCGTACTGCTCCTTCTCGAAGAGGAAGCGGACATATTCCTTGGCGGCGTTCGGGTACTTGGTGTGCTTGAACACCATGGTGTTGATCAGCAGCCCGGCCTCGGTCGGCTTGCCCACGGGACCGATCGGGAAGCGGGCGTGGTAGATATCCTCGGCCATCGCCTTGATGGCGGCATCGGTGCTGTTCTTGGCCGAGTAATAGACCGAGATGCCGTTGGAGGTCAGGCTGATTTCCCCGGAAAGGAAAGCCTTGTTGTTGGACGGGTCCAGCCAGGAAAGCGTTCCGGGAATGAAGTTATCGACCAGTTGCTTGCCATATTCCAGGGCCGCGATGGTTTCCGGGCTGTCGATGATGACCTTGTTGTTCTCATCCACCATGGCGCCGCCATGCGCCCAGATCAGCCAGTGCGTCCAGGTGTTGCCGTCGCCCTGCGCGTTGCCGAGCGCGAAGCCCATGGGGTGGTTGTTCTTCTTGAGGTTCTGCGCCAGTTTGAGGAAGTTGTCGAGGTCGGTCGGGATGGTCTCGTACCCCGCCTGATTGACCCAGGACTTGCGGTAGACGATGGCGCCGCCGGAAGCGCCGATCGGCATGGCGATCCACTTGCCGTCCGCCCCCTTGCCGTAGCGTTCGGCGATGGGATACCAGCCGCCGTACTTCTTGCCGAGATAGTCGGCGACTTCCGTCAGGTCGATCAGCTTGTCCGGATACTGGTGCGGGTCGTCGTTCCAGGCCAGGACGACATCGGGGCCGCTGCCGATATTGGCGGCGACGGCGGTCTTGGGCCGCAGGTCTTCCCAGCTCTCGTTATCGACACGGACCTTGACGCCGGTCTGTTGCGTGAAACGCTCCGTATTCTGAAGGAACACGGTTTCGTCGCCCTGGACGAACTTGGCCGGGCGCAGAACGCGCAGCTCGGCGCCTTTCTCGACCTGGAATTTCGGGGCCGGCACATCGGCCGCCATCACTTCGCCAAAGGCCGGCCGGTAACCCAGCAGGGTCGTCCCGGCCAAAGCTCCGGCGCCGATCTTAAGAGTGTCGCGTCTGGTGAACCCAGTCATATTGCTTCCTCCCCTCACCTGATATCTTTGTTTTGTTTCGCAGGTGCAGCAATCAGGACAGCGTTTGTTCGCTGTTCCAACTAAATCCTACGCCCGGTGCAACCGGCTGTCACCCCCTCTTGTTGGCTCAAGTCTTGACCCCTGCGGCATGGCGTCCCACGATGGAATGCCGCAAGAATCCGATCTGAAAAGACAAGAGGAACGCCCGATGAGTTTGGACCGCATCGCAGCCCATGCCTGTTTCGGTGGCACACAGGGAATTTACCGTCACCGCTCGACCAGCACCGGGACCGACATGGAAGTCGCGGTGTACGTGCCGCCGCAGGCCGCCGACGGGCCGCTGCCCGTGCTGACATACCTGTCCGGCCTGACCTGCACCTGGGAGAACTTCACGGTCAAGGCGGGTGCCCAGCGCTATGCGGCGGAGCACGGCATCATCATCGTAGCCCCGGACACCAGCCCGCGCGGCCTGAACCTGCCCGGCGAAAACGACAGCTACGACTTCGGCACCGGAGCCGGCTTCTATGTCGATGCCACGCAGGAGCCGTGGAAGGACAACTACCGCATGTACAGTTATGTGCGGGACGAACTGCCGGCGCTGATCGCGTCGGAGTTCAAGATCGATACCCACGCGTCAGGGCATCTTCGGCCACTCCATGGGCGGCCACGGCGCGCTGGTCATGGCGTTCCGCAATCCCGACCGCTACCGGTCGGTGTCGGCCTTCTCGCCGATCGTCTCGGCCTCGCGCGTGCCGTGGGGGGAGAAGGCGCTGGGCGGCTACCTGGGGCAGGACAAGGAGGCCTGGAAGCAGTACGACGCTTCGCTGCTGGCCGAGAAGGGTGGCTGGAAATCCCCGATCCTGGTGGACCAGGGAACATCCGACCAGTTCCTTGAAAAGGAACTGAAGCCCGAGTTTCTGGAGGAAGCCTGCAAGAAGTCAGGCATCCCGCTGACGCTGCGGCGGCAGCCCGGCTACGACCACAGCTATTACTTCATCGCCACCTTCATGGGCGACCACATCGCGCATCATGCGAAGCTGCTGAAGGCTTGAGGCGGGAAAGTTTCCATCAGGCGGCAGGTTCAGGCCTGACAATAACGCTCCACGACCGGGTTAATCCATCTTCGAAGTCGTTGGTATAATGCCATGGACCACGAGACGTTGACCGATCGAGTATATTGCCTTGTAGGTCGGTCTAAAGCGAAGCGGCATTTCCGAGCAACGCAGGTGCCGGCTATGTCGGCTGCCGCTTTCGCTTTTAGGCCGAGCCTACGGAACAGCGCCAGCGCTTGACAGAGATCAATCTTCTTCGCTTTTTGCGTATAGAGCTTCAGTGTTCGCGCATTTTATGGCCATGTTTGACTGGGATTTCAGAGAATTTACCTTGCCCGACGCCAGGCATTGACATTTTATGTAGGTCGGCCTTCGCATCCCTCCTTGGGCGAACGCCGACAGCGCGCTGACGGTGACGAGGGCGTCGGTAATCAAGACATTGCGAGCCCTTCAGCGAAGTGCGTGATCGGCATGTTCGCCCAAAGAGGGGCGAAGGTCCAGACTCACAGGGACAGATCGGAATACTTTGGTGATCAGTCAAACAGGCTCTAATCGTATTGTGGGCCGACTGTGTTGTTCGGAGCTGAAATGATAAGCTTGACGACAGGAGATGCCAAGATCAAGTCTTGGCACGACGGAATGGGAGGTCGGTGTCGCCGCTACTGTACGGGTGGCCTGACGCATCGACCGCAGAGCATCGAGTGCCCGGTCGCGGGCGGTGGCGTGATCGACGATCGGGTGCGGATAGGTCTTGCCCAAGACGGACGCCGGCCTTGGCGAGCACGTCGGCGGGCGCGTCCCAGGGGTGGTGGATGAACTTGGGCGGCAGCTTCGCCAGTTCGGGGACGAAGCGGCTGACATAGGCGCCGTCGGGGTCGAACTTCTCACCCTGGAGCACGGGATTGAAGACCCGGAAGAAGGGGGAGGGATCGGCGCCGCAGCCGGCGATCCATTGCCAGTTGGCGCTGTTGTTGGCGGCATCGGCATCGACCAGCGTGTCCCAGAACCATGCCTCCCCCTCCTGCCAGGCGCACCAGCAGGTCCTTGACCAGGAAGGAGCCGACGATCATCCGGACGCGGTTGTGCATCCAGCCGGTCTGCCAAAGCTGGCGCATGCCGGCATCGACGATGGGGAAGCCGGTCAGGCCGCGCTGCCATGCCTTCAGGCCCGTCGGCGTCCTGCCGCCATGGCAGCTTGGTGAAGCGGCTGTCCATCGGCTCGACCGCGAGGTCGGGGTGGGTCTGGAGCAGCCCGTGGGTGAACTCGCGCCAGCCGATTTCCCGCAGGAAAGCTTCTATCGCCGGCTCCGACCCGGCACCCGCGCGCATCTTCGCGGCGTGCCAGACCTGCCGGGGCGAGATCTCGCCCCAGCGAAGATAGGGCGACAGGCGGGATGTGCCGTCCCGGCCGGGACGGTCACGGCCGGTTTGGTAATCCTGCACAATCTCTTCGAGGAAATCATGAAGACGCTCGGCAGCGGCGGCTTCTCCCGGAGTCCAGCTTTCGCGGATGCCGCCGGCCCAGTCGGGCCGGGTTGGCAGCAGGTCGAAGCTTGAAAGGGCGTCGCGTTCGGGGGCTTTTCGCAACGCCCGGAATTTTGGCGGGAGCCGGCAGTGGGCGCTCCGGCTCCGGACCTGACGACAGGGTGCGCCAGAATGGCGTGAACACTTTGAAGGGCGTGCCCGCCTTCGACCGGATTGCCGAGGGATCGAACAACAGGGTGGCGTTGAAGCTTTCGACCGCGATTCCGCGACCGGTGAGGGCGGTGCGGATATGCGCCGTCACGGGCATTCGTGGCGGGGTCGAAACTGTCGTTCCAGTAGACGGAACCGGCGCCCGTTTCATCGATCAGGGCGGAGAGGATGTCGGCCGGATTGCCCTTCCGCAATACCAGCGGAGCGCCGGCTTTCGCCGAGAGACTGGCCGAGACTTTCCAGGCTGTGGTGCAGCCACCAGCGCGCGGCGCCGCCGGGAGCGCGGACGCCGTCGGAACCGTCCTCCAGGATGAAGAGCGGGATCACGGCAGCGCCGCTTTCCACCGCCCGGTGGAGGGCGGGATTGTCGGCAAGGCGAAGGTCCTGACGGAACCAGACGATGGCGGGGGAGGGGGATGTCATTCCGATGGACCGAGAAGTGCGGGAGGAGGGAGGCCGAGCGCCGACCAGCCACCTATGCCAGCAGTTGGGGCCGTCAATCCAACTTATTGATACGCCACCCGCTCCGGGTCCGGTTCCAGCCGGGCGCTGGGGAAGGCGAACAGCCGCTCGCTGCCGATCATCCGCACTTCGAAGCGTCGGCCGAGCAGGGGCGCCAGGGCGCGGTCCAGGACGTTCAGGCCTCCCGTATAGGCTCCGAACGACGGCATGATCAGGCGCTGGCCGTCGCTGGCGAAGCAGCGCGCCCGGACCCGCTTGCCGCGCACGCGGATCGCCGCCACGGGATGGTAATGGCCGGAAACTTCGCCGCCGGCCCCTTCCTGGCCTCGTGCCGGAAGCACAGCGGCCCCAGCGTGACGGACTCGGCGACACGGCCGCCCAGGTGGGCGGGCGGTTCCGGGTCGTGGTTGCCGGTGATCCAGATCCAGTCGCGCTCCGCCGTCATGGCGGCGAGGCGGGCGGCGTCGCGCGGCGCGATGCGCTCGGCGGCGCGGCTGTCGTGGAAGCTGTCGCCGAGGCAGATCACCGTGGCGGGCTGGGTCCGCCCGATGACTTCCGCCAGGCGGTCGAGCGTGGCGCTGGTATCGTAGGGCGGCAGCAACTGGCCGCGCTGGGCGAAGGCCGATCCCTTCTCAAGGTGCAGGTCCGCCACCACCAGCAGGCTGCGCTCCGGCCAGAGCAGGGCACCCGACAAATCGGCCACGAGGCCGACACCGTTCAGCACCAGATTCACGACAACCTTCAAGTGTTCATGTTCGGTTCTCGGCGCACCATCGGGAATCGCAGCGGCGTCAGTCAACCGCAAAGAGGAGAGTTCAGAGCGGCAGCATCCCCTGCGGCCGGCCGACCGCCTTCAACTCCGGCATGGCCTCGTCGATCAACTCGTTCGCGGCTTCGTCCAGCAGGTCGTCCAGGGCGGAGCCGGTGATGTGCTCGCGGCCGACCTCCAGCAGCACGGGCACCGCCAGGGGCGAGACGCGGGAGAGGGCGCGGTGATTGATCCGGCCCTTGACGCGGGCCAGCATGTCCGACAGCCGGCGCACGTCGGTCAATCCGCCGGCGGCGTCGGCGCGGGTGGCGCGGAGCAGCACGTGGTCGGGTTCGTGCTTCCGCAGCACGTCGTAGATCAGGTCGGAACTGAACGTCACCTGCCGGCCGGTCTTCTCCTGTCCGGGATGGCGGCGCTCGATCAGGCAGGAGATCACCGCCACGTTGCGGAAGGTCCGGCGCAGCATGCTGGACTCATCCATCCAGGCTTCCAGGTCGTCGCCCAGCATGTCCTGATCGAACAGGCTGTCGATGTCGGTGACCGGGCGGAGGCTCCAGACCGACAGCACATAGTCGGTGGCGACGAAGCCCAGCGGCTTCAGCTTGGCGCGCTCCATCCTGCGGGTCAGCAGCATGCCGAGCGTCTGGTGCGCGTTGCGCCCCTCGAAGCAGTAGGCGACCATGAAATGCTGCTTGCCGCGCGGGAAGGTCTCGACCAGCAGATCGTCGCGGTTGGGCAGGACGGAGCGGAGCCGCTGGAGCCTCAGCCATTCCTGGACCGCATCGGGCAGGTCGCGCCAGCAGGCGGGGTCGGACAGCATCGCGCGGACCCGGTCGGCGAGATGGGTCGAGAGCGGCATTTTGCCCCCGGCATAGGCGGGGATCTTGGGATCGCCCTGGCCGCCCTTCGCGCAGTTGACCCAGGTCTCCGTGATGCCGAGGAACTTCAGCAATTGGCCGGCGAACAGGAAGGTGTCTCCGGCGACCAGGGACTGGACGAAATGCTCCTCGATCTCGCCCAGGACCTGGCCCCGGCCAAGCCGGACCTTCAGCGTCACCGCCTCGACGATGGTGCCGACATTCATGCGGTACTGGCGTGCCACGACAGGGCCGGCGACGCGGTAGAGGCCGTCTTCCTCGTTTCTGACCAGCCGCTTGAAGCGGTCGTAGCTGCCGAGCGCGTAACCGCCGGTCGCGACGAAGTTCAGCGTGTCGTCGAAATCCTTGCGGGTTACGATCGGCGTAGGGGGAGGCGCTGGTGATCTCCGCGATAGAGGTCGTCGGCATCGAAGGGGGCGGCGCAGCCCATGCCGAGGATGTGCTGGGCCAGCACGTCCAGCCCGCCGGCCCTGGGCGGGTCGCCGTCCAGCGTGCGGGCCTCGATCGCCTGGACGGCTGCCCGGCATTCCAGCACCTCGAACCGGTTGGCGGGGACCAGCACGGCGCGGCTGGCCTCGTCCAGCCGGTGGTTGGCGCGGCCGATGCGCTGGAGAAGCCGGCTGACGCCCTTGGGCGCTCCCACCTGGACGACGAGGTCCACGGCGGCCCAGTCGATCCCAAGGTCCAGCGACGACGTGGCGACCACGGCGCGCAAGGCTCCGCGCGACATGGCGGCTTCCACCTTGCGGCGCTGCTCGGCGGCGAGGCTGCCGTGGTGGAGCGCTATCGGCAGGGCGTCGTCGTTGAGCTTCCAAAGCTCCTGAAAGACGATTTCGGCCTGGGCGCGGGTGTTGACGAAGACCAGCGTCGTGCCCGCCTTGCGGATCTGGTCGTAGACCTCCCCCAGCGCATGGACGGCCATCCGGCCGGCCCAGGGCAGGCGCTCGCGGGTCGTCAGGATATCGACCTGGGCGCGGGCTCCCGTCCGGCCCAGAATGGTGCGGACATCGCCGTTGCCGGCGCGGCCGGTCTTCGACAGGTAGGCGGTCAGGTGGTCCCGGTGGGCGACGGTGGCGGACAGGCCGACGCGGCGGCCCATGGGGGCAAGCCGCGCCAGCCGGGCGAGGCCGAGCGCCAGCAGGTCGCCGCGCTTGGTGCCGGCCAGCGCGTGCAGCTCATCGATCACGACGCAGCGGAGCTGGCGGAAGATCTTCTCGGCATCGGTGTAGGAGAGCATCAGCGCCAGGCTCTCCGGCGTCGTCATCAGGATCTGCGGCGGCTTGGTCCGCTGGCGCTGGCGCTTGGCGGCGGAGGTGTCTCCCGTGCGGGTTTCGGTCCGGATCGGCAGGCGGAGTTCGGCGACCGGGCTTTCCAGGTTGCGCTGGATATCGACCGCCAGCGCCTTCAGCGGCGAGATATAGAGGGTGTGAAGGCCCTCGCGCGGGCGTTCCGACAGGTCGATCAGGCTGGGCAGGAAACCGGACAGCGTCTTGCCGCCGCCGGTCGGTGCGATCAGCAGGGCGTCCGCACCGTCATGCGCGGCCTTCAGCATCTCGATCTGGTGGGCGTGGGGCGACCAGCCCGCGATTGGAGAACCAGCCCAGGAAGTTGGGCGGCAGCAGGGACTGAAGCAGGCGCTATGTCATCCATGGCAGCGGACTATAAAAGGCGATATGACTGATAACCAGCCGCCATCGCTCCGCCCTATCTTTCGCTCTGCCGTCAGGAACTTCACCATGACCACCAAGCCCCTCGGTCTCATCTGCGCCATCCCCGACGAGATCGCCCATTTCGGCGCCAGCTTCACCGAAACCTCGACCCGGACGCTTGCCGGGCTGACCTTCCGCGAGGGAACGCTGGAGGGGCGGCCGACGGTCATGGTCGAAAGCGGCATCGGCAAGGTCAACGCGGCCGTGGTCGCGACGCTGCTGGCGGAGATCTTCGGCTGCCATGCGCTGCTGTTCTCCGGCGTCGCCGGCGGGCTGGACCCGGCTTTGGGCATCGGCGACGTGGTGATCGCGACGCGGCTGGTTCAGCACGATTACGGCGCGCTGGTGGAAGGCAGGATCAAGACCTACCAGCCCGGCATCCCGCCGCTGCCGGGGTTCGACGAAACCCACGGCTACGCCCTGGCCGCCGGGTTGGAAGCGAAGGTCCGCGCCGCCCTTGAGGGCATCACCCTGCCGCCGTTCGACGCGAAGGCCACGGGGGCGGAGCCGCGCGTCCCGGCGATCCATTTCGGCACTGTTCTGACCGGCGATACCTTCCTCAACTGCGAAGAGACGCGCGAGCGGCTGCACCGCGAGTTCGGCGGCGCCATGGCGATCGAGATGGAGGGGGCGGCCGTCGCCCAAGTCGCGGAGCGCTACGGCATCCCCAGTCTGGTGGTGCGCTCGCTGAGCGATCTGGCCGGGGCCGAAAGCCACATGGACTTCGCCAGCTTCTGCGGGGCCGCCGCCGAAGGGGCGGCGGTGCTGATCCGGCGGCTGGTCGGCGTGGTCTGATGCCCCGCCGTCACTGCTCAACGGATTCGGTGGCGTCGATCTCCTCCCGCAGCATGGACATGCGAGGTCCTGGCGCATTCCAGCCGGACGCCGCCGCGCCCGATATCGCCGAAGCGCTCCATCCGGTGGATGGTCGGGCCGTTGCGGCGGGCGAGGGCGAAGTGGACGAGGCCGGGTTCGTCGCCGGGAGCGCCGGGGCCGGCGAAGCCGGTGATGGAGATGGCGACATGGGCGTTGGAATGGGCCAGCGCTCCCTCCGCCATCGCTCGGGCCACTTCCTCGGAGACGGGGCCGGGGTCTTCCAGCAGCGCTTCCGGCACGCCGAGCATCTCGTTCTTGGCCTCGTTGGTGTAGACGACGAAGCCGCGCTCGAAGGCGTGGGAGCAGCCGGTCACGTCCGTCAGGAGCGAGGCGATCAGGCCGCCGGTGCAGCTTTCCGCCGTGGCGATCATGATCTCCTGATCGCAGGCGGATTTCAGGACATGCATGACGGCGTCGTCGACATCGTCGGGCAGATCGCCGGGAAGTGTTTCGGTCACTTGTTCACTCCTTGACCACATTGGGTTGATTACGGGGGTTGAACAGTTGGGCATCCAGAAGCGCCAGCGACTGCAGGCGCGGGAACACCGGGTGTTCGAACTGGAGCGGGTTGACGCGCTTGTACCATGTGGCGCCCAAGCGCCCGGTGACGTTGCGGAAGACGGTTTGGGCGCGTTCATCGACATCCAGCGGCACGTCGAGACTGGTGGCGAGGTTGTGCGCGCGTCAGGGCGGAGCCGTGGCGGATCGAGAGCCGCCTGCAATGCCGCCACCATGATGTCCCATTCCAGATATGACGCGCCGATCTGCTGCTCGTCCGTGCCGCCGGTCCCCAATCCGTCGGTCGGCGTCGCGGCCCAGGTGGATCGCGGGACGCCCAGGGTCTTGGCGAGGTAGGGGACTTCCCAGGACTTCAGGAGCGACTGGATCGGGCTGATGTCCCCGACATCGCCGTGCAGCGTCCAGAAGCCCGCCCCAAGTTCGGAGTAGTTGTCGGTGCCCGCGACCAGCCCGCCATGGCTGGCCGCCATGTTGTAGAGCGTCACCATCCGCAGCCGCGCCCGCAGGTTGCCGCGCCGGAGGCGGGCCGGTATCATCCGGTCGGCAAGCTCGGGATCGGCCGGAGCCAGCGCCTTGATGGTCGCCTGGTAGAGGTCCGTCAGGTCGATGTTGTGGTGCTCCAGCCCCAGCGCCTCGCAGGCTTCGACGCCGCGCGCCGTCTCCTCCGGGTTCTGGTCGATCGGCAGGGTGAAGCCCACGACGCGCCAGCCGGCGCGCTTGAACAGGACGGCCGTCAGGGCGCTGTCGACGCCGCCGCTCATGCCGAGGACCGCCGTGGATATCCCCGCCTGCTCGCGGTAGTCGGCCAGCCGGCGGATCAGCGCTTCGCCGACCTCGATCGAGCTTTCCGTCGACCAGGAAGACGCCCGCGTCGATCTGGTTTTCGAGGTTCCGGATGAACCAGGGGGACAAACCGCCCTGGCTGTTCTGGCGGCTTAGTTCCAGGATGTTCTCAATGAGGGTGGTCAAGATGGCCCCGGGTTTCGCTCTGGTTCAGGCAAGAGTGCACAACAGGCGGCTGCCGCCGTTCCCGTTCATCCGCTCCCGCTCAATCAGCGGGTGGTGCCGGCCAGCCCCAGATGCCGACTGGGCCGCTCGCGCCCGCGCAGGGTCTGCAGGGGCATCTCCACGAAGCCCTCGACCAGCCTGCCGCCGTCGATCGGAGCGCGCGGCTTCGATGATGGCGTCGGACGCGGCGATGATCACGCCAAGCTCGCGGGTGATGTGCTGGAGCCGGCTGGCGACGTTCACCGGATCGCCGGTCACGGTGTAGGTGAATTGCCGGGTCCCGCCGGTATCGCCGATCAGCACCGGCCCGATATGCAGGCCCATGGCGATCTTCAGCGTCGTCAGGCCGGCCGCGGCCAGTTCCGCGTTGAGGCCGTCCATGGCCGTCGCGAGGTCGCGGGCGGCCTTGAGCGCGTTGGCCGCGTCGTCGGGCGCCGGCGTGATGATGCCGAAGACGGCCATGGCGCCGTCGCCCATGAACTTGTCCACGATGCCGCCGTGGTCGAGGACGGCGTTCTCGGCCAGCCGGTAGAAGCCCCGGAGCAGGTCCATCGCCTCGTTCGGCGACAGGCGTTCGTTGACGCCGGTGAAGCCCACCAGATCGATGAACAGGATGGCGCAGGTCTGGACCCGGTCGTCCAGGCCGGGCGCGTTGGTGTTCATCAGCCGCTCGGCGACTTCGGGCGAGAAGTAGCGCATCAGGTTGCGGCGCTGCCGCTCCGCCAGCCTGCGGGCGCGGTCGCCGATCAGGGTGCGGCGTGCGGCGGACAGGGCGAAGCCGGCGAATGCCGCCAGCGCCGGAGAGGTCACCGTCAGCCAGAGGTTGGCCTTGGCGAACAGGACGGCGGTGGCGACGATCCAGCCGGCGATCAGGGCCAGTGTCGCCAGCCCGGCCATGACGGGCGCCATGAGCGTGCCGAGCAGGGTCGCGGCGAGGCCGCCGGTCAGGATGGCGAGCGGTATCGGCGGTACGCAGGGCGGCGCGGTCGGTCGGGGTTCGCCCGGTGAGCAGGTTGTCGATCACGGTCGCCAGATGCTCGGCGCCGGGAAGGGTGCGGCTGAACGGGGTGGCGAAGCTGTCGCCGACGCCGCGCGCGGAGGCTCCGATCAGGACGACGCGGTCGCGGAAGGTTTCCGGCGCCAGTTTGCCGCCGAGCAGATCGGCCATGGAGTGCGTCTCGATCGTGCCGGGCGGGCCGTAGTGGTTGACGGCGAGCCGCATGCGGCCGTCGGTGGCGATGAAGTCCGGGCCGAGCGCTATGCCCGATCCGACGTGGAGAACCATGGCGTCGGGGTCGATGTCACGGAAGCGCCGGACGGCCTCGATGGGCAGGCTGGGGAACCACGCGTCGCCGTAGCGGATAGCGGTCTGGTCGTGGCGAAGCTGGCCGTCGGGGTCGAGCAGGACGCTGACATGGGCCGGGACCGCCGCCCGCGCCAGAGGCTCCAGCGGGGCGATCAGGCCGGCGGGGTCCGGCTGGGCCGGCATCGGTGGGGAGGGCGGGTTCCCGGACCACCCGGAAGGCCGCGTCCATCAAGGCCGGGGGCAGGCCGCCGGATTCGCGCCCGCTCCGGATCGAACAGGAAGGCGAAGCCGACGATGGCGCGGGGGGATGCCGCCAGGCTTCCGCCAGTTCGGCGTCGGGGTCGGGGACGCCCGGCTCCGGCTCGGCGAACAGCAGGTCCACGGCGACCACACGGGCGCCGTCCGCGGTCAGGCGGCGGACCGCTTGGGCGATCAGGCGGCGCGACAGGGGCCAGCGGCCGTATTCGGCCAGCGTGCGGTCGTCGATCATGACCAGCGCCACGGCGCCCGAGGGTTCCAGCGGGCCGCGCAGGCGGTAGCGGAGCGTCAGCGTCTGCGCTTCCAGGTCCTGGAGCGGTGCGGGCTCGGCGTCGGTCAGGCGCAAGTGCGGCGAGGATCAGCGGAATCGCCAATGCCAGCAGCAGCCAGCGGCCGGGCATTCGCATGGGACGGATCGGTTTCAGCGAACCGCCGGCCCGACGAGACGGAGCGTCCGCTCGACCCGTGGCGGCCCCCAGGTGACCGGGAGTGGTCGGGCTGGCGCCCGGCGCCACGTCGGTCCCCTGGCCGGGGTTGAGCGTGACCGACGCGCCCGTCCGGCGGCCGGTGACTTCGACGGCGCCCTCGATCCCCAGGACCGCCGTGCTGGCGGGCAGGATCTCGACCGTCCATTCGGTGGAGCGGGCCGACGCCACGGCGTCTTCGGTCTGGACGGCGAAGCTGCCGAAGCCGGCGTGCTGAACGGCGGCCCGGACGATACCGGCCAGCAGCGAGAACAGCGCGCCGCTCCGGCCGCCCGCCGGAGTGACCGCGTATTCGGATACCGCCACCCGGCTGTCCGGCCCGGCGGTCAGGGTGCTGTCGTCATCGAACCTGACGGTGACGCGGGAGGATGCGGCGGTTTCCACCACGTCGCCGGCGAACACGGCGGTTCCCGGCAGCAAGGGGGAGCGCACGGCGTCGCGGAGCACGGTGGCGCCGCCTTCCTGCCGGATCACGCGCCCGACCGGCTGGCGGTCGGCCGCCATGGCCGGCAGCGCCAGCGTCCAGATCAGCACCAGTACCAGCGGGGTCGAAAACCGGCCCAGTCTTCCCATGCCTCAGCCCTCCGCCATGCTCGCGTGTTCGCTTGCCGGCTTCTGGTTATGTCATGGCGGGTATTTAGTGCAAAGGCTCTTCTGAAATTCCCCAGGGGAGCATGGTGAGGAAACTCAAGCGCCGCGGGCACCACCTTCGCGCATGGCGGTGAGTTCCACCGGGCTTTCCGCCACATTCATCCGAACCCCGGCGGCGGGGCGGAGCGCGGACAGATCCACCGTTGAGCCGTGGCGCCGGGTGTCGAGCAGGAGCGGCATGGCCGGGCAGGTATCCGGCGCGTTGATCGCTTCCCCGATCATGGCGGTCATCCGGGACAATGCCGCTTCGGTCACCGAGAAGCCGTACAGAACAGCGCCGGCGACGAAGGCGAACCCGGAAACCAGCACGATCGCCGTGCGGTGGTCGATCAGGCCGCTCATGATGTCGATGGCGATACCGTAATTGATCGCGCGGAGCAGCCCGCTCCCCGTGCCGATTTCAAGCGCCGCGGCGGTCAGCAACCCGGCGAAACCCAAACAGGACAGCAGCAGCCCGGATGTCTTCATGTTATTTCCATCCCAAGAACAGAGTGGCCCATTAAACAGATTGGGTTGGATTGTAATAAAATGGCCGGTATTCACCGCTCGCCCCGAGGGGGTGGACGCCCGGTCCTCCGCCCTACGCCGATGGATGGGGCAGTGCGGCGCGGATGATAGCCCGGCCGGTGAGCGGAAGGGCGTCTGGCGGAAGCGGCGGTTGGCAGGATTTGTGGGATCTTTGTCATTGCTGCCGGAATTGACCCTGACGATACTCCGGCCATGACCAACGCCTCCTCCCATATCTCCCCACGGCGCATGGCCGTTCTGGCCTATCCCGATGTCCAGATCCTGGACGTGGTCGGCCCCTTGCAGGTGTTCAGCCATGCCGGCTACCCGGTCGAGATCGTCGGGGTCGAAGCCGGTCCGGTCCGCACCTCGTCCGGCATGCAACTGGTCGCCGAACGGGGCATCGGGGAAGTCGTGGACGGCATCGATACGCTGCTGGTCGCGGGCGGCAACGGGTTTCCCGGACCGGCCGGCGACCCGGCGGTGCTGGAGTGGCTTCGGGCCATGCAGCCGCGTGTGCGGCGGCTTGGCTCGATCTGCTCCGGGGCTTTCATCCTGGCGGCGGCGGGGTTGCTGGACGGACGCCGCGCCGTGACTCACTGGGCACGATGCGACGAGTTCCGCGCGGCCTACCCGCAGGTGAAGCTGGAGCCGGACGCGCTGCATATCCGCGACGGCGGCATCTATACATCCGCCGGGGTGACCGCCGGGATGGATCTGGCGCTTGCGATGGTCGAGGAAGACCAGGGCCATCGCGTGGCGCTGGATGTCGCCCGGCATCTGGTGCTGTTCCTGAAGCGGCCGGGCGGGCAATCGCAGTTCAGCACGCATCTGACGGCGGAAGCCGACGGCACGTCGCCGATCCGGGCGGTTCAGGACTGGGTCCGGTCAGATCCCGGAGCCGATCTGCGGGTCGAGACGCTGGCGGAGCGCGCGGGCATGAGCCCCCGCAACTTCGCCCGCGTGTTCCTGCGGGAGGCCGGGACGACGCCGCTGAAGTTCGTCGAGTCCGCGAGGCTTGACGCCGCCCGGCGGCGGCTGGAGCGGACCCGTGATCCGGTGGAGCGCATCGCCGCCGAGCTTGGGTTCGGCACCGCCGAGACGATGAGGCGGACTTTTCTGCGCCGGCTTGGCGTGACGCCGCAGGGTTACCGCAGCCATTTCCGCGCGCTGTCGTCTGGAGACGGGCGGGTGCGGAAGCGGCTGAGTATTTGGACGTGAAGGAAGAAGACGATGTGGTTTCTGCGTGAGGGGCGTGATGCCCTGCTGCTGACATTCTGCCAAGCGTTGTTCTGGGCCGGGATGCTGGTCAGCATCACTCTGACCGGGTTGATCGGCCAGATCATCGCGCCGGACCCGTCGCTGGCGACCCTGCCGGTGGCCCTGCTGATGGTCGCCAACATTCTTTTGACCCGGCCGATCTCGCTGCTGATGCAGCGGTTCGGCCGGAGGGCGGGGTTCTCGCTCGGGGCGCTTGCCGGGGCTTTGGGAGGGGTGATCTGCGTCGTCGGCATCTTCCGCGCCGACTTCACGATCTTCTGCTTGGGCAATGTGGTGCTGGGCGCTTATCAGGCGGCGGCGCAGTATTACCGCCTCGCCGCCGTGGACAAGGTCGAGCCGGAACGGCGCGGCCGTGCCGTCTCGCTGGTGCTGTCGGGCGCCATCCTGGCCGCATTGGTGGCGCCGTCGCTGGCGTTGTGGACCAAGGACCTGTTCGCGCCGGTGCTGTTCGCCGGCTCCTTTCTGGCGCTGAGCGCTTTGAGTGTGGTGACGCTGATCCCGGTGGCGCTGCTGTCGCCCCATTCCGCCGTGTCGGCCGAGGCGCGGGGCGGCGGGCAGGCCGATGAGCGAGATCCTGCGCCAGCCGATCATGATCGCCGCCCTTGTCAACGCCGCCGCCGGGCATGCCGTGATGGTGCTGGTGATGAACGCGACGCCGCTTGCCATGGTGGCCTGCAACCACACGGTCGGCGACGCGGCGGGGGTGATCCGCGCCCATGTGCTGGGGATGTTCGTGCCTTCGTTCTTCACCGGCAAGCTGATCGACCGGCTGGGCGCTCCGGTTATTGCTGCGGCTGGAGCGGTGATCCTGGCGGCGAGCGCCACGGTTTCCGCCTGGGATCAGGGGCTTGGGAACTTCCAGCTGGGGCTGGTGCTGCTGGGTATCGGCTGGAACTTCATGTACATCGCCGGCACGACGCTGCTGACGCGGTCGTACCTGCCGGAAGAGCGCGGCCGGGTGCAGGGGCTGTCGGAGATGACGATCGCGGCGTGTGCCGCTGCGGCATCGTTCGGGTCGGCGGGGTTGCTGAACGTCGTTCGGCTGGCAGGGGGTGAACATCGGCGCGGCGCCCGTTCTGGCGGCGAGCCTGGGGGTGACGCTGTGGTACGCCGCCGGACGGCGGCGCGTGGCGGAGATGGCTTGACGGGGGGGGGGGGGCGGGTGCTGGGTGCCTCACCCGCTTGCGACGTTGCAGACAGCCTGCATTTCTACACAAATGCTCGGCATGCCCGGATATTGGGGAGGAGAACGATGACCAAACTATCGCTTCACTCTCGGATCGGCTTAAGGCGTTCGGGACCAAGGTCCTGTTCGTCCTGTGGTTCTAATCTCAGAGTGGGCGGCGGGGAAGTGCCGAGTCCCCGCTGCTTACCCTCTACCATCAAATCGAGATTCACGAGAAGCTCTTCGACGGTCCTGATCGGACGCGATGGCCGCGCTTTGCCTCCACGGGGGATTGGAACTCAGGGTTCCTTTTTGCCGGTCAAGGCGTCCTTGATGCCGCCAATGGCGTTCTGGATCTTGCCCTCGGCCTTATCGGCCTTGCCTTCCGACTTGAGCTTGCTGTCACCGGTGAGGTTGCCGGCTCCTTCCTTCAAATCGCCCTTCATCTTCTTCAAAGAGCCTTCGGTCCGGTCGTCGCTCATGGTGATTTCCTCAAATTTGCTTTTTGGGCTGCCAATCGCTTGGCAATTCAAACAACACGGTCGCTGGGAAACATCACGGTGGAAATTGAAATTAGTGCATCCCCCGTCAAATCCGCTTAGGGTATTGCCGGAAACATTCGCTCCGGCGATGCGTTGCCGAAAGTCTGTGCATTTTTGCCGGTCGATTCCGGAGTTCGATAACGATGTCCACTTCCACCGATCTGTCGCCGGGGCACTTCGCCCGATTGCTGCTGGTCGCCCTTATCATCGTGACCATCGCCTTGCTGGCTTGGCAGATCGTCGATGTCATGCTGCTGGTCTTCGGCGCCATCCTGCTGGCCGTCATGCTGCGCCGGTCCGCCGATTGGCTGGCTGAGCGGACGCCGCTTCCCGAAGGCTGGGCCCTGGCGGCCGTGGTGCTGGGGAGCATTGTGGTGCTTGGGCTTTGCGGATGGCTGTTCGGCGCTCAGGTGTCGGGGCAGGTCGATCAACTGGTCCAGGTGGTGCCGCAGGCCTGGGAGAGCGTCAAGGGGCAGCTTCAGGGATCGTCGTGGGGCCGGGGCGTGCTGGAAACGGTCGAGCAGTTCGATCCCGCCAGCGTTTCCGGCGGGGTCGTGCGGCAGGCGGGCTCGCTGCTGATGACGGTCGTCGGCGGGTTGGGCAATGTGCTGCTGCTGGTGGCGGGCGGTGTTTACCTTGCGGCGCAGCCGAAGCTTTACCGTGACGGCGTTGTCATGCTGGTGCCTCGGGAGGCCGAGGACCGGGCGCGCGATACGCTCGACACCATGGGCGATGCGCTGGGCAAGTGGCTGAAGGGCCAGTTCATCGCGATGGTGATGGTCGGGACGATGGTCAGCCTGGGGCTTTGGCTGCTGGGTGTGCCGTCGGCGCTGGCGCTGGGGCTGCTGGCGGGACTGGGCGAGTTCGTCCCGCTGGTCGGCGCGGTCGCGACGGCGATCCCGGCGCTGCTGGCGGCTTCGACCGTGGATATGTCGACGGTGCTGTATGTGCTGGCGCTCTACATCGTCATTCAGCAGATCGAGGGCAATGTCATCATGCCGATCATTCAGAGCGAGATGGTGTCGCTGGCCCCGGCGCTGGCGCTGTTCGCCGTCGTCGCCTTCGGTCTGCTGTTCGGCATTCTGGGCGTGATCTTCGCGACGCCGCTGACGGTGGTGGCCTATGTGGCGGTGAAGAAGCTGTATGTGGAGGCTGGCTTGGGTAAGCGGGACACCAAGGACAGAGCCGAATTGAGCGGAGCGCTTCCGCGCTTTGATCCGGCGCATCGTGTCGCCGGTGGTGTCGGCCGTCGCTGTCGTCTACTTCGTGCTCGACGCGGTTTTTCTTGGCATTCTCAAGCCGTTTCTGGCTTGGCTTGGGCGGCAGCCGGTATTGATCGGGCTGGGTGAGTGGATCGCGGCGCTTGGGCCTTATCCGAGCCTGCTTCTGCTGGGCATTCCGGTGGTGATCCTGGAGCCGCTGAAGCCGCTGGGGTTCTATGTGATCGCGACCGGGCATCCCATCCAGGGCTCCGCCATTCTGGCGGGGGCGGAGGTGCGAAGATCGTGGTGGTCGAGCGGCTGTTCCGGATCAGCCGGGACAAGCTGCTGACCATCGGGTGGTTCGCCTGGGGCTACCGGCTGGTGACAGGCTGGCTGGCCCGGCTTCGCGCACTTCCCGCCTGGCAGGCGGTGGTGCGCGCCGGAAACCACATCAAGGCGAAAGCGCGTGAAACGATCCGCTGGATCAGGAGTGCCGCTTGAAACCTTCCACGATTTTCAAGCCGCCGGCGCGCTGAGGTCTGGTACGTCCGTGGGAAGGGTTCCAGGTCCTTTTCCGGCACGTTCAATTCGACCCGGCGTGATGAGGGGAACAGCAGGTCGTAGCGGGAATGCGCCTGATCGTGCGGCCCACGACGATGCAGTCATGATTGCCGTATTTTGCCTTTGAACCCAGCGTCAGCATGTTACCTCCCCAGGTATTCGCGTGGCATTTATCGCCATGTCATTTACTGTGACCGGCTTTTGCCATTATGGAAAATCGGCAATTCAGGATAGCAGAGGGATACCGAGTCTGAATCCACCATGGATGAGCGTTTCGGCCGGTTCCCAACTGAACAGGATGGTGGACAGCAGGCGCTGATCAGCCGGTGGCGGCGCACCTCTGGTCGACTTCTCACATCCCCGCGTGTGTCGGCAATGTCCTTGAGGCCACGTGAAAGCGTCCGCACGTTCCGCTCGCCGCCCTGCTTGTCACTTTCGGCGACGGCGCGGTCCAACCCTTCGCGGAACAGGTGTTCCAGTTCATCAAGTCCGTCCGCCCCCAGAGCATCCGCGAAGGCGTTGATGATTTCGCCGTGGACG
>CAWKET010000037.1:0-41693 GCA_963848585.1 uncultured Alphaproteobacteria bacterium | reverse complement strand
ATCGTGACGTATCTGGGCGTGCCGAGCCTGCTGCTGAGTTCGCTCTCGCGCACCAGCGTCCGGCTGGACGCGCTGCTTCAGACGCTGCTGGCCGGGCGGGCTGGCGCTGGCAGCTCTGCGGCGTCGGGCGGGGCCGCCGTGCTTGAAGCTGGCGCGGCTGCCGGTCGCGGCCCTACCTGCCGTCGCTCATCCATCCCAATACCGGCAACCTGGGCCTGCCGATCGTCTTGCTCGCGCTGGGCGAGCCGGCGATGCCCTATGCCATCGCCTTCTCGACCCTGGTCCAGGTCAGCCATTTCACCGTCGGGGGTCTGGCTCGCGTCGGGGCAGTTGTCGCTCAGGACGGTGCTGGAGATCTCGCCGCCGCTCTGGTCGCTGCTGGCGGCACTGGCCCTGATCGCCAGCCGGACGCCGCTGCCTGGGTTGGGTGCTGGACGTCACGACCTTGCTGGGCGGGATTGACGGTGCCGCTGATGCTGATGCTGCTGGGCGGATCGCTCACCAAACTGAAACTCTACGGGCTGGGCCGCCCGGCGTGGCTGTCCTGCGTGCGGGTCGGGCTGGGCTTCGCGTCCGGCGTGGCGGTGGCCTGGGGGCTGGGGCTTGGTCCGCTGCCGGCCGGGGCGCTGATCATCCAGTGCGCCATGCCGGTGGCCGTGTTCAGCTACCTGTTCGCGGTGCGCTACGGCGGCCCGAGCGACGTGGTCGCCGGCATGATCCTGATTTCCACCGTGCTGGCGCTGGCGGCGCTGCCGCTGATCCTGCGCGTCGCGGCATAGCGGCACGGTTCCGGAACCGTGAAATGCAGGCCTTATGTCAGTTGGCGAGGCTTTGCTAATTTAAGTGCGCTTTTTTAAGAAGCGGATTTAAAGTCCGCTTTCTTTAGGAATCGGCTTATTAAAATAAAACGGCGATTGTTTAAATAACGCCCGAGCGGACTGGAGTGATGTATGGTGGACATGCAACTTTTTCGCTACCCGACATCGGCAGGTTTGTCGACACCCCGGTTGCTGGCGAGGTCGTACGTGCCTTCGTGCCACCGCCGCTGCCGCCTGAGCCGCCGATCGACATCCTTAGCCTGCTGGATCGCTGAGCGTCGCGGAGCGCGCCCTCGGCCGGCTTGACGGCATCACGGTGCTTCTGCCCCGCCAGGAGCTGTTCCTCTACATGTACGTGCGCAAGGAGGCGGTGCTCTCGTCCCAGATCGAGGGCACGCAATCGACCTCTCAGACCTTCTCCGGTTCGAGACCGAGGCCCAGGCCGGCCAGCCGATCGACGACATCCGCGAGGTTTCGAACTACGTCGATGCCATGATGTTCGGCCTGGAGCGGCTGGAGGACCTGCCGCTCTCGCTCCGGCTCATCCGCGAGATGCACGCCCGCCTGCTCGAGAGCGGGCGCGGCGGGACGAAGAGCCCTGGCGAATTCCGCCGCTCGCAGAACTGGATCGGCGGGACCCGCCCCGGCAACGCGCTTTTTGTGCCGCCGCCCGTCATTGAACTCGACGCCTGCCTCGATGCCTTCGAGCGGTTCATGCACGAGAAGGAGTTCGCAGCTGCCGGCACTCATCAAGGCCGGCCTGCTTCACGTCCAGTTCGAGACCATCCATCCCTTCCTGGACGGCAACGGCCGCATCGGCCGCCTGCTGGTGACCCTCTACCTCTGCGTACACGGCGTCTTGCGCAAGCCGCTCCTCTACCTCAGCCTCTACCTCAAGACGCATCGCGCCGACTATTACCGGCTGCTTCAGGAAGTCCGCGAGCGCGGCGCCTGGGAGGCCTGGCTCGAATTCTTCCTCGATGGCGTGGCCGAGACCGCCAACCAAGCCTTCGATGCGGCGACGCGCATCGTGGATCTGTTCAAGGACGATCGGGAGCGTATCGCCGTGAAAGCGATCGGGCGGGATCGGCCCTGCGAGTCCATGATCTCCTGCAGCAGAATCCATTTGCCACCTCCAGTAATTTAGTCGCACGTACCGGTCTCACGGCACCGACCATCAACACGGCGCTCGCGGAGCTTGAGCGGATTGGGATCGTGGAAGAGGTCACCGGTCGCAAACGGGGCCGCGTCTTCGGATACCGCGCTTATCTCGACATTCTCAATGAGGGCACCGCACCTTTGTCGCCCGTGTAACGGCGGCCGACAATTCCACGTTTTTCGGCAGCCTGCTAAATCCTGCGCGTCGCCGCATAGGTGATACCCGCAGGGCGCGGGGGTCGGTGGGCTTGACCGGTTGCGCCACCGGATCGATATTCGGTACTCGCTTTACGTTTACGTAACGGAGAACCGGGCCTTCATGCCGCTTTCATCCCCGACCGACCGCGAGCACATCCATACCCGTCAGGTTACCTGCCAGGGTTTCCGCCGCGCCGACGGGCTGTGGGATATCGAAGGCCACATCACCGATATAAAGACCTACCCGTTCGCCAACGAATATCGGGGCGCCATCCAGCCGGGCGATCCGATCCATGACATGTGGATCAGGCTGACCTTGGACGATAGCTTTGAAGTTAAGGCGGTCGAGGCGGTCACCGACAAGAGCCCGTTCGCCGTGTGCCCGGCCATCACGCCCAACTTCCAGCGCCTTGTGGGATTGCGGATCAAGTCCGGCTGGACCCAGAAGGTGAAGGAACTGCTGGGCGGCATCGAGGGCTGCACCCATCTGGTCGAACTGCTAGGTCCCGTCGCCACGACGGCGTTCCAGACCATATATCCCGTGCTGTCGCGCGAGAAAGAGGAGCGTGCGAAGGCGGAGGCCAAGGAGAAGAAGGCGGATTCTTCCGCCGGTTCCTCCACCGCGCATAAGCGCCCGCCCCTGCTGCTCAACACCTGCCACGCGTTCCGCAGCGACGGCGAGGTCACGCGCAAGGCGTGGCCGGAGCACTATACCGGCACGCCTCGCACGTGACCCCGGCTCCCGATATGACCCTGACACCATGACCTCAGCATTGAGTTCGCAAAGTGCTTAGCCGACGCTCCGGCGCAGATTGACCACCGGCTCCGCCGGCTGCTCTTCATTGCCGAACGGCGTCTGGGCGAACGGATTGCCCTGGCCGTGCGATGCCCGCAGGTGCCCTTCTTCGGTGGAGGCCGCCCGGAAATAGGCCAGCGCGAAAACCCGGATCGCCGCCGTCAGGGATGTGTTGGCATCCTTGCGTTCGCTGATCCGCGTGCAGAGCGTGTGGATGGTGACCCGCTCGCGCGCGCAGACGTCGTAGAGCGCATCCCACATGAATGGCTCCAGCCGGCAGCTTGTCCGGTGCCCGCCGATGGTGACGTTGCGGCTGACCAGCGTGCTGACCTTCCCAAGGTCCGGGCGGTCTTCTTCCGGTGACGAAAGAGCGGTCTCGCGGCTGCCGCGGATTTCCGCCACGGCTTCAGACGCCGCGAGGGATGACGTGGGATCAGAATGCATATGTTGAATTCCTCTTGCGGTCATACAGAGTTCCACCGCGCAATCGATAGAAGCCTAATCGATTCCATATCGTGCGAATGGTTGCGTCGGTGTGACTGTACGCAATTCTGAGGTAATTTCAACTATTGTCATATACCTTTCGGAAGATATTTTATCCTTTAACGCTCACGCCCTGGTTGCTCTTGTATGCAGCATGACCAAGGAAACTCCCTTCCGGCGCCGAAGCGCCGGCCGGAGCGATTATCAGACATCCTCTGATGGAGTCAGTGTCTTGAGGCCCAGGGCATGGACATGCTCCTTCAGTTCCTCGGCGACGATCTCATATACCAGCCGCTGACGGGCGACGCGGGACTTGCCCTCGAAGGCCGCCGAAACCACCGTGATGTTGAAATGGGTCTCGCCCTCCGGGTCGGCCCCGGCGTGGCCGGCATGACGATGGGACTCGTCTTCGATCTCCAGGCGGACCGGCTGGAGGGAACTGGAAAGCTTGGTACGCATGCGCGTCGCGTAGTCCATGATGAAACCGCCTCGTGTGTGGATTGTTGACATGTGGATTGTCGACTCAGGGCGCCCTGCCATGCCATGGCACGGCATGCGTGTTGCGCGCATCCCACTTTGGGGAGAAGATCGAGCCGCCGCTCGTCAAAAAGTGCTATCGTCCGGCCCCCGCTGTCAAGGAAGCCTCTGATTGTCCGATCCCGGTTCCACCCGGCCCGCCGCGCACCAGCCCTCTTCGTCATCCGGCTCTTCGCCATCCGATCCCCGCCGGCAATTCCGCCCCGGCAAGCGGGACCGTCTCTCCCCGGATGGCTTGGCTGCTGCTGGCTTCCGTCATTCTGCTCTGGGGAATCAACTGGCCGGTCATGAAGCTCGGCCTCGCCGACATTCCGCCCATGACCTTCGCCGTCATCCGCATGGTGCTGGGCGCCGTCTGCATGTTCGGCGTGCTGGCGGCGCGCGGCGATCCGATCCGCCTGCCCAGCCGCCACGACCTGCCGATCGTCCTGACGGTAGGATTGCTCCAGATGGGGGCCTTCCTGGCGCTGGTGACGGTGGCCTTGCAGTTCGTTTCAGCCGGGCGCTCGTCGATCCTGGCCTATACCACGGCGCTCTGGGTCGTGCCGGGGGCGGCGCTGTTCCTGGGCGAGCGGCTCACCGGCACCAACTGATCGGGTTCCTGCTCGGCATGGCCGGTGTCGCCGTCATGTTCAACCCGGCGGCATTCGACTGGACGGACCGCAATGTTCTGATCGGAAACGGCTTGCTGATGCTTGCGGCGCTGGCCTGGGCTGCCCAGATTATCCAGGTACGCGGCCATAGCTGGCACGCCTCCCCGCTGGAGCTGGCGCCCTGGCAGTTCACCGTGGCGGCATTGGCGCTGCTCCCTATCGCGCTCTTCATGGAATCCGGCAGGTCGGTCGATTGGACAGGCCGGGCGGCGGCGGTTCTGTTCTATAATGGGCCGATCGCCACGGCTTTCTGCTTCTGGGCGATGGTTACGGTCAACCGTGCCCTGCCCGCCATAACGACCTCGCTGGGAACTCTCGGCGTTCCGGTTGCCGGTGTCGTCGCTTCGGCGGTGATGCTGGGGGAACCGGTGACATTGACCAACCTTACGGGACTCGTGCTGATCCTCGGGGGGCTGGCGTGGCTGGCACTGGGGGATCGCATGAGGACCCGCGCGCAATAGCCGCGCTGTGCAGCGGGATCGCTTGCCAGCGCGTCAACCTCTGACCATACTTTTCCGATGCACAAGAATTGTGTCCGTTACTCATCCCCATTTTCCCAGGAGCCGCCGCCGGCATCCCGGTGCTGCGACATGCCCAGTTGCTCCGCCATGGGCGAGTACCGGGCACCGAAGGGCCGCGAGCGGCTGAACGAGTATTTCTGGTTTTGCCTGAACCACGTGCGCGAGTACAACAAGGCGTGGGACTATTACGCCGGGATGTCGGAGCGCGAAATCGAGGAACATGTCCGCAGCGACGTCACATGGCAGCGCCCGACATGGCCGATGGGTTTCTGGAAAACCCGCGAACGGACGATGCATGACGAGGCGATGCGCCAGTACGGCTTCCACGATGCCGGCGAAAGCGGCGCCCGGAACGGCGAGCCACAACGGGCATCACGGCGGCGGTCATCATGCCAATGGCGCCGCCAACCGCATGCGGACACCGGAGGAAGAAGCGCTGACGGTGCTTGATCTGGCCCCGCCGGTGGACTTTTCTCAGATCAAGGCCAGATACCGGGAGCTTGCCAAGATCCACCATCCGGATATCAATGGTGGCGACAAAGTCAGCGGAAGAAACGCTGAAACGGATAAATCAGGCTTATACGACGCTGAAAGCCAGCTATGGAGCCTGAACCTGTGCCACCCCATAAGAAAACGCCCGGCTAAAAGGGCTAAAAAAGCCTCACCAGTGACCAACGAGCCCACCCGACACCAGGAACGAAGCGACAGATAATATGGCCTCCGAAACGACAACTCAGTCAGCGCCGAACGGCTCCATCCCGGACATCAAGGTTTCCGTCCGGCAGACCTTCGGCCTCGACAGCGACCTCCAGGTTCCGGCCTTCAGCCGCGCTTCCGAGCATGTGCCCGACGTGGACGACGCCTACCGGTTCGACCACGACACCACGCTCGCGATCCTGGCGGGCTTCGCCTACAACAGGCGCGTCATGGTCCAGGGCTATCACGGCACCGGCAAATCGACCCATATCGAGCAGGTCGCGGCGCGCCTGAACTGGCCCTGCATCCGGATCAACCTGGACAGCCATATCAGCCGCATCGACCTGATGGGCAAGGACGCCATCGTGCTGCGCGACGGCATGCAGGTGACCGAGTACCGGGAAGGCATCCTGCCCTGGGCGCTTCAGCATCCCTGCGCCATCGTGTTCGACGAATACGACGCCGGCCGCCCGGACGTGATGTTCGTGATCCAGCGCGTGCTGGAAGTCGAAGGCAAGCTGACGCTGCTGGACCAGAACCGCGTGATCCGGCCGCACCCGGCCTTCCGCCTGTTCGCCACCGCCAATACGGTCGGCCTGGGCGACACCACCGGCCTGTATCACGGCACGCAGCAGATCAACCAGGGTCAGATGGACCGCTGGAACATCGTGGCGACGCTGAACTACCTGCCGCATGACGACGAAGTGAAGATCGTCGCCTCCAAGGTCCAGGGCTATGACGACGACAAGGGCCAGAAGCAGATTTCGGCCATGGTCCATCTGGCCGATCTGACCCGCGCCGGCTTCATGTCGGGCGATATCTCGACCGTCATGTCGCCGCGTACCGTCATCACCTGGGCGGAGAACGCGAAGATCTTCGAAGATATCCCGTTCGCCTTCCGCATCACCTTCCTGAACAAGTGCGACGAGGTGGAGCGGTCGACCGTGGCGGAATATTACCAGCGCTGCTTCGGGACGGAACTGCCCGAATCGGGCGTGAAGGCCAATCTGGTTTAAGGCCGGTATAAGCGCGGCACCACCCGGCCCGCCGGACCAACCGAACTGAAGATAGAGATGTCTGACAAAGAAAACCCCGTCGAGATCTTCAAGCGCGCCACATCGGCCGCGATCCGGGCTATCGCCGAGCGGAACGATCTTCAGATCGGGTTCAGCGGCGAGCCGCCGGGCGTGGCCGGGACGCGGGTGCGTGTGCCGATGCCGGCGCGCGACCTCAACCCGCGTGATGTCGCGACCCTGCGCGGGGCAGCCGACGCGGTGGCGCTCCGGCTGCGCCACCACGACAGCGGCATCCACAGCCATCGCATGCCGACCGGCGATACGGCCCGGCAGGCATTCGAGGCGCTGGAGCAGGCGCGTTGCGAGGCGCTGGGAGCCCGCGCCATGCCGGGGGTCGCGGCCAACCTGGGGGCGGCACTCGACGAGCGCTACCGGCGTCAGGGTTTCGAGCGGGTGACCGACCGGGATCAGGTGCCTTTGTCGGAAGTGATGCGCCTGCTGGCGCGCGAGGCCCTGACCGGTGAGCTGCCCCGCCTGCCACGGCCCAGTTCGCCGTCGATCTCTGGCGTCCCTGGGTCGAGGAGCGCATCGGCAAGGAGATGACCGAGCTGGCGGCGCTGCTGGACGACCAGGACAGCTATGCCCGCGAGGCCCGCAAGCTGCTGTCGCACCTGGACATGGAAGTGGGCGGCGAGCCGGAGCCGACCGAGGAGGACGAGGAGCAGGACCAGGAAGGCGAACCGGACGAGAACGAGCCGAACGACGGCCAGTCGCGCGGCGGCGAGGACTCGACCAGCCAGACCGAGATCGATGACTCAGCCCGACACCCGCGAAGTCGATCAGGACGACGGGGCGGAGGGTGCGGATCAGATGGACGGCGAGATGGCCGAGGGCAGCGGTTCGGAAGAGCCGGGATCGCCCGGCCAGCCCTGGCGGCCCGAGCGCGACCGCCGGAACGACATCGACCCGGATGCCTACAAGGCCTTCACGACCGAGTTCGACGAGATTGTCGAGGCCGACGAGCTGTGCGACCCGGACGAGCTGACGCGGCTGCGGGCGCTGCTCGACCAGCAGCTTCAGCATCTTCAGGGCGTCATCTCCCGGCTGGCCAACCGGCTTCAGCGCCGGCTGATGGCCAAGCAGACCCGCGCCTGGGAATTCGACCTGGACGACGGCATCCTGGACGCGGCGCGTCTGAGCCGGGTGGTGGTCAATCCGGTGCTGCCGCTGTCGTTCAAGCGGGAGAAGGAAACCGATTTCCGCGACACGGTCGTCGGCCTGCTGATCGACAATTCCGGCTCCATGCGCGGCCGTCCGATCACCATCGCCGCGATGAGCGCCGACATCCTGGCGCGCACGCTGGAGCGCTGCGCCGTGAAGGTGGAGATCCTGGGCTTCACGACCCGCGCCTGGAAGGGCGGGCAGGCGCGCGAACGGTGGATCGGCCGGGGCAAGCCGCCGACACCGGGCCGGCTCAACGACCTGCGGCACATCGTCTACAAGAACGCCGACGCGCCGTGGCGGCGTGCCCGCAAGAACTTGGGCCTGATGCTGCGCGAAGGCATCCTGAAGGAGAACATCGACGGCGAGGCGCTGCTGTGGGCGCATAACCGCCTGATGGCGCGGCCCGAGCAGCGCCGCATCCTGATGGTGATCTCCGACGGCGCTCCGGTGGACGACTCGACGCTGTCGGTCAACTCCGGCAACTACCTGGAGCGGCACCTGCGTCAGGTGATCGGCGAGATCGAGAACCGCTCGCCGGTCGAACTGGTGGCGATCGGCATCGGCCACGACGTCACCCGCTATTACCGCCGGGCGGTGACCATCGTCGATGCCGAGCAGTTGGGCGGCACGATGATGGAGAAGCTGGCCGAGCTGTTCGATGAGGACACGAGGGGCGCCGCATCCCAGGGACGGGGCCAGCAGGCGCGGCGGCGGCGCGCGGGGTAAGGCCCCAGCCTTCGTTTCCAGGACGCGGCCGTTGGTCGCGTCCTCCTGCGCATCGCTGCAAACGGTTCGCAATCTCACTTGACATGAGGGGTCCCGGCGGAGAAGGTGCGCGCGTCACTGCGAACGCATCTCATTTACGCCTGTCTGTTGAGGGAACCCGATGAACTTTTTCACCCGCGGCGCGCTTGCCGCCATCCTGGGTACGGCCGCCGTTCTGGGCACGGCTGTCGCCGCTTCCGCAGCCGAGGTCAATGTCTACTCGTCGCGTCATTACGACACCGACAAGTCGCTCTACCAGACCTTCACCCAGCAGACGGGCATCAAGGTCAACATCATCGAAGGCCGCGATGACGAGTTGATCGAGCGCATCCGGACGGAATCCGGCAACAGCCCGGCGGACATCCTGATCACCGTCGATGCCGGCCGCCTGTGGCGCGCCCAGAACGCCGATATCCTTCAGCCGATCAAGTCGAAGACCCTTGAGGACACCGTTCCGGCATACCTGCGGGAGCCGAGCGGCCTGTGGTTCGGCCTGACCAAGCGCGCCCGCGTCATCATCTACAACAAGGCGGCCGTGAAGCCGTCGGAGCTTTCCACATACGAGGATCTGGCCGATCCGAAGTGGAAGGGCCGCCTGCTGATCCGCTCCTCGACCAACGTCTACAACCAGTCGCTCGCCGGCTCGATCCTGGCGGCGCATGGCGAGAAGGCGACCGAGGAATGGGCACGCGGCATCGTCGCCAATCTGGCCCGCCGGCCGCAGGGCGGCGACAGCGACCAGATCCTGGCGGTAGCCGCCGGGGAAGGCGACATCGCGGTCAGCAACACCTATTACTTCGGCCGCATCGCCGGGTCGTCCAAGCCCGAGGATAAGGCGGTTGCCGACAAGGTCGGCGTGTTCTTCCCCAACCAGAACGACCGCGGCACCCATGTGAACATCAGCGGCGCCGGCGTCCTGAAGAACGCTCCGAACAAGGACAACGCGGTCAAGTTCCTGGAGTATCTGGTCAGCCCGCCGGCCCAGAAGATCTTCGCCGAAGGCAACTACGAGTATCCCGTGTCGAAGGTCGCGGAGATGGCGCCGGTGATCGCTTCCTGGGGATCGTTCAAGGAAGACACCCTGAACGCCGCCGTCTTCGGGAAGAACAACGAGGAAGCCCTGAAGATCATGGACCGGGCCGGCTGGAAGTAAGTTGAAGATCGGGAACGTTCCGATCTCGTACTTGCGACGTCGATGTCGTGGCTCAAGAGGCCTTCGACCCGATTCACGCTATACCCGAACTTGATCCGGGTATGACGGAATAAGGCCGACTACATCGCCGCCCTAAACACTCCTTCAGCACGCCGTCAGCGTGCGGTCGCGTCCTTCCGCTTTGGCGCGGTAGAGGGCGCGGTCGGCGCGGCCGATGGTCTGTTCGACGCTGGTTTCACCGGGCTGGCAGCAGGCCACACCCATGCTGACCGTGAAGCTGAAGGCGACGCCTTCGGCGGCGATCTCCAGGTCCGCCAGATTGAGCCGTACCCGCTCGGCCACCTGGAAGGCGGCTTCCGCCGTGGCGTCGGGCAGCAGCAGCGCGAATTCCTCGCCGCCCAGCCGGCCGACCAGATCGGTATCGCGCAGCAGGGCCCGGCAGCACTTGACCAGCAGGATCAGCGCCGCGTCACCGGCGGCATGGCCGTGGGTATCGTTGACGCGCTTGAAATGATCCACATCGAGCATCACCAGCGACACCGGATTGCCGTAGCGCCGCATGCGCGCGAACTCGAAGGCGGCGCGCTCCATGAAGTGGCGCCGGTTGGCGGCGCCCGTCAGAGCGTCGGTCAAGGCCAGACGGCGCAGTTCGTCCTCGGCCCGGCGGCGTTCGGTGATGTCGCGCACGGTCGCGGTGAACTGGCGGCCCGTGGGAGAGGTGAACTGGGAGATCGAGATTTCCGCGGCGAATTCCGTCCCATCGCTGCGCCGCCCGGTGACCGCCGGCCGGCTGGTCATGGCGCGTGAGCCGGTCAGGTCGCGGGCGAAATCTCCAAGAAAGCGCCGGTGCGGCCCGCGCACCCGGTCCGGCAGCAGCATATCGAGCGGCTGGCCCAGCACCTCCGCCGCCGGATAGCCGAACAGGCGCTCCGCCGCCGGGTTGAACAGGGTTATGAGATATTGCTCGTCGATGACGACGATCCCGTCATGGGCCAGTTCGATGATGCCCTTCAGCCGCTCTTCCGACAGGCGGACCTGCTCTTCCAGGGTGCGGCGGGTGATGGCGTAGCGGATCGCGCGCCGGATCGTGCCGCCTTCGAACTGCCCTTTGACCAGAAAGTCCTGCGCGCCGGCTTCCACTGCGGCGACGGCGAAATCGGCATCGTCGAAGCCGGTCAGGACGATCAGCGGCATGGCCGGCACCTGGGCGCGGATGCTGGAGATGGTGCCGAATCCCTGGCTGTCGGGCAGCGAAAGGTCGAGCAGCACGACGTCGAAGGTCTCGGCGGCCAGCCGGTCACGCGCTTCCCGCATCGATCCGGCGAGGACGATGCCGAACCGGTCCCCCTCTTCCGTCAGCAGTTCGCGGACGAGGCGGGCATCGCCTGGATTATCCTCGATCAGGAGGACCCTGATGGACCGCTGGTCGGTCATGCCGTCCTCCCGAATATCAGGCCGGCGGCAGCCGGACGGCGGTCAGCCAGAAGTCCTTCAGCAGAGTGATCATTCTGATGAAATCCTCAAGCTCGACCGGCTTTGTGAGGAAACAGTTGGCGTGCCGGTCATAGGCCCGCTGAACATCGGACTGAACGTCCGATGTGGTCATGATGATCACCGGCAAGCCTGACAGGTCGCTGTCGGCCCGGATATCCTCCAGCACTTCCCAGCCGTCCTTGCGCGGCATTTGAGGTCCAGCAGCAGCAGATCGGGTCGCGGCTTGTCCTGATAGGGCGGCTGGCGGCGCAGGAAGGCCATGGTTTCCACGCCGTCCTCCACATGGTGAAGGGTCGCCAGGAATTTTCCCTCGCGCATGACTTCCTTGACCAGCCGAGCATCGGCAAGGTTGTCTTCCGCCAGCAGGATGTTCAGGCTTGATAACAGGTTGTGCACGCTCAAGCTGCCAATCTATGCAATGATGAGATGATTAGTTTATAATACTGTCGACTGGTTCAGCAAGTTTTGCGCGAACCCCGTGGTCTTCCGCCGCAGCAGCCGGCAGAGTGAAGCTGAATGCCGTCCCTTGGCCCACTTCGGATGAAACCGAGATGGCGCCGCCATGCCGCTCCACGATCTTCTTGACTATGGCCAAGCCAACCCCGGTGCCGGGATGGGCGCGCTGGGTGTGAAGGCGTTCGAACACCATGAAGATGCGGTCGAAATACTGAGCCTCGATCCCGATACCATTATCGCTGACGGTGAATTCCCAGGCCGAGCCCACCGGCCGCACGTCGATCCGGATGACCAGATTGCGGTCGGCGCTGCGGTACTCGATGGCATTGGACAGCAGGTTGCGGAAGATTTCCGTGACTTGGCGGGGATCGGCCGGAAGCTGCGGCGCCCTGGCCGGCAATTCGATCCGTCCGCCGCAGGCGTGGATGGCTTCAGCCAATCCGTCCGCCGCCTCGCCGATGCAGGCCGATGTGTCGGCAAGGGCCACGGGTGGATCGCTCCGGTCGATCAGCGAATAGCGCAGCAGATCCTGAATCAGGCTCTTCATGCGGACGCTGCTGTCGACGATGAAGCCGATGAAGTCGTCGGCGTCGGCGTCCAACTGCCCCTTGTAGCGGCGGGCCAGCAGATGGGCGTAGCTGACCATGATGCGCAGCGGTTCCTGCAGATCATGGGCGGCCACCTCGGCGAACCGCGCCAGTTCGACATTGGAGCGTTCCAGCTTCTCAACGGTGCGCCGCAGCCGGTTCTCGATTTCCTTCTGGTTCGAAATGTCCTGGGAGGCGCCGCGGAAACCGGCGAACCGGCCGTTGGCGTGCTGGATCGGTATCCCGCTGCCCCATAGCCAGACCGTTCGCCCATCCTGGGCGATGCAGCGGAACTCCTCATGGTGGAACGCTTTCGCCATTGCCGGCATTGCTGCGCAGCAGCGCCGTCATGCGGGAGCCGTCCTCCGGCACCATCAGATCGACCATCGGGCAATGGAGCAGTTCGGCCGGGCTATGCCCCAGCACCGCATGCACCCGGTCGCTGACGAAGGTGTAGCGGCCATCCGCGTCGGTTTCCCAGATGAACTCACCGGCTATGCCGACGATGTCGAGGAACCGGCGGTTGCTCTCCCGCAGGCTGCTTTCGATCTCGATCCGCTGGGAAAGGTCATGGGTGACCACC
This sequence comes from uncultured Alphaproteobacteria bacterium, assembly GCA_963848585.1. Classification (GTDB taxonomy): domain Bacteria; phylum Pseudomonadota; class Alphaproteobacteria; order Azospirillales; family Azospirillaceae; genus Skermanella. The sequence goes on along the minus strand of CAWKET010000037.1, from coordinate 28,555 downwards.
GAGAAGCCCAGCAGGCGGCCGGCTTCACCCTCCCGGATCGCCGCGATGGTGGTCGTGCCGAGGAAGCGGGTCCCGTCCTTGCGCCGGTGCCAGCGCTCCACCGCGTAGCGGCCCTGCTCGCGGGCGGCGGTGATCTCCGCTTCGGGCAGGCCGCTGGCGGCGGCATCGGGAGGGAAGAACAGGGAATAGGAATGGCCTATGACTTCTTCCGCCGTGTATCCCTTGATCCGGCGGGCGCCATTGTTCCAGCTCGCCACGGTACCGTCGGGAGCCAGCATGTAGATGGCGTAGTCCTCGACGCTGTCCACCAGCAGCGACTGCCGCCGCTCGCTGACCAGGATGTTTTCCCGCGCGGCGGCGACCTCGCGGCGCAGATGCACCGGGTCGCGCACCAGCCTCCAGGCGGCGAAGCCGCAGGCCGCCGCCAGCAGCCCTCCGAGCATCCGCAGGGTCGTGCTGTAGGGCGATCCTTCCGGCCATCCTCCGCGCGGGATGGCGCCCAGTTGCCATGTGCCGTTGGGCAGCACGATGTCGGTCAGCACCGGATTTGCGGCGAACAGTTCCGGCCGTCCCAGGAACACCTCCCCCGAGGCGCCAAGCCCGTCGCGCCCGCGCATGGCGAATTCGACCATCGTGTCGGCGCTGTCGGCAAGGCCGGCCTCCCGGAAGACGGTCGCGACATCCACGATGATGACGGCGAGCCCCCAGACCTTGCCGGCGCCGGTCCGGTGCCGGAGCCGCCGTCCTGCGGGGAATTGCCATCCGGCAGGATGACGGGAAGGCGGCCGATGATCGCATCTCCGCCCTGGAGCAGGGGCAGCGGCCCCTGGATCAGAAACCGGCGCTTGCCGATGACTTCCAGGATGGCGCCCCGGCGGTTGGGGTCCGCCAGCAGATCATGGCCGATCGCCTGCTCGTTGCCGGCAAGCGGGAAGAAATGGGTGGCGACGGCGTTGCGGGCAAGCGCCAGACCGCGAACGCCGGGAACGCCTTCGGCGGCGGCGCCCGCCGCGTCCTCGAACTCCGCCTGCGTCAGTTCGGGATTGCTGCGCACCAGCGCGATCAGGCTGCGCACCAGGAACAGGCGCGCATTGAGCGCCTGCTCGACTCGGGCGCGGGTGGCGGCCGCGTGCTCCGTCACCGTGGCGACGTTCTGCTCGGCATAGCGGCGGCCTTCCGACGCGTCGATCAGCATGACGCCGCCCAGAACCAGGGCGATCACAAGCATCGCGGCCAGCGCCGGCATGAATTTCTGCCACCAGCCCCGTCTCATGACGCGGTACCGCGATACGGATCTGACGTCCGCACGGAAGAGCCGCACCGAACCGAAGCTATCATCGCCCGCTCATACGTATCATCCTCGTGGACCACCACCGCCCGGCCGTTCGCCTGCCGCCCGATCCCCGTACCATGACGGATGATCCGTTACAGAACTATAACGGGCGGCTCGCCCGCCCACCCGCGACCTATTGTCCGGGGCAGTGGCGCCATAGGCATCAAAGGGTCCAGTATCGCCGGGAAATCACAATCGACACGTTATGGTCAGGTCATAATCGTGTCCATATCCGCTTATTCCAGCCTCAGCAGAGCAACCCGGCACGGCCCGCCAGATCGTCGCCCTTGGCATCGCTTTCGCGATCGTCGTGGTTGGCCTGATCGCCTTCAACCTGACGCTCGAACGCGTGTCGCTGCTCGATGACCTGAAGAAGGACGTCCAGTCGCTGGCCCTGGTGCATCGCAATTATGCCGATCGGGAGCTGAGGGAATACGATGGGCTGCTGGGGGCTCTGGCCGACCGCGTTCGTCACGGCGACCAGCCTGGCGATCTGATCAGGCAACGCCAGTCCTACGATCCGGCCCTGGTGGAAGGCCGTGTTCTCGGCCCGTGCGTCGTGGCGCCTGGAACAGGCTGCCCGTCCGCGATCGCCCGTACTCCCGGCGGACCGATGCCCGGCCTGCTGATGGATACCGTACCCGGTACCGTAGCGGGGAAGAGGATTCTGATCGCCCGCCAGCTCGACCCGACCCTTGACCTGACCGATGGCGGAGCCCCGGCATGAGGCCGGCGGACGCATGATCGCGCTGACCCTCGACCTTGACAGGATGGCGCAGGGGCTCCAGGGAGTAGCGGGGGCGCTGGACGCCACGGTCAAGCTCGCCCTCGACCGCACCGCGAATGACAATGCGGCTGACCGGTTCCGGCTTTGGCGACGGCCATGTCGCCACCACTCTGCGGATCTCCAGCCTGCCGCTGAGCGTCACCGTCACGATCCCGGTGGACGGGGAACTGGAACTCTGGCGGCACCATGTCGCGGCCGGGGCGGCGCTGGCCGCCATACTGGTCGCCGGAATAGCCGGAGTGGTCCGGCTTCTGCTGTGGCAGTCGGCAAAGCAGCACGAAGCCATCGCCCGCGTGTTCGAGAGCGAGCGGGCGCTGTCGGAGCAGGTTTCGCTTCAGCAGGCCCTGATCGACGCCATCCCGCTGCCGCTGTCCATGCGCGACGAAAAGGGCGTCTTTCTCCGGTGCAACCGGGCCTTCCTGGATTTGACGCTGCGCCGGCAGGACGAGGTGCTGGGCCGGACATCGGCGCAGGTATTCGGGCATGAGACCGCCACGGCGTTCGACCAGGGCATCGCCGAAGCGCTGGCGCAGTCGACGCCGATCCGGTTCGAAATGTCGCTGACGGATTCCGCCGGCGCCATACGCGATGTGACCATCTACCGCTCCGCCCATCGCCATGCCGATGGCGCGGGCGCCACCATCATCAGCGTCACCGTGGACGATACCGAGCGCAAGCGTAACGAATCGGCGCTGAAGGAGAGCGAGGAGCGCTTCCATCTGGCCGTCCGGGGAAGCAACGACGGGATCTGGGACTGGGACCTCCGGACCGGCCGGATCTGGTTCTCCGCGCGCTGGAAGGAGATGCTGGGCTACCGCGACGACGAACTCGACGACACCCTCGAGATGTGGGCGAGCGTGATCTTCGAGGAGGACCGCATCGCCGCCCTGAAGCTGGTGGAGGATTACAATCAGGGACGGGTACCGAGCTTCCTGGCGACCCAGCGGTTCCACCACAAGCAGGGCCACACCTGCTATATCCTGAGCCGCGCCATCCATCAGAAGGATGAGAATGGCACGCCGATCCGTCTGGTCGGCGCCCATACCGACATAACCGAGATGAAGCGGATCGAGGCGTCGGTCCGCGATCAGGTGGCTTTCCTGTCGACGCTGCTCGATACCATTCCCAGCCCGATCTATTACAAGGATGCCGAAGGGGTCTATCTGGGCTGCAACCGCGCCTTCGCGGCGATCCATGGCCGCACGGTGGAAGAGGTGGTCGGCATGCGGCGCAAGCGACCTGATGAACCTGGAGATGGCGGCGCTTGACGACAATGCCGATGCCTGCCTCATCGCGATCCAGGACCCCTTCCAGGTCTATGAAACCCAGATCGCCTTCGCCGACGGCAGCCGCCACGACGTGCTTTATTCCAAGGCGCTCTACCACCAGTCCAGTGGCGCGGTCGGCGGCATTGTCGGCGTCATGACCGACACCACCGACCGCACCCGGCACGAGCTGGAGATCGCCGAGGCCCATCAGCGCATGGCCCAGCAGGCGGAAGAACTCAAGCGATCGAACGCGGAACTGGAACAATTCGCCTATGTCGCATCCCACGACCTGCGCGAGCCGTTGCGCATGGTCAACAGCTACCTGTCGCTGCTCCAGCGGCGCTATGGCGACAAGCTCGACCAGGACGCCAAGGAGTTCATCGGCTTCGCCCGCGACGGCGGTGTGCGGATGGACCGGCTGATCCTGGACCTGCTGGAATATTCAAGGGTGGGCCGGCGCAGCAAGCCCATGGCGCCGACAGCCGTTGGCGACGTGATCGCGACCGCGTGCCACAATCTGGAAGTCGCCATCGCCGAACGCGGCACGATCCTCCACATGCCAGCCGATCTGCCGGTCGTGCAGGCGGACAGCAATGAGCTGACCCGGCTGCTCCAGAACCTGATCGGCAACGCGATCAAGTATTGCGCGCCCGATACGGTGCCGGAAATCACCATCGGGTGGACGGACGAGCCGGACCACTGGCGCTTCGACGTGCGCGACAACGGCCTTGGCATAGCGCCGGAACATTTCGACCGCATCTTCATGGTGTTCCAGCGGCTGCACAGCCGGGGCGAATACGAAGGGACCGGCATCGGCCTGGCGATCTGCCGGAAGATCGTGGAGCACCATGGCGGCCGGATCTGGCTGACCTCCGAACCGGGCAAAGGCAGCACCTTCCACTTCACGCTGGCGAAGCCGGTGGTTGATGCGATGGCGGCGTGATCGTATCGGAATCGGTCTTGCAAGACGCGGTTCAGACCGACGCCAAGTTCGCTCAGGATGACGTGCGCGGCGCGCTCCAGATCGTCCAGGCCAAGGCCGGTTCGGCCCGGCTCTCCGGCGATCTGCTCCGGCAGAGGCGGCACATGGACGAAGCCCATGGGCAACGGCCAGCCGCGCCGCTCCAGAGCGTGGCGGACGCCGTAGAACAGGTGGTTGCAGACATAGCCGCCGGCGTGGCCGCTGGCGGCGACCGGCAGCCCGGCTTCGGTCAAAGCCGCGATCAGGCGGTCCACCGGCAGGGTTGACCAGTAACCGACCGGCCCGTCTTCGACGATGCGCAGGCCGCAGCGCAGCACGCCGGCATTGTCGGGAACGGCGGCTTCGTCCAGGTTCAGCGCCACACGCTCCAGACGGATCTGGTCGTAGGAGCGGGCGAGGCCGAAGGCGACGGCCGCATCCGGGCGGTGCTCATCCAGCAGGGCTTCGAACCGCTTGACGCTGGTGTGGTACTCGACCGGCAGGACGGCGGCGGTCACGCCGTCCCTGCCCGCCAGCCGTTCCATCAGCAGGGCCGTCGGGTTCAGGTCGTTGGGACCGAACCGCTCGAAACCGGTGACGAGGATGCGCATCAGGCGTCAGGGGCGCAGCAGGCCGATGATGTCCTTGATATCCGCCAGATTGGCCGAGGCTATTTCGTTCGCCTTGTCGGCGCCGCGCCGCAGGATGCGGTCGATTTCACTGACGTCGGACATCAGGCGGTTCATCTCCGTGCTGATCGGCGCCAGCTTCGCCACCGCCAGATCGACCAGATTGCCCTTGAAGGCGCTGAACTGCTGCCCCGCGAACTGGCCGAGCGTTTCCTGACGGGAGATCCCGGCCAGCGCCGAATAGATCGTGACGAGGTTGTCGGCCTCGGGCCGCTTCTCCAGGTCCTCGACCGCTTCGGGCAGCGGTTCCGGATCGGTCTTGGCCTTGCGGACCTTCAGCGCGATGGTGTCGGCGTCGTCGGTCAGGTTGATGCGGGAATAGTCGGATTCGTCCGACTTGCTCATCTTCTTCGAGCCGTCGCGCAGCGACATGACGCGGGTCGCCTCGCCCAGGATCTGCGGCTCGGGGAGCGGGAAGAATTCCTTGTCGTAGTGCCGGTTGAAGGCGCCGGCGATGTCGCGCGCCAGTTCCAGATGCTGCTTCTGGTCCTCGCCGACCGGCACATGGGTCGCCTTGTAGACCAGGATGTCGGCGGCCATCAGGACCGGATAGGCGTAGAGGCCGAGTGCCGCGTTCTCCCGGTGCTTGCCGGCCTTCTCCTTGAACTGGGTCATCCGGTTCAGCCAGCCCATGGGGGTATGGCAGGACAGAATCCAGGCCAGTTCGGAATGGGCCGCGACCGCCGCCTGATTGAAGATGATGCAGCGTTCCGGATCGATGCCGGCGGCGATATAGGCGGCCGTCACCTCCCGCGTGTTGGACAGCAGGACGGCGGGGTCCTGCGGCAGCGTCAGGGCATGCAGATCGACGATGCAGAAGATGCTCTCGAACTGATCCTGCAACGAGACCCAGTTGCGCAAGGCACCCAGGTAATTGCCCAGATGCAGTTGGCGGGTCGGCTGCATGCCCGAGAAGATGCGGTTCACTGGTCGTCTCCGAATATACCCTGAGAGAATGGCCGCGGCTGTTATCGCCCTCTGGGGCGGGGCCGGTCAAGCCGCGCCGGGCGGTTCGGGCGCGCGCTTCAGCAGAATGCCGATCTCCCCCAGCCGGACGCCGCCGATGCCGTGGGCGACCGCGAAATAGACGGCGGCGCCGAATCCGACCAGCGCCGCCAGCGCCGTGGTCCTGACCACCATCGGCCCGTCGAGCCAGGGCGCCAGCAGCGACGCCGCGGCCTGGAGCGCCAGCCCCATGACCAGCCCGGCGGCCAGCAGGCGTGGAGCGCGGCGGCGCAGCCGGTCGTCGATCTGGAAATTACCCTGCCGGTGCAGCAGCCAGCCCAGCAGCACGGCGTTCATCCAGGCGGTGATGCCGGTCGCGAGCGCTATGCCGACATGGCCGAGCGGTTCGATCAGCGCCAGCCCGAGGGCGGCATTGGTGAGGGTCACCGCGATCGCGACCCGGACCGGTGTCCCGGTATCCTGACGGGCGAAGAAGGCGGCGCTCAGCACCTTGACGATCACGAAGGCCGGGATGCCGATGGCGTATGCCGCAAGGGCCTGAGCGGTGGCGGCGGTCTCATGCGCGCCGAAAGCGCCGCGCTCGAACAGCACATGGATGATCGGCTGGGCGGCTATCAGCAGGGCCACCGCCGCCGGCAGCCCCAGCATCAGCGAGAATTCCAGCGCGCGGCTGAGGAAGTGGCGCACCGCATCGTGATTGCCGGCGGCGACATGGCGCGACAGCACCGGCAGCAGCGCCGTCCCGATGGCGATGCCGATCACCCCCAGCGGCAACTGGTTGAGCCGGTCGGCATAATAAAGGAACGAGACCGCCCCGGAAGGCAGCAGGGACGCCAGCACGATATTGATGAACAGGTTGATCTGCATGACCCCGGTGCCGATGGCACCCGGCACCATCAGCACCATCAGCTTCTTCACGTCGGGCGTCAGGCGCGGCAGGCGAAGGCGAAGGCTGATCCCGGCGGCCCGGCAGGAGGCGGCCAGCCAGACAAGCTGCACGATCCCCGCGACCGTCACCGCCTGCGACATGACCAGCCCGGCCGGCATCCCGGCCTCCCGCGCCACCAGCAGCGCCGCGATCAGGGTCAGGTTGAAGGCGATCGGGGCCGCGGCGAAGGGTCCGAAGCGGTCCAGCGAATTCAGCACCCCGCCCAGCAGGGCCACCAGCGAGACCAGCAGCAGGTAGGGAAAGGTCATGCGGGCGAAATCCACCGCCAGGGCGAATTTCTCCGGCTCATCGCCGAATCCGGGCGCCAGCGCATGCATCAGCCAGGGCATGGCCGCGACCATGGCGATGACGAAGGGCAGCAGCACCGTCACCATGACGGCCAGCGCCTCCTCCGCGAAGCCCTGGGCCGCTCTCCGGCCATTCCGCTGGAGTTCGGCCGAGAACATCGGGACGAAGGAGACGGTGAACGCCCCCTCCGCGAACAGCCTGCGGAAGAAGTTGGGCAGCTTGAGCGCCACGAAGAAGGCGTCGGCCACCGGCCCCGCCCCCAGGATGGCGGCCGTCAGGATGTCACGGGCGAACCCCGCCACCCGGCTCAGCATGGTCAATCCGCCGACCGTGGCGATAGCGTGCGCGAAACTCATGATGGGGCGGATTTAGCCGAGATCGCGGGCCGGGGGAAGGTCGCCGAAGGGCAAGCCCATCGTTCTCAATAATTACATATTTCATATATGTTAATAATTGAAGGACGATTGACTGGTATTGGACTGGTAAAATAGACAAATTACAAACAGGCCATTCGAGCCGACAATCAACAGGAGGTTTCGCGCCATGCTCCATCCGGATCAGTCGTCTCACAAGATCCCTGTCGCTCGCAACTCTGGCGCTGGCGGCGCTCGGCCTTGTCCATGCCGGTCACGGCTCGCCGCCGACAAACCGTCCGAGATCCGGCTGGACTACGCCTATTACAATCCGGTCAGCCTTGTCCTGAAGGAGAAGGGCTGGCTCGAGGAGGAGCTCAAGCGGGACGGCATCGGCGTGCGCTGGGTACTGAGCCTGGGCAGCAACAAGGCGCTGGAGTTCCTGAACGCGGGCAGTCTCGATTTCGGCTCGACCGCCGGCGCGGCGGCGCTGATCGCGCGGATCAACGGCAATCCGGTCAAGTCGATCTATGTCTATTCGAAGCCGGAATGGACGGCGCTGGTGACCCAGGGGAATTCGCCGATCCAGAAGGTCGAGGACCTGAAGGGCAAGCGGATCGCGGTGACCCGAGGCACCGATCCTCACATCTTCCTGGTCCGCGCGCTGGCCGCCCACGGCCTGACCGACCGGGACGCCAAGCTGGTCCTGCTCCAGCATCAGGATGGCAGAGCGGCGCTGGAGAAGGGTGATGTCGATGCCTGGGCCGGGCTCGATCCGCTGATGGCTCAGGCCGAACTGGACTTCGGCGCCCGCTTGTTCTATCGCAATCCGGAAGCCAATAGCTGGGGCGTCCTGAACACCCGCGAGGACTTCGCCAAGGATCATCCGGAACTGGTCGGCAAAGTCATCGACGCCTACGAGAAGGCGCGGGCCTATGCCCTGGCCAACCCCGGCGAGTTGAAGACGACCATCGCCACGGCCGCCAAGCTGTCCGAACAGGTCGCCGCCCGCCAGCTTGAACGGACCGAACTGACCCACTCCGCCATCGGGGACGCCCAGAAGGCCACCATCCTTGAGGCCGGTCTGGCGCTTCAGCAGGCCGGAGTCGTCAACGCCGACGTGGATGTCCGCGCCACGGTGGATGCGCTGATCGACAGCGGCTTCACGTCCAAACTCGCTCGGAAGTGAGAGCGGGCGCCGATACAGGCGATACCGGGAGAAAGGACGAGCCCGTGGCTCTATCGGAACACCTGACAGGAACCGCCGCCACCACCGAAGCCGTCACCAAAGCCGCCAAGCCGGCATCGACGGCTGGCCGATGGGGCTGGCTGCTCGGGCTGATCGTACCGGTGGGACTGGCGCTCGGCTGGGAGTTCGCCGTGGCGTTCGGCTTCGCCAACGGCAGGCTCCTGCCTCCCCCAGCCGGGTGCTCGGGACGTTGTGGCAACTGGCGCGCTCGGGCGACCTGACCGTGCATGTGCTGGCGACCGTGTGGCGGATCGCCCTGGGCTTCCTGTTCGGGGTGATCGCCGGGACGGCGCTGGGTGCTCTGACCGGTTATTCCAGGTCAGCGCGCCGTCTGCTCGATCCGATGCTCCAGGCGCTCAGGAGCATTCCGTCGATCGCCTGGGTCCCGGTCTTCATCCTGTGGTTCGGCATCTTCGAGACTTCGAAGGTGATCCTGATCGCGGTCGGGGTCTTCTTCCCCATATATCTGGCCTTGTCCGGCGCGATCCTGTCGGTGGACCGGAAACTGGTCGAGGTCGGCCGCATCTTCCGTCTTTCCGGCCCCGAACTGGTGTGGCGGGTCCTGCTGCCCGCCACGCTCCCAAGTTACATCCTGGCGCTCCGCGCTGGGCTGGGTCTGGGCTGGATGTTCGTCGTCGCGGCCGAATTCATGGGGGCGAGCGAGGGGTTGGGCTTCCTGCTGGTGGACGGCCAGATGACCGGGCAGGCCCAGATGATCCTGGCCAGCATCCTGGCTTTCGCGGTGCTGGGCAAACTGACGGACTGGCTGCTCCACATCGCGACGGAGCCGCTGCTGCGCTGGCAGGACGGCTTCAGGCCGGCGGGCTGAACGGCATCACGCGAGGGGTATCATCGGTGCTTGAGATATCAGGACTTTCCAAACGCTACCCCAACGGGTTGCTGGCGCCTGAGCGGCATCGGGCTCGAACGTCGGAGCCGGCGAGATCGTCGGCATCGTCGGCGGCAGCGGCTGCGGCAAAAGCACGCTGCTCCGCCTGATCTCCGGCCTGGAAACGCCCACGACGGGCTCCATCGTGCTGAACGGCGAACCCATCGGCGGCCCACGCGAGGAAATCGGGTTCGTCTTCCAGGAACCGCGCCTGATGCCGTGGCTGACGATCCGCCGGAACGTGGCGTTCGGCATCCGCCACCTGCCCGAAGCCGAGCAGAACGCCCGCGTCGAGGAGGCGCTGAAACGGGTCGGCCTGACGAAGTTCGCCGATAGCTGGCCGCGCGAGCTGTCGGGCGGCATGGCGCAGCGCGCGGCTCTGGCGCGGGCGCTGGTCGGCCGCCCTTCCGTGCTGCTGCTCGACGAGCCGTTCAGCGCGCTCGACGCCCTGACCCGCTACGACCTTCAGGACCACCTGCTGGACCTGTGGTCGTACGACAGGCCGACCATGATCCTGGTCACCCACGATATCGAGGAAGCGCTGATCCTGAGCGACCGCGTCATCGTGATGGAGCCGCAACCCGGCCGCATCCTGACGGAGGTGACGCCGGGCCTGCCCCGCCCGCGCCTGCGCGGCGACCCCGACTTCGACGCGTGGAAGCGCAGGCTGCTGGGCGACCTGACCCATTCCTTCCATGTCCGCCGCAGCGGCGACGAGGACTTCCCGGCGGCGGCGATCTGAGGAGCGGCGATTTGGGGAACGGCGATCCGGGGAATAATGGGCCTCCCGGCGGCATTGCCATCCCGCCTCCCGCACCCCAGCTTCCAACCATGCCGCGCATCCTGAACGAACGACCGTCCGACGCCCCCGCCCTGCCCTCCATCGATGCCCGCATCTTCAGGCTGATGCTGCCGTTCCTGTGGCCGCGCGACGACCGCGGGCTTCGGGTGCGGCTGGTGGTGTCGATGACGCTGCTGTGCCTGACGGCGGTGCTGAACGCCGTGGTGCCGATCCTGTTCGCCCATGCGGTCGACCGGATCTCGGCGCCCGGTCAGGCCGCGATCGCGGTGCCGGTGGCGCTGCTGCTGGCCTATGGCGCGATGCAGTGGCTGGCCAAGGTCTTCAACGAGCTGCGCTGGACCCTGTACGGGCCGATCGAGCAGCGGATGCAGCGGCATATGGGCATGGCGGTGTTCCGCCACGTCCACGAACTCAGCCTGCGCTTCCATCTGGCGCGGCGCACCGGGCAGATCAGCCGGGTGCTGGACAACGGCATGCGCGGCATCCGCGAGCTGCTGTTCGACGTGGTCTTCCTGATCCTGCCGCTGCTCGCCGAGATCGCGATCATCTGCGCCGTGCTGCTGAGCGCCTTCAGCCCGGCCTTCGCCGGCATCATCGTGGCGACTCTGGCGCTCTACGGCTTCTGCCTCGTGATCGGGTCGGAACGGCTGCGCCGCCGCCAGCGCCGCGCCGTCGCCGAGGGGGCGGAGGCGCACGGCAAGGCGGTGGACAGCCTGCTGAACTACGAGACGGTCAAGTATTTCGGCAACGAGCGCCATATCGCCGACCGCTACGATGGAGCGCTTCAGGAGGTCGAGCGGCTGACCGTCAACGCCATGATGTGGCGCAGCCTGACCGGCATCCTCCAGGTCTCCATCCTGGGCGTGGGGCTGACCGCCATGATCCTGCTGGCGGCGTCGAAGGTGGCCGGGGGCGCCATGACCGTCGGCGACTTCGTCCTGGTCAACACCTACCTGCTTCAGCTCATCCGGCCGCTGGACCGGCTGGGCCAGCTCTACCGCTCGATCAAGCAGTCGCTGACCGATGTCGAGCAGATGCTGACCCTGCTCGACCAGCCGGCGGAAGTGGCGGACGCGGCCGGTGCCGGCACCCTGCCGAAGGGACCGGGCCGGCTGCGGTTCGAGCGCGTCGGCTTCGCCTATGATCCGCGCCGGCCCGTCCTGCGCGATGTCTCGTTCGAGGTTCCGCCCGGCCGCACCCTGGCGATCGTCGGCCCGAGCGGTGCGGGGAAATCCACCATCGGCCGCCTGCTGTTCCGCTTCTACGACCCCACATCGGGCCGCATCACGCTGGACGGCGCCGATATCGGCGCGGTCACCCAAGCCAGCCTGCGCGCGGCGATCGCGGTGGTGCCGCAGGATGCGGTGCTGTTCAACGACACGATCCTCTACAACGTCGCGTTCGGCAGGCCGGACGCCTCCAGGGCGGAAATCGAGCAGGCGGCGGCCCAGGCCCAGATCCATGACTTCATCACCAGCCTGCCCGACGGCTACGACACGATGGTCGGGGAGCGCGGCCTGAAGCTGTCGGGCGGCGAGAAGCAGCGCGTCGCCATCGCCCGCGCCATCCTGAAGCGCCCGCGCCTGTTCCTGTTCGACGAGGCGACCTCGGCCCTGGACAGCCATACCGAGCTTGCCATCCAGCAGAGCCTGCGGGAAGTCAGCCGGGGCACCACCACCCTGGTGATCGCCCACCGGCTTTCCACCATCGTCCATGCCGACGAGATCCTGGTGCTGGAGGACGGCGGCATCGCCGAGCGCGGCAGCCATGCGGCCCTGCTGGGCCGGGGCGGCGCCTATGCGGCCTTGTGGGCACGCCAGCAGGCGGACCGGGAAGCCGCGGATTGAACAATTCGTCCGCTAGTTTTCAAAAGCTTGAACATGCGGCTGGATTCGTTCTAAATATTTCTGACGATTTTGTGGGCACCTTTTTTCATGCCTCAACCGCTACCATATGCAGGCCATGACTGGAACACGACCCTTCAAGCATGCACTGGACCGGCTGCAGCAGGCAGGTCTTCGTCCGACCCGGCAGCGGCTGGCCTTGGCGCGCCTGCTGTTCGACAAGGTCGACCGGCATATCACGGCCGAGCAACTGCATGCGGAGGCGACCGACGCCGAAGTGCAGGTGTCGCTGGCGACGGTCTACAACACGCTGCACCAGTTCACCGACGCCGGTTTGCTGCGCGAGGTCGTGGTCGAAGCGGGGCGGTCCTATTTCGACACCAACACGTCCGATCACCATCACTTCTTCTTCGAAGGGACGGGCAACCTCCAGGACATTCCCGGCGAGAGCGTGACCGTCGCGCATTTTCCGCCGGCTCCCGCCGGCACGCGGGTGGCGCGGGTGGACGTGATCATCCGGCTGGCGCCTGAGGAAGCTTGAGAGAACTCAGGTGCCACGAAAGAAAATTAGCAACTACGGCAAACGATCAGAAATCTAAGATTTTAGAATATTTCCAAACTTATTGACTTTTGTTCTCCTCCCGGCGCATAGAAGAAACGGAACGGTACCGTATGACAACCATACGGACCATATAATAGCCGTTTCGTAACCGAGGAGGATCGAATGTCACTCTCAGGTAGCAAGACCGAACAGAATTTGAAGGATGCATTTGCCGGCGAAAGTCAGGCCAATCGCCGTTATCTCTATTTCGCTCAGAAGGCCGATGTCGAAGGCTACAACGACGTAGCCGCCGTGTTCCGCTCGACCGCCGAAGGTGAGACCGGCCACGCCCACGGCCATCTGGAATTCCTGGAAGAAGTCGGCGATCCCGCCACCGGCCTGCCGATCGGCAACACCGAACTGAACCTGCTGGCCGCCATCGCCGGTGAAACCCACGAATACACCGACATGTATCCGGGCTTCGCACGCACCGCCCGCGAAGAAGGCTTCGACGAGATCGCCGACTGGTTCGAGACTCTCGCGAAAGCCGAAAAGTCCCACGCCGGCCGCTTCCAGAAGGCGCTGGACCAGCTCGACTGACCGTTTGGTCGGTTTGATTGGGGCGCGTGCTGCTGTGGAGATACCCGGACTTGATCCGGGTACTGCCTGCAACGACTGAGCAGCCGTGCTCCCGCCTCCGGGGCAGGTCCTTTGCCCTGCGCTTCTGGTCTTCGAAGTGAAGGCGGTCCGTCATGTCTGAAGGCAGTCTGAAAGCACCCATCCGTCACCCGGTCGATTGGCAGAACCCGGATTTCTTCGACGAGGAAAAGCTCGACGCGGAATTGCGCCGGGTATTCGACCTGTGCCATGGCTGCCGGCGCTGCTTCAATCTGTGCGACAGCTTTCCCCGCCTGTTCGACATGATCGACGCCACCGAATCCGGCGAGTTGCACGATGTCGGTTCGGATCAGTTCAAGCCGGTCGTGGACGCCTGCACGCTGTGCGACCTGTGCTTCATGACGAAGTGCCCATACGTGCCGCCGCACGATTTCGATCTCGACTTTCCCCATCTGATGCTGCGCTACCGCGCCATCGAGCACCGCCGGGGCAAGACGCCGCTGGCGGTCAGGGAGTTGACCAAAACCGACCGCAACGGCAAGCTCGCCGGCCCTGGCCGCCCCTATCGCCAACTGGGCGTCGGACACCGGCAATACGCTGACCCGGCCGGTGCTGGAAGCGGTCGCCGGAATCCACCGCGATGCCCATCTGCCGAAGTTCCACGGCAAGACCTTCGCGCTTCGGGCGAAGTCCGACGGGCTGAAGCCCAACCCCGAAGCGCCGGCGTTCGGCCGCAAGGCGGTGCTCTACGCCACCTGCTTCGTCAACTACAACAATCCGTCGATCGGGACAGCCGCGCGCGCCGTGCTGGCCCATAACGGGGTCGAGACGGAAGTGGTCTATCCCGCCTGCTGCGGCATGCCGCAACTGGAGCAGGGCGATCTGGCCGGCGTCTCGGAGCGCGCCGCCAAGGTGGCGACCGAACTGGCCGGCTGGATCGACCGCGGCTACGACGTGATCGCCTTGACGCCAAGCTGCGCCCTGATGCTGAAGTTCGAATGGCCGCTGATCGTGCCGAAGAACGCGCCCCACCGGGCCGCTGTTGAAAAACTCGCGGGCCGCGCGTTCGATATCAGCCAGTACATCGTCGATATCGCGCGGAGCGAAGGGCTGGCGCCCGGCCTGAAGCCCCTTCCCGGCGGCGTCACGCTGCATCTGGCCTGCCATGCCAGGGCTCAGAACATGGGTCCCAAGGCGGCGGAGATGCTGCGGCTGATCCCGACGCGCCGACGGCAAGGCCCCGGATGTCAAAGTGATCGAGCGCTGCTCCGGCCATGGCGGCTCATGGGGCATCATGAAGGAAAATTACGAGGTGGCGCTGAAGGTCGGCAAGCCGGTAGCGACCCAGGCGTTGAAGCAGGCCAAGGCCTTCGTGGCATCGGAATGCCCGCTCGCCGGTTCCCACATCGCCCAGGGCATCGAGCGGCTGTGAGCGGCTGGGCAAGGATGGTCCGGCCGCTCCACCGGAATTCGAAACCCTGCACCCGATCGAAATCTTCGCCCGCGCCTATGGTCTTGCCGGCTGAAGGCCGGTGCGAAGTTGAGAGTTCCGACAACAGGCCAGAGAGAGGATTGCTCCATGACGACGGCACCCGACAGGACCGGACTCAGCCGCGCCGATATCCTGCCCATGGACGACTATGCCCGGATCAGGGCGGACAAGCGCCGGGAAATGGTCGCGGTCAAGAAGAACCGCCGGGTTTCCGTAGGCCCCTCCGCGACGTTCCATTTCGAGAGCTACGAGACCATGTGGCTCCAGATCCATGAAATGCTTCATATCGAGAAAGGCGGGGAGGAGCAGATCGCCGATGAACTCCGCGCCTACAATCCCCTGATCCCCAAGGGCGACGAACTGGTCGCGACACTGATGTTCGAGATCGACGACCCGATCCGGCGCAACAACCTGCTGAACCGGCTGGGCGGCGTGGAAAACACGATCACCCTGCAATTCGCCGGAGAAACGGTGACCGCCATGCCGGAGCGGGATGTCGAGCGCACCAGCGAGGAAGGCAAGGCGTCAAGCGTCCACTTCATCCACTTCACCCTGACCGCTGAACAGATCGCGAAGTTCCGGGAGCAGGGAACACAGGTGATCCTGGGCGTCGGGTCACGACCAGTATGGGCATATGGCAATATTGCCGGAGGCGGTCCGGAGCGAACTGGCGCGGGATTTTAGTCAGCCAATTCATCACCCTATCCTTTTATTGATGACTCGCTCAAATATATTGTATTATCTAATTCAGGTCAGAGCATGCCATATCGAAGGCATGGCGGAAGAGCGTCGAGTGTGAAAATCCCTTGATGGCCTGACTGGACCGGCATCGTTTGCCATTTGCGGGATACCTTGTTTCATGACGATCAATTTCAGGATCACGTTCGCCAATCTCGCCTTTGTCGCCATGCTGCTGGCGGCGACCGGCAGCATGTTCGTCTTCGCCAGGAACCAGGAAGAAAGGATCGGCCAGTCGGAGAAAGCGGCCGAGCTTGCGGCGGTACAAGGCATTCGGCTCGTCACGCTGATCAAGACGATCCAGATCGACATCATCCAGGTCCAGCAATGGCTGACGAATATTTCCGCGACCCGCGGACTGGACGGGCTGAACGACGGCTATGACGAGGCGGATAAAGCGGCCGAGGGATTTCGAGGCCGCCGCCGCGGAAGCGGAAGAACTTGCGCGCGCCATGGATCTGCCCAAGGCGGTGGAAGCGATAACCGCCGTCAGCCAGGTTTTCCCGGCCTACTACGCGATAGGCCACCGCATGGCGGCAGGCTTATGTCGCCGAAGGTCCGGCGGGCGGCAACAAGATCATCGGGCGACTTCGACAAGGTGGCGGAACGGCTGAACGAGGAACTCGATACGCTGGTGACGCTGACGACCGAAGCGTCCAACGACGCGACGGCCGAATCTGCTGGATCAGTTGCAAACCGTCTCCCGCGAAGCCCGGTGGCTCGTTTCATTCATGGTCGTCCTTGGGACGGTCGGCATCGTGCTGGGCGCCTCGATCACCCTGATGGTCCGGCGCGGCGTCATTCGCCCGTTGCAGGACATGACCGCCGCCATGGGCGCCATGAGCCGGGGCGCCCTGGATGTCAAAATCACCGGATTGGGCCGCCGGGACGAGATCGGCGCCATGGGCGGCGCCCTGGAAATCTTCCGCGCCCAGGCGCACGAGAACGAGAAGCTGCGGACCGAAGGCGACCGCCAGCGCGAGGAGGCGGATGACAACCGCCGCCGCGCCCTGGCCGAGATGGCGGACCGGGTCGAACGCGAAATGACGCAATCGGTCGAAGCCCTGGCGCGGCGCACCGGCGACATGGACGGCAATGCCCAAAGCATGGCGTCCTCGGCGGAACTGGTCAGCGCCCGGTCGCAGAGCGTGTCGGCGGCGGCCGCCCAGGCGCTGAGCAATGCCGAGCAGGTCGCGGCGGCGGCGGACCAGTTGACGGCATCCATCGGCGAAATCGGTACCCAGGTGGCGAGCGCCAGCAATATCTCCCGCTCGGCCGTGGAAACCAGCGGCCGGACCAAGAGCGCCATTTCCTCCCTGTCGCAGGCGGTCGGCCGGATCGGCGAGGTGGCGCACCTGATCCAGGATATCGCCAGCCAGACCAACCTGCTGGCGCTGAACGCCACGATCGAGGCGGCACGGGCCGGCGACGCCGGCAAAGGCTTCGCCATCGTCGCCGGCGAGGTCAAGAATCTCGCCACCCAGACAAGCAGGTCCACCGAGGAAATCAGCCGGATCATCGGCGAGATCGAGCAGGTCACCGGGACGGTGGTCAGCACCGTGGAGGAAACCGGCGGCCGGATCGTCGAGATGGACGAGGTGGCGAATTCGATCGCCGCCGCGATCGAGGAACAGGCGGCGGCGACTGGCGAGATTTCACGGAACGTCGCGCAGACCGCCACGCGCCGCGCGCGAGGTGACGCATCAGATCGCTGAAGTGTCCGCCGAGGCCGGCCAGACCGGCGAGCGGGCCGACGAGGTCAGGGTGCTGGCCGGCGAAGTCGCATCCAGCATCGAAACCCTGAAACAAGCCCTGGTCCGGGCCGTTCGCACCTCGACCGAGGAAGTCAACCGGCGCCGGAAGCCGCGCTTCGCGGTGGACCGCCGGGGGCACCTCCGCGCTGGCGGGCTGGACCTCGCCGTCCGGATCACCAACATGT
The DNA here is from genome assembly GCA_963848585.1 of uncultured Alphaproteobacteria bacterium. Taxonomy (GTDB): domain Bacteria; phylum Pseudomonadota; class Alphaproteobacteria; order Azospirillales; family Azospirillaceae; genus Skermanella. The sequence goes on along the minus strand of CAWKET010000037.1, from coordinate 10,849 downwards.
CGGAAGGCGGCGCCATGATCGACGGCGCGCTGGAACTGGCGCCCGGCACCCCTGGAACGCTGACCATCGACGGCGTGCCGGTGGCCTTGCCGTTCCGGGTGCGAGACGCCCATGCCGGCGCGGTCCATGTCAAGTTCGACCTGGATGAGACCCAGGCCGCCGCGTTCCATCACCACTTCCTGCAAGCTTACGGCTGGGTTGCGGCCGATCGAACAGGCGGCCTGAACGGTCAATGGCCGCACGGTGGACTATCCGTGCGGCCATTTGCCGCTCCTTCTACCGACCGAGTCCGATTAAGATTACTCGACCGTTTCCGCCGGATAAACGCCCCAGAACTCCGACTTCTGCAGCCAGCCGCGATAGCCGCCGACATTGACCTCGCACCAGTTCGTCTGACAGTGCAGCAGCTTGCCGGCTACCCCCGGCTCGACCTTGGCGAGGCCGCCGGCGCTGTCGCCCGCGGCACGGCGCAGGGTGCGCACATCGCCCAGCACCACCATGGCGCGCTTGCCCGACAGCATGCTCTGGTGGACCCAGCCTTCGGTCCCTTCCCAGTCGCGGATGCGCCGCCACGTGTCGAATTCGGCCGTGATTTCGACCGGAATATCGCGCTTCACGAAGACCCATTCCACCGGATAGCGGGTTCCCGGACCCGTCCTGACATTGACCTCGGCCGAGCGCAGCGAGACGAAGCGCGGGACCGGCAGGCCCGTGGGCGGAGCCATGCCGGGGACCGACTCGGACTCCTGGGCTTGGGCGGTCGGCACGCTCAGGCAGGCGGGCAGCAGGGCGGTCAGGCAGAAGGCGAGAATGCCGATACGGGCGGCAAGGATCATGGACGCGAACTCTGGTCTGGTAAGCCCAACGGAGGGGCTAGTCACTCAATATGGCAGCGGTATGGCCGATCGGGACTGCCTAATCTATAGCAAGTCCGTTAAGAGGTGGTCACCAGGACACCCGTGCCGCTGGACAAGATGGCACGGGCCTTGGTATGGCAAGGGGAAGCCGCCAGGGAGATCCGGTACGATGCCCGAGAAGAAAAAGCCCGTCGTCGTCGTCACGCGCAAGCTGCCGGACGTCATCGAGACGCGGATGATGGAGCTGTTCGACACCCGCCTCAATCATGACGACACGCCGCCCGGCCCGTCGGAACTGATCGAGGCCGTCAAGACCGCCGACGTCCTGGTCCCGACCGTGACCGACAGGATCGATGCGCGCCTGCTGTCGCAAGCCGGCCCCAACCTGCGCCTGATCGCCTCGTTCGGCACCGGCGTGGACCATATCGACCTGAAGACCGCCCGCCAGCGCGGCATCACGGTCACCAACACCCCCGGCGTCCTGACCGAGGACACGGCCGATATGACCATGGCGCTGCTGCTCGCCGTGTCGCGCCGCCTGTCGGAAGGCGAGCGGCTGGTCCGCTCGGGCGACTGGAAGGGCTGGGGTCCGACCACGATGCTGGGCCACCGCATCTGGGGCAAGCGGCTTGGCATCGTCGGCCTCGGCCGGATCGGTCAGGCGCTCGCCAAGCGGGCGCGCGGCTTCGGCCTGTCGATCCACTACCACAACCGCCGCCGCGTCCATCCGGAGATCGAAGCCGAGCTGGAAGCGACGTATTGGGAAAGCCTGGACCAGATGCTGGCCCGGATGGACATCCTGTCCATCAACTGCCCGCATACCCCGGCGACGTACCATCTGCTGTCGGCGCGCCGGCTTCAGCTTCTGCGGCCGCACTGCTACATCGTCAACACGTCGCGCGGCGAAGTGGTGGACGAGAACGCGCTGACCCGCATGCTCCAGAAGGGCGAGCTGGCCGGCGCCGGGCTCGACGTGTTCGAGCATGAGCCCGCCGTCAATCCCAAGCTGCTGACGCTCGACAATGTCGTGCTGCTGCCCCACATGGGGTCGGCCACGATCGAAGGGCGCATCGACATGGGCGAGAAGGTCATCATCAACATCAAGACCTTCATCGACGGCCACGCGCCGCCGGACCGCGTGCTGGAAGCCATGTTCTGAGGCACCCTGCCGCCTATATCACGGGTGTCCGGCTGACGCGCGGGACACCCGCCTGATTATCGGGCGTCAAGAGACAGCGGGAGCGGCGGATCATGGATCGGTGGCAACACGACGATCGCCAGAATCGGGATCGGATGAGCCGGCGCCGTCATAAGACCCTGCGTACCGTTCTGCTGAAGGTGCTGCTGCCGCTGGTGATCGTCGGCAGCAGCGTCGCCGTCACTGATCGTCCTGCACCTTGACGGGACGCTGCGGATGTTCCTGGATCAGCAGTCCATGCTCGGCATGATCGCCGTGGTGCTGGTGCTCAACATCGTCGGCTTCACCTTCATCTACATGCTGTCGATGGTCTGGAAATCGGTGAAGCACGACCTGCTGCATTACCGGGACCCGTGAGCGGTCACTCACCCATCCACCACGCGTCGATCACCATGCCGTAGACCGGCGTCACCGCCGGGCGCTTCAGCCTGGACCAGTAAGCGACATGGTCGGCCGTCAGGTGATAGAGCGGGATGACATAGTGCCCCCAGGTCAGCGCCCGGTCGAGCGCCCGGACGCGGGTGACCAGATCGTCCCTGTCCACTGCCGCCGCCAGACTCTCCGCCAGGGCATCGACGGCGGGGCTGCGGATGCCGGCATAGTTGCGGCTGCCTTGCCAATCGGCGGCCTCGCTCCCCCAGTAGTAGATCTGTTCGTTGCCGGGCGACAGGGTCGAGGTCCAGCGGTTCAGCGTCATGTCGAAGTCGAAGGACTTCAAGCCGCGCCTGATACTGCGCGCTGTCCACCGTCCGCACCTTGGCCGTGACCCCGATTTGCTGAAGCGCCCGCGCGAATTCCAGCGCCACCTTCTCGTCCGCTGACGAAACCAGCAGGATCTCGAACTCCAAGGCGGCCCCTTGCGCGTTGCGCAGCAGCCCGTCGCGGACGGTCCAGCCCGCCGACGCCAGCAGTTCCTGAGCCTTCCGCAGATTGCCACGCAGACCAGTTGGGCCGCTGCCGTCGGTGGCGGGCGGAACATAGGCGGGGCCGAAGACCTCCGGCGGCAGATTGCCGCGCAACGGCTCCAGCACCGCCAGTTCGGCGGGGCTTGGGGGACCCGACGCCGCCAGTTCGGAATTGGGGTAGTAGCTGGCGGTCCTGCGATAGGCCCCGTGGAACAGCGTCCTGTTCATCCACTCGAAATCGAGCGCGTATCCCAGCGCCTCGCGCACCGCGCGGTCGGCGAACTGCGGGCGGCGGGTGTTGAAGATCAGCGCCCGCATCGGTTCGGGCCGGCCATGGGGCAGCAGTTCCACCTTGACCCTGCCGTCATGCGCCGCCGGGAAATCATAGCCGGTGGCCCATTTGGTCGGATCGGTTTCGCGCCGGAAATCATAGGCATCGGCCTTGAAGGCCTCCAGCGCCACCCCGTCGTCGCGGTAATAGTCGTAGCGGATCTCCGCGAAATTGTACTGGCCCCGGTTGACGGCCAGGTCGCGGCCCCAGTAATCCGGCACCCGCTCATAGACGATGGAACGGCCCGGCTCGAACCGCGCCACCCGGTAGGGACCGCTGCCCAGGGGCGGCTCCAGCGTCGTGCGGTCGAACTCGCGGGTCTTCCAGGCGTGCTCCGGCAGGATCGGCATCAGGCCCATGATCAGCGGCATCTCGCGGTCGCCCGGCGCTTCGGGATCGGCCGATGCCTTGAAGGTGAACCGGACGGTGCGCTCGCCGGTCTGCTCGGCATGGGCGACCTTGCCGTAGTAGCTGCGGTGGTTGGGCCGGCCGTGGTCGCGGAGCGTTCGCCAGGAGAACAGCACGTCGGCCGGCGTGATCGGGACACCGTCATGCCAGCGGGCCTCCGGCCGCAGGGTGAACTCCACCCAGGAGCGGTCGTCCGGCACCGTGATCGATTCGGCGATCAGGCCGTAGAGCGAGAACGGCTCGTCCCAGCTTCGCTGCATCAGGCTTTCGGAGACATAGCCCAAGCCCAGCGCCGCACGGCCCCTGACGATGAAGGGGTTCAGCGTATCGAAAGTCCCCGTCGCGGCATTGCGGAAGACGCCTCCCTGCGGAGCCGACGGATCGGCATAGTCGAAATGGCTGAAGCCGGCGGCATAGCGTGGCTCCCCATGCATGGCGATGCCGTGGACGGGCTGCGGCTCCGCCGCATGGGGACGGGTCGGCTCCGCCGCGAAGGCTGGAAAGCGACGTGCAAAGGATTGCGATCGAAGCAAAAAGGACGCGGAGAAACCCGTGGAGCATGGCTTTGTTCATAGGCTTGGAGTGTCCGTACAGGCATGCCCGCATGCAAGTCAGTTCGACGGAAGGGGTGCGGCTAAGGGGAGACCGTGACAATCCGCCTATTTGCAAGTCTGGCCCAATTGTGATCTTTACCCTAAACTCCGACGCGCGCTCGGCGTAAGCCGCTGGCGCGGCCGGGACTGCGCGCCAAAAGGGGCGTAATCGATCGGAACCGAGGGAAAAGTTCATGGATATCTCGAAGATCCCAGTGGGCCAGAATGCACCGTGGGACGTCAACGTCATCATTGAAATTCCGATGGGCGGCGAGCCGATCAAGTACGAAGTGGACAAGGCGAGCGGCGCGCTGTTCGTGGACCGCTTCCTGCACACCGCGATGTATTATCCGTGCAACTACGGCTTCCTGCCGCATACCCTGTCCGACGACGGCGACCCGTGCGACATGCTGGTGGTCGGCCGCCGGCCGATCCAGCCCGGCGCCGTTCTGCGGTCGCGCCCGATCGGCGTGCTGATCATGGAAGACGAAGCCGGCCTGGACGAGAAGATCCTGGCGGTGCCCGTCGATAAGCTTCATCCGTTCTACAGCGACGTCAAGTCGTACAAGGACCTGCCGGAGATCCTGCTGGACCAGATCGCCCACTTCTTCCAGCACTACAAGGACCTGGAAAAGGGCAAGTGGGTCAAGATCAAGCGCTGGGGCGACGCCGAAGAGGCCGCCAAGATCATCCAGCACTCGATCGACAAGTACGGACAACCGAAGCCAAGTAAGCTGGCGGAGGACCGGATGGCGGGATCGGATCACACCTCCCAGCATCCCCCGGCTGGCGGCGACGCCGGCCGGTCGCTATCCTGGACCGTGTGAGCGTCATCCAGGGCGACATCACGGTCCAGCAGGTCGATGCCATCGTCAACGCCGCCAACAGCGCCCTCAAGCGCGGCGGCGGCGTCGATGGCGCGATCCACAGGGCGGCAGGCCCGGACCTTCAGCGCGAGCTGGACGCTATCGGCGGCTGCCCGACCGGCGAATGCAGGATCAGCGACGCCTACGGCTGCCGTCAAAGCGGCTGATCCATTGCGTCGGCCCGGTCTGGCGCGGCGGCGGCGCCGATGAGGACGACGATCTGGCGGGCTGCTACCGCTCGGCCCTGGAACTCGCCAACCAGCATGGTCTTGCGACGCTGGCATTCCCCGCGATCAGCACGGGCATTTACGGCTTTCCACCCGATCGGGCGGCACGAATCGCCATCGATACGGTGCTGGCCGGCCTCGGCGCCTTTCCCGGTATCACCGAAATTCGCTTCGTCTGCTTCGATGCAGCCACATCAGATTTATATCGGGATCTGCTGGCGGAGATTTCCAAGGGCCGGCTCCGGGGCGTAATACCGCACCCGGCGAAGACGGCGGTTAATTGTTCATATACCTTAAGAAGAGTACGGTCCGCCGCATCATATGACCTCCGCCCCGCTTGCCGGGTGCCTGCTCGCGGGGCGGACGGCCCACTCTGTTCCGGGGGCGGCATGACCGTTCGTAATCTCGACTACCTGCTGAAGCCCAAATCGATCGCCCTGATCGGAGCCAGCCGCAAACCGAAGACGATCGGCGCCACCGTCGCCCGCAACCTGTTCAATGCCGGGTTCGACGGTCCGATCATGCCGGTCAGCGCGCAGGATCGCTCGATCGAAGGCGTGCTGTGCTATCCCTCGGTCGAAGCGCTGCCGATCACCCCCGACCTCGCGGTGATCTGCACCCCGCCCGAGACGGTGCCCGACCTGATCCGGCAACTGGGCGAGCGCGGCACCAAAGCCGCCATCGTCATCTCCGCCGGCTTCGGGGAACTGGGGCCGGAAGGCAAGGCGCTCGAACAGCAGGTGCTGGACGCGGCGCGTCCTCACCTGCTGCGCGTGGCCGGCCCCAACTGCCTGGGCATCATGGTGCCGGGCTGCGGCCTCAACGCGAGCTTCGCCCATGTGAACGCGCTGAAGGGCGATATCGCCCTGATCGCCCAGTCGGGCGCCGTCGTCACCTCCATCGTCGATTGGGCGACCAGCCGGCGCGTCGGCTTCAGCCATCTGGTCTCGCTGGGCGGCATGGCCGACGTGGATTTCGGCGATCTGCTCGACTACATGGCGGCCGATCCACACACCCGCGCCATCTGCCTCTATGTCGAGGCGATCACCGAAGCCCGCAAGTTCATGTCGGCCGCCCGCGCCGCGGCGCGCCAGAAGCCGGTCATCGTGATCCGGTCCGGCCGCACCGACGAGGCGGCCAAGGCCGCGACATCCCATACCGGGGCGCTGGCCGGCCACGACGAGGTCTACGACGCGGCGTTCCGCCGGGCCGGCATGCTTCGCGTGGTCGAGCTGGACGAGTTGTTCGACGCGGTGGAAACGCTGGCGATGGGCGTGCAGATCACCGGCGACCGGCTGGCGATCATCACCAACGGCGGCGGCATCGGCATCATGGCGACCGATGCGCTGATCGAGGAAGGCGGCAAGCTGGCATCCCTCGACGAGGCGGTGATGGAGAAGCTGAACGCCGTCCTGCCGCCGACCTGGAGCCGCTGCAATCCGGTCGATATCGTCGGCGACGCGCCGGCCAAGCGCTATGCCGACGCATTGGGATCGCTGCTGGGCAACCGCAACAATGACGGCATCCTGGTGATCAACTGCCCGGTCGCCGTTTCCGACAGCACGGAAGCGGCGCAAGCCGTGGTCGATACCCTCAAGGGCAAGAAGCATCAGGTGCTGACGAGCTGGCTGGGCGATGGCAGCGCGCAGGACGCGCGGCACCTGTTCGCCGCCAACCGCATCCCGACCTACGAGACGCCGAACAAGGCGGTGCGCGCCTTCATGCATCTGGTCCGGTACCGCAAGAACCAGGAACTGCTGATGGAAACGCCGGCCAGCACGCCGGAGCAGTTCAAGGTCGATGAGAAAGCCGCCCGCGCCGTGATCGACGCGGCGATAGCCGAAGGCCGCGGCTGGCTCAGCGAGTTCGAAGCGAAGCAGGTGCTGGAAGCCTACGACATCCCTGTTGTCGAGACGCTGAAGGCCAGCAACCCGGATGAAGCCGCCGAAGCCGCGCGCCGGATCGGCAAGCCGGTGGCGCTCAAGATCCTGTCGGTGGACATCATCCACAAGTCCGACATCGGCGGCGTCCAGCTTCACATCAAGACGCCGGAGGAAGTGCGCGCCAAGGCCATCGCCATGCTGGAACGCGTCCGGTCGGTCAAGCCGGATGCCCGGATCGAGGGCTTCACGGTGCAGGCCATGGCCAGCAAGCCGGGCGCTCACGAGCTGATCGTGGGCATGGCGGACGACCCGCTGTTCGGGCCGGTGCTGCTGTTCGGCCAGGGCGGCACCTCGGTCGAGGTGGTGCAGGACAAGGCGCTGGGCCTGCCGCCGCTGAACACCAATCTGGCGCGCGAGATGATGACCAGGACGCGGGTCTGGAAGCTGCTCCAGGGCTACCGCGACCGCCCGCCGGCCGCCATCGATCAGGTGGCTCTGACGCTGATCAAGATCAGCCAGATGATCACCGACATCGCGGAAATCGTGGAGCTGGACATCAACCCGCTGCTGGCCGACGACGCCGGCGTGCTGGCGCTCGACGCCCGCATCAAGGTCGCGGTGCCGACGGTACAGCTGGGAACACGGCGGCTCGCCATCCGGCCCTATCCGAAGAAGCTGGAGGAGCGGGTCAAGCTGAACGACGGCCGCGAGTATCAGCTTCGCCCGGTCCGCCCCGAAGACGAGCCGATCGTCCACCGGATGTTCGAGAAGATGACGCCGGAGGACATCCGCCTGCGCTTCTTCGCGCCGATGAAGCGGCTGTCGCACCAGATGGCGGCGCGTCTGACGCAGATCGACTATGACCGCGAAATGGCGCTGGTCGCGGTGGCCCCCAATGAAGACGGCCAGGAGGAGCTTTACGGCATCGTCCGCATCGCCGCCGACCCCGACAACCAGAAGGCCGAATACGCCGTGATGGTCCGCAGCGACATGAAGGGCAAGGGCCTGGGCTATGTGCTGATGACCAGGATCATCAACTACGCCCGCTCACGCGGCATCGGCGAGGTCTATGGCGAGGTCCTGCGCGAGAACACCACCATGCTGGGGATGTGCCACGAGCTGGGCTTCACGCGGAAGGAAAACCGCGACGAGCCGGGCGTGGTCGAGGTGACGATCAAGATGTAGCGATCGGATGAGCTTCCCGGTCTGGTGAGCGCGGCATTCGGGCGCATGCATGGATGCTTGTAAGTCATGCGGGGGTACTGCAATCACCCTCCATGACTCAGACCGGTTCGCTCCACGATCACCTCATAAAGCTTCTGCTTGGGAGACCGGCCACGGCAGCGGCCTTCCTGCGGGAGCGGCTGCCGCCGGGCGTCGTGGCGCTGATGGCGCCGGAACCGCCGGAACTGATGTCCGGCTCGTTCATCGATGGCGGACGGCGCAGCCATCATACCGATTTGCTCTACCGGGTGGCGCTGATTGGTGGCCGAAGCGCCTTCGTCCCGGTGCTGATCGAACATGAAAGCAGGCCACGATCCCATCCGATCGTGCTGCCGAAGCTGATGCGTTACATGGCGGTGATCGGTGAAAAGCACCTGGAGGACGGCCACGGATTACCGTTGCCCCCGGTCATCCCGCTGGTGATCTACCAGGGCGCCAAGCCCTGGATGGAAGCGCCGAATTACGCCGGTCTCTACGATGTCGATGCCCCTCTGGCTCCCTTCGTTCCGGATTTCGCCTATCTGATGCTGGATCTGGGGGCGACCCCGGACGAGGACCTGTCCGCCCAGGCTTTCCTGCGTTTCGGGCTTGCCGTGCTGAAACTGGCGCGCGGCGCTCCGGACTTCGCCAGAAGGCTGCTCTCCCTTGCGACGGAAGAAGTCTATCGGGATGACCGGGTGCTCGCCTTGCTCCGCTATATCGCGGAAGTATATGCTGAGCTGGACAGGAAGACGATGGAAGCCCTGATCGCCCCGCTTGCCAACGAGGAGCACTTACAGATGACCACGCTGCTGCAAAGACTGTTCGCGGAAGGCAAAGCGAAGGCAGGGCCGAAGCGTTGCAGGTAGGTGAAGCGAATGGGTTGAGGAAGGGCAAGGCCGATTCGCTGCTTGTCATTCTCGAACAGAAATTCGGGCCGCTCCCACAAGAGATGGTGGAGAAAATCGAGGATGCCGATCTCGCCACCATCGAAATCTGGATGGGCGGGGAGTTCTGGCTGCCAGTCTCGATGAGGTAACTGATCCGCATAGGGCATGACCTGGAACTTGGCCGCGGGGTCCCTCTCAGATAAAGCGGCTGACGATGCGGGCCACCTGAGACCGGTAGCCGCCGCCGAACAGGCGGACATGGACCAGCAGCGGGTATAGATTGTAAATATCCCGCCGCACCTCGAAGAAACCGGGCCGGATCGGGCGCAGTTCGGCGTAGCGGCGGAAGAAGGGTTCGCCGAAAGTCCCGAACAGGGTGGAGAAAGCCAGTTCGATTTCCGGATCGGCGTGGTAGATGGCGGGGTCGATGAACCCTGCTATCCGGCCCCGATAGGCCAAGACGTTGCCGCCCCACAGGTCGCCGTGGATCAGGCTGGGCGGCGCCGGTTCGCCGATCAGGTCGGGCAGCAGTTCCGCCAGCCGTTCGATGCCCGCCATCAGACCGCTGTCGATCCGGTTTTCCTCCAGCGCCAGCCTTGCCATGTGCATCAGGCGGTGGTCGCGGAAGAAGGCGATCCAGTCCGGGGATTCCGGGTTGGGCTGGTGCAGCGGGCCGATCAGGGTGTCGAAGGCGAAGCCGTAGCGTTCAGCACCGACACCATGCAGGTCGGCGATCAGTTCGGCGGCTTGTTCCTGGGCCGAGGCGGTCAGGCCGCCATCCTGCTCGATCCACGACATGACCAGAAGCGTATCGTCGGCATGGAACAGTTCCGGCACCGGCAGCCGCGAGTTATCGGCCAGATGGCGCAGCATGGCGCCTTCCAGCGTCAGGCCCTTGCCGTGCTTCGCCACCACCCGGCGGCCATCGGCGAGGTCGATCAGCCAAAGCTCCGTCGTGTTGCCGTCGGCGAACCGCCGTGCCGAGACGACCCGGCCGACCTGTTCAGGAATTGCCGGATGCATGGACATGGCCGGGGCGGGAATGACGAAGGCTGTTCAGCAGCCCTTCGGAAGCGGCTTCGATCAGGTCCAGCACCTCGGTGAAGTGGCTGCCTTCGCCGTAGTAGGGATCGGGAACCTCCCGCTTCGGGGCTTCCGGCGCATAGTCCATGAACAGCTTGATCCGGTCGCGCCGGCCGTCAGGGGCCATCCGGGTGAGCTGGTCGAAATGGCCGCGATCCATCGCGAGGATCAGGTCGAATTCATCGAAATCCGCCGAGCGTACGCGGCGCGCCCGCAGGTCGGCGATATCGACGCCGCGCGACTTCGCCGCCTGGACCGAACGTCTGTCGGGCGGCTCCCCGACATGGTAACCGTGGGTGCCGGCGCTGTCGGTCGATATCCGGCCGTCCAGCCCGGCATCCCGGACGACCTGACGGAACACGCCCTCGGCGGTGGGCGACCGGCATATGTTTCCGGTGCAGACGA
>CAWKET010000036.1:0-16622 GCA_963848585.1 uncultured Alphaproteobacteria bacterium | reverse complement strand
GGTATCGATCAGGATCGAGATATCGCCGTCCGTCTCAAGCTTGGAGATGACCGGGTCCAGGTGCGAGATCACCTCGACCTGTCCCTGCTTCATCGCGGCGACGGCGCTTGCCCCGCTGCCGATGCCGATCAGGGCGGCGTCGGTCGCGGAAGCCCGTTCTTCACCAGCGCGTACTGCGCCGCCAGCGCCGTGGATGAACCGGGCGCGGTCACGCCGATCTTCATGCCCTTGAAGTCCGCGGGCGACTTGACCTTGTCCGCCATGTCCTTGCTGACCGCCAGCACGATGCCGGGGAACCGGCCCAGCTCGACGACGGCCTGGATATCCTGGCCCTTCTGCTGCATCCGGATCGTATGCTCATACGCTCCGGTCACGACATCGACCGAACCGCCGATCAGCGACTGGAGCGACTTGGCGCCGCCGCCGAAGTCGTTGATCGAGACATTCAGGCCTTCCTCCTTGAAGAAGCCTTTCTGCTCGGCGATGGTCAACGGTAAATAATACAGCAGCGGCTTGCCGCCGACGCCCAGCGTGATGTCTTTCTTTTCCTGGGCTTCGGCGGTGCCCGCCAGCGCCAGCAGCATGCCCGCGGCCGCCAGAATACTTGTTAACTTCATCGTTGCTCCCTCATTCGCATTTCTTGTTTATGGATCAGTTGGATGCCAGCGCCGGCTGCGGACGCCAGACCAGCAGGCGGTTCTCGACCTTCGTCACCAGCCAGTCGATCGCCAGGACGCAGGCCGTCAGCACGAACATGCCGGCGAATACGCCCGTCACGTCGAAGACGCCTTCCGCCTGCTGGATCAGATAGCCGAGGCCGGCGGACGATCCCAGATACTCGCCGACCACGGCGCCGACCATCGCGAAGCCGACCGACGTGTGCAGGGACGAAAACATCCAGCTCAGCGCCGACGGCAGGTAGACGTGGCGCAGCAACTGGCGCTCGTTCATGCCGAGCATGCGGGCATTGGCGAGCACGGCCGGGCTGACTTCCTTGACGCCCTGGTAGACGTTGAAGAACACGATGAAGAAGACCAGCGTGACACCCAGCGCCACCTTGGACCAGATGCCCAGGCCCAGCCACAGCGCGAAGATCGGCGCCAGCACGACGCGGGGCAGGGCGTTGGCCGCCTTCACGTAAGGATCGAACACGGCGTTCACCAGCGGCCGCCGGGCGAACCAGAAGCCTATCAGGATGCCGCCGACCGACCCGATCACGAAGGCCAGCGCCGCTTCCAGCAGCGTGATGCCCAGATGGTACCAGATCGTTCCCCCCGTCACCCACTGGACGATGCGGCTTCCCACCTCCGCCGGGGTCGAGAAGAAGAACCGCATGGTCTTGGGATCGCCGAACAGGGTCGTGGCGGAAATCAGGTGCCAGAACAGCACCACGACGACCGCGACGAGCACCTGGAGCAACAGCAGTTTCGCCCGTTTCATCGTCACGCTCCCTCGTTGCTCTGCCGGTAGCCTTTCAGGACTTCCTCCTTCAGGGCATGCCAGATCTCGCGGTGAGCCGCCAGGAACCGGGGATCGAGCTTGATTTCGCTGATGTCGCGCGGGCGCGGGATCGCGATCGGGTAATCGCCGATGATGCGGGCCGCGGGTCCGGCCGACATGATGACGACCCGGTCGGCCAGCGATATCGCCTCCTCCAGATCGTGGGTGACGAACATGACGGCCTTGCGGTCGGCCGACCACAAGCCCAGCAGCAGATCGCCCATGATCAGGCGGGTCTGCGCGTCCAGCGGCCCGAACGGCTCGTCCATGAAGATGATCTTCGGATCGCGGATCAGCACCTGGGCCAGACCGACGCGCTTCCGCTGGCCGCCCGACAGCATGTGCGGATAGCGGTCGCCGAACGCGCCCAGCCCGACCTTGCCCAGCCACTCCCGCGCCCGGTCGCGCGCTTCGCGGCTGGCGACGCCCGCCACCTCCAGCCCGATCGCGACATTCTCAATCGCCGTCTTCCACGGCATCAGGCTGTCCTGCTGGAAGAGATACCCGGCCCGCCGGTTCAGTCCGGAGAGCTGTTCGCCGAAGATCTTCACGGTGCCCGAGGACGGTTTCAGCAATCCGGCGGCGGCGTTGAGCAGCGTGGACTTGCCGCAGCCGGTCGGTCCGACGATGGCGACGAACTCATCCCCGCGCACCGCGAGATCGGTCGCATCGACCGCCTGATAAATCCCGCCGTCCGGCAGATCGAAGGTGATCCTCACCCCTTCAAGCGCCACCGCCACGGTCTGCGTATCCGGCCGTGAGCCCGGCTGCTGGGGTATAACGGCTGCTTGAGCCATCGGCGGCACCTCCATCCCTCCTGGATTCTTCCGGCCTTCGATGCGGCCGGTTTGCGGAGCCGTACGCTCCGAAAATATCCTCACGCGCGCAACCATACTGCCTGGATGCATGTCAGGAAATACCGTTATGCCATTGCGCTTACTGCATCATCAGACGCTCGGCGCGACACCGCACCACATGGTGTGCTTATCAAAAGGAGTAGTCACGTCGTGACATTCTCATGTATGCAGGAAGGCCGGTGGAACATGGCGGGCAAGTTCGACGCCGCGATCAAGGATCTGTTGTGGAGGGGCATGCCGGCCTGCTCGGGCTTCTGTGGGGCTCCGATCGCCCGATCCTGAACACCGACTTCTCCACGGTCAAGGAGCGCCGCCCGATCTGCTGGCGGAACTCACCGACGGCCTTTTCCACTGCGAGCTTCAGGCCCAGGATTTCAAGGCTCAGTGGCGGATGCTCGACTACTACAGCGTGATCGGCGACAAGTACGGCGGCGTGCCGATCGTACAAATGGTGATCTTCTTAGGCGAAGATGAGCCGGATGGCACCAGCATCGACCATCCGAACCTGAGCTTCAGTTTGAACTGATCTACATCTCGGACATCGATCCCGCTCCTGCTGGACAGCCGTCGCCCGACGATCGGTGCTGGCAATCCTGTGCCGGAACGGCAATATCGCCAGAACATCCGGCGAATCCTGCGCGCTCGCGGAACTCGACCCCGCGGCGCGACGACGCGACGCCCGTCTGGTCATTCTCGCTCAGTTGCGCCGGGCCGTTCCGGCGGTCGTGGAAGAGGTGGAAGCAATGGGTAATATAACGTTCGACATCAAGGATCACCCCTTCCTCAACGACATCTTCGAGAAGGGCGTGGTCGAGGGCTTCGACAAGGGCAGGCTTGAGGGAGTGGGAAACCCGTGGCCGGGCCGAGACGCTGCTGCGTCTGATCCGCAAACGGTACGGCGCCGTTCCCGACGCCGTCATCGACCGTGTCCATGCCGCCGGGATCGAGGATCTCGACCGATGGGCGGACGCCGTTCTCGACGCTCCCAGCCTGGATGCCGTTTTCGACCCGTCGAAGCACTGAACCGGCGACGCGATCAAGTCAGGCCGCGTCGCCCTTCAGGAAGCACTGATACGCCGGGTTGCCGGTTTCGTCCCAGCATGGATAGCCCAACTCGTCCAGCCGGCGGCGGAACTCGGCGCGGTCGGCTTCCGGCACCTGGATGCCGGCCAGCACGCGGCCGTAATCGGCGCCGTGGTTGCGGTAATGGAACAGGCTGATGTTCCACTCCGTCGCCAGCCCGTCCAGGAACTTCAGCAGCGCGCCCGGCCGCTCGGGGAACTGGAAGCGGTAGATCAGCTCGTCCGCGCAGGCCGCTCACGCGCCCGCCGACCATGTAGCGGACATGGAGCTTCGCCATCTCGTTGTCGCTCATGTCATGGACGGTCAGACCGGCATCCCGCAGCAGGCCGATGATCTCCACCTTCTCCTTCTCGCCGCGCGCGATCTGCACGCCGACGAAGATGTGGGCGTCCGGTCCCTCGGCATAGCGGTAGTTGAATTCCGTGATCGAGCGCCGGCCCAGCACCTGGATGAAGCGGCGGTAGCTTCCCGGCTTCTCCGGGATCGTCACGGCCAGCAGCGCCTCGCGGTGCTCGCCGATCTCGGCCCGCTCCGCGATATGGCGCAGGCGGTCGAAGTTCATGTTGGCGCCGCTGTTGACGGTGATCAGCGCTCGTGCGCACGGACCTTCCCGCTCCACATATTTCTTCAGCCCGGCCAGGCCCACGGCGCCCGACGGCTCGGCGATCGCGCGGGTGTCGTCGAAGATGTCCTTGACCGCGGCGCAGATGGCGTCGGCATCGACGGTGATGATCTCGTCCAGCAACTCGCGGCACAGGCGGAAGGTCTCGGCCCCGGCCTGACGCACCGCCACGCCGTCGGCGAACAGGCCGACCTGATCCAGGATCACCCGCTCACCGGCGGCCAGCGCCGCGTGCATGCTGGCCGCGTCGTCCGGCTCGACGCCGATCACCTTGACGTCCGGGCGCAGAAACTTGACGTAGACGGCGATCCCGGCGGCCAGCCCGCCGCCGCCGATCGGCACGAAGATCGCCTCGATCGGGTCCGGGTGCTGGCGCAGGATCTCCATCCCGACCGTTCCCTGGCCGGCGATCACATCGGGGTCGTCGTAGGGGTGGATGAAGGTCAGGCCGTGCTCCGCCTCCAGCCGGCGCGCGTGGATCGAGGCCTCGTCGAAGCTGTCGCCGTGCAGCACGACGTCACCGCCCAGCCGTTCCACCGCCTGCACCTTGATGGCGGGCGTCGTCTGCGGCATCACGATCATCGCCTTCACGTTCAGCTTGGCCGCCGCGAGCGCCACGCCCTGGGCATGGTTGCCGGCGGAAGCGCAGATGACGCCCCGGTCCAACTGCTCGCGATCCAGCTGGCTCATCTTGTTGTAGGCGCCGCGAAGCTTGAACGAGAATACCGGCTGAAGATCCTCCCGCTTCAGGTGGACCGGGCCGCCGATCCGCTTCGACAGGCGCGGCATCGGGTCGAGCGGGCTTTCGATCGCTACGTCATAGACGCGGGCGGTCAGTATCTTCTTCACATAATCATGCACGGGAATGGGGGCTCCTGCCACGATGCGTTTCCTGCCGGGATAATACGCCGTCACGACGCCGGGAGAAGCCCAGATTTCCGGCGGTGGCTTGAGACGACCGCAAGGCCGGCCATGACGCCGATCGGCACGCAGGCGATGGCTACCAATTGAAACCAGCCGATCGTGGCCAGAATCCAGCCCGATGCCCCGGCGGCGGTGGCCGACGCCGCCCAGATGAAAAGCTCGTTTATCATCTGAGCCTTGGATTGATCGGCCTGAGGCAGCGTGGTCACCAGCAAAGTCGATGCCCCGATATAGACGAAGCTCCACCCGAACCCTAAGAACACCAAGCCCAGAGTGAAATTGACCAGTTGCTCGCCGCTCAGAAGCATCAGCAGGCTTGCCAGAAGAAAAAGGCATCCAAGAGCAACGATCCGCCACAGATGCCGGTCGATATCGATGAATTTCAGGATAAGCGACGGGCTGAACATCGCCACCAGATGCCATTGGACGACCTGAGCCGCCGCACCCGGCTCAAAGCCGCAGCCGACGACGGCGATCGGGGTCGCGGTCATCAGATAGGACATCATGATATGGGAAAATACCGCGAGGGAGCACGCGATGATGAAATTCGGGTCCCTCATGATCCGGCTGCTCGTGCGGCCGGGTTGATCTGGAGCCGGTGGCGGCCAGAGGTGCCGTATCGCCGGCCGCGACGAACAAAACAGCGTTCAGTGCAAGGATTGCGCCCAGGACGACGAACGGGCCGATGAAGATGAAGGGCGGGAAGAAATCCTGAGAGAAGCTGGCGATCACCGGCCCCAGGAAAGCCGCGAGGATGCCGCCCACCAGCACGGTCGATATCGCCTGTCCCTTCTCCGCATCGCTGACCGCGTTCGCCGCGGAGAAGCGGTAGTACTGGGCGAAGGCGTGATAAAACCCGATCGCCACGCATCCCAGGCACAGGACCGGGAAACTCCCCAAGGGGATCGCGAGCGCTATGGCCAGCGATCCCCCGGCGCCGAGAAGGTTCGATAGAACGTAATTCCGGCGATGACCGAACCTCGCCAGAAGCAGAGACGCCGGCAGGGTGATCAAGCCGGCGCTGAACAGGACCAGCATCATCGGGATCGTGCCATATGCCACGTCGCCTGCCAGATCGCCGCCCAGGATGCCGACGAACGAAACCGTTATCGACGTGACGATTATCTGCACCATCTTCGACCCGGAAAGCAGCCAGACGAACCTCCATGCCGCCCTATCTTGAGAGCTTCTGTCTTCAGAGCTTTCTTCCAGCATTTCCGAGGGCTTTCTCTGGGGGCTTTCGAGTTATTTGCCGAACCGGCGCAAAAGCTTTCGAAATGCACTCGCCGAGATAATCGATCTCGCTGATCTCGTTGTAGGCG
The DNA here is from genome assembly GCA_963848585.1 of uncultured Alphaproteobacteria bacterium. GTDB lineage: Bacteria > Pseudomonadota > Alphaproteobacteria > Azospirillales > Azospirillaceae > Skermanella. The sequence goes on along the minus strand of CAWKET010000036.1, from coordinate 10,314 downwards.
TATGCCGATGCGCGCAAGGCGCCTTTCTCCGCATCGATGCCTTTGAACAGCGGGTGGCGCGCAGTGGTGTCCCGCGCGGACCATCACTCCATGGCAATCGCTGAGCATGCTCCCGAGATTGGCCGGTCCCAGGCTGCTCCCGATCAGGAGGCTGCGCCAGGGGGAGCCTTGGCCCTTCACGGGCCTGGAGAAGCTGAACGCCGGGAATCTCGGAGAGAACGGCCTCCAGCCTGTCCGCCAGTTCCCCATGATGCCGTGACATCCGCCTCACCATTCAGGCCACGCAGGTATTTGACCGCCGCGGCAAGCCCGATGGCTCCGCTGATATTGGGCGTTCCGGCCTCAAGCCTGTGGGGAATGTCCTTCAGCGCATAGCCGGACAAACTCACCTCGCGGACGGCGCCGCCCCCCAGAAGCAGGGGTTCAAGCCGCTCCAGAGCATCCAGGCGTCCGGTCAGAACACCGATGCCGGTCGGTCCCATCATCTTATGGCCGCTGAAGGCAAGGTAATCGCAGCCGAGATCGGCGATGTTGACAGGCAGATGCGCCACCGCCTGGGAGGCATCGACGCAAGTCATCACGCCTAGCGATCTTGCCAGGGCACAGATCTCCGCCACGGGATTGATGATGCCGGTGACGTTGGAGGCATGGCTGAACGTGAGGAGATGCGGTCTGGTTTCCCGCAGATGCGCCTCCACCACGTCAAGGCTCAGCGGTTCGCGCGGATCGTCTGGTCGATCCATTCGATCTTGCCGGAACGCATCCAGGGGACGATGTTGGAGTGATGCTCGCTGGTCGGGATCGAAATGCGCTGCTTCACCGGTCGATCCGCAGGCCCCATGCGATCATGTTGAGGGCTTCTGTGGCGTTGCGGACGAATATCACCTGCCGGGCGGTGGCGCCGATGAAGCGGCCGACGTCGCGACGGGCGTTTTCGTATGCCTCGCTCGCTTCCTCGGAAAAGAGGTGGTTTCCCCGGTGTATGTTCGCGCAGTATTTCAGGGAGTATTCCCGCTCGCTGTCCAGGACTGCCAACGGTTTCAGCGTCGTCGCGGCCAATCCAGATAGACGACCGGCCGCCCCTGGACCATCCGGTCCAGGATCGGGAAGTCGCCCCGGATCGAAGCGGCAAAGCCGGCGGTGGCGGAGGTCATGCCCGCCGTGTCAGCTGGAATTTCTGAGAGCCGCCGGCCTCAAAGCTTTGGACCGGCACGACCTTCACGCCGCAATCCAGCCGCTCCGTGATAATCTTCGTGATCGCCGTGACCGACATGTCGCCGACGGTATCGGGCAGAACCTCGACCAGCAGTTCGTTGTCATCGGTCTGGGTGCAGCAATAGAGCGCCACCCCCGATGTGAGTTCCATGACGTCGTCGAATTGCCTGGTCGTGACCCGCCGGCCGTGGATGAAAAGTGCTTCGCTTTCCCGTCCGTGAAGCTCGAAGCATTGCCAGTCGCCAAGCGCGCAGGTGCATTCCGTGCCCGACAGACCGGCCCAAGTCGCCGATGCGGTAGCGCACCAGCGGCAGGAGCTGGTTCGCGTGCGTGGTGACCAGCAGGTTGCCTATCTGATCCTCAGACGGGGCGCCGTCACCATCCACGACTTCAAGGAAGGAATGATCCTCGCGCACATGCCAATTGCCATGCGAGCACTCGACGCCCAACTGGCAGCCGCACAGCTCCGTGGCCGTGTAGATGTTGTAGACCGGAGCGTTGGTCAGCCGGCTGAGAACCTTGCGCTGCAGGTTCGACATGTATTGATAGCTGGAAAGCACAAGCTCGACCGGAGGAAGCTCAAGATCGAGCGCTTTGGCACGGCTGCCGAAGATTTGCAGATATGTCGGATTGACCAGAAGGAAGTCGGGCCGGAACTCCCATAGTTCCTCCACGAAGGCATGGATCGCGCCGTGGGCCAAATTGAATATGTCTATGTGGGAGTTCATGAACAGCGTGTTGCCGAAGCGGGTCCGCTCCTTCATGCTGGCGGTGCTGAGATAGCATTCCGTCGGCGAACAGCGCGGCGTCGCCAGGACGGCGGTCCGGGGACCTTGTCCCCGTGGTCGAGGTTCCAGATCCTGTCGTAGTCCGGCGGGACGCGGTCGAGTTCCAGATCGACCGGAACCTGGATCTTCTCGCTGGTCGTGCCGCTCGTGCGGGTCCAGACCATACGGCCTTCGGCAAGGTGATCGGCGTAGCTGACGCCATCGGCCAGAAGCTCGTTGAAATGTTCCCGCAAGTCGGCGCGCGAGAGGATCGGTATGTGCCGGAGGCTGTCGCAGCCGCTCAGATCCGATGGCTTGAGCTTCAGCCTGTCCCTGTAATAGGGGACATCGCCGGTGACGAATTCGCCGTAGCCGCGGATCACGTCATCCCGGACTTCGCGCTGCAGCCGGGTCCTGATTTCATGCTGGCGCGCCCTGAGTTCCGGAATGGAAATATCTTCGAAGAAGCCCAGTTGCTGGATCGTCCGGTAAAACTCCTCCCCCAGCATCTCTCTCAAATCGTCGGCGGGGCTTAGACCGTGGGAAACCGATATGCAATCCCGTTCGCTGATCCAGCAGCTCCACAAGATCATCCGTGATTTCAGGAGCGATGGAGCTATGAAGTGCGGTTCCCATATCAGATGATGCCCATCAAACATCAGTCAATTCATTAAAATTAGATCGGTTTATCGCTCCAAGATTTATGCAGCACGGATCTCAAGCTGCCTTTGCGGTAAACCTCACAAATGGTTCGCAAACCCTAGAGACGCACTACAGTGAATTTATCCATTCACTGCTATCGTACTCGAAATATACCAACATTCAGTCTGCGTCGATGCAGGCGATACGCTTCTTGTTGGCAACCTTGCGAACCAGCTTCATGATAAGTCTCCATTTTGACTTAATGGCTCACAATGCGAATATCATTACAATATTCACATACGAGGCTGAACAATTTCGCCAGCGATTACTATCCTGTTATCACGGTCGCGAGAACTATGTCAATTGCCTAAAAATCCACAAAAAAGAGCAAAACCCAAATCGGTATGCTCTCAAAATTCATGCAGACTATGGCATGTCAAATCGGAAAGAAGCTGAAGACGGGAGCATGCGAGTGCCGGCTGCATCAATTCTTGGCAATCGACAGCTTTGCGGTATGGCGGATCAGGTTTTAACTGCGGGGGCGGTGTTCCCGATGGGCGATGGAAGCTTTGTTCGCTTTGCAGGCTGCTACCGGCGGTGAAACCGCCATGCTCAGCAGCAGTGCGGCGAGGCCCCTTCCTGTACGGCCATCGCCGCCTGGGCGGGCGTCATCCAGCGGCGCTCCCGCTCTTCCATTTCCGGCCAGTCATCCAGCAGTTCTTCGACGTTCAGGGCGTATACGGCGACATCGAGGGGCTTCAACCTGCCATCCTTCAGGCGCTTGTCGTAGCGGTAGCCGCCGATCGGCTTGTCGCTGATGACGCCGATCGCTCCGGCTTCCTCGAAGGCTTCGCGCGCCGCCTGATCGCTGTCCGTGACCTTCTTCTCCTGCCAGCCCTTGGGCACGATCCAGCGCCGCGTCTCGCGCGAGGTCACCATCAGGATCATCGGCTGGCCCTGATGCATGATGAAAGGAATAACGGCGAGCTGGGTTCGTGCCATCGAAGGGAATTCTCCCATATCTGTGTGGAGCTCCTGAATTGTTACGGTAAATAATGAATGAATGGTAATGAACGGCCCTATATTCAAAGGAAAAAACGATCTCTCTCCAAAGGCATAGGCTGATTAAGCCGATAAATACTTCAGCATCTTTTTGCTAAAAAGTCCAGCAACTCGTCGTCGGACGGTTTCGCTCCACCCGGATTTCCCACAAGGCGCCGGAACCGCAGGCAAGCCTGAAATGTTTGCCGCGTATGCGAGCACTTCTTCTTCATAGCCCCTCCGCCGGCGAGGGCGGTCCGTCCAAGGACCTGCTGTTCGACCTGTTCCGCAAGGAAGGCTTCGACCCCTGCTACTGCTCCGTCAAGGACCCCGGCATCGTCGAAGTCTTAGGCCAACCCCATGACCTGATCGTCGCCATCGGCGGCGACGGCACGGTCACCAGGGTGCTGACCCACATGCCGGACCGGAGCATCCCGGTCGCCATCCTGCCCCAGGGGACGGCGAACAACATCGCCCGCTCGCTTGGCATTTCCGGATCTCCGGAAACCCTGGTGCCGGCACTTCACAACGCCCGGAAACAGCGTTTCGATATCGCGGCCGCGACAGGCCCCTGGGGAAAGCACCGCTTCATCGAGGCGGTCGGGCTGGGATTGCTGGCGCGCGGCATGGCCGAGATCGACGCCACCGACATTTCCGGACAGGAGCAACTGCTGTGCAGCCGCCGGAAATTCGGCCGCCTGCTGATGGAAGCCGAGCCGGAATGCCTGGAGATGACCCTGGACGGCCAGGAACTCTCCGGTGATTTCCTGGTGCTGGAGATCATGAACATCAGCCATGTCGGGCCGGGCCTCAATCTGGCGCCCAAGGCCGATCCGGGCGACCGCCTGCTCGACGTCGTCCACGCCCACGCCGACCGCCGCGCCGCATTGCTGGAATGGCTCAACGAGGGCGAGCACGGGGAGGAGCCTCCGGTCGACATCACCCGCGCCGCCGAGGTGAAAATCACCTGGGCCGGCACCTCGCTGCGCCTTGGCGACAACTTCTCCCCCGCCCCCCGCGCCGTCGGCAAACTGACCATCGGGCTGGAGCCCGAACAAGCCTGCGTCCTGATCCCGCCCGCTTCCGCCATGACAGAAGAGAGGCAGAAATGACCACCGACCAGAATCGCACGCATCGACGACATCCCAGACGTTATCCTGCGGGAGATCGAGCGCACCGCGGTCGAACTGGCGAGCTTGGCGGGGACGGAGATCATGGCGGCCCTGGGCCGGACGCTGGAGGTCCGCTACAAGGGCGTGCCCGGCGACACCCCGACCTTCCGCGACCCCGTCTCCGAAGTGGATGGTCAGGTCGAAGTCCTGATCCGCGCCCGGCTGGCCGACCGCTTCCCGGAGCACGACATCCTGGGCGAGGAAATGGACGAGCGCCCCGGCCGCGACCATGATTTCGTCTGGGCGGTCGATCCGATCGACGGCACCACCAACTTCGTCAACGGCTTCCCCCTCTACGCCGCGTCGATCGGCGTGCTGCACCGGGGCCGCCCCGTCGTCGGCGCCGTCTGGTGCAGCACCAGCCACGCGCTCCGCACCGGCGTCTATCACGCCCGCATCGGCGGCGAGCTTTGCTTCGACCAGGAACCGCTGAAGTCCAGGGCCAACCCCGCCGTCCGCCGCCGCCTTGCCGGCGAGCCGCAGGCGGGTCCCGACGCCGATCTGCCCTGGGACATCCGCAAGACCGGCTCCGCCGCCATCGAATGCGCCTTCGTCGCGGCGGGACTGCTGCGCGTCGCCCGCTTCCAGCGGCCCAATGTCTGGGACGTCGCCGGCGGAATCCCGCTGGTGCTGGCGGCCGGCGGCGAGGTCCATTACGGCGGCGATCAGGGCTGGGCGCCCCTGGAGCGCCTGGAAGCGACGACCGACCCGGCGGGCGGCGAACCCGACCTCCGCAACTGGCGCCGCCCGCTGATCCTGGGCGATGCCGAGGCCGTGAGCGCAGATGGCGCGGGCGCAGCAGGCTTCGGCTGGCTGAACAGACGGCCTCTCCCAAGTGTTACATCGGAAGCTGGTCGGCCTGTCTCGCCGCTCCGGCATGAAAGCGAGACCATGGATATCACCCGCACCAGCGACACATGGTGGAAGAACGCCGTCTTCTACTGTCTCGACGTCGAAACCTTTCAGGACAGCGATGGCGACGGCGTCGGCGACTTTGTCGGGCTGACCCAGCGGATCGATTATCTGGCGGGCCTTGGCATCACATGCCTGTGGCTGATGCCGTTCTACCCGTCAGCCGACCGGGACGACGGCTACGACATCACCGATTATTACTCGGTCGATCCAAGGCTCGGCACGCTGGGCGATTTCGTCGAGTTCATCCGGACCGCCCGCGACCGGGGCATCCGCGTGATCGCCGACCTCGTGGTCAACCATACCTCGCAGGAGCATCCCTGGTTCAAGGCGGCGCGCTCCGACCGCAACTCACGGTACCGCGACTGGTATGTCTGGCGCGATGAGCCGCCCAAGGACGGCCCGACCGATCTGGTCTTTCCGGATAAGGAAGACAGCAACTGGGAGTGGGACCAGGAAGCGAGGCAGTATTATCTCCACCGCTTCTATAAGCAGCAGCCGGACCTCAACATCGCCAATGCCGCCGTGCGCGACGAAATCCGGAAGATCGTCGGCTTCTGGCTGGAGCTGGGACTGTCCGGCTTCCGCGTCGATGCCGTGCCCTTCCTGCTGGAGACGGCGGGCATAGCCGGCCGGGTCGATCTGGCGCCCCATGACTGGCTGTGCGATCTGCGGGCGTTCCTCGGCCGGCGCCAGGGCGACGCCCTCCTGATGGGCGAGGTCAATCTGGAGCCCGAGGAAGTCCGCCGCTTCTTTGGCGACGAGAGCGGCGACGAACTCCAGATGTGCATCAACTTCAACCTGAACCAGACCATGGCGCTGGCGGTCGTGCGCGGCGATGCCGGCGCCATGGTCCATGGCATGCGGGCGCTGCCGTCCCTGCCGAAGGATGCCCAATGGGGCAACTTCGTCCGCAACCACGATGAATGGTCGCTCGACAAACTGACCGAGGCCGAGCGGGAGGAGGTCTTCCGCCAGTTCGGCCCCAAGGAGGACATGCAGCTTTTCGGCCGTGGCCTGCGCCGCCGGCTGCCGACGATGCTGGATGGCGATCAGGCGCGGATACGCATGGTCTATGCCCTGATGTTCTCCCTGCCCGGAGCGCCGGTGCTGTTCTATGGCGAGGAAATCGGCATGTCCGAAAACCTCGCGATCCCCGGCCGCATGAGCGTGCGCTCCCCCATGCAGTGGTCCGACGAGAAGAACGGCGGCTTTTCCACGGCACCGCCCGAAAACCTCCGCCGCCCTGTCGTCAGCGGCAAGCGCTGGGGGCCGGCGACGATCAACGTGGCGGCGCAGCGCCGTGACCACGACTCCCTGCTCAACTGGATGGAACGGCTGATCCGCCGCCGCCACGAAACGCCGGAAATCGCCTATGGCAAATGGAACGTCGTTCCGGTCAAGCAGGCCTCGGTCCTGGCGATCCGCTACGACTGGGACGGCCGGAATGTCCTTGTGGTCCACAATCTGGCATCGAAGCCCTGCACGGCCACCTTCAAGGTGGAGCCGACCGCCGGCTGGCAAGGCCTGATCGACCTGTTCGGCCAGGGCGATTTCTCGCTCGCCAAGGACGGCGCCGTGTCCATCGACCTGGAAGCCTATGGCTGCCGCTGGCTCCGCGTCCGCCGCTCCGGCGAGGCGATCCTGCTGTAGACTATATCCAAAAGTAATATAAGCAAAAGTATTAACTGCACTAAACTATTCGCGGTAACTCTCCGCCTTTTGGCAACAAAGGCGGAGAAAATACTCATAACTATTCATTAAAAATACAAATTTTTCACACGATCTTAAATGTTGCTGCGGCCATTTTTGATAACTGGTGCGCATCTGGTCTTGTGCGTATGATGGCTTTTCCATGGATCAGAGACGGCGGAAAAAATGGCGCGGAAATCAGACCATTCAACCTCTCAGCCAACTCTCACCACCCCGGCCATCACGCGCCGAAGCGGAGGAGGCGGTCAGGACCTTGCTGCGCTGGGCCGGCGACGACCCGTCCCGTGAAGGCCTGCTGGAAACCCCTGCCCGCGTCGCCCGCGCCTTCGACGAATTCTTCGCCGGCTACGCCATCGACCCGGCCCAACTGCTGGCGCGGACCTTCGAGGAGGTCGATGGCTATGACGAAATGGTCCTGCTCCGCGACATCCGGTTCGAAAGCTACTGCGAGCACCACATGGTGCCGATCGTCGGCAAGGTTCATATCGCCTACCTGCCGCGCCACCGTGTCGTCGGCATTTCCAAGCTGGCGCGCGTGATCGAGGTCTTCGCCAAGCGGCTCCAGATCCAGGAGAAGATGACGGCGCAGATCGCCAACACCATCGACGAAGTGCTTCAGCCCGACGGCGTCGCCGTCGTCATCGAAGGGGAGCACCAGTGCATGACCACGCGGGGCGTCCATAAGCCGGGCGTCGGCATGATCACCAGCCGTATGCTGGGCGCGTTCCGCAACAATCCCTCGACCCGGCAGGAATTCCTGTCCCTGATCGGCAATCCCGGCATTCACGGTTGAGTTCCCCACCATGAAATCCTTGCCACCCGAGCCTTCCGCGGCCCGCTCCGCCCGGCCTTGTCCGGCTTGCCGCCCTCCTTCTGACCATGGCCCTTGCGCCTGGTTCCGTCCGCGATTCCCACCGCCGCCGAACGCTCAGCCGTCCAAGGACTACGAGGCCGTAAGCGAGGCCAGCCTGAAACCGGGCATGGCGATCCCCGAACCGACCGGCCCGGTCGTCCTCACGGTCAGCGGCAGGATCAAATCCGGCAAGCCGGTCCGCTTCGACCTCGCCACGCTGGAAAGCTTGGGCCTGATCCGCTTCACCACGCTGACCAGTTGGACCACGGAGCCGGCGACGTTCGAAGGCGTGCTGCTGTCGGCTCTGCTGGATGTCGTCGGGGCCGATCCCGCCGCCACGTCCCTGAACCTTACCGCGCTCAACGATTTCGAAAGCCCGGCGCCCATCGCCGATGGGCGGAAATGGCCGGTGATGCTGGCGCTGAAGCGCGACGGCGAATACATGTCGCGGCGCGACCGGGGGCCGATATGGATGATCTATCCGCAGCACGCTTATCCGGAAGTTGGGCAGCGTGAATATCTTTCGCGCTGGGTCTGGCAGTTGAAGGCGATAACGGTGGAGTGATGCTCAGGAAAGGGTCAAACTTGCTCCAGGGGCGTTCGCCGCTGATGCTAACCGGGAAAAGGATCATGGACCTGGGCAAACTTGTATGGACGGTATCGTTCCTGCTGGTGCTGTTCAGTTCGCCCATGCTGGTCTTCGACCTGATCGGCATTCAGCGCTCCGTCGAAGTCGCGAGCGGCGCCGATATCTGGTACGACGGGCAGGTGGCGGTCGATCTGCTGCGCTTGCAGGCCGCCGTCCGCGACATCGAGCCCGATCCTTCGCCGGAAGTGCTTCGAGGAGGTCCGGCTTCGTCTGGACAATGCCTTCAACCGGATCAATTCGCTGCCCGAACCCGGCAGTTCCGCATGGCATACCCAGGGCATTGGCCGTGAAGGCGGGCTGATCGCGCGTGCGGGAACAACTGAATGCCATCGACCGGAACCTGAAACTGCTGGATACCGATCCCAGGGCATTCCGCGCGGTCGCCGATCAGGAATTGCGAGCGCCATCGCCAGCCAGCGCAAGGTTTCGCTGCTGGTGCTGGATCGGCAGAACGAGGTGATCGGGCGCATGCAGAGCCAGGTCAGCGTCTTCCAGATCAAGCTCTTAGGCTATGGCGTCGGCTTCGTCGTCCTTGTGCTGGCGCTGGCTTGGCTGATGCGGCGGCACATGCAGTCCGAAGCCGCGCTCAGGGCCACCAACGAGCAACTGCTGGAACTGACGGACAATCTGGTGGCCGCGCGCGACGCGGCGCTCCGCTCCAGTCAGGCCAAGTCCAACTTCCTCGCCAATGTCAGCCACGAACTGCGGACGCCGCTCAACGCCATCCTGGGCTTTTCCGAAGCGCTCGGCAGCGGCATCTTCGGCAGGCTGGGGGAGCGGCAGGCCGAGTATATCGGCGACATCCATCTTGCCGGCAAACGGCTGCTGGCGCTCATCAACGATATCCTGGACCTGTCGAAGCTCGAAGCAGGCAAGATGGAGATTCGGGAGGAACTGGTGGACCTGAGCCGGGTCGCGGCGGATGCGGCGCGCGACCTGCGCGAAGCCTCGCGCGCGGCCGATGTCTCGATCGAACTGGACCTGCCGCCCACGCTGAGCGTGCTGGGCGACCAGTTGCGGCTGCGGCAGATCATCGACAACCTGCTGTCCAACGCGGTCAAGTTCACGCCGCCCGGCGGGCTGATCGGCGTGACGGTCAAACGGCAGCCGGACGGCGGCACCGTCATCATCGTCACCGATACGGGCGTCGGCATCCCGGCCAGCGATCTGGCGCGCGTCTTCCAGCCGTTCGAGCAGTCCGACAGCCATCTTGCCCGCAGGAACCAGGGCACCGGCCTTGGCCTGCCGCTGGTCCGCCAACTGGTGGAACGGCACGGCGGCACCGTCCGCATGTCGAGCGAGCCCGGCATCGGCACCGAAGTCGTCATCGAACTGCCGGCCGAGCGCACC
>CAWKET010000035.1:0-83580 GCA_963848585.1 uncultured Alphaproteobacteria bacterium | reverse complement strand
GGCAGGGAACAAACCTGCCCGATCCACCTTCGTTCAGGGTACCCGGACGTGAAAGATCGAGGCGCCCGGCTCCCGGCCTGCTGGCCCGAGTTCGGACGGAGTGGAATGACGGCGGCAATCAGGCGGGACAAAGCCGGAGAGACATCTCCGGGCAACGGGGTGGAATTGCGCACCGGCGATGTCGGCGCGCTGACCCTGCGCTTGTGCGGACACTGGCGGATCGGGCACGGGCTGGCCGCCATCGGCGATATCGAAGCGCTGCTGGACTGTGAGCCGCACATCCGCACGGTGCGCGCCGAGGACCATGGCCTTGAGAGCTGGGACAGTTCGCTGGTCAGCTATCTGCTCAAGGTCAGCGATCTCTGCGCTGCGCGGAAGCTGGAATTCGATACCGGCGATCTGCCCGCCGGGGTGCCCCGCCTGCTGACCCTCGCCCGCGCCGTTCCGGTCAAGGCGGATGCGGCGCGCGGTGATGGTGCTGACTCGCTGCCGGTCCGCATCGGGCGCTCCGTGCTGGAGGGCTGGCGCGGCAGCCGATCAGGCGATCGGCTTTCTGGGCGAGATCGTGCTGGGGCTGGGGCGCATGATGATCGGGCGGGCGCGGTTCCGCGGGGTCGATTTCCTTCAGGCGCTTCAGGATGCCGGGGCCTCCTCCCTGCCCATCGTCACCATCGTCTCGCTGCTGATCGGGCTGACCGTGGCCTTCGTCGGGGCGATCCAGCTTCGCCAGTTCGGCGCCGATATCTATGTCGCCAATCTGGTCGGGCTCGCCATGGCGCGCGAGATGGCGGCGCTGATGACCGCCATCGTGCTGGCCGGACGGATCGGCGCCGCCTATGCGGCGCAACTCGGCACCATGCAGGGGAACGAGGAAATCGACGCGCTGTCCACCATCGGGATCTCGCCGATCGACTTCCTGGTGCTGCCGCGCGTGCTGGCGCTGGCGCTGATGATGCCGCTGCTGTTCGTCTATTCGTGCTTTCTGGGGATTCTCGGCGGCTACATCGTCGGTGTCGGCATGCTGGGGCTTTCGGGTTCCGCTTACATCATCCAGACCGAGAGCGGCGTCCGGATGGTCGATTTCTGGGTCGGCTTCAGCAAGAGCGTGGTGTTCGGCATGCTGGTGGCCTATGCCGGGGCGCTTCGCGGCATGCAGGCGGGCCGGAGCGCGCAGGCGGTCGGCGTGGCGGCGACTTCGGCCGTGGTCACCTCCATCGTCCTCATCATCGTGGTCGATGCGATCTTCGCCGTCATGACCAATCTTCTGGGCATTTGAGATGGCGGAACCGAGGATCACGGTGGATGGCCTGACCATGGCCTTCAGCGGTTTCGTCGTGCAGCGGGACGTCAGCTTCCAGGTGCCGGCCGGCGACATCTTCGTCATCATGGGGGCGAGCGGCTGCGGCAAGAGCACCCTGCTGAAGCACATGATCGGGCTGGTCGAACCGGCGGCCGGCGACATCCGCTACGACGGCAAGAGCTTCACCGGCGCCGCACCGCAGGAGCGCGCCATCATGAGCCGCCGCTTCGGCGTGCTGTTCCAGAGCGGTGCGCTGTGGAGTTCCATGACGCTGGCCGAGAACGTGTCGGTGCCGCTGTCCCAGTACACCAAGCTGAAACCGGTGGAGATCGACGAACTGGTGTCGCTGAAGCTGGCGCTGGTCGGGCTTGGCGGGTTCGAGGACTTCTACCCGTCCGAAATCAGCGGCGGCATGCGGAAACGCGCCGGTCTGGCGCGGGCCATAGCGCTGGACCCGGACATCCTGTTCTTCGACGAGCCTTCGGCGGGGCTGGACCCGCTCAGCTCGCGCCGGCTGGACGACCTGATCCTTGAACTGCGCGACAGCTTGGGCGCCACGGTCGTGATCGTCAGCCACGAACTGGCCAGCATCTTCGCCATCGCCAACAACTCCGTCTTCCTCGACGCCGAAAGCCGCACCGCCATCGACGGCGGCGATCCGAAGGAACTGCGCGACCATAGCCCGCATGCGGGGGTCCGCGACTTCCTCAGCCGCGGCGAAGGGCAAAATCCGGGATCATGAGGATGCATCATGAGGAAGAGGCCATGAGGAACAAGCCCAATCCCCGCATCATCGGGCTGTTCGTGATCGGCGCGATAGCGCTGTTCGCGACGGTGCTGGTGGCTTTGGGCGGAGGATTCTTCAGCCGTGAGCTGCCGCCGGCCGTGGTCTATTTCGATGGATCGGTCAATGGGCTCTATGTCGGAGCGCCGGTCAATTTCCGTGGCGTGCGGGTCGGATCGGTAACGCGCGTCGATCTGGTGATCGACAGCCGGGACCTGACCGCGCGCATTCCAACTTATATCCGCTTCGACCCGGACCGCACCAAATGGACGGGAACGCCGGAGGGCAAGGCGCCGGACATCACCTACAAGGCCATGGTCGATCGGGGCCTGCGCGCCCAGCTCGTCTATCAGAGCTATGTCACGCAGCAGCTTGATGGTCGAGCTTGATTTCCTGCCCAGCTCGCCCGCCCACCCTGGTCGGCGGCGATCCCAATGTGGCGGAAATCCCGGCGGTCCCTTCGACCCTGGACGTGGTCCGCCGCAACCTTGAGAAGCTGCCGATCCAGGACATGATCGGCACGGCCATGAATACGCTGAACAACGTGGATCGTCTGCTGTCGTCACCCGATCTGACCGAGGCGCTGGCGGCGCTCGCCGGCGGCATGCGCGAGTTCGAAACCACCATGGGCGCCGCCCGCACCACCTTCACGACCGGGTCCGAGACGCTGACCGAGGTCCAGGGCGAGTTGCGGACCACCATGGCGGATCTCCAGAACCTGATCGGCACCGCCAACCGGGAAGCGGGGCCGCTGATCGAATCGCTTCGCACGACCGCCAGAAGCGTCGAGCAGGCTGTCGGCCAAGCCAACACGGTGATGAGCAACACCAACGATCTGGTGTCCCGCAACGCGCCGATCCGGTCGGATCTGGAAACTTCGATGCGGAACCTGTCGCAGGCGTCGCGCTCGCTCCGCAGCTTCGCCGAGACGCTGGAGCGCAATCCCAATGCCCTGCTGCTGGGGAGATGATTTGGATGACTGGATTTCGCTGGGGATTGCTGCTGCTGATTCCGCTGGTCGCCGGATGCGCCGAAACGCGGCCGCCGCCCAACCTGCATGTGCTGAGTGCCCTGCCGCGCGACGCGGCGTCGGGTCCGGGTTCCACGGCCGCATCGCGCGGGCCGGTCGTGGGCGTCGAGCAGGCCAATATTCCGGAATATCTGGACCGGCCGGAGATCGTCGTCCGGACCAGCGCCAATACCCTGGAACTGACCCAGGGCGACCGCTGGGGCCAGCGGCTTCAGGGCGATATCACGCGGGTGATGGCCGAAAACCTGCGCGGACTGCTGCCGAGCGACAACGTCTTCGTGCTGCCGCTGCGCCGGCGGGAGCCGGTGGCGATGACGGTCGCGGTCGATATCACGTCGTTCGAGCGCGACGCGTCCGGCGCCGCCGTGCTGAATGCCTACTGGACCGTGCTGGACGGCCAGACCGAGGCGGAGCGGGCGGGGGCACGCGCGAGATACACCGAGCCGGTCGAGGGAGAAGGCGTCGAGGCGACCGTGGCGGCGATGAACCGCACGCTGGCAGCCTTGAGCCGCGACATAGCCGCCGGGATCAAGCGGGCTTCATCGCGTAAGCGGAGTTGATGAGTTTGAGGGTTATGCCGGGGCGCGGCCACGGATGCCGGCATCAGTCCGCCGCTTCCTCCGCGATGCCGGCCATCATCAGTCCCAATTGCCGCTCGGTCGCCTGAGCCGGGGGGATTTCGCCGACGAGATGGCCGTCGAACATCACGAGGATGCGGTCGCTCAGCGCCAGGATCTCGTCCAATTCCACCGACACCAGAAGGATCGCCTTGCCGGCGTCGCGCAGCTCCACGAGGCGGCGGTGGATGAATTCGATGGCGCCGATATCGACTCCGCGCGTCGGCTGGCCGACCAGCAGCACGTCCGGGTTCCGCTCGATCTCGCGGGCCAGGACGATCTTCTGCTGGTTGCCGCCGGAGAAATTGGCCGCCGCGCAGGTCGGGCAGGGGCGGGCGCACGTCGTAGCTTTTCATCTGGGCCCGGCAGCGGTCCACCATGGCGCGGCGGTCCATCAGGATGCGGCCGTTGTAGCGGGGATCGTCGTGATAGCCCAGGACCGCGCATTCGCTGGCGTGGAACGAGGTGACGAGGCCGACCTTCTGGCGGTCCTCGGGCACATGCGCGATACCGGCCCGGCGCAGGTCGCGGGGGTTGTAGATCGATCTGCCGGTGATCTTCTCGCCATGAAGGCGGACCGACCCGCCGGCGATGGGGAGGATGCCGGCCAGCGCTTCCAGCAGTTCCGACTGGCCGTTGCCGGAAACCCCGGCGATGCCGACGATTTCGCCCTCCCGCACCGTCAGGCTGACTTCCTTGACGCGGAGGACGCCGCTGCCGTCCACCACCTTCAGCGCCCGCACGTCGAGCACGACAGGACCCGGCTCGGCCGGTTTCTTGTCCACCCGCAGCAGGACCTTGCGCCCGACCATCAGTTCGGCAAGCTGGTCGCGGCTGGTGGATGCCGTTTCGACGTTGGCGACCACCTCGCCCCTGCGCATCACGGTGACCGTGTCGGTCAGGTCCATGATCTCGCGCAGCTTGTGGGTGATGATGATGATCGTCTTGCCCTGGTCCCGCAGCGCCCGGAGGATGCGGAACAGGTGGTCGGCCTCCTGCGGGGTCAGAACCCCGGTCGGCTCGTCCAGGATCAGGATGTCGGCGCCGCGATAGAGCGCCTTGAGGATTTCGACGCGCTGCTGGAGGCCGACGGGCAGGTCGCCGACGATGGCATCGACATTCACTTCCAGCGCGTATTCATGCTCCAGCCGCTCCAGCTCCTTGCGGGCGCGGGCAAGGCCGGGGGCCAGCGTGGCGCCGCCCTCGGCCCCGAGCAGCACGTTTTCCACCACGGTGAAGGTGTCCACCAGCATGAAATGCTGGTGGACCATGCCGATGCCGGCGGCGATGGCGTCGCGGGGGGTGCGGATGTCGGTCGGCTTGCCGTTGACTTCCACGGTTCCGCTGTCGGCGCGCAGATAGCCGTAGACGATGCTCATGATCGTCGATTTTCCGGCGCCGTTCTCGCCGATCACGCCATGGATGCTGCCCCGGCGGACGGTCAGGGAAACATCCTTGTTGGCGTGGTTCGCGCCGAACCATTTGTTGATGCCGGAAAGCTCCAGGGCGGGCGGCTGGCTTTGCGCCGGCTTGTTGTGGAAACCGCCTTGCACGATGGTGTCGGTCATTCCGCCCGCTCCCGGTTACTGCTTACCCGTTTACTGCTTATAGGGCTGAACCTGGAGTTCGCCCGCGATGATCTGGGCCTTGGCGGCCTCGACCTGTCGCTTCATGTCGTCGGTGATGAGCGCCTTGTTGTCGTCGTCGAGCGAATAGCCGACGGCATCCTCCTTGAGGCCGAGGACGCGGGAGCCCGGAGCCCAGGTGCCTTCCTTCGCCGACTTCATGCAGTTGTAGACGGCGACATCGACCCGCTTGATCATGGAGGTCAGGACCGAGCCGGGATGCAGGTGGTTCTGGTTGCTGTCGACGCCGATCGAGAGCTTCTTGGCGTCGGCGACCGCCTGGAGAACGCCGATGCCGGTACCGCCGGCCGCCGCGTAGATCACGTCGGCGCCCCGGTCCATCTGGCTCTTCGCCAACTCGCCGCCACGGGTCGGATCGCGCCACGCGGCCGGCGTGGTGCCGGTCATGTTCTGGAAGATCTCGGCCTGCGGATTGGCGTGCTTGACGCCCTGCTGGTAGCCGGTGGCGAAGTTGCGGATCAGCGGAATGTCCATGCCGCCGACGAAACCCACCTTGCCGGTCTTGGACGCCAGCGCCGCCATCATGCCGACCAGGAACGATCCTTCGTGTTCCTTGAAGGTGATGGACTGGACGTTGGGCCGCTCCACCACGCTGTCGATGATGCAGAATTTGGTGTCGGGATATTCCTGGGAGACCTTCTCCATGGCGCTGGCCTGGGCGAAGCCCACGCCGACCACCACATTGGCGCCGCGCCGGGCCATGGTGCGGAGCGCCTGCTCGCGCTGGGCTTCCTGGGTGACTTCGAACTCGCGGTACTCGATCCCGGTTTCCTTCTTGAAGCGCTCGGCCCCGACATAGGCCGCTTCATTGAAGGACTTGTCGAACTTGCCGCCCATGTCGAAGACGATGGCCGGCTGGAAGCTCTGGGCTTGGGCGGTACTGATGGCGGTGCCGCCGGATAAAGCTGCGGCAGTGATGGTACAGACCGTGATGGACAAGGCGCTGAGCAAGCTTTTCATCGTTTCCCATCCGCTCCCTGGATTCTTGCGCCGAATCTCGCGTTCCAAACATAGCGTCGGATTTCAAAAGGTTACAGGGGGAACATGGTCCGGGGCATCCGCGAATCGTCATCCTCCTGTAGTCGGTATCACAGTCGGAATGTCACCTTCGTGCTCTAATTGTGTTGTCAGAAGCATGGCATTCCGTCAGCCTGGAAGGCTGGCAAGGTGGGTGCCGGGGAGTTCCGCCGCAGAGGGGTTCCATGTCCGCTCACCTTGCCGAAGACTCGCTGCTGAAGACCCACTTGCCGAAGATCAGGAATACACCTTTCTGGAAGAGGTGGCGAATGCGGTCACCCATGGGATCGGCGCGGTGCTCGCGGTCCTGGGACTGGTGGCGCTGCTGGGATTGGCGCTCGTTGACGACGATATCAGGGTGACGATCAGCCTCACGATATATGGCGCCACGCTGGTGCTGCTGTATCTGGCATCGACCCTGTACCACGCCATCCGCCACAAGCCGACCAAGCTGATCTTCAAGACCTGCGACCATGCCGCGATCTTCCTGCTGATCGCCGGGACCTATACGCCCTATTGCCTGCTGGTGCTGGGCGGCGCCTGGGGCTGGACGCTGTTCGCGGTGGTCTGGAGCATCGCCGCCTTCGGCGTCGTCTTCAAGATCTTCCACACCAACCGCTATGCCCGGCTTTCGCTGATGCTGTATCTGGCGACCGGCTGGGTCGGGGTGCTGGCGGCCGGGCCGATCATCGCGAACATGGAAACGACGGGGCTCCTGCTGCTGGCGCTGGGCGGGCTGGCCTATACCGGCGGCGTCGCCTTCTTCGTGTGGGAAAGCATGCCGTTCAACCATGCGGTCTGGCATCTCTTCGTGCTGGCGGGCAGCACCTGCCATTTCCTGTCGATCTACTACTATGTCGCTCAAGGGGCGATTGCGGCCTGAGCTCCGGGTCCCGATGATCTGATAGCTCGGCTCGGGCTTGCCCCAGATGCACCCGGCGTACAAGATCGGGGCCGATAGTTGCGGGAGGAACTAATATCATGATCGCCACAATCGTCATGCCCAAGCTGATGCTGATCGGCGGCGGCTCCATAGCGCAGGTCGCCGAAACGCTGGGCCGGCTGGGAGTCAGGCGGCCGCTGGTCGTGACCGATCCGTATATGCGCGACAGTGGCGCCATCTCGAAGCTGACCGACCCGCTGCACCAAGCTGGCATCCCGTTCGAGGTCTTCGCCGACACCGTGCCGGACCCGACGACCGACGTGGTCTATGCCGGGGCGAAGATCCTGGCGGAAGGCGGCTTCGACGGCATGATAGCGCTGGGCGGCGGATCGCCCATCGACACCGCCAAGGCCATGGGCGTGATGGCGGCCAATCCGGGGAAGATGCGCGACTACAAGGTCGCCGAACGTCATCCCGAATATGAGCATGCCGCTGCTCGCCATCCCGACCACGGCGGGCACCGGGTCGGAGGTGACGAAGTTCACCGTCATCACCGATACCGAGACGGACGAGAAGATGCTGATCGCCGGCAACGGCGTGATCCCGCAGGCCGCCATCGTCGATTTCGAACTGACGCTGAGCTGTCCCTTCCGCCTGACCGCCGATACCGGCATCGACACGCTGACCCACGCCATCGAAGCCTATGTCAGCCGCAAGGCCAACCCGTTCTCCGACTCGATGGCGCTTGCCGCGATGGCGCGGGTGTCGCAGCATCTGCGCACGGCCTGCTTCGAGCCGGCCAACCGGCAGGCGAGGGAGGAGATGATGCTGGCCGCCAATCAGGCCGGCATCGCCTTCAGCAATGCCTCGGTGGCCCTGGTCCATGGCATGAGCCGTCCGATCGGCGCCCATTTCCATGTGCCGCACGGCTTGTCCAACGCCATGCTGCTGCCGGCGGTGACGGCCTTCTCGCTGCCGAAGGCGGGGAAGCGCTATGCCGACTGCGCCCGCGCCATGGGTGTGTGCCCGCATGATGCCGATGACGAGGCGGCGGGGATGGCGCTGCTGGAAGCGCTGGGCGATCTGAACTCCGACCTGAAGGTGCCGACGCCACGGGAATATGGGATCGACGAGCAGCGCTTCATGTCGCTGCTGCCGCTGATGGCGCAGCAGGCGCTTGGGTCGGGCTCTCCGGCCAACAATCCGCGCGTGCCGACGGAGGAGGAGATCGTCAGCCTTTACCGCGACATCTACGCAGGGCTGAGCGGGAGCAGTGCCAGCAGTTGTTGCCGGGAGAGACCCGGACTTACGACCGGTATCTCCTTGGCGAGCAACTTTATGCGGCAGTGAAACGGCGCTTACGCCCGGCCGTAGGTGTCGGTCAGGCGGACGATGTCGTCCTCGCCCAGGTAGGAGCCGGACTGCACCTCGATCAGGTTCAGCGTCACCTTGCCGGGGTTTTCCAGGCGGTGGACGGCGCCGAGCGGGATGTAGATCGACTCGTTCTCGCGCAGCAGCACCTGATCGGCATCGCGGGTCACCAGGGCGGTGCCGTTGACGACGACCCAGTGTTCGGCGCGGTGATAGTGCTTCTGGAGCGACAGGGTCGCGCCCGGCTTGACCGTCAGGCGCTTGACCTGGAAGCGCTCGCCCTCGTGCAGGCACTGGTAGAAGCCCCAGGGGCGATGGACGCGGCTGTGGATCTTCGCTTCCGGACGGCCTTCCTTCTTCAGCCGCTCGACCACCTGCTTGATGTCCTGCACCTTGTCGCGGCTGGCGACCAGGATGGCGTCGTCGGTGGCGACGACCACCACGTCATCCAGTCCCACCACGGCGGTCAGCACGCCTTCGGAGCGGATGTAGCAGTTCTTCGCGTCCTCGGTCATGACGTCGCCGACGGTGACGTTGCCGTCCTCGTCCTTGGCGCCGATGTCCCACAGGGCCGACCATGCGCCGACATCGGTCCAGCCGATGGTCGCCGGGACGACCACGGCGGCGTCGGTCCGTTCCATCACCGCGTAGTCGATCGAGATGCTGGGCGCGCGGCCGAAGGCTTCCGGATCGAGGCGGAAGAAGTCGAGATCGCGCGAGCCCTTGGCGATCGCGTCGCGGCAGGCTGCGACGATGGCCGGCTCGAACTTCTCCATCTCGGCCAGCAGCTTGGCGGCGGAGAACAGGAACATGCCGCCGTTCCAGAAATGCCCGCCGGCGGCCAGCATGTCCTGCGCCGTTTCGATCCCGGGCTTTTCCACGAAGGCATCGACCTGGAACACGCCCGGATGGCCGGTCAGCTCCGCACCCTGGCGGATATAGCCGTAGCCGGTTTCCGGCTGGGTCGGCGTGATGCCGAAGGTCACCAGATTGCCGGCGGCCGCCGCACTCGCCGCGGCGTCGACCGCGCTGTGGAAGGCGTCGGCGTCCCGGATCACATGGTCGGCCGGCAGCAGGAGCAGCAGGGCGTCCGGGTCCTGTTCGGTGATGATCAGGGCCGCGACGGCGGCCGCGGCGGCCGTGTTGCGGCCGACCGGCTCCAGCGCGATGGCGAACGGAGTCACGGCGATCTCGCGCAACTGCTCGGCGATGACGAAGCGGTGCTCGTCATTGCAGATCACCAGCGGAGCCGCGAAACGCTGACCCACGACGCGGCGCACCGTGTCCTGCAGCATGGTCCGCTCACCAACCAGCGGGAGAAGCTGCTTGGGGTAGCTTTCCCGCGAAATCGGCCAGAGGCGTGACCCGGACCCACCGGAAAGGAGGACGGGATGAATGGTCTTGGCACTATTGATTGGAGGCATGATCTCTGCTCGTCCGTTTCTGAGCGACACAATGCAATAAAAGTCTGCGGATTTCAGCGATTTTTCGGGTAGTCCCCGTGTTCGTTACGGTGTATCGCCAGTTGGTCAAGCCGTTCGATCACTGATTGTACCGGAATGTCCGTCATGGCCTCGCCTCCAAACTCCTGCGCTGTAATCACTCCGCCAAGCGTGACCTTCGGTTGGAACTTCTCGGCTGGGGTCGGGCCGAACAGAGTGAGTCAGCGGCGCATCCGCCGCACCGAACATATGGCTGACGCCGCTGTCGTTGGCGAGTGCCGCCGTGAAGCGGCGGGCGAGCGCTATGGTCCGGAGCGGCGTGAAGCCTTCGCCCCAGATAGCCTTGTCCTGCTCCGGGAACAGCGCCGAGGGCACGGCTTCGCGGATCGGGGCCAGCCATTCCAGCTCATCGGGGCCTAGGATGAAGACGGGAACCCGGCCGCGTTCGGCTTGTGCCGCGGCAACCGCGATGAAGCGGTCCAGCGGCCAGCACTTGAAGCGTTTGCCGGCTCCCGGCGCCAGACCGATATAGGCGGGACCGGGCGGCAGCGCCGCTTCGGCCTTGGCGGTGAGGTCTTCCGGCAGCCGCAGCTCCGCCTTCACCGCCGGGACGTGGCCGGCGGCCAGCGCCAGCAACTCGTTCAGGCGGTCCACCATGTGGGGCGGGCGGGTGCGGCCGGGGGCGGGCCTGCGGTCGGACAGGCGGAAGCGCGCCGCCGGCGAGATGAACAGGCCGTGCGGCAGGCGCCGCAGCGTCAGGGTGCGCCATACCGTCGTCTGGGTGTCGATGATGACCGAGAACCGCTCGCGCCATGGCAGCGGCAGGATGACGCCGGCCGGGCTCTCGCCGATCCCGCTGTCCTGGCGGAACTCGTCGATCAGGCCGTCCATGACAGGCTGGAGCTTGCCGGCGTAGACGGTGCGTCTGCGTCGTGATCCAGGTGATCCGCGCCGACGGCCACGCCGCCCGCAACGCGCGCACGAATGGCAGCTTGTAGAGCCCGTCGCCGATGATCTCTTCATAGCTGAAGACGGCGACGCTGTCGGGGGGTGTCCCGGTCATGGTGTGCTGGCTATGCGCTGCGCCGCTCAATAGGCCGCGTAGGATTTTTCCTCGACGATCGCGCTGTCCAGCAACTCGTTGATCTGCCGCTTGACGGCGGCGCGGCGGTCGTTGGTGAAGTAGACGGCGCGGGCGTTCTCGATGAAGGCGGGGCCGAAGTCGCGGGCGCGCTCAAGGTCGCGGATATCGTCCTCGATCTTCCACAGGCTCTCGTTGATCGCCTTCAACTGGGCGGTCAGGTCGGTCAGGGTGTCGCTCGGCGGCACCTGTTCGGCCAGAACGCGGGCCAGCACGTCGTATTCGTGCGACACGTTGCGCAGCTTGGCCGGGTCGCTGATGTTGGCCTTCTTGATCTCCAGAATCGTCAGTTTGTCGATCAACTCGCCGGGAGCCACTTCGATCAGGATTGCCATCACATCGTTCCTGGTTTGCCGCCAATGTCCATGCCGCTTCCTAGCACAGCGGGAGCGCGCTCGCCAATGCGAGGTGAGTCGGCGGGTGCAGCCTTCAGCCACAGCCGCCGGGCGGCGGCTTCGACGGCATCGACGGTGATGCCGCCCATCAGCGTGATTCCCGCCTTCATGGCTTCGGGTATCCGCGCCTCCAGACCTTCGAACGGCTCCGGCGCCTGGACGTAGTCGGAGAGCTTGCCCCAGGGGCGGTAATGGTGCGCGGGCGTCGGGCCGAACAGCCCCAGCGTCGGCACGCCCGCCGCGGCCGACAGGTGCATCTGGCCGCCGTCGTTGCCGATATAGAGCGCGCAGCGCTGCAGGCAGGCGGCGGCGGTCAGCAGCGGCGTATTGCTCATCAGGTCGATCCGGCGGGCCGGATCGATGGCGGCCAGCACCGGTTCGGCATGGGCGCGCTCGGCGGGGGAGCCGATCACGGCGACCCTGCCGCCGGGCAGGATGCCGCCCGGTCCGGTAAGCCGGACGGCCAGTTCGGCGAAGCGATCCGACGGCCAGCGCTTATGCTCGTGGGTGGAGCCGGGACCGAGCGCCAGGACGGGCGGGCCGTCGGGGATCAGGCCGGCTGCGGCGTCACGGTCGGCATCGCCCAGCCAGAGGCGCGGATCGGGCGGCGGGTCGAGGCGGAGGACGCGGCCGATCTCCTCCACCCGGTGGAGCCGCTTGCCGCGAACCCGCTCGACACGGCGGACCTGTCCGGCCCTGAGCAGGCGGGATACCGCCGAGTTGCGCAGGTCGATGACGAGGTCCCAGCGGGTGCCGACGGTCATCAGCCACAGGTCCAGCCAATGGCGGTGATGCTTGCGCTTTTCCAGGACGATGACGCGCTCGATATTGGGCGTATGGGCCAGCAGCGGCACGATGATCTTGCCGCAGACCACGGTGATGCGGGCGTCGTGATGGTGGTCGATCAGGTGTGCGAGCAGGCCGCTCGACAGGATGAAATCGCCGATCCGGCTGTTGCCGATGAACAGAATGCGCAAAGCGTGCCTCCGGATGCCCAATGGCGGACCATAGCCGCCCGATGCCCTCGCGCCAAGAAGTCACCTTGTCAAAGTGCCGCCTTATCAATACGTGAGGGATGCCCTTCCCCTCAGGCTCCGGCGGAGCGAGTCCCATGTCCAAGAACTATGTCACCCTGCCATCGCGCGGAATCCTGGCCATCGACGGCCCGGACCGCGCCGCTTTCCTTCAGGGGCTGGTGTCCAACGATGTCACCCAGGCGGGGCCGTCGCGCGCCATTTATGCCGCCTTCCTGACGCCGCAGGGCAAATACCTGCATGACTTCTTCATCGTCGAACTGGGCGGGAAACTGCTGCTCGACGGCGAGGCGGAGCGTCTGGCGGATCTTCAGCGCAGGCTGAAGATGTATAAGCTGCGCTCCAAGATCACGCTGGAGGATGTCGTGCGCGCAATTCTCGGTCACGGCGGCGTTCGGGGCGGGCGCGTTGGAAGCGCTGGGCCTGCCGGCCGAGCCGGGTGCGGCGGCGCCGCTTGGCGACGGCGTCGTGTTTGTCGATCCCAGGCTTCCCGGATTGGGCGCCCGCGCGATCCTGCCGCGCGGGAGCGAGGCGGCGGTGCTGGAGCCTGCGGGCTTCTCGGCGGCGGATGTCGCCGCTTATGACCGGCTTCGGCTGGAAGCGGGCGTGCCGGACGGCAGCCGCGACATGGTGGTCGAGAAGGCCATCCTGCTGGAAAACAACCTGGATGAGCTTCACGCCATCTCCTGGCAGAAGGGCTGCTACATGGGGCAGGAGTTGACCGCCCGGACCCGCTATCGCGGGCTGGTGCGGAAGCGCCTGTTCCCGGTGATCGTGGACGGTGCTTTGCCGGAGCCCGGAACGCCGGTGATGATGGGCGACAAGGAAGCCGGGGAGGTGCGGTCCGGCAGCGGCGACAGGGCGCTGGCCCTGCTGCGGCTTGAAGAGATGGCAAAGGCGGAAGCGGAGGGAATTCCCCTGCTGGCGGGGGAGGCCAAGCTCACTCCGGTGAAGCCGGATTGGGTGAACTTCTGATTTTTACCCGCAATTGAGCCTTTTGCCGCGCGTCGCGATGGTTGTTGCGGCGCTGTATGGAATAATCGACCGGGCGGGCGGAATGTTTGCCCGCCCGGCGTGTTTAAGGAGGTACAGGCGCCGCGAGGCGTCAGGTGGAATAAAGGAGCTATTCGATGCGTAAGGAACTGATCGGCGCCGCCTCGGCCTTGGCCCTGATGACGGGCGCCGCGTTCGCGCAGGGTAATTCCATGACCGATCCGACGACCAGCAATCCCGCGACACCGCCATCGGCCATGGAAAGCGCTCCGGCACCGGCCAATTCACCGGCGATGAGTGAAGGCGGTGCGACAGGATCGGCTGCCAGCGCCGCCAGCGTCGAAGGTCTGATGGGCAAGAATGTGGTCGGCAGTGACGGCGAGAAGCTTGGTTCGGTCGAGGATGTGATCGTCGATCCGGCTTCGGGCGAGGCGAAGCAGCTTGTGATTTCCAGCGGCGGTTTCCTTGGGATCGGCGCCAAGCAGATCGCGGTCGATTTCTCCCAGGCGCAGGTCGGCATGGATGACGACGGCGACGATCCGGAGATCAAGCTCAACGGCATAACCCAGGCCGATGTGGAAGGCATGCCGGAGTTCGAATACAGCGACACCATGACTTCGCTCTCTCGCGGCACCGATACCGGTGCGACGGGCGGTACTTCCGGAACCATGACCCGGCCGACCGGCGGCACGGGCGGCACCGGATCAGGGACGCAGTAACCGCTCTGTCAGGTCATCAAGAGCCAGGGACGCCCAGGGGACCGACAACCCTTGCGAGCGAACCTGGGAACCCCCGGGGCAGCGCCTCGGGGGTTTTCATGTTCTGACGTCAAAGCAACCGTTGCGAGATCGCGCGGAGTTGGCCGAAGGGGGGCGTGCCGGGGGGCAGGGTGAGGGGGCCGGCGCGGCGGATGCCTTCGCGGCCGAAGCGTTCGCGGACCGACTCGGCCAGCCAGGTTTCGGCCTGGGTGTGGCGCTGGGTGGAGAGGCGGCCGGAGGTGGTCAGCCAGGCGGCGTGCTGGTCCAGGGCTTCGATCAGGTCCGCGACACCTTGCCGCTGCTGAACCGACAGGCTGAGGACCGGGATGGTCCAGTCGCCGCGCGCGGCTTCGGCGAGGCTGAGGGCGCCTTTGACGTCGGCGCGGGCGCGCTGGGCTGCGGGGCCGAGGTCGGATTTGGTCACGACGACGATGTCGGGGATTTCGACGATGCCGGCTTTCATGAATTGCAGGCTGTCGCCGGAACCGGGCTGGACGCAGAACACGACGGTATCGGCCGTGCCGGCGATGTCCGTTTCGGACTGGCCGACGCCGACGGTTTCGATCAGGACGATATCGTAGACGGCCCGCATCAGGACCATCGCCGCGACCGTCAGATCCGGCGAGGCCGCCCAAGCGGTCGCGGGCCGCCATGGAGCGGACGAAGCAGCCGGCGTCTTCCGGGTCGGTCGCGAGGCGGGTGCGGTCGCCCAGCAGGGCGCCGCCGCTCCGCCGTGAGGACGGATCGACGGCGATGCAACCGACGGTTTTACCGACCCGCCGGAACTCCGCGATGAGAGCGCCGGTCAGGGTCGATTTGCCGACGCCGGGAGGGCCGGTCAGGCCGATCACCTGGGCGATCGGGTCGGCATAAGCTGAATCGAGCAGGTCCGCGGTGGCGGCGCTGTCGGGATCGCGTTCGATCCCGGCCAGCGCCACCGCCAGGGCCGCCTTTTCTCCGCGCGCCAGCGACGCGCGGAGTTGGGTCAGGTCCACCGGAGCGCTCCTCAGTCCCGGTTCGTCTGTTCGGTCGACAGCGCGGCCTGCGCTGCGGCCAGACGGGCGATCGGAACGCGGTAGGGCGAGCAGGAGACGTAGTCGAGGCCGACGGTTTCGCAGAAGTGGACCGAGGCCGGGTCGCCGCCGTGCTCGCCGCAGATGCCGAGCTTGATGTCGGGACGCGTGGCGCGGCCCCGCTCGGCGGCGATCTTCACCAGCTCGCCGACGCCGTCGACGTCGATGGTCACGAACGGGTCGTGCTCCAGGATGCCGGTCCGCTGGTAGTCCGGCAGGAAGCTGCCGGCGTCGTCGCGGCTGATGCCGAAGGTGGTCTGGGTCAGGTCGTTGGTGCCGAAGCTGAAGAACTCCGCCGTCTCGGCGATCTCGCCGGCCTGCAGGCAGGCGCGCGGCAGTTCGATCATGGTGCCGACCAGATACTCGATCTTGCGGCCGCTGCTGCGTCATGACCTCGCCGGCGACCCGGTCGATCACGGCCTTCAGGATGTCGAACTCCTTCTTGGTGCCGACCAGCGGGATCATGATCTCGGGGATCACGGTCTCGCCCGACTCCTTGAAGACCTCGACGGCGGCTTCGAAGATCGCGCGCGCCTGCATCTCGTAGATCTCCGGGAAGGAGATGCCGAGACGGCAGCCGCGATGGCCGAGCATCGGGTTCGATTCGTGCAGCTGCGCCGCGCGGTGACGCACCTTCAGGACATCGGTGCCCGCCGCCTTGGCGACCTCTTCCATCTCCGCGTCGGAGTTCGGCAGGAACTCGTGCAGCGGCGGATCGAGCAGGCGGATGGTGACCGGCAGGCCCTTCATGATGGTGAAGAGCTCGACGAAGTCCTGGCACTGCATCGGAGCGATCTTGGCGAGTGCCGCGCGCGCGGCCCTGTTCGGTCTCCGCCAGGATCATCTCGCGCACGGCGACGATGCGGTCGGCGTCGAAGAACATGTGCTCGGTGCGGCACAGGCCGATGCCCTCGGCGCCGAACTTGACGGCGGTGCGGGCGTCCAGCGGGGTTTCGGCGTTGGTGCGGACCTTCATGCGGCGGATCTCGTCGGCCCAGCCCATCAGGGTGGCGAAGTCGCCCGACAGTTCCGGCTGGATGGTCGGGACGGCGCCCAGCATCACTTCGCCGGTCGAGCCGTCGATGGTGACCAGATCGCCGGCCTTGATCGTGACGCCGCGAACGGTGACGGTCTGCGCCTTGTAATCGACGCGCAGGTCACCGGCGCCGGCGACGCAGGCCCGGCCCATGCCGCGCGCGACCACGGCCGCGTGGCTGGTCATGCCGCCGCGGGTGGTCAGGATGCCGCGGGCGGCGTGCATGCCGTGGATGTCTTCGGGGCTGGTCTCGATCCGGCACAGGATGACGGATTCGCCAAGCTGGGCCTGGGTCTCGGCCTCGTCGGCGCTGAACACCAGCTTGCCCGACGCGGCACCGGGAGAGGCCGGCAGGCCGCGCGCGACGACGGTGCGCTGGGCCTTGGGGTCGAGCGTCGGGTGGAGAAGCTGGTCGAGCGAGGCCGGGTCGATCCGCTGGATCGCCTGTTTGCGGTCGATCACGCCTTCAGCGGCCAGATCGACGGAGATCTTGAGAGCGGCTGCGGCCGTGCGCTTACCGGTCCGGGTCTGCAGCATGTAGAGCTTGTTCTGCTGGACCGTGAACTCGATGTCCTGCATGTCGCGGTAGTGGCCTTCGAGCCGCAGACGCACCGCGTCGAGTTGGCCGAACACTTCCGGCATGACCTCCTCCATGGAGGGCAGGTCGGACTTGTTGGCCTGCTTGCCGGCGATGGTCAGGTGCTGCGGGGTGCGGATGCCGGCGACGACGTCCTCGCCCTGCGCATTGACCAGATATTCGCCGTAGAAGGCGTTCTCGCCGGTGGAGGGGTTGCGGGTGAAGGCGACGCCGGTGGCGCAGTCCTCGCCCATGTTGCCGAACACCATGGCCTGGACGTTGACGGCGGTGCCCCACTCGGCCGGGATGTCGTGCAGGCGGCGGTAGGTGATGGCGCGCTGGTTCATCCAGGAGCCGAACACGGCGCCGACCGCGCCCCAGAGCTGTTCGTGGACATCCTGCGGGAAGGGACGGCCAAGCTCGTGCTCGACCACTTCCTTGTAGCCCTCGATCACGGCCTGCCAGTCGGCGGCGACCAGTTCGGTATCGAGCGTGATGTCGCGGTCGCGCTTCACGTTTTCGAGGATGTCCTCGAAATGGTGATGCTCCACGCCGAGCACGACGTTGCCGTACATCTGGATGAAGCGGCGGTAGCTGTCATAGGCGAAGCGCGCGTCGCCGCTGCGGCGGACCAGACCTTCCACCGTGATGTCGGTGAGGCCGAGGTTGAGGACGGTGTCCATCATGCCGGGCATGGAGGCGCGGGCGCCGGAGCGGACCGAGACCAGCAGCGGGTTTTCCGGATCGCCGAAGCCGGCGCCGATGCTCTCGCTCGACGGCGGCCAGCGCCTCCGTGACCTGATCCTTCAGGTCGGACGGGTAGGTCCGGTCGTTCTTGTAATAATAGGTGCAGACCTCGGTCGTGATGGTAAAGCCGGGCGGCACGGGCAGGCCCAGATTGCTCATCTCGGCAAGGTTGGCGCCTTTGCCACCGAGCAGGTTCTTCATTTCCGCCCGGCCTTCGGCCTTGCCGTCGCCAAAGCTGTAGACCCAGCGGGTAGTGACCTGATTGCCCATGGTTATCCCCGGTAACTCCTGTGATGAACTCTTAACGCTGGCATGACCGTGGTTAAGTCCACGGTAACGCCGGCGCCTTCCCTTTACCGCCCGGATCGGGCGGGTCGTCCATGTCCAAAGCCGCGCCAACCTGACCGCTTATGGCGACTGGCGCGGCGTCAGGAAACGTTTTGATCGGCAGCCCGGTTTCATCCGCGGCTTCAAGGATCATGACATGCGGCTTTTCAGCCATTTATCCTTCGATCCTGGAGAAATCCGCTATGCGATTCAAGGTCGCGGGTATCTGACTGAGGAGGCGCAGGCGGTTTACACGTAACGGGGGCTGATCCGCGTTGACCGTTACTTTGTCGAAGAAAGCATCCACCGGTGCGCGTAGTGCCGCCAGTGCTCCCATGCAGCCGGCGAAATCTTCCGCCGCCAGAAGCGGTACTGCGTTCTTCTCCGCCGCCGCCAACGACTTGAACAGAGCTTCTTCCTCCGCCAGTTCCAGCAGAGCCGCTTCCGGAGCATCGCCGTAGGTGCGGCCGTCCTTCTTTTCCTCGATCCGGACGATGTTGCTGGCCCGCCGGTATGCCACCAGCAGGTTGGCGCCGTCGTCGCTGCCGAGGAAACCCTGAAGCGCCTGGACGCGGGCGAGCAGGCGGACCAGATCGTCCTCCCCACCCAGCGCGAAGACGGCGTCGACCAGATCGTGGCGGACGCCCTGGTCGCGCAGCACCACCTTCAGGCGGTCGGCGAAGAAGTCGAGAAGCTGGCCGCCGACATCGGCGGCCGGGATCAGCTTGTCGGCGCTCTGGAGCTTGTGCGCCAGGGCGAAGACGCTGTTCAGTTCCAGCCGCAGGCCGTTTTCCACGATCAGGCGGATGACGCCGAGGGCGGCGCGGCGGAGCGCGTAGGGGTCCTTGGAGCCGGTCGGCTTTTCGTCGATCGCGAAGAAGCCCGACGAGGGTATCCAGCTTGTCGGCCAGCGCCACGGCGACGCTGACCGGGGAGGTCGGGCAGCGGTCGTTGGGGCCGAGCGGCTTGTAGTGCTCCGCGATGGCGTCGGCGACCGGGGCGGCCAAGCCTTCGCTCAGGGCGTAGTAGCGGCCCATGACGCCCTGAAGCTCGGGGAACTCTCCCACCATGCCGGTGACCAGATCGGCCTTGGCGAGCCGGGCGGCCAGCCGCGCCTGATCGGGATCGGCGCCGGGGATGAAGGCCGCCAGTTCAGCCGCCAGCGTCTCCATCCGGGAAACTTTTTCGGCGACCGTGCCGAGCTTGGCGTGGAAGGTGACGGCATCGAGCGACGGGACGCGCTCTTCCAGCTTCACCTTGCGGTCCTGGTCCCAGAAGAACTTGGCGTCCGACAGGCGGGCGCGCAGGACGCGCTCGTTGCCGGCGATGACGGCGGCGCCGCCGTCCGAGGTGGTCGTGTTGGCGACCACGACGAAGCGGGGGGCGAGTTTGCCGGTGGCGTCGGTCGTGGCGAAGTATTTCTGGTGCGTCCGCATGGAGGTGGTCAGCACCTCCGGCGGCACGTCCATGAACTGCTGATCGATGGCGCCGCTCAGCACGACCGGCCATTCGACAAGGCCGGTGACCTCGTCCAGCAATCCTTCGTCGGGGGCGATGACAAGGCCGTGGCTGCCGGCGACTTCCGCCGCGTCGGCGGCGATCTTGGCGCGGCGCTCGTCGCGGGACAGGACGACATGGGCTTCGCGCAGCCCGTCGCGGTACGCGTCGAAGTTGCTGGCGGTGATGACGGCATCGGGGGAGAGAAAACGATGCCCCCGTGTTCTGTCGACAAATGTAATCAATCCGACTTTTCCGCCGAGGTCGAACGAGCCTTCCAGCAACTTCCCGTCGAAGACGGCAAGGATGTGATGGATCGGCCGGACCCAGCGGAAAGTGCCGGTCGCCCAGCGCATGCTCTTGGGCCAGGGGAACTCCCGGATCGTCTCGTTGATCAGGTCGGGCAGCACGTCGGCGGTATCGCGGCCGGGCTTTTCGGTCACGGCGAACCAGAAGACGCCCTTGCCGGTGTCGCGCTGTTCGCACTGCTCCAGGCTGGTGAGGCCGGCGCCGCGCAGGAAGCCGGCGACCGCCTGTTCGGGCGAGCCGACGCGGGGGCCTTTGCGCTCTTCCTTCACGTCCGCCGTGCGGGCGGCCAGACCTTCGACCACCAGCGCCAGACGGCGCGGGGTGGAGTGGGCCTGCGACGATCCGATCTCCAGGCCGGCTGCCGCCAGCTTTGTGGTGATCAGGCGCTGGAGATCCTCGGCCGCACGGGCTTGCATGCGTGCCGGAATATCCTCGGAGAACAGTTCGATCAGAAGCTGGGGCATGATATCCGGCGGGTCAATCAGGGGTGAGGCCGGAAGGCGGCACTACAGAGGCGTGTGCCTGCGATCCAGGCTTCGCAGCAGCCCTTGGCGAGGGCGCGGACCCGGCCGATATAGGCGGCCCGCTCGGCAACGCTGATCACGCCGCGCGCGTCCAGCAGGTTGAACAGGTGGCTGGCCTTGATGGCCTGGTCATAGGCGGGCAGGGCCAGCTTTTCGTTCAGGAGGGACTGGCACTCGGCCTCGGCGTCCTTGAAGTGCTGGAGCAGCCGGTCGGTGTTGGCGTGTTCGAAGTTGAAGGCGGAATATTCGATCTCCGCCCGCTTGAACACGTCGCCGTAGCGCACGCCGGCCCCGTTGAAGTCCAGGTCGTAGACGTTCTCGACGCCCTGGACATACATGGCGAGGCGTTCCAGCCCATAGGTCAGTTCGACCGCGATGGGATCGCACTCGATGCCGCCGACCTGCTGGAAATAGGTGAACTGGGTGACTTCCATGCCGTCGCACCAGACTTCCCAGCCAAGGCCCCAGGCGCCCAGCGTCGGGCTTTCCCAGTCGTCCTCGACGAAGCGGATGTCGTGCAGCGCCGGGTCGATGCCGAGCGCGTAGAGGCTTTTCAGGTACAGGTCCTGCGCGTCGGCGGGCGACGGCTTCAGGATCACCTGGAACTGGTAATAGTGCTGCAGCCGGTTCGGGTTCTCGCCATAGCGGCCGTCCTTGGGGCGGCGCGACGGCTGAACATAGGCGGCGCGCCACGGCTGCGGCCCGAGCGCGCGGAGCGTCGTCGCCGGGTGGAACGTGCCGGCGCCCACTTCCATGTCGTAGGGCTGGAGAATGACGCAGCCCTGCTCCGCCCAGAAGTTCTGGAGCTTGAGGATCAAGCCCTGGAAACTGAGAGGCCCCGTGGAACCGGGAGGCTGGGTCGCCGCGCTTGCAGGCGCCATGGTCGTTCACACTTTATCGTTTTGTTGCAGTGCGTGGACGATACGCGGGCAGTCTGCCGGAATCAAGTGCGGGCGGTTGCTACAATGGGGGCGGCAACGATGGGGTTCAACGATAGGGGCAGTCAGGCCGGCCGCAACTGGTCGCTTTGGTTGCCGAAACATAGACGTTGCAGGCGGGGCAGCGAATCATCTCCTCCGCATTGGGGCGGGGACGGGGGAGGCCGCCTTCGTGGGCGTCCAGCTTCCGCTTGGCCTGCATCCTGGCATTGATCCGGGTGACGTACCGGTAGCCGTACCAGACGACGGCGATCAGCAGGATGAGGGTGAGGAGCTTTGAGAACATGCATCTTCATTACGGCGGAGGGGCGGGGCGGGTCAAGGACGGCCACCGAGGAGGAAGGTTTTTTCCCATGCCGACCTGCGCCGGACGGCCCACGCACCGAGGCGCAGACGGCCCATCTATCTGATCGGGCGGCGGGCCGTCCGGCGATGCTTGTCACCGTGCCTGAGCGTTTGGAAAGTCAGTCGGCGCTTGTGCACAGGAATATGCGCAATTGAAGTGGGGCAATGTTTCAGGCTAAATAATAATAGCTCTAAATCACGTTGATCATCATAGTAGATATTGTTCCAGCATGATTGCAAAATATCTGAACTATTATTGGTATGATCGGGTTCAGTGACGATATACTTTATTGCTAGCGTAAAATAAAAATCTACATCTATGTCAATAATAATTCATTGATTGTGCGTCGCAGCATATCATATTGCAGATGCGAGATGGGCGTTCGGTCGCCCACTCCTCACATCACCGACCACCAAAGGAATTTCACATGACCACCTCCATCATTGGACTTTTCGAGACCACCGATATCGCCAGCAAGGTCCTTGGCGAGCTGACCAAGGCGGGCTTCAAGAAGGACGCGGTTGAGATCCTGCAGGATGTCGCCGTTTCCAAGATCTCCAGCCGTCTGGTCGAGGCCGGCTATGACAAGGACAAGGCGGACAGCTACGGCAAGGCGATGCAGAAGGGCGGCGCCCTGGTCGTGGCGGAAGCTGACGACGACAAGGCCGACGATGCCCTGAGCACCATGCGCAGCTTCAAGGCCCTGACCCCGGAAGCGCTGCTGGAGAAGCTCGGCAATCAGACGGCTGAGGAATCCCAGACCGCCCAGGTGATCGAGGAGGAGCTGGAAGTTGGCGTAGCCCGGACGACCGGCGGCAAGCGCCTGAAGACCGAGGTCAGCGAGCGGGAAGTTCAGGAGACCGTGACCCTCCACGAGGAACACGTCGAAGTCGAGCATAACAAGGTCGATCGCGTCCTGAAGCCCGAGGAAGCCGCCAAGGCCTTCCAGGAGAACACGATCGAGATGACCGAGGTTTCGGAAAAGCCGGTCGTCACCAAGCAGGCTCACGTGATCGAGGAAGTGGCGCTGAGCAAGCAGTCGGGCGAGCGCGACGTCACCGTCAGCGGCACCGTCCGCCGTCAGGATGTCACCGTCGAGGAAATCGACCGCAAGTCGGTCAGTTCCAAAAAGTCCTAAGGTTAGGGACGCGGAAATAAGTGCATCTCGTCTGGACAGCAGGGCATAGCCCTGGTCTCGTCCGGCGAACCGCGGCGCTTGCTTTCCGCGTTTCACCTCAAGCCGTGCAGATCCAGAAAAATTTCAAACCGAGGAATCGTATATGTCCGCGATCATCAATAAGGCCGATGCCCGAAAGACAGTTCGGGATGCCAGCGCCGATGTGGCGAAAAGCGGCGGTGACGTCGCCGCTGTCAGCAGGAAGACCGCTCACGACGCATCCCAGTCAAGTGGCGAAACCGTCCGGAAAGTCGTGGAGGCCACCAGCCGCGACGTGACCCGGAAGAATGCCGAGGCTGCGGAACAGAACCTCCAGAAGGCCGCCGAGGACCTGCGCGGCACGATGGGGCGCTCGACCGAAAAGGCCGGCGAAAAGCCGGCATGTGGCCGATGCGACCCGCCAGATGACCGGGCAGGTGACGCCGGTCGCAGGCGGTCGAACAACTCGGCCAGATGTCGGCGATGCAGGACAAGGCGTCCAAAGAGCTGGCTGGCCGCACCCAGCAGAACCTTGGTGTCATGATGCAGACCGGCAACAAGCTGGCTGAAGGCTACCAGTCGATCATGCGGGAATGGGCCGACTACACCCGGAAGGCCATGCAGTGCAATATCGACGGCATGAACAGCATCATGCGCGCACGGACTCCGCAGGATCTCATGGCGGCGCAGAGCGAGCTGCTGAATGCCGAACTGCGGGTCATGCTGGACAGCGGCGTCAAAATTTCCGAAGCGACGCTCCGTGTCGCCAGGGATGCGGCTCAGAGCATCGGTGAGCGGACACGGCAGCGGAACTCCTAACGGGTTGTTCCAACGGATGGGCGATCGGGTGAGGCCTTATTTCTTGGCCCCACTCGTCCAGACCGTCCGGGTATCCCCGTTCTGCTCGTGCGCCTCGATCTTGACGTCGTGCCCCAGGTTGCCGACCCGAATGCCATCCTGCAGCGCGCTATGACATGCCTCTCCGCGGTTGGCGAACTCACCATTGGCTTTGCCGCTGGAGCTGACTGTCCAGTAGCCGCGGTATTTCTCCACCAAGTATTTAATATGGGATATGGCGCTCATGGTCATTGCCTTACAAGTTGATGTTTGGAGAGAGGAAAATTACGTCTCTGTAGAATGATCGTAAACTGAAAATAAAGATAGTTAATTTTCTACATGGTTCAGGTTCAAGGCCCTATGATCCATAAGAGTTTAATTTGGAAACAGGGCAAAAATACTACTAAATTGCGCCATTTAAATTATGAGCATCAGGCTTTTATCCGACGGGCATCCGGGCCTGACCCGTTACAGTGATGATGCAGGGCTGTTCAGTTCCGACCTACGTGGACGCTGTCGCTCAACGCCTTGCGCGCCATCCTGCAGGCCCGACATCGACGCGCTAGCGGGAACTGAACACACTCAAGTCACGTGCCGATCAGGCCCAACTGCGGGCTGGAGGGTTCGGCGTATGTCCGCTTCGGGATGCGGCCCGCTTCGCGGGCGGCCAGGCCGGCTTCCACGGCGGAGCGCATGGCGGCGGCCATGCGGCGCGGGTCGCGGGCTTTGGCGACGGCGGTGTTCAGCAGGACGGCGCTGCATCCGAGTTCCAGGGCCAGCGTGGCGTCCGACGCGGTGCCGATTCCGGCGTCCAGGATGACGGGGACGGAGCTGCGGGCGCAGATCAGTTCGATCGCGTGGGGGTTGGCGATGCCCATGCCGGAGCCGATCGGCGAGCCGAGCGGCATCACGGCGGCGGCTCCGGCGTCGGCCAGTTTGCGGCAGGATACGGGGTCGTCGTTGCAGTAGGGCAGCACCGTGAAGCCGTCGGCCACCAGTTCCTCGGTGGCGCGCAGCAGCTCGATCACGTCGGGGTGCAGGGTTTCGCGGTCGCCGATGACTTCCAGCTTGATCCAGTTGGTTTGCAGGGCTTCGCGGGCGAGTTTGGCGGTCAGTACGGCTTCGCGGGCGGTGGAGCAGCCTGCCGTGTTGGGCAGCAGGACATAGTCGGAGCCCAGCATGTCCACCATGCTCTCGGCGTAGCCTTCCAGGCTGATGCGGCGGATGGAGACGGTGACGACCTCGGCGCCGCTGGCGGTGATGGCGTCCAGCATCACCTGACGGTTCGGGTAGCCGGCTGTTCCGATGAACAGGCGGGAGTTCAGGCGGCGGCCGGCGATTTCGAAATGATCGGACATGACGGTGCTGACTCGGTGCTGCGGAGCGGGGCGGTGGGGAGCGTGTTTCAGCCGCCGGAGAAGGGGCGGACGATTTCCAGCTCGTCGCCGGGGGACAGGCGGGTTTCGGGCCAGCGGCCGGCTGGGACCACCTGGCCGTTCAGCGCCACGGCCACGCCTTTGGCGCCGGGGGCCACTCCCTTGGTGCGAAGCAGTGCTTCTAGGGTGGATGCGGCCAGCGACTCCGGCTGGCCGTTCACCTGGATCTGTTGGGTCATTGCTGTTCCCTCCTGGGGTCGGGGCGGTTCAGTGCCGCTTTTTTTGTGAATCGGTCCAGGCCGAAGGGGCGGATGATGTCGGCTGTTTGGCCGGTCAGGATGTGGTGGGATATCGTGTCGGCGGTGACCGGCGTCAGAAGGATGCCGTTGCGGTGGTGGCCGGTCGCGAGCACGAGGCCGTCGATGCCGGACGGGCCGAGGATCGGGGCGTCGTCGCGCGAACCGGGGCGGAAGCCGACCCAGAGTTCGTCGATCGGCAGTTCCTCGATGCCGGGCAGGGTGCGCCATGCGCCCTCGATCAGCGACATGACGCCGCCTGCGGTCAGGTCGGTGTTGAAGCCGCGCTCCTCGACCGTGGCGCCGATGACCAGCCGGCCGTCGCGGCGGGGGACGAGATAGACGCTGGGTGTCCATACGACGTGGCGCAGCAGCGGCTCGTTCGGGTCCATGCGGAGCGCCGCCATCTGGCCCTTGACCGGGCGGACGGGAGGGCGGGCGATGTCGGGCAATCCGGGGATCGCGCGGGACCATGCGCCGGCCGCCAGCACCACGGTGTCGGCGTGGTAGAAGTCGCCGCTTTCCAGCCTTATGCCGATGGCGCGGTTGCCTTCGGTCAGGATTTCGGCGACGGGGGTGTGCTCGTGCAATTGGCCGCCGGCCCGCTCGAAGGCGATGCGGAGCGCCTTGGCGAGCTTGCGGTTGTCAACCTGATGGTCGCCGGGGCTGAAGATGGCGGCGACGGTGTTGGTGTGCAGGTAGGGTTCGCGCTTCTTCGCCTCTCCGCCGGTCAGCCATTCGTGGCGCAGGCCGAGGCTCTTCTGAAGGTCGAAATTGAAGCGCAGCCGGGCGACATCGTCGGCGTTCAGGGCCACGACCAGCGTGCCTTCGGTGCGCAGGTCGATCTCCATGCCGGAGGCGGCTTCCAGTTCCGCCGCGAAGGCGGGCCAGAGTTCCTGGCTGTGGCGGTTCAGCGGAAGCTGGCCTTCCTCGCCGGGTTCGACCTCCACCCCGGCGGCCAGCATGCCGGCGGCGGCGTGGCTGGCGCCAAGGCCGGCCTCACCCTTGTCGAAGACATGCACGCGGCAGCCGGCGGATGCCAGACGCCAGCCGATGCCGAGGCCGATCACGCCGGCGCCGATGATCAAAACGGAAGATGAAGATGGAGGTGCTGTCGTCACTCGGCTCCCTTCGTCGGCATTATCCGAACAGGTTCGATGGGTATGATCTCAGCCGCTCCATGATGGAACGGCACCCCAGCCACATATATCGACGCTATTAAAGCCCGCGCGGATGCGGGGCGCAACCCCGCATTGCCCGGTATTGCGGGGTATTCTTACCGCTGTATGGGAAAACCGGCCTGCTGAGAAGACCGGTCAGAGGCCGAAGCGCGACCACATCGCCCGTTCCTCCACGGCGCCGATGACGGCATGGGCGAAATCGTCCGCCAAGCCGGTCGGGATGACGGAGGGCAGGGCCGTTTCGGTGCGGATGCGGCCGCGCCACCAGCGGCGGTCGCTGTGGACGAGGCGCAGTTTGACCTTTTCGCCGAAGCGTCCGCGCATGACGGAGCGGAGATCGCCCAGGCCGTCGATCAGGCCAAGCTCCTGCGCGCGGGCTCCCGTCCAGAACTCTCCCGTGAACAGGTCGTCGTCGGTGCCCTTCAGGCGCTCGCCGCGCCGGCCTCGCACCATGCCCTTGAAGGCATCGTGGATTTCGGCCTGGATCGCCTTCAGGCGGACGACATCGTCGTCGTTTTCCGGCTGGAACGGGTCGAGCATGGCCTTGCGGGTGCCGGACGTGTGGACGCGCCGCTCGATGCCGTAGCGGGCGATCAGGTCCTGGAAGCCGAAGCCGGCGGAGACGACGCCGATGGAGCCGATGATCGAGCTGGGGTCGGCGTAGATCTCGTCGGCGGCGCAGGCGAGCCAGTAGCCTCCGGATGCGGCCACGTCCTCCGCGAAGGCGAAGACGGGAACCTTCTTTTCATCGGCAAGCTGCCTGATCCGGCCCGCGACCAGCGCCGACTGGACCGGCGAACCGCCGGGCGAGTTGATCTGAAGCGCCACCGCATGCTGTCCGGGGACGGCGAAGGCGCGCTCGATCACGGGGGCCAGCGCTGAAAGGGTGATGCCCTGGCGGAGCGCCCCTCCCGCGCCGATGACGCCGGAGAGGCGGATAACGGAAACGATGGGAGGGGGCTTGCGCCCGAGGGACGTCATGATGCGGCGTATCAACATAGGACTATAGATGGGCCGAATTTGGGGGAATTCAAAGGGGGTGCGGTGGCGGGCGGGCGGTCAGGGTTCCAGCGCGTTTCCGTGGCGCAGGATCGCTTCGGCCGCCGGGGTGAAGCCGCCGTCGGCTTCGTGGAGGACGAGGCCGGCGGACAGTGCGGCGGGGCTGCGGGCACCCCGGCGGGCGGTGACCAGGACGCGCTTGGCGGGCCGGCCGGCTTTAGGCCAGAGGGGAATCAGCGTGACGGCGCCGAAACGGCCATGGAGCAGGGCTATCAGGTCGTCCAGACGGTCGGCGCGGTGGATCAGCGTCAAAGTGCCGCGAGGCTTCAGCATTCGGGTGCAGAAGGCGATCCAGGCGGCAAGGTCGGCGGAGCCTTCGCCATGGGCCAGCGCGCGGCTTGCTCCCGGCGGCGGGGTATGCGTGCCGGCCTTCTGGAAAGGCGGGTTGGACATCACGCGGTCGAAGCTGGAGGCGCGTCAGGTCGCCGGGTGGCGACAGGAGATCGCCGGTCAGGATGCGTACGCGGTCTTCCAGATCGTTGTCGCGGATGTTGGCGGCGGCAAGCTCCGCCAGATCGGGCTGGAGTTCCAGGCCGGTGACTTGCGCGCCGGGGACGCGGAAGGCGAGGCAGAGGGATGCCGCTCCGACTCCGGCCCCGACATCAAGGACGCGCTCGCCCGGCAGGGCCGGCGTGGCTGCCGCCAGCAGGACAGGGTCGATGGCGGCGCGGTAGCCGTGGCGCGGCTGTTTCAGGCGGATACGGCCGTCCAGCAGGCGGTCTTCGGACCACGTGAGGTCTTCCGCTGGGAGGGTTTCAGGATCGGGGGAGATGGCCCGCCTCCACAAGGATGCGGCGGGCGGCGGCGTAATCCTCCTCCACCACCATCAGGCGGCGGGGAATGGCGCCGATGCTGCCTTCCAGGATGCTGGTGTAGGTGTCCAGCACGACCGCCTCGATCCCGGCGTCGGCCAGCAGCGCCGTCAGCCAGGAGAACAGTACAGGGTCGACCGTCTCCAGGAGTTCCTTCATCGATCTTCCCTGTGATGCGGCCTTATAACAGATCTGGTTTGGAGCTGGATCAAGGTCGGGCGTGCCTGTTTTTATGGAATAGCACGGGAATCGGGACCGGAAAACCTGGGAAGCGAATCTTGTTTTCGATGCTGAAATGATACCCGGAAGCGGCAACTCATCCGCGGCGATTTCGACAGCGGGCTTGACCAGCGAAGTCCTGTCCTTATGCTCGCTGTCAACTCGTGCCCTGCCACGCCATGCTGGAGACCAAATTGGCGGTCGTGACCAACCTCAGCCTTAAACGCTCAACACCGGACGTGAACGCACTCGACAAGCTGACGGTCCTGGTCGCAGATGACCTCAAGGCCTGCAATGCCCTCATCATCGACCGCATGCAGTCCCCGGTCGAACTCATTCCCCAACTGGCCGGCTATATCATAGCGGCCGGCGGCAAACGGCTGCGGCCGGTGCTGACTCTCGCGTCGCGCCGCGATTGTGCGGATATGAGCGGGGACCGGCATCAGGCGCTGGCGGCGTGCGTCGAATTCATCCACACCGCCACCCTGCTGCACGACGATGTCGTGGACGAAAGCGACCTGCGGCGCGGGCTTGCTTCCGCCAACGCCGTTTTCGGCAACAAGGCCAGCGTGCTGGTCGGCGACTTCCTGTTCAGCCGCGCCTTCCAGCTGATGGTCGAGGACGGGTCGCTGGACGTGCTGCGCATTCTGTCGCACGCCTCCGCCGTGATCGCGGAAGGGGAGGTGCTTCAGCTCGCCACGTCGAACGACACCGGCACCAGCGAGCAGGCCTATCTGGACGTCATCCGCTCCAAGACGGCGGAGCTGTTCGCGGCCGCCTGCCAGATCGGCGCCGTCGTGGCCGACCGTCCGGCGGTGGAAGAGGATGCGCTGTTCGCCTATGGGCTGAACCTGGGCATCGCCTTCCAGCTTGTGGACGACGTGCTGGACTACTCCGCCCTTCAGGCCCGTCTCGGCAAGACGGTCGGCGACGATTTCCGCGAGGGCAAGATCACCCTGCCGGTGATCCTGGCCTTACCGGCGCGGCAGCGACGAGGAGCGGGTCTTCTGGAACCGCACCCTGGAGGAGATGGAGCAGGAAGAGGGCGACCTGGACAAGGCGATCGGCCTGATGAACCAGCATGGCGCGCTGCGGGATACCGTGGAGCGGGCGCGGCACTACGGAGCGATCGCGCGCGACGCCCTGGGGCTGTTCCCCGATGAGCGAGGAGAAGGCGGCGCTGCTGGATGTCATCGATTTCGTGATCGACCGGGAGTTCTGAGCAGGCGGCGAGCCTAAAAAGTCCACGAACCGTGGAATTCGGCGCTTGCGCGGGGCCGGTCTTGCCGGTATATACCCGCCCACGCCGCGACGCGGTGGCCTGAAAGAGGCCACTAAGTGGGGGCGGTCCCGGGTATCGGGGAGTAGCTCAGCCTGGTAGAGCACTGTCTTCGGGAGGCAGGGGCCGGAGGTTCGAATCCTCTCTCCCCGACCATGACGCAAAAAGGGCTTCGGCATCGCCGAAGCCCTTTTTGCGTTTGGGAGGAATTTGCGTGAGGTGGGCCTGGCCCAACATCTCCGACGCTACACTCGCGATCAGCCTGCGCCCTTGCTTGCCCGCAGGGCTACCGAAATTGCGGCCAGGGCTTCGGAGGTGGAGCGGGCGGGCAGGATGCAGCGGATGCAGGTGCCTTCGTTGAGGCGGCTGTCGATCTCGACGCGGCCGCCGTGGAGTTCGATGAAGCTCTTGACCAGGGACAGGCCAAGGCCGGCGCCGGTCTGGCGGGCTTGGGGATTGGCGCGTTCGAAGCGGCCGAAGACACGTTCCTGATCGGCGGCGGGATGCCGATGCCGGTGTCGGTCACGGCCAGGACGAAGGAGCCGCCGATCCGTTCGGCCGAAACCAGGATTCTGCCGCCGGGGGGCGTGAACTTGATGGCGTTGCTGATCAGGTTGAAGATCGCCTGCTTCAGGCGCTTCTCGTCGGCGTCGATGGTGCCGATATCGTCGGCGTAATCCACGTCGAGCTTCAGGTTCTGCTTCCGCGCCCAATCGCGCGTCAGGCCGATCACGCTGCCCAGCATCGCCGGGATATCGACGGGTGCGCGCTCCAGCACCATGTAGCCGGCTTCGACGGTGGCGAGGTCCAGGATGTCGTTGATCAGCAGCAGCAGGCGCTGGCCGCTGTCCAGCACGGCGCGGCTGTATTCGAGCTGGCGCTCGTTCAGGGGGCCGAAATACTGGTTCGCCAGGATCTCGGCGAAGCCCATGATCGCGTTCAGCGGCGTGCGAAGCTGGTATGAGACGTTGGCGATGAACTCCGACTTCAGGCGGTCGGCCGCTTCCAGCGCCGCGTTGCGTTCACGCAGGGCCTGTTCGACCCGGACGCTGTCGGTGACGTCGAGGAAGCTGGTCAGGACGGCGCCGTCGGGCAGCGGCACGCTGGAGAACTCGACCACCGAGCCGTCGACGCGCTCAAGCCGGCCGTTGCCGGCGGCGCGTTCCAGCGTGCCGGCGATGGTTTCGCGCTTGAAGCCTTCCCAGTCGTCGCCGTAGTCGAAGAAGTGCTTCATCTTCTCGACCAGTTCGACCAGATGGGGCTCGCCGTTCAGGTCTTCCTGCCGCAGGCTCCAGATCCGGGCGTAGGCCGGGTTGGACAGCTTCAGCCTGCCGTCGCCGCCGAACACGGCGATGCCCTCGGCCAGATTGTCCAGGCTCTCCTGCTGGACGGCCATCAGCGTGTTGTAGGAGGACTCCAGCGCCAGCGCGTTGGTGACGTCCTCCAGGATGAACATCAGCCCGCCGAACGGATGCGGCACCAGCAGCATGCGGAGCGTGGTGCCGTCGGGCAGGTGGAGGAGGTCTTCCGCCGGCTCGATCAGCGAGGTGAACTTGGCGAGCTGCTCGCGCTTGTAGCGCGGGAAATCGGCGTGTTCGGGCAGCCGGCGCCGGGCGCGCAGGTCTTCCATGATCTCGCCGTATGTCGGCTCGGATTCGAGCCACTTCACGTCCAGGCCCCAGAGGGAGACATAGGCCTGATTGTAGAAGAGCAGGCGGGTGTCGGCGCCGTAGATGGCGATCGGGGAGCCGAGCTGTTCCAGAACCTCGCCATGGGCGGAGACGTGACGGCTCAACTCGCGGCGCAGGTCTTCCTGCGCGGTCAGGTCCAGGGCGAAGCCGGCGACCATGGTTTCGGCGGCCGTCCCGGTCGGGGAAGGGGGTTTCGGTGATCTCGACCAGCCGGCGGGCGCCGTCGATCACCATATGCTGGGTTTCCGACCGGGGAGCGCCGGCGGCGGTCGCCTGCTCGGCAAGCCGGCGGCCGGAGCCGCGCTGGACATCGGACGCCAGTTCCCGCTGCTGTGCGATCACCGCGTCGCGGCCAAGCTCGACCGCGTCGGCATAGGCCTTGTTGCACCACGCGATCGACAGGTCGTTGCCGCGCAGCCAGATCGGGTAGGGGATCAGGTCCAAGGCGGCGTGGAACTCCGCGATGGTCTGGAGCGCCGCGTTGCGGGCCTGGGTCTGCCGTTTGATCTCGCCCGTGATATGGCCGATGTCGCGTGCCCAGAGCACGTCGAACGTCTCGCCGCCGGAACGCCCGGTGCCGCGCGAACCGCTCAGCTCAAGCACGCGGTCGCCGTCGGCGGTGGTGACGACGATCTGGAAAGGCTGGCCGGTCTGGCGCAGATGGCCGAAAGCTCCGTTGAGCGCCGCGGCGTCGCTGGTCTCCAGCGCGTTCTCGATATCCTCCAGCCGGTCGCAGCGGGTGACCCCGAGCAGGCCGGCGAACGCCGGTGAAACGGCGTGGGTGCCGTCGGGGCTCCAGCCGCACCATGCATCGGGCGAGGCGGTCAGGAAGGCTTCCAGCCGGTCCACCTGCGCTTGCAGATCCGCCGAGCGGCGGGCGTGGCGGCGGGCGCGGCGGTTCTGCCACACGGCTCCCGGCCAGACCGGCCAAGGCCAGCACGCCCAACCCAGGGCGGAGGCGGCCCCGCCCGTCGCGGCCATGGCGGCGGGAGCCTGAGCCTGGGCATAGGCCATGGGAGCATGCGGCAGTACCGCCGTCAGGGCCGCGCCGGCCGCAGCCAGGATGAATTTGTGTTTGGTAGCCAGCGTGATCACGAGGAGGGTGTTAGTTAACCTGATTTAACGCAACCATCGAATGACGTTACATAACTGGATGGCGCTCGTCCATCATTACGCCCATGGCGTGAGGCCGATTAAGGCGGACGCCGCGATTTTTCTGATAGATCGGAGGTTCGTTAACCTTTAGATGAGGAGCCGGCGGCGCTTCGACGCGCCACCAGCCATCGATCCAGCTCGAAATACGCTGAATTCGCCCTCTTGGCCAATTCCGCCCTTTGGCCGTATTCACCTTATTGATTGGGTGAGCGGCTTATGCTCTTGATCGGCCCGCGCGGGTTGCCGGACATCTCGGCGATCTTGCGGTCCTGTTCCTCGATGAGCGCCTTGGCCGGTTCGTCACCGT
This sequence comes from uncultured Alphaproteobacteria bacterium, assembly GCA_963848585.1. GTDB lineage: Bacteria > Pseudomonadota > Alphaproteobacteria > Azospirillales > Azospirillaceae > Skermanella. The sequence continues at coordinate 50,427 of CAWKET010000035.1, read as the reverse complement.
CCAGGCCGCCAAGCAGCGAACTGGGAACCTTGCGGTTGGATGTGCGCGCGCCGTCCTGGTACAGGACGTCGAACAGCACAAAGGCGTTATCGGTCGGTTGCTTCTTGCGGGCCATTGCCGCTCTCCCATGACTGTGCTGGATCAGGGACGTGTCTTAGGACATCGGGTCGGGGTACCGACACTGTTTCTATCGATCTATGACGTTTGAGCCTCCATGCCGCATGCTGCTTCAGTGGGGCTGCGGGAGGCGGATCCGAGCGGATGAGCGCGTGCCATGGCGGGGCGGTCTCGGCTAGAGTGGGCTCCGCTTTCGTCCGAATTCTCCGGTTTTCAGATCAAGCGATGCAGCCCATGACCTCTCTGGAGCAACCCGCCCGGCCCGACCGGGATGCCCATACCGACATCCGCCCCGACGGCTGGATCGACCGATTCGCGCCGGCATCGAATTCGGCCTTATCTGAAACTCGCCCGGCTGGACCGGCCGATCGGGACGTGGCTGCTGCTGTTCCCGTGCTGGTGGTCGCAGGCGCTGGCGACTCAGGGCTGGCCGGACCTGTGGATGATGGCGCTGTTCGGGATCGGCGCCGTGGTGATGCGGGGCGCCGGCTGCACGGTCAACGACATCCTGGACCGCGATATCGACGGCATTGGTCGAGCGGACGCAGAGGCCGGCCGATCCCGAGCGGGCAGGTTTCGGTGAAGCAGGCGCTGGCGTTCGTGGTGTTCCAGATGGCGCTCGGGCTGCTGGTGCTGGTGCAGTTCAACGGCTTCACCATCCTGCTGGGGGCGGCGTCGCTGGTGCTGGTCTTCACCTATCCGACCATGAAGCGGATCACGTGGTGGCCGCAGGCGTTCCTGGGGCTGACGTTCAACTGGGGCGCGCTGGTCGGCTGGTCGGCGGTGACGGGCGGGCTGGACCTGCCGGCGCTGGTGCTTTACGCGGCGGGGATCGTCTGGACGCTGGGCTACGACACGATCTACGCCCATCAGGACAAGGAGGACGATGCCCGCATCGGCGTCAAATCGACGGCGCTCCGGCTGGGCGATGCGTCCAAGATCTGGATCTACGGCTTCTATACGCTGACCTATGGCGGGCTGCTGGCGGCGGGGCTGCTGGCGGGTTTGGGCGTCTGGTTCCAGATGCTGATGACGGCGGCCCTGCTTCAGCTTGCCTGGCAGGTCGGCACGTGGCGGCCGGACGATCCGGCGGACTGTCTGGAGAAGTTCAAGTCGAACCGCTGGTTCGGCTGGCTGGTGCTGGGCGCAATCGTCGCGGGGCAGGTGCTGTAAGGGCTGATGGAATCTCCTTGCATGCGGGGAGCGCTGTGTGAGCCTGTGGCGGGCATGACCAGCCTGATCATCGAACCTGTCGCCACACCGATTGTTGACCGCCGCGCCTTCATCCTGGCGAATACGGAACTGACGGCTCCGCCCATGCTGCCGGAAATCCCGCTGCATCTGGCGACCGAGGTGACGCCGCTGTGGGAGGCGACCGAATTGACGCTTGCCGCCGTCAACCTGCCGCCGCCCTACTGGGCCTTCGCATGGCCGGGCGGCCGGGCGGTGGCTCGCCATGTGCTGGATGTGCCGGAACTGGTGGCGGGCAAGCGCGTGCTGGATTTCGCGGCGGGCAGCGGCATGATCGCCATCGCGGCGGCGAAAGCCGGAGCGGCGGAGGTTCTGGCGGCCGAGATCGACGATTTCGCGGCGATGGTCATCGGCCTGAACGCGGAGGCCAACGGCGTCGCGGTGCGGACGGTGTGCGACGATATCGTCGGCCAGCCGCTTGCCCGGTATCGACGTGGTGCTGGCGGGGGACGTCTGTTACGAGAAGCCCATGGCGGAGCGGGTGATCGGCTGGCTGCGCGGGCTGGCGCGCGAAGGCGTGCTGGTGATCATCGGCGATCCTGGGCGGGCCTATGTTCCGAAGACCGGGCTGGAGGCGCTGGCGAAGTTCGCCGTGCCGACCTCGCTGGATCTGGAGGACCGGGAGGTCCGGGATACGATGGTCTGGCGGCTGCTGGGCGATTAGATCAGATCCGGGTATGACGGAACCGAAAATGCCGGATTTCCATTCCGTCATGCCAAGACTTATCTTGGCATCTCCGGCGTAGCCACATTCCGGCTCCAGAGTCGGCGAAAGTGATTCATGCGGAAGTGACGCTGGAGATGCCAAGATCAAGTCTTGGCATGACGAATACTTACGTATTCGTTATGTCCGGAATGCCAGCCCGGTTTGCCAGGAGTTCTGTCTGCCGGGCGCGGTATTCCGCGTCGGTGACGATGGCGTGGATGAAGCCGTCCAGCGTGGCGTTGGGGGCCAGCCGGCGGCGGGTCAGGTCCAGCACGCCGCGCTGATCCAGGGCGGGCCATGCGCGGCCGGCGCAGGGGATGGCGGTGAGGGCGACGGGGGTGTCCTGGTGGATCAGGGGGCCTCGGCGGCTCAGGTAGGTTTCGGCGGTGTGGATCGTGCCGAAGCCTTCGATTTCCAGGTCGATGCCGGTCAGGTGGTGGCGGTCATAGTTGATGCCGATGCCCTCGGTCGCGTCCATGCGCTCAAGTTCGGCGGGGGTGAGCCACTGGACGGCGACATCGGCGGTGGCGCCGGGGCAGGGGTGCAGGGTGGCCGGGATCGCGCCGTAGCGGGTGAAGTGGGCCGAATAGACCACGTCGAAACCGGCGAGCTTCGCGCACAGGACGGGGATGCGGAGCGGTAAGGGCCAGTCCTGGAACTTGCGGGCGAGTTGTTCGGGCGCCCGGTTGGAGCCGCAGGCGATGACGGGGATGCGGCCGGTCAGTTCGGCGAGGAGGTCGTCGGGCAGCGGGTGCCGCGCGTGGTCGGCGAACAGGTACGAGCAGGCCGGAAACTCATAGGGGTATCCGGTGGCGAGTGCTATCAGGGTTGTCATGGCCAGGGTTGTCATGGCGGAACCGTGCCGCCGCCGCCCGTCTTCGTCAAGCCGGGCGCTCTATCCGCTTGACGTGGCGTTCGGTTCGCCGATGTTAAGCGGCTCAAGACCCCGACATTCAGAGATGCTTTTCCCATGCCCTATTCTTCCCTGCGCGATTTCATGGACCGGCTGGAACGCTCGGGCCGGCTGGTGCGCGTCAAGACGCCGGTCTCGCCAGCACTGGAAATGACCGAGATCCATACGAGGCTGCTGGCGCAGCAGGGGCCTGCGGTGCTGTTCGAGAATGTCGTGAGGCCGGACGGGTCGCGCTACGAGATGCCGGTGCTGATCAACCTGTTCGGCACGGTCGAGCGGGTCGCCTGGGGCATGGACCGCGAACCGCATCGAGTTGCGCGGAGTTGGCGAGACGCTGGCGTTCCTCCGCCAGCCGGAACCGCCGGGCGGCTTCCGCGAGGCCATGGAGATGATCCCGCTGGTCAAGACGGTCCTGTCGATGAAGCCGAAGACGGTGTCGTCGGCGCCCTGTCAGGAGGTGGTGCTGAAGGGCGACGACATCGACCTTGGCCGCCTGCCGATCCAGGGCTGCTGGCCGGGCGAGCCCGCTCCCCTGATCACATGGCCGCTGGTGGTCACCAAGGGGCCGGGCAAGAAGCGGGAGGACGACTACAACCTCGGCATCTACCGCATGCAGGTGACGGGGCGGAACACCACGCTGATGCGCTGGCTGAAGCACCGGGGCGGCGCCCAGCACCATCGCCGCTGGGCGGCAGCCGGCAAGCGCGAGCCGCTGCCGGCCGCCGCCGTGCTGGGGGCCGATCCGGGGACGATCCTGGCCGCCGTCACGCCCGTGCCGGATACCCTGTCGGAATACCAGTTCGCCGGACTGCTGCGCGGCCGCAAGGTCGAGCTGGTGGACTGCAAGACCGATCCCGCTGAAGGTGCCGGCGCAGGCCGAGATCGTCATCGAGGGGCTGGTCAGCCTGGACGAATACGGCGACGAGGGGCCGTATGGCGACCACACCGGCTACTACAACGCGGTCGAGCCGTTCCCGGTCTTCCACGTCACCGCGATCACGATGCGGCGCGAACCCGATCTATCTTTCCACCTTCACCGGCCGCCCGCCGGATGAGCCGAGCGTGCTGGGCGAGGCGCTGAACGAGGTCTTCATCCCGCTGCTGATCCAGCAGTTCCCGGAGATCGTGGACTTCTGGCTGCCGCCGGAGGGCTGCTCGTACCGGATCGCCGTGGTGTCGATGAAGAAGGCCTATCCCGGCCACGCCAAGCGCGTGATGATGGGCGTCTGGTCGTTCCTGCGGCAGTTCATGTACACCAAGTGGGTGATCGTCGTGGACGACGACATCAACGCGCGCGACTGGAAGGACGTGATGTGGGCCATCTCCACCCGCATGGACCCGGCCCGCGACATCACCGTGATCGAGGGCACGCCGATCGACTACCTGGACTTCGCCAGCCCGGAAAGCGGCCTGGGCGGCAAGGTCGGCCTGGACGCCACCAACAAGTGGCCGCCGGAAACCAAGCGCGAATGGGGCCAGCAGTTGCGGATGGACGAGGATGTGGTGACGGGAAGTGACGCGCAAGTGGGACAGCTACGGCATCCCGCTCCACGGCAAGCCGATCTGGAAGTGAGCGGGGTACAGAGCAAATTTGTTATTGGGATTGGCGGTCAGACAGGTTTCCGGACTAATCATACCACGAATTCGTGGGTATTGCCGTGTCCGAAACGCTGGCGATATCCCAGGTATGCTAAGGAATACGCCAGTGACCGCCCATCCGCAGGACCCGCATGATAACGAAGCCGACCTGTTTCGAGACAGTTCCACGCCGGAGCGGTCGCGTGCGCGAGGGCTTTCAAGCCTGTTGTTCAGGTCGGATGGAACATAGCGAGCTTTGGTCTTTGGCGGGAGGATCAGGGAAGCGCGCGACATTGCGCTGTTCAATGATTATGAAGCGGGACTTGCCTATAGTCGCAAGCACGAGAAGGAAATAAGTGCCAAAATACAGGAAATGTTGAATTATCCTCATTAAGTTGATTTGACTGCAAATATCAGTTCAATATTGAAGTTATTTCGATCATGGATTTAATGGACCAAGCGCCGAATGGCGCCAATTGGCTTAAAAATGTCTTCGACTCGCAGTGGCAGAAACATTCAGATAAGTGTGCAGGCCACGGATGCAGAAGATCTCGATTTTGATATATTTCAAGCTGCAGTGGCGGTAGAAATCGCTAATCGGATTCTGGATCGTCTGCAAAATAATCCGAAAACCCGATCACTTGATTTCGTCGTCCTGGCGACAACCGCGCATATGTATGGAATCATGTCAGCGCGGCCATTGACGTGCCGGCATGCCAGTGCCAGCCATGTGGATTACGTCAATGCCACCTTCGCCGCCGTTTCAGCGTTCACCCGTTTTGGCTTCGGCAGTTTCCTCAAGATAGACCCGCAGATCAGCCGACGCTTCATCATGAACTTTCATGGCCGCGCGACTTGGCCGGAGCCGTTCGCCGGAAGCCTGGACCCTGATATCGAGCGCGACCTGTCGGCGATGCTGTTCTTTTTCGAAGCCTATATGCGCCCCGGGGTCTGGGTTCCTTACAAATTCCGTAATCCAAGGCGCTCGCATCGGTTCCGTTAGGACACAGGCGCTTTGCGCCCTTGCACCCGCCAACCCTCTCCCCGCACTCTGACCGCAAGACAAAAGCGCCGGGGAGAGGCCGATGGCCGCGAAGAAGAAGACAACGACGACGCCTGAGCCGCAGCGGGTCATGCTGGATTTCCGGCACCATGACGCCTTGGGCGAGCAGGTCACGGAGCCGCTTCGCAACAACCTGTCGGTGATCAAGCAGTCGGGGCGCTGCCTTTGGGTGGCGTCGGATGAGACCGACACGATCGAGCGGCTGACCACGCGGGACTGGCGGACCTTCGGCGGGCACACGCCGTACAAGCTGACCGACTTCTTCGACCTGCCGGTCGAGGGGGAGGTGGATATCGAAGGGTTGTCGGTGGATGGCGACTATCTCTGGATCTGCGGGTCGCACAGCCTGAAGCGCAAGAAGCCGGACCCGGATGAGCATGGGGTCGAAGAGGCGCTGGAGCGGCTGACCAAGGTCGAATGCGAGCCGAACCGCTATCTGCTGGGGCGTATTCCGCTGGTCCGCGATGGCGAGGAGGGCATCTATACCCTGTGCCGGTCAGCGCCCGCCAAGGATGGAGACGGCGAAACGCTGACCGCCGGCCGGCTGAAGATGGATGCGGGCGGGGCCAACGCGCTGTCGAAGGCGCTCGCGCAAGGACGAGCATCTCAGCCGCTTCATGGCGATCCCGTCCAAGGACAACGGCTTCGACATCGAAGGCATATCCGCGCGCGGGGAGCGGGTGTTCTTAGGCATGCGCGGGCCGGTGCTGCGCGGCTGGGCGGTCATCCTGGAACTGGAGGTCACCGAAAAGGGCGGTAATGCCAAATCCGCCGGCCTGAAGCTGCGCCGGATCGGACCCGGCGGCGAGCGCTACCGCAAGCATTTCCTCGATCTCGACGGGCTTGGGCATCCGGGAGTTGTCGCTGGAGGGCGACGATCTGCTGATCCTGGCCGGGCCGACCATGGACCTGGACGGGCCGGTCGTGCTGTACCGCTGGCGGGGCGCCTGGAACCAGCGGGAGGAAACCGTCATTCCGCGCGACCGGCTGGAGCGGGTGATGGATATCCCGTACGGCATCGGCATCGACCATGCCGAGGGCGCCACCCTGTTCGACCGGCCGGGCGAGCCGCCGGCCGTGCTGGTGGTCTACGACAATCCAGGCCCGGACCGGCTCGCTCCCGATGGCGCCGGCGTGGCCGCCGACGTGTTTCCACTGCCGAAGAAATCCTGACGCAACCCTGCCATGTGCATGTAAGGCGTTGGCTGGCGGGGACATGGGTTTACCCTTGGTGGTTTCCGCTGCCGCTCCGGTGATCGTTCCATGTCTCCCGCCGCCGTACGGCCGCCTCCCATCGCCATCCTGATCGCGATCACCGCGATCGGGCCATTGGCGCTGAACATCTTTCTGCCCTCCCTTCCAGGGCTGGTCCGGGTCTTCCACACCGACTACGGCACGGCGCAGCTTGCGCTGACGCTGTATCTGGTCGGCATCGCCTGCGGCCAGTTGATCTATGGTCCGCTGTCCGACCGCTTCGGCCGGCGGCCCGTGCTGCTGGCCGGGCTTGGCGTGTTCGTCATCGGCAGCCTGCTGGCGGCGCTGGCTCCCTCCATCGGGCTGCTGATCGGCGGGCCGCGTCGTCCAGGCGGTCGGCGGCTGCGCCGGGATGGTGCTGGGCCGCGCCATCGTCCGCGATGTCTACGAGCGCGACAAGGCGGCCAGCACGCTTGCCTACATCACCATGGCGATGGCGGTCGCTCCGGCTCTGGCGCCGGCGATCGGCGGCTTCCTGGATGTCTGGTTCGGCTGGCAGGCCAGCTTCCTGTTCGTGCTGGCGTTCGGCGCCGTGGTCTGGTTCTGGTGCCTCGCTTCGGCGCGGGAGACGAATTTCCAGCGCCAGCCGCTGCCGGGCCTGCGCGGCATGGCCGCCGGCTACGCGGGAGCTGCTGCGCTCCCGCGTCTTCCTGGGCTACGCGCTCAACACCGCCTTCACGACGGCGGTGTTCTTCGCGTTCCTGGCGGGCGCTCCCTACATCATGATCGAGCTGCTGAAGCGGCCGGCGAGCGAATACGGCACGCTGTTCATCCTGGTTTCCGATCGGCTACGCGCTCGGCAATTTCATCGCGGCGCGGCTGGCGGTCAAGGTCGGGGCGAGGCGTCTGGTGCTGGCCGGGTCGCTGGTCAATCTGGCCGGCGTTCTGGTCATGGGTGGGGTGGGGTTGGCGGGGAGTTCTCCGCCCTGGCGATCTTCCTGCCCATGTGCATCGTCGCGGCGGGCAACGGGCTTGGCATGCCCAACGGCATCGCGGCGGCGATCAGCGTCAATCCGCGACTGGCGGGCTCGGCATCCGGCCTGCTGGGCTTCCTTCAGATGTCGGTCGGCGCCGTCTCCACGGTGGCGGTGGGGTTCCTGAAGGGCGACGATCAGATGGCGATGGTCGCGGTGATGATGATCGCCGTACTGCTGTCGCTGATGGCCTATGGATTGGCGGTCAGCGTCCGGGCGCGTGCGGATGGAACGGTGCCCGCGCCGGGAACGACCGACTGAACAGAATTGGGCTGACCGCAAATTCAGGGAGACATCTGTGGTCACCCCCTGCCATCTTCCCGTCCGGGTGCCCACTTTGGTAGAGATGCCGAAGTGCTTACGCGCTTACCGCCACTGACCGGAGATGTCGATGCCTGCCGATTCCCATAACGCCGCCCTCTCGCTGCTCGAAGACCTGATCGGCAAGGCCAAAGCCGCCGGAGCCGACGCCGCCGACGCGGTGCTGTTCGACGGCGCTTCCCTGTCGCTGTCGCAGCGGTTGGGACAGCCGGAGCGGCTGGAGCGGGCGGAAGCCGGCGATCTGGGCCTGCGCGTCTTTATCGGCAAACGACAGGCCATCGTCTCGACCACCGACCGCAGCAAGGAGACGCTGGAAGCGGTGGTCGAGCGCGCGGTCGCCATGGCGCGCAACGTGCCGGAAGACCCCTTCAACGGTCTGGCCGACCCCGACCAACTGGCGAAGAACTGGCCGACCGACCTGGAAATCGACGACCCGACCGAGCCGTCCGCCGAGCAGATGATCGAGCAGGCGCGAATCGCCGAGGAAGCGGCGATGGCCGTCCCCGGAGTCACCAATTCCGAAGGGGCGGAGGCGAGCTGGAGCCGTTCCCATGTCGCCATCGCGGCCAGCAACGGCTTCGCCGGAGCCTATTCCGTCTCGCGCCGCAGCCTGTCGGTGTCGGTGCTGGCGGGAACCGGCACGGGGATGGAGCGCGACTACGATTACAGCTCCAAGGTCTTCGCGTCGGATCTGGCGCCGGCCGACGAGATCGGCCGGGGCGCCGGTGAGAAGGCGGTGCGCCGGCTGAACCCGCGCAAGGTCAAGACGTGTCAGGTGCCGGTGGTCTATGACCCGCGCGTCTCGCGCGGCCTGATCGGCCACCTGTCCGGGCGCCATCACCGGCCCGTCGATCGCGCGCGGGACCAGCTTCCTGAAGGACAAGATGGGCGAGCAGCTTTTCCGCTCCTCCGTCACCATCGTGGACGATCCGCACGTCAAGCGCGGGCTGCGGTCGAAGCCGTTCGACGGGGAAGGGGTGGCCTCGACCCGCCGGAACATCATCGAGGAAGGGCGGCTGACGACATGGCTGCTCGACCTGCGCTCGGCCCGCCAGCTTGGCCTGACTTCGACCGGGCACGCCTCGCGCGGGACCTCCGGCCCGCCGTCGCCGGGGCCGACCAACTTCTACCTGATGCCGGGTGAGCGCACGCCGGACGAGCTGATCGCCGACATCAAGGAAGGTCTCTACATCACCGAACTGATGGGCATGGGCATCAACGGCATCACCGGCGATTACAGCCGGGGGGCGGCGGGCTTCTGGATCGAGAACGGCAAGATCGCCTATCCGGTCAGTGAGTTGACGGTCGCCAGCAACCTGAAGCAGATGTTCCTGGAGATGGAACCGGCCAACGACCTGGAGTTCCGCTACGGCATGGATGCGCCGACCGTGCGGATCGACGGCATGACGATCGCCGGGACCTGAGCGGCGGTGTGGGGCCAGGCCCGACCTACGAAGCAGGAGCCCGTAGGTCGGGCCGTGGCCCGACAACGTCACCGTTTCATGCCCCCGCTACGGCATCCGCCGCTGGATCGACTCGGGGGAGGCTGATGACGAACTCGGTGAATTTGCCGAGTTCGGAGCGGCAGGTGAGCGTGCCTTCGAAGCTTTCGATCACGCGCTGGCAGAAAGTGAGCCCGATGCCGACCCTGGTCCCGTCGCGGCGGCCGGTGAAGAACGGCTCGAACAGGTGCGGTAGCTGATCCTCGGCAATCCCGGTCCCGGTATCGCGGAAGTAGACCCGATTGAAAGGCTGGCCCACCTCCAGCCGGATTTCGATATGGCCCTGGCGCGCTTCACCCAGGGCTCTCAGGCCGTTCTTCAGCAGATTGATGAAGACGTGGCGCATCAGCAGGTCGGAGCCGAAGAAGATGAAGTCGTTCTCCGGCTTCCAGACGATCTTTTCCCGGTCGGTCCCCTTGAAGGGATAGCTGTCGAGTAGTTGCGTGACCTCGCCGGCCATGGAGAACTTGTCGAAGTTGGCGGGATCGATCCGCTGCTCCCCGATATTCATGAGCAGGATATTGATCATGGTGTTGGCGAAAGCCGTGTGATGCGAGATGCGGTCCACGGCGCGGTCCAATCCGTCCCGCTCAGCCGGCTCCAGCGGATCGCCATCCCAGCCATGCGCCACAGCCCATTCATGTGCGTCGATCAGGCGCGGCAGGTACTCCTGCAACCCAGACGCGTCATATCGGATGCCGAGTAAAGGTGTTCGCATTTCGTGAGCAATGGAACTGCCGACGGCGGTGAGGGCGCGCATTCGGCCTTCCTGACGGATTCGTTCTTCGCTGTAATTGAACAGGATAGATCCTGCTAAAATAAATAAATAAACTGGAATTGAATATAATAAATTATGCTGTTATCGTTGGATTGGTCTCTGTTAAATAATAAACTGACTGTTGCAATAGTGCAGCCAATCGCAAATATAATAAAAACATTTAATGTATCCATTAAAAATATCAAATAAATTAATGAGGCCATCATAGACATTTGCCATACCATATTTGACTTATTCATTAACATCATGAACATAAAAAAGAATGGAAGTCCAAATATTGTAAATAAATAAGTATAAAGAGGCATGTATTTTTTTACAGTTTCTGAGAAAGTAATCTTCAAGTAAAAGTGGAAGGCTCATGGCGGAGCCGAGAAGCCGCAGCCATAGATTTTCATATGGCTGCTCAAAAATGAATTTCCATATAATGAAGTATGCAGGAAATCCAATGAAGGCAACAGCTCCAATAACCTTGTACTTCATACGTACGTGTGGGTGATTGATGGCATAATCAGTGGTGGCACGACGTAAAATTGAAGATAGCATCTTCATGGTTCAATCAATCCGTTCAATATTGATTTTAAAGTTGAATACTTAATATCATGATTATTTGATAATGCTAGGTTTTCTGAATTGGTTCTCTTGGTGGATGCTGCATAGCCGGGAATGGAAATCTGAGATGGCTCTTTTCCCCCGGTACCTTTCACCTAGGAGAATACAATGCAGTACCTCAATGAAAAGCTGTGCGTTGGTTTTGCCGTGAACGGCAATAGCGAGCCTGATTTCTTGAAGAAGCGGGTAGAGCAAAGCATGCTCAGTTGTGGGAAAAAACACTGGCTTGGCCACACATTGCGAGGCCAAGCTCCGCATTCTGGCTCGGTGCAGATGCGCACCAACGACTATCTTTCCATCGCACGGGATGTTCGGATCACTAACGCGGAGATCAAGGCGCTTCAGGCACAAGGACATGGTGAAGCGATTTCGCAAGTCTTTGTTCATGATAAGCTGGACCAGCATCGGGCCTTTGAGCAGCGCATTGCTCAATTGATGCGGGCTGAGGATGCCGTGCTGTGCATGTCGGGCTACTGCGCCAACACGGGCTTGCTTCAGGCCATCGCCGCACCCGAAACCCCGGTGTTTATCGATATCCAGGCGCATGCATCCCTTTGGGAGGGGGTCGCCGCAGCCCGTGCGACCGCACGGCCATTCCGTCACAACAATCCCGGGCATCTGGAACGCCAACTCCGGGAGCACGGCCCCGGTATCGTCGTCGTGGATGCCGTCTACAGCACCAACGGCGCTCTTTGCCCGCTGGCTGATATCGTTGAGGTGGCCGAGCGGTACGGCTGCGTCCTCGTCGTTGACGAAACGCATTCCTTCGGCGCTCAAGGGCCGAAGGGGGCCGGTCTCACCGTGGCGCTCGGATTGGCGGACCGGGTGCATTTCCGCACCGTGGGACTGTCCAAGGCGGTCGCCAGCCGGGGCGGCGTCGTCATCGGGTCGGCCCGTCAACATGGAGTTCTTCCGGTATGAAGCCTATCCGATGATCTTCAGCACATCCGTCCTGGGCCATGAGGTTGCCGGCTTCGAAGCCGCCCTGGACATCATCGAAACGGAGGAATGGCGCCGGACCCGGCTGCACCAGAACCATGCGGTCCTGCGGGCCGGGTTGGACGATCTCGGCTACAACGTCGATGACTGCGATACGCAGATCCTGTCGCTGGAAGCCGGGTTGGAAACCGATGTACAGGCGTCTGCGCGACGCGCTGGAGGAGAACGACGTCTTCGGCTCCGTCTTCTGCGCGCCGGCTACTCCGAAGAAGCGTGCGCTGGTCCGCTTCACCGTCAACGCCTCGCTGACGGCTGAGCAGATCAACCACGTGCTGTCCGCCTGCGCCCGCATCCGGACCGAGGTCGGCATGGCCGGCTGGGCATCCACCCGCAGGCGGAAGGGCTACCGGTCCATGGCGGTAGCCGCCGAGTAACAGGCTCCCGCTCCCGCTTAAGGCGTTGCCCGCATCAGGAAGCCTCCTGGTGCGGGCGGCGCCGGTAGGCGTTGTATGAGAACACCGGCCGTTCCATGACGCCTGAAAGCGCATCGCCGCCGATCACGCTGCAATGCCAGGGGCCGACCCGTTCGGCCGGGTACAGGTGATCCTCCCATTTGGCGCGGCAGTCCGGTGTGTACAGGCCGTGCGGTGTGGGAACCAGGGCTGCCAGCCGCCGCCCGCGATCCGGGCGGACAGTCCCGGCGGCATCCCGTCGCCATCGACGGCGCCTTCGTCGGCCTTGTAGACGGCGAGCGCGTCGTCGTGCTGGACCAGCAGCATCCGCGTGGTGCCGTCGGCGCGCAGCATCAGGAGGCCGGGAGGCGTGTGGGAGAGGTAGTATTCCACCACCTTCTCCCGCTTCAGGATCTTGTCCAGGAGCTGGCCGAACGACTCGTCTCCCAGGAAAGCCGATTCCTGAAGACCGATGATGCCGCTCAGCTCGCTCCGCATGCGGTCGAAATAGTCGAGTTGCAGTTCGGCGATCAGTTCGTCCAGCCGATCGACCGTGGCGCTGTCATGCTTGAGCACGAAGCGGTCGATCAGGCCCTGGTTGAAGGCGGATGTGGCGAGTTTCTCATCGGCCTTGCCGGTCAGCATCACCGTCCTGACGGGATGGTTGCGCAGCCGGCGGCATATCTCCATCCCGTTCTCGCCCGGCATGTCGTAATCGACGATCGCGACCGACACCTCGGCGAAGCGGTCGGGATCGTGGACGACGTTGCGGATGACCGAGGGATGGAAGATCACCGCCTGATCCGACGGCGGCACCCCAAGCGCTATGGCGGCGTCGAGCGACGCTTCAAGGCAGCCGCTGTGGCGCGGCGTCGCCGGCGTCGTCCGCTCGATATGCTGAACGGCGGCCTTGGAGTCGTCGAAGGTCCGGCAGAGCAGCCGGGAGCCGTAGCGGAACTGGAAGCTGTCCAGAAAAGCCCGGTCGTCGTCGATGACCACCACGGTGGAAGGATAGTAGTAGGGCAGCACCGGACGGGATGGGGTGCATCATGATATCGCGTATAAAGCCGTAGCGCCGCCGAGCGGATGAAATATTCCTGGCCCTCACTTCCGAAGGCGCGTTCCCGCCGCATTGCCTGGGGCCGGATATGGCGGTGCTTCTGCACTATCGGGCGATCCTTGGAAGGGGCGGAACGGTTCGCTCGGCATCATGCCGAGCCTTACAACCTCAAGATATTATATCTGGAAAGGTTAAATTCTCGTTATTAATGGAAATACGATTGTATGATTCAACTTACAGGAGGTATTTTGCTGCATTCTCTCCCTATGTTGCACTTGCAGAGCGGTGTGCTTCCGTAACCGCTCCTATCCTTGAGGGCCGCCTGAAAGCCGCGACAGGTCGCCAAGATCCCGGACGAACAGCGCCACATCCTGTCTGCCGGTTGAGGCCGGTCTTCGCGAAGATGGAGATCACCTGAGACCGGATGGTGCCGACCTTGACGCCGGAATCCTCCGGCGATTTCGTTGATGCTCTTGCCGGCGCCGATCTGAAGCGCCACGCGCGCTTCAGCCTGTGTCAGGCCGAAAAGCTCCATCAACACTTCAGGGGCGGGCGTGCTCTGGCGGCCTGGATCGACGATGGCGAGGCAGGCAAGGTTCTGGCCCGAGCCGCCGGCTGATTTCTGAAGGGCATGGGGCGCTTTGGACACGATGACGGCAAGGGAGGTTTCGCCGCCGGCACGGCTCAACCGCAGAATCCGGCGACCCGTCCCGGATGCGGGTGCCGCCATCAGGCCGATGGCGCCGCGCAGCGCCGCCCGATCCGTTTCATCGACCGCCTGGATGTCGCCGCCGGTCAGCCGGATGCTGTCGGCGGCGTTCAGCATTCTGCTGAATTCACCGTTGCACTCCAGCAGTTTGCCCGAGTTGGTGACAATCGCGACCGCGATGGGCGTCAGTTCGAGCGCCGGACGCAGCGGTATCGTCAAAATGTCGTCACCGGCCAGCGTCAGAAGACGCGACATGGCATCCGGACGGACTTCAGCGTTAACCATCAGGAGGTCGTCGATATCCCCGGCCCTGGCTTTTCCAGGTCCATGCAGAGATGCACGCTGCCGCCGCCGAAGATATGCTTTGCCAGCATCATATAAGAACAGCCGTTGCGGTGGACACATATCCATTTATTCAAAGGCTTGAGGGACAAAATGTCCTTGAGGTTACTGATGTATTGTTTCGGATCGGCGTAAAGGTCAGGTGAGTCGATTATTTGGCTGTTGACGCAATGCCAGATCAAGTCGTCGTAACTGGCGTCGGGAAGGAAGGCGAAGCCAGGATATATTTCCCGGATGATTTGTATTGGAGTAGACAATCTTCCAGGACCGGTCGAGCACCATGATGCCCCCGCCAAGCTTTTGGGTTGCCTTGAAAAGCGGCGCCAGATGGTCAGGATACGACATGTGGTTAACGACTCAACATTTACGATAAATTGTACCTTGAAATTTCTGGAGCAGGCATCTATCATTTGATATACAAAAGAGGTGCGTATTCCGGCATCGTGGCTGGAGTTGGCAAGCCACACGCCGCCGACTGAATACTGCAATATGGTGGACCAGATGCTGCTGCACGATCAGGTTATCGCAAAATATAACCCGGAACAGAACGAAGTCGAGATTTTCAATGTCGAGGAGCCAAAGCCGAGAATTCCGACATGATCTGTCTGGCCAATATGCTCAATGAGCTTGTGGATGAGATGATCCGGCGCGGCTACGACCCTGAAACGATCGTGTTCTCGATGGACAAGCCGTGGAGCGCTTCGACGGCGACCCAGCATTGAGACAGTCTCCGCCACCACCCTCCACGGGCCGCTCTATCCCACCGCCTCCGCGCCGAGCGGCAGGTTGTCGCGCAGGAACCGCGCCAGTATCCTGAACTCCGCATCGCGCGCAGCTTCGCGCCGCCAGACCAGGGCTATGCGGCGGGACGGGCAGGGGGACGCGAAGGGGCGGATTTCGATCGAGCCGTTGGGGGCCGAAGCACCCGTCACCGAGAGGGCGGGCAGCAGGGTGATGCCGATCCGGCTTGCGACCATTTCCCGCAGCGTGTCCAGCGATGTGGCGGCGAAGCTTTCGCGCTCCCGCTCATGCGGGCGCGGATGGTGGCAGACGGCCAGCGCCTGTTCCCGGAAGCAGTGTCCTTCCTCCAGCAGCAGCACATGCTCGCCGGTCAGGTCCGATTCGGTCACCTGATTGCGCGCCGCCAGCCGGTGGCCGGCGGGGAGCGCCACCACGAAGCTTTCATCGAACAGGGGTTCGACCTCGAACGAGGGCTCGTTGACCGGCATGGCGAGCAGCAGCGCGTCGAGGTCGCCGGTTTTAAGACGCTCCGCGAGTTGCTCCGTCTGATCCTCCCGAAGGTAAAGCCGAAGATCCGGGTATGTGCGCCGCAGCGAAGGAAGCACCCTGGGAAGCAAATACGGGCCTACAGTGGGTATGACACCTAGTCGCAGGTCCCCCGCCAGAGGGGCCGCGTTTCCCTGCACGCTGTCGGCCAGATCGCGCATTCCGCGAGGATGCGGCGCGCCCTTTCCGTCACCTCCGTACCCGCCGGAGTGAGCAGCACCCGGCGCTTGGTCCGCTCCACCAATTGGGCGCCAAGTGCTTCTTCCAATTGCTGAATTTGGGCTGACAGGCTGGGCTGGCTGATGTTGGAGGCATCGGCCGCCTTGCCGAAATGGAGGGTGTCGGCAACGGCTACCAGATAGCGCAACTGCTTCAATGTGACGGCGTGACTTATCGGTCCCTCCTATCACAGCCTTCAGAAAAAGCGATTGGATTTATCATAGGGCTATGGCCAGTTTGGAATTGTTCGAATTTAGTGCACCGCAACAATCTGGAGCGAGTTTCATGCTTACTGTCGGCGATAAGTTCCCCGCGTTCGACCTCAAGGCCGTTGTTTCCACCGATATGAAGGAAGCCTTCACCCAGATCACCGAGCGCTCGTACGAGGGCAAGTGGCTGGTCGTGTTCTTCTGGCCGAAGGACTTCACCTTCGTGTGCCCGACCGAGATCGCCGCTTTCGGCAAGCTGAACGGCGAGTTCGCCGACCGTGACGCCCAGGTTCTCGGCGCCTCCACCGACAGCGAGTTCGTCCACCACGCATGGCGCGTCCACCACGACGACCTGCGCGACCTGCCGTTCCCGATGCTGGCCGACATCAAGCGCGAGCTGTGCACCGAGCTGGGCATCCTGGACAAGACCGAAGGTGTGGCTCTCCGCGCCACCTTCATCGTCGATCCCCAGGGCATCATCCGCTTCGCTTCGGTCAACGACCTGTCGGTCGGCCGCAACCCGCAGGAATTCCTGCGCGTTCTGGACGCCCTGCAGACCGACGAGCTGTGCCCCTGCAACTGGCAGAAGGGCCAGGACACGCTTCAGGCGGCCTGATCCAGAGCTGGCGGATTTTCCCGCGGAACGCACCGTTCCGCGGGTGCGGGCACTAAGCGGGGGACGCCCGATAAGGCGTCCCCCGGCCCACGCCGGTTTTTGTTGAAATTTCTCATCCGCACATCAGGAATTCGCCCGCCATGTCGATCGAAGCGCTGAGGGGCAAGCTGCCCGATTACGCCAAGGACCTTAAGCTCAACCTGTCCAGCGTTTTCAACACGCCCAACCTGACGCCGCAGCAGGCCTGGGGGACGGCGGTCGCCTCCGCCCTGGCGTCGCGCCAGCCGGAAGTCATCCGCGCGGTGGTCGCCGACGCCGGCCAGCACCTGGAGCCGGCAGCACTGAACGGCGCCAAGGCCGCCGCCGCTGTCATGGGCATGAACAACATCTACTACCGCTTCGTCCATCTGTCCGCGAACAAGGATTACGCCACGATGCCGGCGCGTCTGCGCATGAACATCATCGGCAATCCGGGCGTCGACAAGATCGACTTCGAATTGTGGTCCCTTGCGGTATCCGCCGTCAATGGTTGCGGCATGTGCATCGAGAGCCACGAGCATGAAGTCGTCAAGAAGGGCGTCTCCAAGGAAGCCGTGCAGGACGTGATCCGGATCGCCTCCGTGATCCATGCCGTCGCCGCCGTGGTCGATGGGGAAAACGCGCTCGCCTGATCCGTTCGGGATCGGTTGCGCGGTTGTTGAAAAAGGCGCCGGCCCGTCAGTGGGGCCGGCGCCTTTTTCGTGTGCTTACGAGTTGATCACGCGGAGAGGCCGCTGAACAGGGCATAGACGCCGAATCCGGCCAGCAGCACGGCGGCTCCCCGGTTGATCCAGCGGAAGACGTTGTCCGAGATCATATGCCGCACCATCGCGACGCCGCTGCTCAGCGTCAGGAACCAGAGGGCCGACCCGAGGAAGACGCCGAGCACCAGCGTGATGGCTTCCCGGTTGCCGCTCAACTCGCCGCCAAGCCCGAAGCCGGCGAAGATCGCGACGAAGGCGAAGATGGTCACCGGGTTGGTCAGGGTCAGCCCCAGCCCGACCGCGAATCCGCCCAGCGCCGTCCGGATGTCGCGCTTGATTTCGCGGGGATGCGGCTCCGCCCGGAAGCTCACGAACGCGATGACCAGCATGACGGCGCCGCCGACAAGGCGGAAGGTGGTCTGATGCCCCGTCAGCCAGTCGGTCATCGCCTTGACGCCGAAAGCGGCGATGGCGCCGAACGTGCCGTCGGCGACCGCGGCGCCCAGCCCGGTAGCGAACCCCATGACGACGCCGCCTTCCAGGGTGCGGCGGATGCAGAGCAGCCCGATCGGCCCCACCGGTGCGGCAACGACGATGCCGAGCAGGATTCCACGCACCAGAACCGCCAGATATTCCACGCCGAACTCCCCCAGACCACTCTGATGCCGAAACGCTGCGAAAAACGCGGCGGAGTATGCCCATCCCGCGCGCCAACCGAAATGGAGGATCGAACGGTGCGGCGTTAATCCCTCATGATGGGGCCTTGGTGACGGGCCTTCGTCACGAGGGTTGCCGGAGTGCAGCACCTGTGGCTTTTGTCTCCGGCATATCGTCCGATGCGGCTTGCCTCCCGTGCGGGGTTCGACTAATCAGAAAGCCGCAACAGGGCAGCGGATTGCCAGTCCCATTGCCATTTATCCGCCTCCACTGTGGAGCATCCGGTCCCGGCTGCTTCGAAGGGTATTCTTGTGCAAGCTTTCTCCTTGCGGAACAAAGGTTTGAAGCGCCGGAAGCAGCGTCTGCGCAACGGCGTTCGCGGTGGTCTGCTGGCATTGGGGATGGCCGCCGCGGCCAGTATTCCCGCCACGGCGCTGGCGCAGGGTGGGAACGGCAATAATCAGCCGGTCCTGCTGAATGCCGACGAACTGACCTATGACGAGACGCTCGGCATCGTCATCGCGTCGGGCGATGTGGAACTGGCGCAGGGCGACCGGCTGCTGCTGGCCGACCGCGTCACCTATAACGAGAAGACCAGCGTCGTCACCGCCACGGGCAATATCCGCCTGCTGGAGCCGAGCGGCGATGTCATTTTCGCCGATTACTCCGAGCTGACCGACGATCTGGCGCAGGGTTTCGTCCAGCAAGTCCGCGTGCTGCTGACCGACAATTCGCGGGTGGCGGGGACCGAGGCGGAGCGGACCGATCAGGGCCGCTACATGCGGATCAACCGGGCGGTCTATTCGCCCTGCAATCTCTGCGAAAGCGATCCGACGCGGGCGCCGCTCTGGCAGTTGCGGGCCAACCGGGTGGTTCACGACAAGGAAGAGAAGGAAATCATCTACCGCGATGCCCGGCTGGAAATGTTCGGCATCCCGGTTCTCTACACGCCTTATTTCGCCCATCCGGACCCGTCGGTCGACCGCAAGAGCGGCTTCCTGAGCCCGATTTTCGGTTATGGCGGCAATCTCGGGACCTTCGGCGCCGTTCCCTATTACTGGACGATCGCTCCGGACAAGGATCTGACGCTCACGCCGCTCTTCAGTTCGGAAGACGGGGTGCAGTTGCGCGCCGAATGGCGTCAGCGATTCGAGAGCGGCCGCCTGTTGCTTGACGGCAGTATCGTCAACGCCGACCGGACGACCTCGTCCGGCGCAGTCAAGGAGGACGAGTGGCGCGGACACCTGTTCGGCAATGGTCTGTTCGATCTCGAATGATACCTGGCGCACCGGATTCGACGTGGAGAAGACGTCGGACCGGTCGTACCTGCGGCGCTACAAGATCAGCGGCGAGGATATCCTGACCAGCCGCGCCTTCGTCGAAGGGTTCCGGGGCCGCAACTACGCCGTCGCCAACGCTTACCAGTTCGACGATCTGCGCGACAACTCCGAGAACGAACCCTTCGTGATCCCGCTGGCCGAAGCGCAATTGCTCGGCGAGCCCGACTCGGTGCTGGGTGGCCGCTGGTCGCTGGATCTGGGGCTGGTCGGCCTCCAGCGGTCCGAGGGGCAGGATACCCAGCGCGCTTCGGTCGAGGCGGGCTGGCAGCGGGAATTCATAGCCGATACCGGTTTCATCACCACGGTCAGCGGCACCCTGCGCGGCGACGCCTATTATGTGACCGACTATGTCCAGGGCAACGACCCCACCGGGCAATCCACGGAGGATACCGAACTGCGGCTGTTCCCCCAGGGACAGGTGACGGTGCGCTATCCGGTGGCGCGCCAGATCGGCTCCGTTCAGCATGTGGTCGAGCCGATCGTGTCCCTCACCACGTCGCCGGTGCTGGAGGATCAGGACGACATCCCGAACGAGGACAGCCAGGATATCGAGCTGAACCCGACCAACCTGTTCCGCGCCAACCGCTTCCCCGGTGTCGACCGGCTCAACTCGGGCACCCGCGTCACCTATGGCGTCAATACCGGCGTTTACGGCTTCGGTGGCGGTTTCTCGGAATTCTTCCTGGGCCAGAGCTATCAGCTTTCCAACAACGACGACGCGGCGCTGGTGGCATCCGGGCTGGGTCAGGATTATTCCGACATCGTCGGCCGAATCCGGGTTTCACCCGGCCCCTATCTCGACCTGCAATATGACTTCCAGTTGGCGGAAGAGGACCTTGAGGCGCAGGTCCAGCAGTTCCGCGTCAGTGCCGGCGTTCCGATCCTGCGGGCCGGGGCCAATTACTATTACCGCGACCGGCCGACCACCGGCGACACGGCACCCCGGCGCGAGTATCTGACGACTTCGCTCAGCTCGTCCTTCACCGAGAACTGGTCGGTTTCCGTCGCTCAGAACCGCGACCTTCAGGCGGAAGACAATAAGCTGCGCAGCACCAGCGCGTCGCTGACATACACCGACGAATGCTTCACGTTCCAGTTGATCGGCATGCGCGACAACACGGTGCGTTCGGGCGAAGAGGGCGGCGACACGGTCTATTTCCGGCTGGTCTTCCGGAACCTGGGCGAGGTGGAAGCGCCGATCCTGAGCGGGTCGTCGGCTTCGAACAGGCCGGCGTCGTAATCCTGCTCCTGATCATGCCGTCATGTCTCCCCTGTCATGCCAAGACTTGATCTTGGCATCTCCTGGCGGAACTGACGATGCCCGACCTCGATGAAGTCGATCCGGGAGTACGGTCAGGTATGCCGGATCAAGTCCGGGTATGACGGATACGTACGGAGATGCTCTAAATGCGTTACTTCGCGCTGGCGGTCACCGGCTCGCGGTTGAAGAACAGCGAGATGCGGCGGGTGATGTCTTCGGACACCTGCGCGACGCTGCGGTCATAGGCATCCTGCTCGCCGATCAGGGTCGCGTACTGGCTGCGCAGGATGTTGAAGTTGGTCACCGAAGTTGGTCGAACCGCTCAGGACCGCGGCGCCCTGCATGTTGCGGAGCGTGTAGTTCGCCAGCAGGCTCAATTCCGCGCGGGTGGCGCTGTCGTCCAGCGCGATGCCCAGCTTGTAGACGGTGGGAACCAGCGAAATATCGAGCGTGTATTCCGGCGAGGCCGGGCGGCCGTCCTGATAGAAGCGGTCGATCAGGCGGTTGCGGAGCTGCTGGCCCAGGCGGTCGGGGATGTTGTTGATCTGCACCAGCGGCAATTGCTGGGCGGCCGGCGTGTTGGCGCCGTAGAGCGGCTGGTAGCCGCACCCCGGCAACAGCGTCAGAGAGAGCAGAAGTCCCCACCCGGCGAGCGGGAATGTCTTAAACGACGGCATCAGCCACCTGACGATATCCATGGACCCGAAATAACCGATGCGGCCGGCGCGATCAGCTTTGCCGAAGCTATCCAACTCGATGCTGGCGCGCAAGCACGTGGATCATCAGCATCGACAGGATCAGCACGCCGAGCCACCAGACCTGCCAGATACCATAGGCTACCGAGATCATCGCCATCGTTCCGGCGAAGGCCGCCAGCGCCACCGGCTGGCTCTGGCGCGGCAGGTCGCGGATTCCCGCGCAGGACCGTCAGGCCGATCGCGATCCCGAATGCGACGCCGACCAGCCCCAGTTCCAGCCAGACCTGAAGGAAGGCGTTGTGCGGATGGAGCGGCAGCACGGGGAATTCGTAGCCGCCGCGCTCCAGAATCACCTTCTCGGCGATCGAGCGCGACGAATCCAGCCCCCAGCCGAGCAGCGGCCGTTCGAACACGAGATTGGACGCGTAGTGCCAGATTTCGATCCGGTGCAGGAATGAAAAGGGCAGGGTGCCCCGGTCGATCAGGTCGAGGCTGTAAAGCCATTCCATAGCCGGAATGGTCCCGAAGAAGGTGACGACCACGCCGATGCCCAGCGCCATCCGGGTGAAGGTGGGCGCCACCATGGCGACGGCGAGCGTGATCAGGCCGACCAGAAGCCCGACCATGGCCGATTCGCTGCTGCCGCCCGTCACCAGGACGATCATCCCGACCGGCAGCAAGGCGGCGGCTCCCCATTCGCGGCGGAGCCAGAAAGCCTGGAAGGCGGGCCAGCAGAGGGCGGCCATCGCGACCATGTTCCGGTTGATCAGCGAACCTTCCAGCAAAGGATCGCGGGCGGCGCCGCCGCGCATCGCCAGATAGACCGGCAGCCCGTGCAGAAGGTCGAGCATCAGCAGGATGATGGCGGCGAAATAGGCCAGCAGGAACCAGCGGACGCGGCGCTGGTCGAGCAGCGGGAATTTGGCCTGAACCGTCGCCGTGGCCAGCAG
Source organism: uncultured Alphaproteobacteria bacterium (assembly GCA_963848585.1). Lineage (GTDB taxonomy): Bacteria > Pseudomonadota > Alphaproteobacteria > Azospirillales > Azospirillaceae > Skermanella. The sequence continues at coordinate 27,879 of CAWKET010000035.1, read as the reverse complement.
CAGCGCCGGGATCAGCGTATAGGCCAGTTCAAGCGTCTGTTTCAGGCTCTGCGCCGGCCGGATGCTCCAGAGCGCCGAGCTTGCGCAATAGGCCAGAAAGCCGCCCAGGAGCAGCATCCAGCGCACCGATGGGACCGGCCAGCGGCCCTGATCCAGCCGGAACATCACGGTGCCGATGACCGAGGCGGCGATCAGCAGGGGGGCGAGGCCGCGCGGCACCGTCACGGCGACCAGCGGGGCGAGCAGGATGGCGATCAGGTAGACGGCCGCGAAGCGCACCGGAGCGGCCCGCGGGGTCCTGTCATGCAGGTTCATGTCAGGTGGAGCCCAGTTCCTGGCGTGTTTGCGGGGCCGTGTGGGCTATCGCCGCTTCGGCCGTGTGGTCGGGGACGAGGGTGCGGATGATCGACATCGTCTTCGGCCGGTCACCGGCGCGGGCGGCCTGTTCCAGCTCGCCCATGGCGCGGTTGATCAGGGCGTGGTCGATCACGCGGGGAGAGGCCTGGAAGACGCCGTCGGCCTCGGTCCGGGTGGGGGTTTCGCCCTCCGACAGCAGTTCCTCGAACAGCTTCTCGCCGGGGCGGAGGCCGGTGAACTCGATCCGGATATCCTTGTCCGGGCGCAAGCCCGCCAGCCGGATCATGTTGCGCGCCAGATCGACGATCTTGACCGGCTCCCCCATGTCGAGCACGAAGATCCGGCCGCGCCCGTTGGGATGGGCGGAGCCGTAGGCCGATGCCTGGAGCACCAGTTCCACCGCTTCGCGCACGGTCATGAAATAGCGGCGCATGTCGGGGTGGGTGACGGTCAGCGGGCCGCCGGCTGCAAGCTGGCGCTGGAACAGCGGGACGACCGACCCGCTCGACCCCAGCACATTGCCGAAGCGGACGGTCATGAACCGGGTGCTGGCGCCCTCGGCGCCGGGAGCCAGGTCGAGCGACTGGCAATAGGCTTCCGCCACCCGCTTGGTGGCGCCCATGACGCTGCTCGGGTTGATCGCCTTGTCGGTCGAGATCAGGACCATCGCCCTGGTGCCGACTTTGCTGGCGGCGTCGGCGACGTTGCGGGTGCCGATCGCGTTGGTCAGCACGCCTTCCTCGGGGTTGGCTTCCACCAGGGGGACATGCTTGAGGGCGGCGGCGTGGAAGACGAGGTCGGGGCGGGTCCGCTGGAACAGCGCCAGGATGCGGGCGCGGTCGCGGACATCGGCGATCACGCTGTGGCAGGGCAGCTTGGGGAAGCGGCCCCGGATTTCCCCGTCGATCGTGTAGAGGTTGAACTCCCCGGCATCGACCATGGTCAGCTCGGCGGGGCCGAGTGCGGCGATCTGGCGCGTCAGTTCGCTGCCGATGGTGCCGCCGGCCCCCGTGACCAGCACGCGCCGCCCGGCAACGAGGCCGATGATGGCGTCGCGGTTCAGCACCGTCTGCGGACGGCCGAGCAGGTCTTCCACCGCGACCGGGCGAAGCTCGATCTTGCCTTCGCCAAGCGCGTCCTTGAACTCGGTCAGGTTGGGCAGGCGGCTCAGCGACAGGCCCAGCGGTTCGGACAGGTCGAGCAGGCGGCGGATCAGGTCGCGCTCGGTTTCGGATTCCTGCCGGGTGACGACCAGCCTCTGCGGCTTTATGCCGCGTCTGTGCAGGGCTCTCGACCACTGTGGGCAGCGAGTCGATGTCGCCCAGAACGGGCACGCCCCGGATCGCCCTGCCGACGCGTCCGCCCTTGTCGTCCACGAACGCCGACGACGCGGTAGGCCGCCTGCGGCGACAGGGACAAGGCCCGGATCAACTGGTCCGCGCCGTCCCCGGCGCCGACCAGCAGCACCGGAACCCGGATATCGCTGCCGGAAAGTTCCGACAGGGAAAGCCGCCGGTCCTTGAACAGGCGATAGGCGAAGCGCGGCCCGCCCAGCAGGATCAGCAGCACGAACCACTGGATCACCGGGATGGAGCGCGGGATCGTGTCCAGCCGGGTCAGCAGGAACAGCAGAAGCACCGACACGACCGAGACGATGGTGGCGGCCTTGGTCACCTGGATCAGATCGGGTGTCGAGGCATAGCGCCAGATGCCCCGGTAAAGGCCGAACAGGCGGTAGGTGATGGCGCCGGTCAGCATGACCACCGGCAGCCCCTGTATCAGGCCGTCGAGATGGAATCCGAAAATCTGATCGCCCACGCGCAAGTAAAAAGCCGCGACGAAGGCGAGGCCCGTCATCAGGACGTCGTGCAGATAAGCGAGCCCGGAGCGATCCATCTTCATCGAGTTCAACTGGTGCCATTGGTTAAATCAGCCGAAGCATTGAACCATTCAGCCGTAAGGCGCAAGCCGTCTTCCTGCGACCAAAACGGTTGCCAGCCAAGGGTTCGGCGCAGATGCCGGTCGTCCAGCTCAAGGGAAGCCGCCAGCCGTTCATAGGCGTCGCCGCGCCTGACCAGCGTGAGCGCGCCGCGCAGCAGGGACGGCGGAACGCTGAACAGGCGGGCAGGGCGGTCCATGATCCCGGCCAGCGTCCGGATCAGCTCCGGCGTGGAAAGCGCCTTGCCGTCATGGACGAGGAAGCAGCCGCCGGCGGCTGCCGGGTGCTCGACGCAGCATGCGTATGGCGCCCGCCAGATTCTCGACGAAGATCAGGCTGCGCCGGTTGTGGATGGCGCCCAGCGGGCAGCGGCGGCGCGTTGCGGCAGAGCGCCAGCAGGCGCAGGAAATTGGCGCCGACGCCGGGGCCATAGACCAGCGGCGGGCGCAGGATGACGGTTTCCAGCCCGGTCCGCTCGCCGACTTCGGTAAGAGCCCGCTCGCCTTCGAGCTTGGAGATCCCATAGGGAGTTTCGGGGGCCGGCGGGGTCGCCTCCGTTACCGGGGTGTCGCCGCTGTTCTCGGTGACGGCCTTGATGGTGCTGACGAAGACCATGCGGCGGACACCGGCCGCCGCGGCCGATTCGGCCAGCCGGCGGGTGCCTTCGACATTGATCCGGCGATAGGCTTCGATCACCAGGGAGGGATCGGCCGGATCGTCCATCTGATGGACGCGGGCCGCCAGATGGACAACCGCGTCGATGCCGCGGAGCGCTTGCGTCCAGTCGGTGTCAGGCCCGATATCGCCGGTCACGACCGTGTCGGGCACGGGAGCGATGCCGGGACGGCGGACGGATGCGCGGATCTGGTGCCCGTGGCTTTTCGAGAATCGGGATCAGGGCGGAGCCGACGAAGCCGTTCGCCCCGGTGACGAGGATGCGCATCATGCCCTCCGGACAGGCCGGGGCAGCCAGGCCAGAAGGCCCAGGACGACGATGATTCCCGGCGGCAGCGCCAGCCAGCCGATGCTGACCGAAGCGGCGGCGAGCGCCACCAGCGCCGCATTGGCGGCGATCACCTTGAGCACGACATCGGAATGGCTGTGCCCGGCCTGGACCGCGCGCTGGTAGATATGCTCGCGGTGCGCCTCCCATATGCGCTTTCCGGCGAACAGGCGGCGCAGCAGGGTCAGGGTGGCGTCGGCCAGGAAGTAGAGCGGCACCAGCACCGCCGCCACCCATTGGCCGGAAGCGGCCGCCCCCAGCAGCAGCCAGCCCAGGATGAAGCCCAGAGGAACGCTGCCGACATCGCCCATGAAGACCCGCGCCGGGTGCCAGTTCCAGACCAGGAAGCCCAGGGCGGCGCCGGCCGCCGCCAGCGCCAGCCAGAGCGGCACGAATCCAAGCCCGGCCACGACGGCGACGACCGCCAGCCCGGCGCCGATCGAGGCCGCCTCGCTCCCCGCCAGACCGTCGATCCCGTCCATGAAGTTGAACAGGTTGATGAACCACAGCCAGCAGACGGCGGCCACGATCCGGTCCAGCCAGAACGGCAGCCAGCCCTGGAACACCAGCGAGCCCGCCGGCAATGCCGTCAGCCCGATCGCGACCGCCGCGATCTGCATCCCGAATCGGATCCTGGCCGAGCGGCTGCGCCGGTCGTCCATCCAGGATATCGCCATCAGGCCGACAGCCCCGGCGAATGCTGGAAGAACGTGGTCGAAATGGCCGACGATCCAGCCGATCAACGCCATGGCCGGCAGCAGGGTCAGCATGATCCCCCAGCCGCCGCCGCGCGGCGTCGGGATCTTGTGGCTGCTGCGTTCATTGGGATGGTCGAGGATCGCGTTGCGGCGCAGGTAATGCAGCACGATTCCCGTCGCCATCCAGGACAGGCCGGCCGTACCGGCAAGCAACGCTACTTCGAACAGGCCGAGGGCATCGATCATCAGGGTATCCGGGCCGGGAGCGGCCCATTCAGCAGGAGATAAGGCGGTCAGGCGATGCCATGATAGGCCTTGTACCACGCCACGAACTTGGGGATACCCACTTCTATCGGGGTCGCCGGATCGAAGCCCAGATCGCGCACGCTCGCCGCTATATCCGCATATGTCGCGGGCACGTCGCCGGCCTGCATCGGCTCCAGGTTCTTCTCCGCCTTGCGGCCCAGCGCTTCCTCGATCACCGAGATGAAGTGCAGCAGGTTTTCCGACCGGTGATTGCCCAGATTGTAGAGCCGGGTGGGAACGCCGCGCTCGTCCGGGGTGGCGGGGCGGTCGAGCGCCGCCACGACGCCGGCGACGATATCGTCGATATAGGTGAAGTCGCGCTCCATCCGGCCTTCGTTGAAGACGCGGATCGGGCGGCCCGCCATGATGGCGTCGCAGAAGAGATACGCCGCCATGTCAGGCCGGCCCCACGGACCGTATACCGTGAAGAACCGCAGGCCGGTGGTCGGCAGTTTGTGGATATGGCTGAAGCTGTAGGTGATCAGTTCACCCGCCCGCTTGGTCGCGGCGTAGAGCGACACCGGATGATCGACCGGGTCGTCGATCGAGAAGGGCAGCTTGGTGTTGGCGCCGTAGACGGATGAGGAACTGGCGTAGACGAAGTGGTCCAGCCGGTCCAGGCCGCGAGCCGCCTCCAGCATGACCACCTGTCCCATGACATTGGCGTCGGCGTACGCGTACGGATTTTCCAGCGAGTAGCGTACACCAGCCTGCGCCGCCAGATGGACGATCCCGGTGATCCGCCCGCCGCTTGCCTTCACTTGCCCCAGGACGTCTTCGATCGACGCCTTGTCGGCCACATCGGCCTTGATGAAGCGGAAGCCGGGATTTCCCTCAAGCCGTTCCAGGCGGGCGCGCTTGAGAGCGACACTGTAGTAGTCATTGAGATTATCGATGCCGACCACCTGATCGCCACGCGCCAGAAGCGCCTCGGCGACATGGGAGCCGATGAAGCCGGCGGCTCCTGTTATCAAGATCGTCATCCAAAAACCTCGGTCTGTTCCGTACGGCGGGCTATATGGGCCAGCCGACAGGGGAGCACCAGCGCAACTCCGTCATAGCCCTTCTGATTCGGGCGCATTCGGGCGGTGGCAGCGCCAGCCGGAGGGGGGCATCCCGGAGCGGGGCATCAGCAGGCGCGGCAGCAGGGGCGGAGCGATGCCGACCCGCTGCCACGCCATGATCGCCATCGCGATCTGACTGCCGAGCAGCGACAGCGTCGTCATGGCCGCCGCACCCTCGATCCCGAACACGGGGATCATGACAAGGTTCAGCGTGATATTGGCCGCGGCGGCGCAGCCCAGCGCCCACATCGCGTGACGCTCGTGCCCGGTCATCGTCAGCATCAGGTGCGATGGTCCGATCACCGCCCGCAGGCAGATCCCGAGCATCAGGATACGCGCGGCGCTGGCGCCGTCCACGAATTCCGGCCCGAACATCCCTAGAATCCAGGGCGCCAGCACGAACAGCGGAATGCCGATCAGCAGCGACCCCGCCAGCGTGCTGAGCGTCGTCGTCCTCATGAAGGAGGCAAGCTCCTGCCGCTCGCCGCGCGCGTAATGGACGGCGAATGTCGGGGCGACGATCGAGCTGACGGCCAGGAACGGGAAAAGCACGAGTTCCGCCACGTTGCAGGCGACGACGTAGACGCCGGCATCGGCGGCCGTCATCAGCCACCCGATCATCAGGACGTCGCTGCGCTGAAGCAGAAGCTGGCTGCCGCCGGTCAGGCCCAGGATCACGGCCGACGCGATCCATTGCCGGCGCATGTAGACCGCGCGCGGCGCATCGGCCGGCAGTGCGGTGATTCGCCGTCTCAGATACAGGATGAGGATCAGCGCGCCGCCGCCGCCGATCGCGACGAACCCCATCACCGCCGGCGGCGTCAGCGGCGCCGCGATCAGGACCGCCATGCCGGTCAGCGCCAGCACGACCGCGTCACGCCCCAATCTTTCCGGAGCGGTGCCGAGCACGACGCGCCCTTGGCCGTAGAGCACTGAGGCATTCAGCCGCAGCAGCGCCAGCAGCGGCAGCACCACGAAACCGGCGAGGAAAGTGGAGGCGAGGTCGTCGGGCACCTCGTGCGTCGTCCACACCAGGGCGGCGCCCAGCGCCGAAATGGCGATGCTGAGCGTTCCCACAAGGCTGGCGGCATGGCGCAGCGTGCCGGCCAGAAGCGCCCATTCCTGCCGGGCCTGGTATGCCGCGACACTGCGCATCACCAGCGAGTCGTGACCCATCACGGCCACGTAGACCAGGATGTTGATCCAGGCCATCACATAGGCGAACTGGCCGTAACCCTCGTGGCCGAGCAGACGCGCGAGCACGACCTGCAGAAGCAACGCCTGCGCCATGCCGGCGACGTTCAGCGCCATGACGCTGCCGCCGCCCCGTGCCAGCCGCATGAACGCGGCGTTACGGGAAATGAAGAGAGGGAGCTTAAGTGCCACCGAAGAACCGATAAGTCCGCGTCGCTGCCTGGAGCTTGTGCGGCGGAGAATGGGGTTGCCCATGGGAGGAAGTCAATGCGGCTGGGCGCCGTCCCCGTCGTCGTCCATGTCGTCATCCATAAGGTGACCCGACTTACCGATGATTGCGCTTGCCGTTCCCGTGCCGGAACTTCTATTCGGGTCAGGTGACTATCGGTAAGGCTGATGATCCGGCGGGGAGAGTAAATCCGGTGTGTGGAATCTGCGGTTTCGTCGAACCCTCATCGCGGCGGCGGTCTGATGCGATTACCGGAATCATCCGCGCGATGGCCGACAGCCTCGCCCATCGCGGCCCCGACGGCGACGGCGTCTGGATCGACGAGGCGGCGGGGATAGCGTTCGGACACCGCCGGCTCGCCATCGTGGATCTGTCGCCGCTGGGCCGGCAGCCGATGGAATCGTCCGATGGCCGGCTGGTCCTGACCTATAACGGCGAGATCTACAACCACCTCGAACTGCGGGCGGAGCTGGAATCGGCGGGCGTCCGGCTGCGCGGCCATTCCGATACCGAAGTGCTGGTCGAAGCCTGCGCCCTCTGGGGGGTGGGCCGGGTGGTCCGCCGCCTGATCGGCATCTTCGCCCTGGCCCTGTGGGACAGGGCGGAGCGGCGGCTGGTGCTGGTCCGCGATCAGATCGGCGTGAAGCCGCTGTACTGGGGCGAGCTTGGGGGCGAGTTGGCGGCGGCTTGATGTTCGCGTCCGAGCTGAAGGCGCTGCGCGCCTATCCGGGCTGGAACCCCGAGCCGGACCGCGACGCGATGGCGTCGTATTTCCGGTTCAATTACGTGCCGGAGCCGCACAGCATCTACCGGGGCGTCAAGAAGCTGCCGCCCGGTTCCATGCTGACCTGGGAGCCGGGCGGCGGCGCCGGTTCGGATCGAGCGCTACTGGAACATGCGCGACTTCGCGAGAGCCGCCCCGCGCGAGCGCGATCCGGCCGGAGGCGGTGGAGGAGTTGGACAAGCTGCTGCGCGACGCGGTCGGGCGGCAGATGATGGCCGATGTGCCGCTTGGCGCCTTCCTGTCGGGGGGAATCGACAGCTCGACCGTCGTGGCCCTGATGCAGGCGCAGAGCGCCCGTCCGGTGCGGAGCTTTTCCATCGGCTTCCATGAGGAGGGCTATAACGAGGCGACCCACGCCGCCGCCGTCGCCAAGCATCTCGGCACCGACCATACCGAGCTTTATGTGGCACAGGACCATGTCCGCGATGTGATCCCGGCTTTGCCGGATATGTTCGACGAGCCTTTCGCCGACAGTTCGCAGATCCCGACTTATCTGGTGTCGGAGATGACCCGGCGGCATGTGACCGTGGCTCTGTCGGGCGATGGCGGCGACGAATTGTTCGCGGGCTATCACCGCTATTTCTGGGCCGATGCCGCCCGCCGCCGCCTGTCGGCTTTGCCGTCCGGCGCCAGGAAGGCGGGGTCGGCGTTTTTCGGGGGGGTGTCCGAGCAGGCCTGGGACCGGCTGTTCGGTCTGGTGCCTTCCGGATTGCGGCCGGATCGGGCCGGCGACCGGATGCATAAGCTGGGCGCCATGCTGGCCCAGTCGGGGGAGGCCGAGCTTTATCGCGGCCTGCTGTCCCAATGGGACGATCCGGAGGCGCTGGTGCCGGGGAGCGTCGAGCCGCGCGGCATCCTGTGGGACGAATCGGTCGCCGCCGATATCCCGGACTTCGTCCGGCGCATGCAGTTCCAGGATGCGGTGACCTACCTGCCGGAGGACATCCTGACCAAGGTGGACCGGGCCAGCATGGCGGTGGCGCTGGAAGCGCGCGTGCCGCTGCTCGACCACCGGGTCGTGGAGTTCGCCTGGGGGCTGCCGCGCTCGCTGAAGATCCGGGACGGCAAGGGCAAGTGGCTGCTGCGGCAGGTGCTTTACCGGTATGTACCGGCGGAGCTGGTGGAACGGCCCAAGATGGGCTTCAGCGTGCCGGTGGGCGCGTGGCTGCGCGGTCCCTTGCGCGACTGGGCGGAAGATCTGCTGGACGAGCGCCGGATGCGGGAAGCCGGACTGCTGAACCCGGCGCCGGTCCGGCGGCGCTGGGCGGAGCATCAGGAGGGGCGGCGCGACTGGAGCGACAGCCTGTGGGGTGTGCTGATGTTCCAGGCCTGGAGCCGGCGCTGGCTGGACGGCGCGGCTCCGTTGGAGGTTGCGGAGCGGGGTTCGCCCGCGTTGTGCGGGATGTGAGTGATACCCCCAATCGTCATGCCCCAATCGTCATGCCCCTATCGTCATGCCAAGACTTGATCTTGGCATCTCCTGGCGGCGCTTTCACGGTGGAACCCGCTCTCTGCCGGCTGCCGGAGCTGGCATGGGGGCTTGACGCCAGGAGATGCCAAGATCAAGTCCACGACTGTCCGGCACGCTGTTTGCTTACATAATTCTGCGCATGATGAATTTTCTCTTCCTTTAGTGGTGACGCGGGGAGCTGGGGTGGCCGGTGTTTTACGCCGGCGCCTCCTGAAGGCCGCTGGCCCGCCGCTTTCTCGGTCGCGCTTCCGGCCGGAGCAACTGATCGATGCGGCGGCGGTGCATCAGGTTGGCGCGGACGAGGCGGGCGAAGGCGAGCGGGCTTTTGATGGCGTCCTGGGTCGCCTGGGCGAGACGCAGCAGCACGAAGGCGATCAGCGCCACGGCGATCTGGAGGCGCACGGCGTTCTCGCTGGTGCCGACGAAGTGGCGGATGTTCAGCGTCTGCTTGACCCAGCGGAAGAACAACTCAATGGCCCAGCGTCTTTTATAAAGGTCGGCGATTTCCTGAGCGCTCGCCTTGAGGTCGTTGCTGAGGATGCGCAGGACCGTGCCGGTTTCGATCCTCACCTTGACCTCGCGCACCGTGGCCTGGAACGGGTTCCTGCGGCGGCTGGCCTGGCGCTCGGGCAGGCGGCCGGCGCGGTCGGACAGGATGACGCCGCCATCGGGGGTCGGGGGCGGCACCGGGCGCTCCTCCTCGACCGTCAGGGGAGTGTTGGTCTTGAACCGGGTGACGATCCGGCAGCCCGCCTCGTGCAGCTCCGCCCACCAGCCGTAATCGTAATAGCCGAGGTCGAAGACGTCGGTGGCGCCGGCCTCGATCGGCATCGCCTTGGCGGCCGTCAGGTCGGTGACGCGGGCCGGCGTCACCGCGGCGTAGACCGGCCGGTCGGCGTCGGGATCGTAGACGATGTGGGCCTTGGCGCCGCATGCCTTGGCCGAAAAATGCGCCCACCGCCCGCTCAGCGCGCTGAGGCTGACACTGGTCAAGTCGATCAGGTAGGTGGTTTCCTTGACGTGCCGGCGCAGACCGCGATGGGCCTGCGCCATGACCGCCGCCAGCAGATCGCCGAACAGCGCGGCAGGCCGGTGGCGGTTGGCCTCGGACAGCGTCGAGCGCTTGACCGGATCGCAGCCCAGTTCCGACAGGCGCTCCTCGTGGCTCTCCAGTTCCGCCACGATCGCCCGAAGGCCCTCCGCCCCCGACAGCTGCCCGTACAGCAGCGCCACGAGTTGGCTTTTGCTGTCCAGCCCCCGCGCCGCTCATCCGAGCCATGGGTCTTGACCAGTTCCTCGAAGCGGGCTTCCGGAACATGCTTCAAAAGCTCGTATAACACGGTATGCTGGTCGGGCACGGCGTTGCTCCTCTCTCAAGTCCGGATCGTCTCAAACGTCCGGAATGTGAGGAGAGTCAACGCCGTGCGCCAGTTCATGCTAAAAACGTGCCGGACAGCCGTCGATCATCTTGGCATGACGAATACTTACGTATTCGTCTCAAGTTCCGTCATATTCAGACCCGCTCCAGACAGTCAGTTTAGTTCGAGGCGGATTGGCGCTCACAAAACCCAACGCCGGTAGCCGTCGGGCAGCGTCAGATCACGCCACATGCCTTTGATGTCGGCCACAAGGCCGCCGGGGCGGACCAGGCGGGTCAGCGCGTCTGCGGTCAGGGTGCGATACGCCGTGTGGGGCACCGCGCCGACGACGCAGTCGTAGGGCTCGGCGGCTTCCAGCGTCGGGCGCAGGGCGATGCCGTAGAGTTCGGCGGCTTCGGCCGCATCGGCAAGAGGGTCGTGGATATCGACGCGGTAGCCGTGGTCGCGCAGCCGGTTGACCAGTGACGCCACCTTGGAGTTCCGCAGGTCCGGCACGTTCTCCTTGAAGGTCAGGCCCAGCACCAGGATGCGGCTCGCCACGGCGGGCCGCTCGGCGGCCGCGATGCGCTCGGCGATCTGGTCGGCGATATAGCCCGGCATCGTCTCGTTGATCCGGCGGCCGGCCAGGATCACTTCCGGCCGGTGGCCGATGCTGGTCGCCAGATGCGCCAGATAGAACGGATCGACCCCGATGCAGTGGCCGCCGACCATGCCGGGCCGGAAGTTCAGGAAGTTCCACTTGGTGGATGACGCTTCCAGCACCTCGTGGATCGAGATGCCGAGCCGTCCGAAGATCATCGAGACTTCGTTGATGAAGGCGATGTTGATGTCGCGCTGGGCGTTCTCGATCACCTTGGCGGCTTCGGCCACCTTGATGCCGGTGGCGCGGTAGACGCCGGCCGCTGGTGACGGCGCCGTAGACGGCGGCCAGCCGTTCGGTGACCTCTTCGGTCTGGCCGGCGATCACCTTCGTGATCCGGGAAATCGTATGCTCGCGGTCGCCGGGATTGATGCGTTCCGGGGAGTAGCCCAGGAAGAAATCGCGTCCGCAGACCAGTCCGGACGCTTCTTCCAGGGCCGGGCCGCAGATATCCTCCGTCACGCCGGGATAGACCGTGCTTTCGAACACCACGATCGGCGCCGGCAGTCCGCCGTCGTGTCCGGCTGTCGTGCCCGGCTGTCCCGGAGAGCGGCGCCGACGGTGCGGCAGGCGGCGAGGACGGCGCCCAAGGTCGGGCTGGTTCCTGGCGTCCACGGGCGTCGGGACGGTCACGATGTAAAGCTCGTGCCCGGCCAATCCGGCAGGCATCGGAGGTCAATGCCAGCGAGCCGCCGCGCAGGTCGTCCGGATCGACCTCCCGCGTGCGGTCATGGCCGCCGCGCAGTTCGGCGATCCGGCCGGCGTCGATGTCGAAGCCGGTCGTGGGAAAATGACGGGCCAGTTCGACGGCCAGGGGAAGTCCGACATACCCCAGGCCGATCACCGCTATCTTTGTTGTACGCACCGATGAACCTGCCCTGAGCTTCGGAATGCCTCTCGGCGAATATGCCGGCACTGTTCTGCCATGCCGTTCCGAGACATCGTGACGTTGCCGAGCATAGAGGATCGCCTTGGTGGCGGGAAGGTCCAGGGCTGTGTAAGTCGATCATGCCTCCCGCGACGCCAGAGCGTGCGTGAAAGCGAAAGATGCGGTGGCGCAATTCATCCGTTAAGCGAATATGGGGTAGATCAAATGACAAGCATGGATTAAATCGAAAGGTATATTGCCTTTGTTCTTAGTCGGATGGTGTGGTGGTGTTGTGGGACTTAAGCCCCTTTGATAATTGACGAGATCAGGGGAGGCCATTAGCTATGAGTGTGATGCCTCCTGTTCGGCTGATCGTGTTCAAGCGGTAGATGATCCGAACCTGACCCGGAACGTGGGGCGGTATCCAGCAGGTCCCCCGTGCGTGGCCAGCCCTGAAATCGACGATAGAGAGGGCCTTATTGAGTGGTCGGCACTGACAAGCGAAAGACACCCGAAGGCCGGAAGCAGAACCTGCTGATCTGGTATTGGGGAAGGCGGGGCGGGGGAGCCCATTACTGCTTGGAAGTGGCGCGGGAACTCTCGAAGCGTGAAGAGTTCAACGTTCACTTGTCGGTTTCGCGCGACTGCGACCTCTACGCCGAACTCAAGGCTTTGAACCTGCCGGGGCTGGATATCGACACCTATCGCGATGTCGGTTCCGCCGTCATGGCGCTCCCGCGCATCCGGCAGGTCCGCCGCGCTTTCGAGAACTATCTTGAAGAGCACGATATCGACCTCGTGCTCTGCACCATGCAGCATCTGTGGAACCCGTTCATGCTGCCGGCGATCCGCCGGGCCGGTTGCCGCTATGTCGTCACCATCCATGACGCCACGCTGCATCCGGGTGAGCGGTTCCTCCCCTACCAGTGGTGGCTGGACTGGGAAATTCAGCAGGCCGACGGCTATGTGGTGCTGAGCGACCATGTCGGGCGGGTGCTGCGCACCCGCCATCAGGCCTCGATGGACCGGATAACCGTGGCGCCCAGCGGCCCGTTCAGCCAGTTCGCGGATGGGCGGCGCGCCTGCGTCGAAGCGGCTGACCGTTGCGCCCCGCGCCGCCTGCTGTTTTTCGGCCGGATCGTCGCCTACAAGGGCCTGGACCTGCTGCTGGACGCCTATGGGCAACTGAAACAGACCCATCCCGACCTCAGCCTCGCGATCTGCGGCGACGGCGACCTGACGCCCTACCGGGCGGCGATCGACGCTCTGGCCGATGTGACGGTCGAAAACCGCTATATCCCGGAAGACGAGCTTCCCGGCATCCTGGAGCGCAGCGACCTGATGGTGCTGCCCTACCGGGAGGCGAGCCAGTCCGGCGTGATGGCGCTGGCGGAAGCCGCCGGCGTGCCGGTGGTCGGGACGCCCACGGGCGCGCTGGTGGAGCAGATCGCTCCCGGCGTCAACGGGCTGATAGCGGATGCCGTGGACGGCAAGGCGCTGGCGTATTCGATCGGCCGCTTCCTCGACGATCCGGGGCTTTACCAGCGTTGCGTCCTGGGCATTTCCAAGCATGCCGAGGACCGCTGGTCCGAAGCCGGCGAGCGGATTTCCCGCTTTCTGCTGGGAACGGGCGCTCCGGCTCCCTCGGCACCCAGCTACTCCGCCGCTCCAATCCGGTGGCGAGGCGCGGGCGCGCCTGCCGCAGCGCCGTACGGCCCGGTAGCGGACCCGTAACGCCATGCCTGTTTCACCGAAAGACACCGCCAGGGATACGGCCCGCGCCGTCTGGCGCCGCATTCCGCCGGGGCTGCGGCGCTCCCTGCTGTTCGGGACGACCCGCATCGCGGCCCCTACGGCCCGGATGCCCGGCCCGCCGCCGGCCGAACCGATCGTCATCGTCGGGCCGATTTCCAGTGCCACCGGATTGGGCGAGGGCGCCCGGCTCGCGATGCGGGCCTTGCGGGACCAGGGGCTGGATGTCCGGGGGGTCGATGTCAGCCCGGTCATGCTGGGGGGCGATCCGGCGGAGCCGATCGATCCTGGACCTCCGGTGCCGCCAGGGCCGGGACGGTGATCCTGCATGTCAACGCGCCGCTGGCGCCGCTGGCCCTGCTGATGCTTGGCCGCCCGGCCCTGCGGGGCAAGCGGATCATCGGCTATTTCGCGTGGGAACTGCCGGACCTGCCGGACGACTGGATCGCCGCTCTGGACCATGTCCATGAGATCTGGGTGCCCAGCCGCTTCACCGCCGAAGCCTTCCGCCGCCACACGAACCGGCCGGTGCATGTGGTGCCGCATCCGGTCCCGGTCTCCGGCGCAGAGACCGGAGCGGGTGTCGGGACGGTGGCGGGCGCCCCGTTCACCGTGCTGACGCCGTTCAACATGGCTTCCGGCTTCACGCGCAAGAATCCGGTGGCGGCGGTCCGCGCGTTCAAGCTGGCGTTCGGCGATGGCGCCGCCGACGCGAGGCTGATCCTGAAGACGCACCATGTTTCGGCCTATGCCGCCGGGTGCGGGGAACTGGCCGCCGCGATCGACGGCGATCCGCGCATCACGCTGCTCGACCGCACGATGGACCGGGCGGAACTGGACAAGCTGGTCGCCGGCAGCGACGCGCTCATGCTGCTGCACCGGTCGGAAGGGTTCGGGCTGCCGCTGGCGGAAGCGATGGGGCAGGGGCTTGCCGGTGGTGGCGACCAACTGGTCCGGCAATACGGATTTCATGGATTTCGACAATTCCTGCCCGGTTTCGTACTGCCTTGTGCCCGCGCACGACCCGCAGGGCAGCTATGACCATGCCGACCAGCTTTGGGCCGAACCGTCGGCGGAAAACGCCGCCGGGCACCTGCGGCGGCTCCGCGACAATCCCGCCCTTGGGGCGGAACTGGGGCGGGCGGCGAGCCTCACGATCCGGGAGCGCTGTTCGCCCAAGGCGTTCGCCGACCGCTCGGGCGCGCTGCTGATGGCCGATGCCGCCCTGTGCTGAGGATGCGTGTGCCGGAATGACGCGCTGAAAGTGTGTCGGGCCGCCGCATACGGTGCGCCGCACCCTGATCGATATGGTGCGCCGCACCTGACCAATATGGTGCGCCGCACCTTGCGCGCCCTTGACAATGAGATGCTGTTCCGCTCCTATTCGCGCCGCCTTGATAGAGTAAATATTGGATAAAAAGTTGTTAAACTGGATGTGTTTTTCAGGAAAGTGGTAATTTGCTGGTTGAACTGCCGGTGTGTTTATCGGCTGTGACGGGAGTGGGAATGGGACTGTCTCTTCGCGTTGAGGGAATGACTACAATGCGGGCCCTATCATGAACGCGGCATTGGCGAAAGTTCCCTTTGCGGCGCCTTTGTGGCAATACCGTGCCTTCATCTGGAGCGCCGCGACACGGGAGATGCGCCTGCAGTCGATGAACTCGGTTCTCGGCTGGCTCTGGCCGGTGCTGAACGCGGCGGCTCTGATCCTGCTCTACATGACGCTGTTCGTGGAGGTGCTGAAGAGCAAGCTGCCCGGTTCCGACGACAGCATGTCCTATGCGATCTACCTGTGCATCGGCATCATCACCTGGACCTACTTCTCCAACACGATCCTGCGGTCGCTGAACATCTTCGGCGAGAACGCGATGCTGCTGAAGAAGGCGGGCTTTCCCAAGATCACGCTGCCGATCGTCGTGATCGTCTCCCAGGGCGTCCAGTTCGCGATCATGATGGGCGTCTTCGCGGCGCTGCTGATCGTGACGGGCCGCATTCCGGGCTGGTCGCTGCTCGGCATGATCCCGCTGCTGATCATCCAGCAGACCATCGCGATCTCGCTCGGCATCCTGCTCGGCACGCTCAACGTCTTCTTCCGGGACGTGGGGCAGGCGGTCGGCATCATCCTGACCTTCTGGTTCTGGCTGACCCCGATCGTCTACCCGCTGTCGATCCTGCCGCCGGGCGTCGCCTCGTTCGTCACGAACTGGAACCCGATGACCCGGATCATCGACGGGTATCACGACATCGCGCTCAACAACGTCATGCCGCACATGGCCGACTATATCGGCCACGTCGTTCTGGCCGTGGTGTTGAGCGGGCTCGCCTATTTCTGCTTCAAGCGCCTGTACAGCGCGGTTCAGGACTATCTTTGATGCCCCTGATCAGCATCCGGAACATCACGAAGAAGTATCATACCTTCAACAGCGACTGGGACCGCTTCGTCGAGGCGATCACCAACGGCAGGATCAAGCGCCGTCACGAGCACTGGATTCTGAAGGGCATCTCGCTGGAAGCCGAGCCGGGGGAATCGATCGGCATCATCGGCTACAACGGCGCCGGCAAAAGCACGCTGCTGAAGATCGTGCTGGGCGTCTCGACCCCCGATACCGGCACCGTCGCCATCAACGGCCGGGTCGCCGGACTGCTGGAACTGGGCGTCGGCTTCCACCCGGAATTCACCGGCCGCGAGAACGCGGTGATCAGTTGCCAGCTTCTGGGGCTGGCGCCGGAAGAGATCCCGCCGCTGGTCGAGGAGATCAAGGAGTTCTCCGAGCTTAACGAGTATTTCGACGAGCCGATGCGGACATATTCGACCGGCATGGCGATGCGTCTGGCGTTCAGCGCATCGACCGTCGTCCGGCCGGAAATCCTGGTGGTGGACGAGGCGCTGTCGGTCGGCGACGCCTATTTCCAGCACAAGTCGATGGCCCGCATCCGCCGCTTCCGCGAGGCCGGGACGACGCTGTTCCTGGTGTCGCACGACCCGACCGCGATCAAGAGCCTGTGCGACCGCGCCATCATCCTGGAGGAAGGGGTGATGATCCGCGACGGCCGGCCCGACGAGGTGCTGGACTACTATCAGGCGATGGTCAACCGGCGGAAGAAGGACGAGGAAATCCGCCAGTTCCAGGGCGACGGCGTGCTGGTCACCCGCAGCGGCGACGCCCGGATGCAGATCTCCGCGATCCAGGTCCTGGACATGGACGGCCAGCCCGGCCGGGTCTTCAAGACCGGCGAGACGGCCCGCATCCGCCAGACCATCACCTGCAACGATCCGACCGTCCGCCCCAATGTCGGCATCCTGATCCGCGACCGGCTGGGCAACCACGTCTACGGCACCAATACCCACCTGAAGAAGGTCGTGATCGACGACCAGTTCGAGGCCGGCAGCCAGTTCCACGTCGATTTCGACGTGCAGCTCCTGCTGGGCGGCGGGACGTACAACGTCACGGTCGCCGTGGTGGACGACGCCATGCACAGCAGTCACCTGGACTGGATCGATCAGGCGATCGTCTTCCAGGTCATGCCGGAAGGCGTCCCGGACTTCGCCGGCCTCACCCCGCTGCCGACCCGCGTCTCCTATGCGCCCGGTTCCGGAATCGAGGGGGCGGGGATCGAGGAAGAGGCCGCCGCCGAGGCCCACGCATGAGCGGCGCCATCCCCCAGCTTTTCTCATCCGCCCTCTCTCCGCCCCTTCCTCGGCCGGGCAGCGGCAATAAGCGAGCTACCGAGTTCCGACCATGAACATGAATGCCCGTACGCAGATGATCGACCTTACCGACCTGCGGACCAGGATCGAGCGGAGCCGTGCCGCACAGGTGGGGGCGGCAGCACCCAAGCCCGCCCCAACGCTGCTGCCCGAGCAGGCGATGATGCGCGAGAGAAGCCAGTTTGCCGGAGCCGACGGCGTGGCCCAGCCGGCGATCCCGCCCGCGCGCACCCGCCCGGCCTCGGCCCTGCGGACATCCCATAGGGCGCAGCCGGTGGTGGTCGATGGCGAGCTGATGCCCGATCCCACCATCCGGATCGGCGAGCCCGCTTATCATCTGAACGACCTTCAGGCGTTTCATGACGCGGAATTCGTCGTCAACGCCTTCTACGCCGTGCTCCGGCGCGCGCCTTACGCCAACGAGTTCCGCCGCCGGCTGGACGATCTGCGCGGCGGCATGAGCAAGGTCGAGCTGATCGGCCGGCTCCGCATGTCGCCCGAAGGGCGCCAGGTCGGCGTCCGGATCGACGGCCTGATGCTGCCGCTGGCGGTCCAGCTCGGCTACAAGGTGCCGGCCGCGGGCTATCTGTTCCGGGGCGGCACGGCGCTGATCGGGCTGCCGCGCATCCTGGCGCAGATGGGCCGCACGACCGCCTTCGTCATGGCGCGGCTGCGCGGCATCGACCGCAATCTGGCCGAGCTGTCGCACCGCCAGCAGGTGCTGGCCGAGACCCAGGAGCGGCTGCAAGGCGAGCTCGAAACCCTGCCGGACGTGGATGCGCGCACCCAGACCCTGGATTTCCAGATCATCGCGCTGAACGAGAAGCTCGCCGTTCTGGAAACCCTGGAAGACAAGCTGCGGGACGAGATCGCCCGCAATCACGACATCCAGGAGCGGCTGATCGGCGAGGGCCGGGGCCGTCTGCGGTCCTCGCTGCTGAAGTCGGAACAGGCGGTCACCCGCCTGACCCGCCAGCAGGGCGAGAACGCCGGAGCGCTCCATTACCTGAAGGCCCAGATGGTCCGGCTCGACCGTCTGGAGAGCGAGATCGAGGCCATGCGCGGCCAGTTCGACGCCGTGACGGGGGCGTTGCGCGGCCAGATCGAAGCCTGACCGAGGCTTGCGCAGCCAGTTCGACGCCGAGACCGGGGCCTGCGCGGCCAGCTCGAAGCGGTGGTCGAAGCCACCAAGCCGCCTCCGCCGCTCCCCCGGAGCCGCCCGCGTTCCCCGCTCTCCACGAGGTCCCCGGCACCCGCTACATGGAGGAGCTTCGGGAAACCGATCCCAAGCTGCTCGAAGCGCCGGACTGGGACACCTACTACTACGCCTTCGAGAAGCTGTTCTACCGCAGCGCCGCCGTGGTCCATCAGCAGCGGGCGTATCTGCCCTATCTGGAGCCGGTGGACCGGTCGCTGAAGTTCCTCGACCTCGGCTGCGGCCGGGGCGAGTTCATGGGGCTGCTGAAGGAACAGGGCATCCAGACGCTCGGCGTCGACATCAACTCGCGGAATGCCGAGCGGCTGCGCGAGGACGGGCACGAGGTGGTGCTGGGCGACGCGCTGGAGTTCCTCAAAGGCGCGCAGCAGCAATTCTCCGGTGTCGCCCTGTTCCAGGTGATCGAGCATCTGTCGGCTGATTACCTGCGCGATCTGTTCAAGACGGCGGCGGAGAAGCTGGCTCCCGGCGGCGTGCTGATCGCGGAAACGCTGAACCCGCTGTCGCCGATAGCGCTCAACAGCTTCTACATGGACGAGACGCACGTAAAGCCGCTGCCGCCTGAAATGGTGGCGTTCCTGATGGAATGGTCGGGCTTCACCGTCGAGCGGACTCTCTACACCGCCCCAATCCCGGCCGAGCATCGCACCGATGACGCCCGCGCCAATTACTACAATTACGCCATCATTTGCCGGAAACCGTAAATGCCCTCGAAGCTTTATTACTGGGTCGATCACACCTCGTCCTACGAGGGCAACAGCGGTGTTCAGCGCGTGGTCCGCTGTCTTGCGCGCGAACTCCGCCGGAGCGGCGAGGATGTCGTCTTCGTCAAGTGGAACGAGGAGTTCCAGGCGCTGGCCCGCTGCGGCGAGGCCGAACTGGAGCGGCTGGCGCGGTTCGACGGGCCGGATGCCGTGGCTCAGGAGCATGCGGATGTGGCGCTGCACCTGAACGGCGTCGATCTCAAGACGACCGACAATGGCGGGGATGCGTCCAATGGCTGGCTGATCGTGCCGGAAGTGACCCATTTCAGCCGCAACGGGGCTGAAGTGACGCCGGCCCTGATCGCCTATGCCCATTATTATGGGCTGAAGATCGCCTTCGTCTTCTACGACCTGATCCCGATCCGGCTCCAGGGCTATGAGGACATCCGCGACGCTCACCGGCAATATGTCGAGCAGATAGCGCTGGGTGACCTGATCATCCCGATCTCCGCCCATTCGGGCGAGGATCTGCGCTCGTACTATGTCAACGACCTGAAGCTGCCGCCCCACGAGATCCCGCAGATCCACCCGGTTCCGCTGGGCGAGGATTTCGTCAACCGGCCGCGCGCCGAAACCGTCGGGGAGGCGGAGGACGGGCCGCTTTCGATCATGTGCGTCGGCACGATCGAGCCGCGCAAGAATCAGGTCATGCTGCTGGAGGCGTTCAACGCGGTCTGCCGGCGGCATCCGGACCTGGACGTCACCCTCAACCTGATCGGGCACACCCATCCCAAGGTGGCTGGTGCCGTCGATAAGCTGGCCAAGGCCAATCCCCGGGTCCGGCTTCACTCGTACCTGCCCGACGAGGAAGTCGTGGCGATGTACCGGGAGTGCGCCTTCGCGGCTTTCCCGTCGGTCGAGGAAGGCTACGGCCTGCCGATCATCGAGAGCCTTTGGTTCGGCAAGCCCTGCCTGTGCGCGGAATTCGGATCGATGAGCGAGATCGCCGAAGCCGGCGGCTGTCTTACGGTCGATACCCGCTCGGCCAGGGATCTGGAACGCGGGCTTGAGCGGATGATCCTGGACCGCGATCTGCGCCTGGGCTGGCGCGGGACGCGCTGGACCGGCCGCTCCGGACCTGGGGCGACTATGCGGGCGACGTGCTGGGATCGATGGCGCGGCATACCGCCTTGCGGCGGGTTTATCTGTGGACCGATCTGACGCTGACACAGCCGTTCAACACGGGCGTCCAGCGGGTGGTGCGGGGGCTGGCTTCGGCCTTCGCCGAGCTTGGCATCGACCTTCAACTGGTCAAATGGGACGACGACCGGCACGATTTCGCGGCGCTGACTCAGGCCGATCTGGATTATCTGGCGAAGTGGAACGGTCCCGACGGCTTGCGCGCCAAGCCGCTCGCCCGCGACTTCGCGGGGCACTGGCTGATCCTGCCGGAAGTGACCGTGCCGCTGCGGCCGGCGGACGGCAGCCTGATGGATCATGCCCACCGGCTGGGGATGAAGGTCGGCTCGATCTTCTTCGACCTGATCCCGCACAAGATGCGGGAGAACTATCCGGCCGGGGCGATGCGGCATTTCTACGACTACTGGGAAATGCTGAGCCAGTCCGACCTGATCCTGAGCATTTCCAAGGCGGCCGGCGTCGATCTGGACAAGTTCTACCGCGCAAGGCTCGGCAAGCTGAACAACATCCCGTCGCGCATCGTGCCCTGCACGCTGCCCGGCGAGTTCAGCGAGATGGAGAAGCGGGCGCCGCATGCCGTGAGCGCCCGGAACGGCGTGAACATCGTCGCCATCGGCACGCGCGAGCCGCGCAAGAACTACGTCCGGCTGCTCCAGGCCTTCAAGATGCTGGCGGAAGATCCCCAGACCGCCGGGCGGGCGGCGACCTGCGGCTGACCATCGTCGGCCGGGGCGGCATCTTCCCCGATCTGGAAGCCCAGATCCGGGAACTGGATGAGTCGCTGCCCAATGTGACCATCCTGGACCATGTCAGCGACGCCGAACTGGACACGCTGCTGGCGCAGGCCGATTTCACGATCTTCTCCTCGTATGAGGAAGGCTTCGGCCTGCCGATCATCGAGAGCCTGTGGAACGGCCTGCCGTGCCTGTGCCACGACAGCGGCGCCATAGCGGAGACCGCCGAGGGCGGCGGCTGCCTGACCGTCGATATGCTGGATGTCGCGGCCATCGCCGACGGTATCGCCAAGCTCGCTTTCGATGCTGAAACGATCGAGCGGCTGAAGCGGGAGATTTCCAAGCGCCGGATCAAGACGTGGGAGGATTACGCGCTTGAACTGCTGGGCGATCTGGCCGCCGTCCAGCCGCGCGTGACCCGGTCGATCGAAGCGCTGCCGGCCAACCTGCCGGAGCCGGTCGAAGCGCTGGCGCCGCCGCTGCTGTCGATCTGCGTCACGACCTATAACCGGGCCGAGTGGCTGCGGCACAGCCTGCGCCGCATCCTGGACATGACGCGGCCCTACCGCGATGTCATCGAGATCGTCGTCTGCGACAATACGTCCACCGACCATACGCCCGATGTGGTCCGCGAGTTCGAGGGCGAGGAGAACTTCCGCAGCTACCGCAATCCGGCCAATGTCGGAATGCTGGGCAATCTGGGCGTCACGGCGCGCCATGCCAAGGGCCGTTTCGTCTGGGTGTTCGGCGACGACGACCTGATGATCGAAGGGATCATCGAGGATGTGCTGCACGGGATCATCAACCATCCCGACATCCACATGGTCTACCTGAACTACGCCTACACCCATTTCGACAAGCCGGCCGATCTGCGCGATGTCGATGAGCTGATCCTGTCGGCCACGGCCATCGCCGAGGGCGGGCCGAACCGTTACGCGGCCGAACTGCGGGAAGTGGCCGCCCTCAACGAGAACCTGTTCACCGCGATCTACGCCTGCATCTTCCGGCGCGACCATGCGGTCATGGGCTACAGCCAGAACATCAAGGGCCAGCCGTTCAGCTCGCTGCTGACCTGCGTCCCGTCGTCGGTCTATGCGCTGAACGCCCTGATGGACAAGCCCTGCTACTGGATCGGCAATCCTGGCGTCGTCGTCAACATGAACGTCTCCTGGAAGGAGTTCGTCCTGCTCTGGCACCTGGAGCGGATGCCCGACCTGTTCGACCTCGCCGAGCGCAAGGGTGTGACTTCGCCCAACCTCGACGTCTACCGGCTGGGCCACTGCGCCAACGCCGCCAACCACGCGCGCCAGATCTACTTCTCGGCCAGCGAGGAAGTGCGGGCGAACTTCTCGATGGAGCGGCTGCTGGAGCGCTGCAAGCATCTCGACGAATTCCGCGAGCGGCAGGTGCCCATGCTCGCCGAACTCTACCGGGAGGCCTGGAAGGCCGGGCGGGTCCAGTCGGGTCCGCCGCCCGAAGACCTGTTCGAGAGCTTCGGGCTGCTCAGCCAAAATCCCCGAGACCGTCGAGTTCCTGACTTTCAGACCCCAAGTCTTCAAGTCCCAAATCGGGCAATCGAACTCTCACCCCTAATGAAACAAGGTGAACCGCTATGGAAGAAACAGGCTATAGCCACGTCGAGAAATGCCGGATCAGCGGCAGCCGGAACCTCGTCTCGGTTCTGAACCTGGGCTTCCAGGAACTGACCGGCGTGTTTCCCAAGAAGCGGGGCGAGCAAATCACGTCGGGACCGCTCGAACTGGTCTGGTGCCCGGACAGCGGTCTGCTGCAACTCGCGCACTCCTACGATGCCGGCGAGATGTATGGCGAGAACTACGGTTACCGCTCCGGCCTCAACCAGTCGATGGTCCGCCACCTGACGCGCAAGATCGCAGGTGCTGGAGAAGGTCGCCGACCTGAAGCCGGGCGACGTCGTGCTCGACATCGGCAGCAACGACGCCACGCTCGCTGAAGTCCTACACGGCGCCCGGGCTGGAGCGCATCGGCATCGACCCGACCGGCGCCAAGTTCCAGCAGTACTATCCCGACGACGTCGGCGCTGGTGCCCGACTTCTTCTCGGCCGCCGAACTTCGCGCAAGGTTTCGCAGAAGGCCAAGCCAAGGTCGTCACCTCGATCGCGATGTTCTACGACCTCGAGGACCCGATCGACTTCGCCCGTCAGGTGGCCGAGGTGCTGAGCGACGACGGCATCTGGCATTTCGAGCAGAGCTACATGCCGTCGATGCTGCGCATGTACTCGTACGACACCATCTGCCACGAGCACCTGGAATATTATTCCCTTGGCGTCGTTAAATACATTCTTAATGCGCGCCGATATGCAGATCGTCGACGTGCAGATGAACGCCGTCAACGGCGGCAGCTTCGCGGTGACGGCGGCGAAGCGGAACAACCCCATCGGCTCTAATGACGCAGTGGTCAATTGGCTGCTTGAACAGGAAGAGCGGATGGGGCTGAACACGCCCCGCCCATTCCGGGATTTCGAGGAGCGCGTTTTCCGCCATCGCGATGACCTGACACGGCTGTTGCAGGCGTTGGTTGCAGACGGCAAGAAGGTGCTAGGCTACGGCGCATCCACAAAGGGCAATGTGCTGCTTCAGTTCTGCGGTATCACGGAAAAGGAGTTGCCGGCCATCGCGGAGGTGAATCCCGACAAGTTCGGATCGTTCACGCCCGGCACGGACATTCCCATCGTTTCCGAGGCGGATGCGCGGGCTATGAAGCCGGATTATTTCCTTGTCCTGC
Source organism: uncultured Alphaproteobacteria bacterium (assembly GCA_963848585.1). Classification (GTDB taxonomy): domain Bacteria; phylum Pseudomonadota; class Alphaproteobacteria; order Azospirillales; family Azospirillaceae; genus Skermanella. The sequence goes on along the minus strand of CAWKET010000035.1, from coordinate 3,868 downwards.
CATGGCACTTCAAAGATGGGATCTTCGGCGCGTGAGCAGGAATTTACGGCGCGGGGCGGAAAGATGATCTTCCCGTTCCCGGAAATCGAGATTGTCTGAGCGCCTTTGGTTTTCCGGCGCATTTCGAGCGAGGTACTGACTGATGAAGCGCGCATTGATTACTGGCGTTACCGGACAGGACGGGGCCTATCTGTCTGAACTTCTGCTCGAACAAGGGTATGAGGTTTATGGCATGCTGCGGCGCAGCAGCTCGGCCGACGTGGTCGATGCGCGCCTGCGGTGGCTCGGGATCGAGAAGCGTATCAAGTTCATCGACGGCAACCTGACCGATCTTTCCGGCCTGATCCGCACGATGAAGGAAGTCAAGCCGGATGAGGTCTACAATCTTGCCGCGCAGTCCTTCGTCAAGTCGTCCTGGCAGCAGCCGCTTCTGACCGGCACCGTCACCGGCCTTGGCGCCGCCAACATCCTGGAAGCCGTCCGCCTGGAATGCCCGACAGCGCGCTTCTATCAGGCGTCCTCGTCCGAGATGTACGGCCTGATCCAGGAGCCGGTGCAGAGCGAGAAGACGCCGTTCTATCCCGCGCTCGCCCTATGCCGCCGCCAAGCTCTACGCCCACTGGATGACCGTCAATTACCGCGAGAGCTTCGGCCTTCACGCCAGCAGCGGCATCCTGTTCAACCACGAGTCGCCGCTGCGCGGCATCGAGTTCGTGACCCGCAAGGTCACCGACGGCGTCGCCCGCATCAAGCTCGGCCTTGAGAAGGAACTGCGCCTCGGCAACATCGACGCCAAGCGCGACTGGGGCCATTCCAAGGACTATGTCCGGGCGATGTGGCTGATGCTTCAGCAGGAAGTGCCGGACGACTACGTCATCGCGACCGGCCGCACGACGACGGTGCGCGACATGTGCCGGATCGCGTTCGAGTATGTCGGCCTGAAAGCCGACGACCATATCGTGATCTGCCCGGACCTGTTCCGCCCCGCCGAAGTCGACGTCCTGCTGGGCGATCCCACCAAGGCGAAGGAGACGTTCGGCTGGGAGGCGGAGATCAGCCTGGAGACCATGATCCAGTGAGATGGTCGACGTCGATCTTCAGCGTGTCCGCCGAAACATGAAGTAGGAATGGCCGTGGCCTTGAAGGACATGCCCCTGAAGGTGCTGGTGACGGGTGCCGGCGGCTTTGTCGGCCGTCACCTGATCGCCGCCTTGGACAAGGTGCTGGCTCCGGGAAGCGAGATCGTCGCCGGCTCCTTCTACGGGCGAAGGATGGCGCGCTGGAGATCGGGGGCGGCGCCAATGCCCGCATCCCCGTGCGCGTGGTCGAGTTGGACGTCACCGATCCAGCCCAGGTCAACGGTGTCATCAAGGCCGAGCAGCCGACCCATGTCGTGCATCTGGCCGCGGTCGCCGCCGTCACGGCGGCGACCCGCGACCCGCGGCTGTCCTGGAACGTCAATCTGAACGGCACGCTGAACATCGCGCTCGCGGTGGCGGACGAATGTCCGGAGTGCCGGATCGTCTTCAGCAGCAGCTCCGAAGTCTACGGCGCCAGCTTCAAGGCCGGCGTGCCGCTCGACAAGTCGGCGGCGCTCCAGCCGGCCAATCCCTATGCCAGCAGCAAGGCCGCGGCCGACCTGATGCTGGGGCAGATGGCCCTGCAAGGGTTGAAAGTGGCGCGGTTGCGGCCCTTCAATCACACGGGTCCCGGCCAGACCGAGCATTTCGCCATTCCCTCCTTCGCGGCGCAGATCGCGCGGATCGAGCGGGGGCTTCAGGAACCGGTGATACGGGTCGGCTCGCTGGACAGCATGCGCGATTTCCTGGATGTCCAGGATGTGGTCGATGCCTATGTCAGCACGATCCTGCTTGGCGGACGAACTGCCGGTGGGCTGCGTGATGAATCTGGCGTCGGGCAAGCCCCGCCGCATCGGTGACATGCTCGACACCTTGCTGGCGATGTCCGAGGTGCGGATCGAGGTGACGCCGGACCCGGCGCGTTTCCGGCCCAGCGACACGCCCCTGGTGGTCGGCGACAGCAGCCGGGCGCACGCTTTGCTCGGACTGGCAGCCTGAGCGGGACATGGACTACACGCTCGCCTCCGTTCTGGGATTATTGGCGCGCGCGTGTCGCCGGCTGAGGGCGTGTGACCGGTACCTTCGATCTGCTGCTTGCCGCCGAATCGCTGATCCTGCCCCGGACGGGTATCGGCAATTACACCTGGAACCTCTACCGCGAACTTCTGCTTCGCCCGGAAATCGGGCGCGTGGTGCTGATGGCGGGGCTGCGGCGAATCGACCATGTGCCCGACCGGCTCGCCGACTCCGCGATGGCGGATGCGGCCTCGCGGCCAGCCTCGTCCCTGCGGCGGCTGGCCCACGAGTCGAGGCTGGCCATGGCCGCCTGGAGCGTCCTTTACCGCTGGCGTCTGCGTCTGGCGCTCAAGGCGCCAGGGCCGATGGGTTTCATCCGGGCGCGGCGCGACGCGCTCTATCACGAACCCAACATGATCCCGCGCCCCTATGACGGGATCTGCGTCAGCACCTTTCAGGATCTCGCGTGGCACCGTTTTCCCGATGTCCTGCCGGTCGAGCGGCTGCGCTGGATCGAGCGGCACCTGCCGCGCGCATTGGCGCAGTCCACCCGGATCATCACGACGACTGATTTCGTCCGGCGGGAGGTCATGTCGGCGCTGGCGGTCCCATGCTGAGCGAATCGATGTGGTGCCGCTGGGGGTCGGACCCGAATACCATCCGCGACCAGGGCAGGCGCTCGGCCCCGTGCTGGCGCGCCATGGGTTGGCTGCGGGGGAATACCTGCTGACGGTAGGCACGATCGAGCCGCGCAAGAACCTGCGCCGTCTGCTTGCCGCCTATGCCGCCTTGCCGGCCCCTGTCCAGGCACATGCGCCGCTGGTTGTGGTGGGGCTTCCGGCTGGCGCAACGCGGCGGAATTGTCCGATATGGACGCCCTGGTGGAGCGGGGCGCCATCCGCTACCTGGGCTACGTCGCTCCCGACGAACTGCCCGTGCTCTATGCCGGCGCTCGCGGCATGGCCTATGTCAGCCTTTACGAGGGTTACGGGCTGCCGCCGCTGGAAGCGATGGCGAGCGGCGTGCCGGTGTTGTGTTCAGCCGGCACCTCGATGGAGGAGGTCACCGCCGGCTGCGCCCGCCTCGCCGACCCGTTCGACGAGGACGCAATTCGCGATGGGCTGCTGGCACTGATCGAGGATGAGGACGGCAATCGCGGGCTCACCGAGCGGGGGCTTCGGCGCGCGGCCGCCCTGACCTGGGCCGCCTGCGCCGAAGGAACGATGCGCTCATACCGCGCGGCACTGGGCTAGAGCGGCCGCCGGTCGATCGGGTGCTAACGGGCCGTGGTGCCGGTTGTCGCGAGTTGCCGGATCACGGCCGCCAACTGGTCGCGGGCGTTCGACGCCATGGCTTTCGTGGCGCTGTCGCTCTCGTGGATGAAGGTCGTGAAGATACGCGCCTTGTTGATGTAGTAAAGGTGGCGGAATTCGGTGGTCCGCTCCGGCAGCGCGCAGGCCGCTTCGCCGACTCGCATGGTGATCTCGCGCAGCGTCTCAATGGGGCCGAGCGATGAGCTGAACTTGCCACCGCAACTGTTCCTCAGCACATCGACATAAGCATCCGTCAACTCGGTCAGATTGCGGTTGTCGATGATGCTGACCTCGCGGATGCCGCCGAATACCGGCCCATACTTCCACGCGAATGTCGCCGGCCGCTGGTCCTGCGGAACCCGCTCCAGCGATACCGGCACGACCCCGGCCATACCGGCTGCGGAAAGCAGGTTGACCAGCGGGTCGGGTAAAGCCGGCCCCAGTGGTACGGCGGCGGGT
>CAWKET010000034.1:0-13607 GCA_963848585.1 uncultured Alphaproteobacteria bacterium | reverse complement strand
CGCCGTCTTGATGTGGTCGGGGTATAAGTACTGCACGACCGACACTTCGCTGGGCGTGGCATGGCTGCCTTCAGCCGGGCCGAAAAGCTCCTTGCTGAGCTTGTAGACGCTCTCGTTTTCCCACCAGCTTATGACCTTGCAGCGCAGTTCCGGCGCTGCCGGACCCTGCGCCGCGCGCAGTTCGGCGTAGATTTCCTGAAAAGCCGCCCGCACGGTCGCCAGATTGCCGCCATGGCCGTTGACGAACAGGAACCGCTGGAAGCCATGCTCCGCCAGCGCCGTGACATAGTCGCGGATGACCAGCATCAGGGTCGAGGGCCGCAGCGTCATCGTGCCGGGAAATTCCATGTGGTGGGCCGCCATGCCGACACCGATGGTCGGCCCGACGAGAGCGCCGGTCGCCTTGCCGACACCCAGTGCTATTTCCTCGGCGCAGATCGCGTCGGTGCCGATCAGCCCGTTGGGGCCGTGCTGCTCGGTGGAGCCGATCGGCAGGATGATGCCGCGCGACGTCTTCAGATAGTTTTCGACCTCGGGCCAAGTGCAGAGTTGAAGGCGCATCGTCTTTCCGGTTCGTTACGGTCCGATTGGTTCTCGGAGGCCGTCAGGCCTGACGTAACACCATGGTGACGTTGGGATCGCTCTGCAACGTGCCATTCAGCGTCCAGCGCCCGCGCTGAAACTGGAAGGTGTCGAAACGGGCGGTAGGCCGGCCGCTGCCATGCAGCAGCACGACCGTATCGCCGTCGATGCGCCAGCGGGTCTCCGTCGGCCGTCCGCCTTCGATCCCGCCGTCGGGAGCCAGCCGAAGGGTGGCGAGGGCCTGACCGCCGCCGTCTTCAAGCGTCCACCGTCCGGCGGAAAGATCCACCGGGATCGGCAGAGCGGATGGCGCCGCAGGGGCGTTGACGGGAGCCGTTGCCGGCGCGTCGGGGCTGCGCAGGACCCAAGTGGTCCCGCCCGACGCCGGATCGGTGCCGGTGATGGTGGCGCCGGATTGCTCCTGTCCGACATCGGTGAAGCGGACGGTCGGGCGGCCATCCGCATCGTAGAAGGTCAGGGCGCCGTTCTCGGCCGACCAGAACCGCGCGCGCGGATCGGCATCGCCGCTGATGCCACCTTCCGGCGACAGGGTGATCCTGGCGGCTGAGCCGCCATCGGCGGGTCCGAAATTCCAGGTCGTGCCGGCAAGTCCATCGGGGGTGAGCGATAGCGGACGGGATGGTTCCGCCGGCTGGAACGATGCCTGGGGACTGGAACGGGCGGTCCGGGGCCGGCTCGGGCTGAGGACTGGCCTGGGCGGCATTGCCGCTGACGACGCGGAGGCTGCTGACCGGCACCGTGCCGTACTGGCTGGAAAAGGTCAGCGTCCAGCCGTTGCCCTGCTGCTGGGAAACACCGGAGATGACATGGTCCCCCGTGTCATAGACGGTCACCGTGCCGCCCATATCCACGGCGAGCCGGTTGGCGTGGCCGAAATACGCGTAGCGGATGTCGTTCTGGCCGCCGCTGGAATTGGGCTGGCCGAGTTCCTGCGGCCACCACGAACCGTAATTCCCGAAGGAGCCGGACGAGCCGAAGGACGAATTCCGCACCGGCTCCTGAAACCAGCTCAAGTCGCCGCCGAGCAGGTATGACAGGTCATTGCAGACGCCATCGACCTTGGCCTTCAGCGCGTTGTTGAACAGGTCGCTGACCATCGTCATGCCGCCGCGCATCCATTGGCCGGAGCCGCCGAAATCGGGATGGCTGAACTGGGCCATGGTGCCGCCGCCCCGCTGCAGGGCGTCCAGCATGGTCAGGACGCCATCGGTGCTGACGCCGTGGCGCTGAGCGATCTCGGCGATCTTCGCCTGCCCTTCAGAAGTCAAATTCCGCATTGCCGGCAAACCCGTCCACAAATTTTCACCCGATCCGCCTATTACCATGCACGGAAAATCCGACAAGGCCGATTCATTTGTCGGTACGGCAATCCTGACCTGTTTATTCGGATAATTGCCGGAACCGCATCCCAGCCATCCCCTGCGGCAATCCGACCACGCGTGGGCAAGCTGAAGATATGCCGCCATCTCTGGCAGTCCGACCGTATTCAGCATACAAGAGCGTGTGCCATGAAGCGGGAGGCGTCACGTTGGTTGCGCGGGTGAATACGGTGGCCTTCCAGGGCATCGAAGTCCTGGATATCGACGTTCAGGTCCAGCTTTCCGGCGGCATCGTCGCCTTCAACGTGGTGGGACTGCCCGACAAGGCGGTGGGCGAAAGCAGGGAGCGCGTCCGCTCGGCGTTCCAGGCCCTGGGCCTGTCGCTGCCGGCCAAGCGCATCACCGTCAACATGGCGCCGGCCGATGTCCAGAAGGAAGGCAGCCATTACGACCTTCCCATAGCCTTGGGCCTGCTGGTCGCCATGGGCGTGCTGCCGGGGGATGAGATCGCCGGCTATACCGCGCTGGGTGAACTGGCGCTCGACGGCAGCCTTACCGCCGTCGCCGGAGTTCTGCCGGCCGCCATCGGCGCCGTCTCCCATAACCGCGGGCTGATCTGCCCGGCGGCCTGCGGCAGCGAAGCCGCGTGGGCTGGCGATCTTGAGGTCCTGGCGCCGCCGACCCTGCTCGCATTGATCAATCATTTCAAGGGAACGCAGGTCCTGACCCCGCCGAAACCGCATATGGAAGCGGTGGCGCCCAGCATGCGGGACTTGCGCGACGTCAAGGGGCAGGAAACGGCGAAGCGCGCTTTGGAAGTGGCGGCCGCCGGCAACCACAATCTGCTGATGGTCGGCCCTCCGGGTTCGGGCAAGTCGATGCTGGCCTCCTGCCTGCCGGGGATTCTGCCGCCGCTGGATGCGACGGAAGCGCTGGAAGTATCCATGATCCACAGCGTCGCCGGGCTTCTGCAAGGCGGCAGGCTGCTTGCGGAACCGCCAATTTCGCGAGCCGCATCAGGGAACCAGCCTGCCCGCACTGGTAGGGGGAAGCTCCAAGGCCAAACCCGGTGAGATCAGTCTGGCGCACAACGGCGTGCTTTTTCTCGACGAGCTGCCTGAATTCCCCAGGCAGGTGCTTGAAGCGCTGCGCCAGCCGCTGGAAACCGGCAGGGTGACGGTGGCGCGGGCGAATGTCCATGTCACATATCCGGCGCGCTTTCAGCTTGTCGCCGCGATGAACCCGTGCCGCTGCGGCTTCCTGGACGATCCGTCGCGCGCCTGCGCTCAGGCGCCGAAATGCGCCGTTCAGTACCAGTCGAAAATCAGCGGCCCCATGTTCGACCGGATCGATTGCCATGTCGATGTGCCGCCGGTCAGCGCCGCCGATCTGAGCCTGCCGCCACCGGCGGAAGGCAGCGCCGAAGTCGCGGCCCGAGTGGCCGCCGCGCGGGCGACCCAGGCGGAACGGCTGAAAAAAGCCTATACCGGGCATGGCGACGCGCCAAGGACCAATGCGGAAGCGGACGGCGACCTGCTGGAGCGGATCGCGGCGCCGGACCAGCCGGGCAGCACCCTGCTGACGGAAGCCGCCGAGCGTATGCGGCTGTCGGCGCGGGGATATCACCGCGTGCTCCGCGTCGCGCGTACGCTGGCGGACCTGGAGCACAGCACCGGCGTACGCCGGCACCACATCGCCGAGGCGCTGAGCTACCGGCGTGTAAGTCCCAGCCGCTAAGCGGTCCGGGATCAGGCGATTAGATGTCGCATGGCTTGCGCCGATGCGGGTCCTGTTGCAGAGTTTCACGGAACGCCCGACTACCGGGCTCCGACGGAAATCTCGCTCATGGCCGCCATTCTCCAGCACAAGCACTATCGCCCCGGAGACCCGATCTTCCGCAAGGGCGATCCGGGCGACCATCTGTATCTGGTCGAGCGCGGCTCGGTCATCATCTGGACCGGCACGGAACGCCGACAAGCACGTGCTGGGAGAGGTCGAAACCGGCGGCCTGTTCGGCGAGATGGCGATCCTGAACCGGCGGCCGCGCATGGCGAACGCCAGCGCCGCCGGGGAAACGCAATTGCTGGAAATGCCCGCCAGCATGCTGCGGCAGACCATCAACCGGGCCGACCCGCTGCTGGTGCAGCTCATCAACGGGCTGATGAACAATCTGCAGCGGGCTGGCGGCGCCGTGGGGGATGGTGAGACGCAGGTTTGATCCCAGATTGACCGGTGTGCGTGCTGTTCTCATAGGTTGGTGTAGAGCGAAGCGGCACTCGACACCGACGCGTCTGCTTGTCGGGTGCCGCTTCGCTCTACACCGACCTACGATGATGCGGTTTTTCAGGCCGAGGTGATGTTCAGGCTGTTGTCCGTGCCGATGGTTCCTGTGGGGTATGCCGCTTCACTGGAGTTGACGGTTGCCTGAATATGCGGCACTTGTCGGCTCCTTTCCCGGATTACCTTCAGGAGTTCTTTGTCATGGTCGCCGCTTCCCTGCTCGCCGCGTTCTGGGCGGCCTTCACGCTGGCGCTGGTCAGCCCAGGGCCGAACTTCGCCGTGCTGCTGGGCACCGCCATGCAAAAGGGCCGGCCTGCCGCCCTGAAGGTGGCGCTGGGCATGGCCATTGGGGAAACGGTGTGGGGCTTCGGCGCGGTGTTCGGCGTCGCCATGCTGGCGGCGCGGAACCCCTGGATCGAGACGGCGCTGCGGGTGGGCGGCGGGTTGTTCCTGCTGTATCTGGCCGTGCTGTCGATCCGGGCGGCATCGAGGAAGAGCGAAGCGACGGCCGATGCCGTACCGGCGCCTGAGAGACAGCGCCGGCCGCTTCGACCAGGGGAAGCGTGATGCGGGGCTTCGGGCTGATGCTGCTCAACCCGAAGGCCGGCGTCTTCTGGGTGTCGCTGACCAGCGTGTTCCTGACACCGGAAACGCCGGCTTTGGTCGGGGTGATCGCCGTCGCGGGCGCCGTGGCGCTGTCGCTGGCGTGGCACATGACGCTGGCGATTGCCTTGTCGGCAAACGCGGTGGCCGTGGCCTACCGCCGCCTCCGCCGGGGGCTGGAGGCGACGTTGGGCGTGGTGCTCGGCGGGTTGGGGTTGCGGTTGCTGGTTTCGAACTGATCGCGTTATTCCGCCGGAGCGGGCGTTCGGGTTGGTCGGCGTCGCGACGGGCTGCGGCGGCTGGCGCTTGCGGGCGAACTTCCGCATCACGGTGTAGAAGACCGGCGTGAAGATCAGACCGAAGAACGTCACGCCGAGCATGCCGGAGAACACCGCCGTACCCAGCGACTGGCGCATTTCGGCGCCGGCGCCCTCCGCGATCATCAGGGGCACCACGCCCAGGATGAAGGCGAAGGAGGTCATCAGGATCGGCCGCAGACGGGTGCGGGCGGCTTCCACCGCCGCGTCGAACCGGCTCATCCCCTCATCCTCGGCCTGCTTGGCGAACTCGACGATCAGGATCGCGTTCTTGGCCGCCAGGCCGACCAGGACGACGAAACCGACCTGCGCCAGGATATCGACCGACAGGCCCCGGATCAGAAGCCCGGTCACGGCGGCCAGCAGGCACATCGGCACGATCAGGATCACCGAGAACGGCAGCGTCCAGCTTTCGTACTGGGCCGCCAGCAGCAGGAAGACGAAGACGACCGACATGCCGAACACGATCAGCGCGCTGTCGCCCGCCTGACGTTCCTGGAACGCCAGTTCCGTCCACTCGAAGCCGAAGCCGTCGGGCAGCTTCTCAGCCGCGATGCGTTCCATGGCATCCAGCCCGAAGCCGGTCGAGTAGCCCGGCAGGGTGGCGCCCTGGATCTCGGTCGAGGGATAGAGGTTGTAGCGGGTCACGCGGTACGGGCCGGTGGTGTCGCGCAGTTCCGCGACCGAGCCGATCGGCACCATCTCTCCCCGCTCGTTGCGGGTCTTCAGGTTGGCGATGTCCCTGGGATCGTCGCGGAACGAGCCGTCCGCCTGGGCGGTCACCCGGTAGGTTCGGCCAAGAAAGTTGAACTCGTTGACGAAGGTCGAGCCCAGATAGACCTCCAGCGTCTCGAACACCCGCTCGGCCGAAACGCCGAGCATCTGGGCGCGCAGCCGGTCGATGTCGGCATAGACCTTGGGCGTGCTGGTGTTGAACAGGGAGAAGACGCTGGCCAGACCGGTCGTGCCGTTGCCGGCGGCCACGATCTCCTGCGTCGCCTCCTCCAGCGACTTCAGCGCCGCGTCCGCGCTTGTCCTGGACCATCATCTTGAAGCCGCCGGAATTGCCGATGCCACGGACGGGCGGCGGCGGGATCGTGATGATGAAGGCGTCCTTGATGCTGCTCAGCCGGCCGATCAGATCGCGCTGGAGACGGTCGGCGGTCAGGCCGTGCTCCAACCGTTCCTCGAACGGCGCCATGGCGGAGAAGATCGCCCCGGCGTTGGACGCATTGGTGAAGGTGGCGCCGTCGAAGCCCGCGAACGGGACGGCGTGGTCGATGCCCTCGGTTTCCAGGATGATCTTGGTCGCTTCACGCACCACCGCATCGGTCCGGGACAGGGATGAGCCGGGCGGAAGCTGGATCACCGTGATCAGGTAGCCCTGATCCTGGTTGGGGATGAAGCCGGTCGGCGCGCGGTTGAACTGCCATCCCGTGGCGAGCAGCAGCAGGCCGTAGACCGACAGGACGATCAGCGGCAGCCGGACGAACCGCCGCGTCATGCCGCCATAGCCCGATGCCAGCCCGTCGAACACCCGGTTGAAGCCGTTGAAGAAGGCGTGGACCGGGCGCATCAGCAGGCCGGATTTCTTGTGCGCCTCGTGGTCGTGCGGCTTGAACAGCAGGGCGCAGAGCGCCGGGCTGAGCGTCAGCGAGACGAAGCACGAGATCACGGTCGCGGCGGCGATGGTCACCGCGAACTGGCGGAAGAACTGGCCCGAGATGCCGGAGACGAAGGCCGCCGGGATGAACACCGCCGTCAGCACCAAGGCGATCGCGATCAGGGCGCCGCCGACCTCGTCCATGGTGCGGTGGGACGCCTCCCTCGGCGACATGCCCGCCCGCAGGTTTCGCTCGACGTTTTCCACCACGACGATGGCGTCGTCCACCACGATGCCGATCGCCAGCACAAGGCCGAACAGCGACAGCGTGTTGAGCGAATAGCCCATGGCGGCCAGGACGGTGAAGGTGCCGATCAGCGATACCGGGATCGCCACGATCGGGACGATCGAGGCCCGCCACGTCTGGAGGAACAGGATCACGACGATCACGACCAGCGCCACCGCCTCGAAGATCGTCTTGATCACCTCGTTGACCGATTCGGCGATGAACTCGGTCGGGTTGTAGACGATGTCGTATCGCAGGCCCGTGGGGAAGCTGGCGGACAGCTCCTTCATGGTGGCCATGATGCGTTCCGCCGTCGCCAGCGCGTTGGAGCCCGGACGCTGGAAGATCAGCAGCGGCACGGCGGGCCGTTCGTCCAGATAGCCGTTGGTGCCGTAATCCTGGGCCGCCAGCTCCACCCGGCCGATGTCGCGGACGCGCGTCACCCGGCCGTCGGGATCGGTGCGGACCACGATATTGCCGAACTGGCGCGGATCGATCAGCCGGCCCTGGGTTTCGATGTTGAGCTGGAACGCGCCCTGCACCGGCACGGGAGGCTGGTTGAGCACGCCGGACGCCACCTGGACGTTCTGCGAGCGCAGAGCGCTGCCACGACCTCGCCGGCGGTCATGCCCCGGCTGGCGACGCGATCGGGATCGAGCCAGATCCGCATGGCGTAGTCGCGGGCGCCGAAGACCTGGACGTCGCCGATGCCGTCGAGCCGGGCCAGCACGTCCTTGACCTGGAGTGTCGCGTAGTTGGAGATGTAGAGCTGGTCGCGCGACTCGTCGGGCGAGCTGAGATGGATCACCATCAGCATGTCGGGCGAGTTCTTGCGCACCGTCACGCCGAGCCGCCGGACTTCCTCCGGCAGGCGCGGTTCGGCCACCGCGACGCGGTTCTGGACCAGCACCTGTGCGGTATCCAGGTCGGTGCCGAGCGCGAAGCTGATGGTCAGCGCCAGCCTGCCGTCGCCGGTCGATTGCGAGGACATGTAGAGCATGTTCTCGACGCCGTTGATCTCCTGCTCCAGCGGAGCCGCCAGGGTGTCGGCGACGACTTCCGCCGAAGCGCCGGGATAGTTGGCGTTGACGACGATGGTCGGCGGCGCGATTTCCGGATACTGCGCCACCGGCAGGGTGAAATAGGCGAAGCCGCCGATCAGGGTGATCAGGATCGAGAGCACCGTCGCGAAGATCGGGCGCTCGATGAACAGGTGCGAGAGCTTCATGGGGCGACCGCCGCCTCCTGGATTTCGCCTGTCCTGCGGCGTCACCTTGGTCCCGGGCCGGGCGCGGACGATGCCGCTGATGATGACGCGGTCGGTCGGCTCAAGGCCGGAGCGGATGATCCGCAAGCCGTCCTCGATCGGGCCGGGACGGACGGGCTTGGGCACCACCGTACCGTCCTCGGCCACGGTCAGGACGATCTTGTTGGACTGGTCGCTGACGATGGCGCTGTCGGGCACCAGGGTCGCGGTGTAGCGCTCCGATCCGGGCAGGCGCAGGCGGCCGAACTGGCCGGGGGTCAGCATCAGGGTGGGGTTGTCGAAGACGGCGCGGACGCGGATCGTGCCGGCGCCGCGATCCACCTGATTGTCGATGAAGTCGATGCGGCCTTCCAGCGGCCAGTCGCGCTCGTCGAACAGGCGGGCCTGCACCCCTACCCCGCCGTCGCGCTGCTCGGCCAGCAGTCCGCGCGCGGTGGCGCGCTGGTAGGCCAGGAAGTCGCTCTCGCTCATGTCGAAGTTGAAGTAGATCGGGTCGAGCGAGACGATGGTCGTCAGCAGTGTGGGAGCGCTGCCGGTGCCGCCGGCGATCAGGTTGCCGATGCTGACTTCGCGCTGGCTGACGCGGCCGGTAACCGGGAGCGGTGATGCGGGTGAATTCCAGGTCCAGCTCGGCGGTCTGGACGGCGGATTTGGAGACTTCGACGCCGGAAGCGGCGACGCGCACTTCCTGGACGCGTTCGTCATAGGTGCTGGCCGACAGCACGTCGCGCTGGCGGAGCGCTCCGGCGCGGGCGAGCTGCTGGTTGGCGAGGTCGAGCCTTGCGTTGGACTGGGCGAGCTGCGCCTTGGCGGAGGCCAGGGCCGCTTCATACGGGCGCGGATCGATCACGAAGAGCAAAGCGCCCTTCTGGACGATCTGGCCGTCCTGAAAATGGATCGATTGCAGGTAGCCGGGGACGCGCGCCCGGATTTCCACGTAATCGACCGCACCGAACTGTCCGGTGAACTCGTCCCATTCGACCAGATCGCGGCGCAGCGGGTGGCTGACCGTGACCGGCGGTGGCGGAGGTGCCGCTGTCTGGGCCTGGGCGGGTGTCGTGGTGCCGGGAAGTGAACCGTCGTACCAGAGCCAGGCGCCGCCGCCGACCGCCAGGGCCAACGCGGCACCGGCCAGCCAGACGGCGCTGGATCGGCGCCGGTGAAATGATCCTTCAGTCATGTCCGCTCCCTTGTCGGCGGGTCCCTTGGTCGGGCCGCCGGGTGACTTGTCGTTGTCGTCGGTTTGCAGGAATTGGAATTATCGCCGAGGCCGGTGGTGCGGGATTGGCCGAAACCACCGGATACGGGTCTGGGCGAATAAAACGCGACGCGCGATCTGCTTCGGCAGTGCGCCTCATCACAGCCGATATTTCCCGCACGAATTTGATTTCCACAAATTGCGTACGGTTATTTGCGCTGTGAGCGCTGCTGAAACCAATACTGTACCGGCTTTAAGTGACAGGTTTGTGACATCCGCACGCTCATCCGGCTATGCGGGCGGTTCGGAGAGCGGTATTGGCGCCACGCTATATCTTTCGGCGGCTTTCGCACCGAAATCGTGCACGGATCGTTTTGTCTGCTAACATGGCTGCAATGCGGCAACCCGGATACGAAAATTGGGCTGCCCAAGAACAATGAGAAGAAAGGGAGGGAGGACAAAGATGCTGCGCCAGCGATTTACATTCTTCAGGCCCGTGATGGCCGCGGCGGTTCTGGCCGCCGGCACGATCCTCGCCGGCCCCGCGACAGCCGAGATCAAGAGCCTTGAGATCATAGCGCCGGCGGCACCCGGCGGCGGCTGGGACCAGCATGCGCGCTCGGTCCAGCAGGTGCTTCAGAACCAGAAGCTGGTCCCCAACGTCCAGGTGGTGAACATCCCCGGTGCGGGCGGAACGATCGGCCTCGCCCAGTTCGTGACCGCGAAGAAGCGGACGCCGACGCCTGCTGGTGGGCGGCCAGATCATGGTCGGCGCCATCATCACCAACAAATCGGCGGTGACGCTGGATCAGGTGACCCCGCTGGCGCGGCTGACCGGCGAGTATTCCAGCATCGTCGTCCCGGCCGACAGTCCGCTGAAGTCGCTGAAGGACCTGCTGGACAAGTTCAAATCAGATCCGGGTTCGGTGTCCTGGGGCGGCGGTTCGGCCGGCGGCAGCGACCAGATCCTGGCCGGCCTGATCGCCAAGGAAGCGGGCGTCGAGCCGTCCAAGGTCAATTACATCGCGACCGCCGGCGGCGGCGAGGTGCTGGCCGCCGTCCTGGGCGGCCACATCACGGCGGCGGTCAGCGGCTACAACGAGTTCGCGCCGCAGATCCAGTCGGGCAAGCTGCGGGCGCTGGCGGTTTCATCGCCGGAGCGTCTGGAGGGCGTGGATACGCCGACCCTGAAGGAACAGGGCGTCAACCTGGAATTCGTCAACTGGCGCGGGATCTTCGCTCCGGGCGGGATCAAGGACTCCGAGCGCAAGGAATTCGATACGCTGATGACCAAGGTGACGTCGAGCGCCGAGTGGAAGGATCTGGCGAAGCAGCGGGGCTGGATCGACCTCTACCTGCCGTCGGACCAGTTCGCGCAGTTCCTGAAGACGGAACGCAGCCAGATCGAAGGAACGCTGACGGAGCTTGGGCTTGTCAAGTAAGCGCTGGCGTGTCGGGCCGGTGGTCCGGCACGCCTCATCCGCTTTCCAATTGGCCTTCCCCGAGCGAAATGCCGTTGACAAAATACATCCGATATCGGATGTATTGCGCACCTGCATTGATCAACCGGAGGACACCGCAATGATCCGCATATGGCGCGTCCTTGTGCGCTGGTGGCGGGAGGCCGGGACGGCCGCCACGCTGCATCACCTGCCCGACCACGTGAAGCGGGACATCGGCTTGATGGGCGATGATCCCATTCTTACGCTTGAACGCATCCGAGGTCGGAAGATTTAGAGGCTTGCATCTATTGCCGGAATCGGCGATAGATGCGGGCGTCAAACAAACATCCGATGATCCAGAACGAGGAGACGACCATGCGAGCTATTCACCGAAACACCAGCCAAACCGGGCTTTCCGGTCACCGCTATGTGTCGATGAACAAGCCGGCCGGCATGGTCTTCGTGGCGAACACGTTCCTCATATGGTTTCCCGGGTGTTGTGATGCCGATTTACCTGACGCTGAAACGCGGTCCTAAGCTCTATGTTGAATATGCCCGATGGGCGCGGCCCGGCTCATGGCTGGAGGTGCGGCGCGAGCGTGGCGAGCTGCTTTTCTGGCTCGGCCGCTGGCACGGCATCTACACCCCGGCGCGCTGGTCTCCTGATAAGCGGGGTATGCTGAATGGCGGGAGGCGTGCGACATGATGAGATCTTCACGCTGATGCATGTGCTTGAGGAGTTCCGCAAGCTCGACCCCGAC
Source organism: uncultured Alphaproteobacteria bacterium (assembly GCA_963848585.1). GTDB lineage: Bacteria > Pseudomonadota > Alphaproteobacteria > Azospirillales > Azospirillaceae > Skermanella. The sequence continues at coordinate 1,928 of CAWKET010000034.1, read as the reverse complement.
CTGCCGATCCAGTACGCCCTGTCGTTCCTGACACTGGCGCAGAACGAAGGCATGTCGATGCGCGAGCTGGCGGAACGCCTTGGCATCGCCCAGTCCTCGGCGTCGCGCAATGTGGCGGCGCTCAGCAAGTGGCACAGCTTCGGCAAGCCGGGCCTTGACCTTGTGCAGGCGGAGGAAGACCCCCGCGAGCGCCGCCGCAAGATCATCTCCCTGACGCCCAAGGGCCACGAGCTGATCGCGACGCTCCGCGAAATGATGCAGACCGACGAGCCCCGGCGCGCGAAGACCGCCTGACCGCAGGCCAAGGTTGGGCTATGATGGGCTCCGGCATCGGGAAACCGGCGTCAGCATCCCGTCAGCACCGATCCGGCCATGAACAATCCAGTCATCACCTTGCCGAGCCTGTCCCTGCGCCGCGTCACCATCGCGGCGCTGATGGCGGCTCGTGCTCCTGCCGGGTGCCGTTCACGCGGCGCCGGAAACGGGCTCTGCGCAGTTTCACGGCACCCCCCGGCAACGATGACGGCCGCCCCCGGCCGGACAAGGCGCCACGGGTCAGCGTCGAGCGGCGCGCACTGCCGCCCCCTGGCGCGGAAGCGCTTTCCGGTCCCGGCGGCGACACCAAATTCACGCTGGCATGCTCGGCGGCGGAGGCGGCGGCCATCAGCCTGACCGCCTGCGCGCCAGCAGAATGCCGGGTGTCCCAAAGCCCTTCATCGTGATCGCCGAACAGCCCTGATCCTTTGGCTACCCCTCACCTACCTGGCCCCTTCACCTGGAAGTTCCCATGATGATCGATATGGACCACGTCAGCGGCCTGATCCGCGCCGCCGTGGAAGCAAAGATCCTGCCCCGGTTCCGCAATCTGGCGGCGGGCGATGTCGCCCAGAAGGGGCCGAACGATCCCGTCACCATCGCCGATATCGAGGCGGAGGAGATGCTGAGCCGGCTGCTGCTGGAGGCGTATCCGGGCACGCTGGTGGTCGGCGAGGAACTGGTTTCACGCGAGCCGGCAACGCTTGACGCGCTGCTGGGCGACACACCGGTCTGGGTAATCGATCCGGTGGACGGGACGCTGAACTTCGCCGCGGGCAACCCGGTGTTCGGGACGATCCTGGCCTATGTCGTCGGCGGGGAGACCAAGGCCGGCTGGATTCACGACCCGATCAACAACGTCACGGTCACGGCCCTGCTCGGCGGCGGCGCCTGGTGCGATGGCAGGCGGCTGGAAGTGGATAAGGCGACTCCGCTGAACCAGTCGGTCGGATCGGCTTACTGGACCGCGGAAAACTGGACCATGCCCGATCCGGGACTGACCGCATCCGGGTTGTTCGGCGAGATCCTGAATCACCGCTGCTCGGCGGCGGACTACATCGATCTGGCGCTTGGCCGGCGGCAGTTCGTCCTGTCGCAGGGATCGAAGCCGTGGGACCACGCCGCCGGCGTGCTGATCACGCAGGAAGCCGGCGGGTTTGCCGGCTTTCTGGAAGGCGCGGACTACAGTGTGACGGAGCTGGATAGCCGCGTCGTCGCGACAGCGACCGAGGAAGCCATCGGGCCATCCGCGAAGTGCCGCCGACCAGGGCCGGTTGAAGGAGAAGGCCGGAGTCAAACCGGCCTCTGCTCACTCGCGCGGCAGCATGCGGCCGAGCTTCCGGCCGCCGAAGATGTGGACGTGCAGGTGGGGCACTTCCTGGTGGCCGTTCTCGCCGATATTCGCCAGGATGCGGTAGCCGTCGCCGGCCACCCCGGCGTCGCGGGCGACCTTGCCGACGGCGCGGACGAAGGCGGTGATCTCGGCATCCGACGCCTTTTCCGAGAAGTCGTCGAACGACACGTACGGCCCCTTGGGAATGACCAGGATATGGGTCGGGCTCAGGGGGTTGATGTCGTGGAAGGCGAGCGTGTGCTCGTCCTCGTAGACCTTC